>CAYZNK010000001.1:0-298756 GCA_964479955.1 uncultured Candidatus Saccharibacteria bacterium
TTTGTTGTATTAAGAATGGTGTCGTGATAGATCCTTGTTGTGGTTCGGGTGGTATGTTCGTGCAGAGTGAGAAATTCGTGGAAGCACACGGCGGTCAGACTCATGACTTGGCGATTTACGGTCAGGAATCAAATCCTACCACATGGAGACTTTGCAAAATGAACCTTGCTATTCGTGGTATCGAAGGCAATCTTGGACAACATAATGCCGATACTTTTCATAACGATTTACACAAAGATTTAAAAGCGGATTTTATTTTGGCAAATCCGCCTTTCAATATCAGTGATTGGGGTGGCGAACGATTAAAAGACGATGTCCGCTGGAAATATGGCGTACCGTCTGTGAATAATGCAAACTATGCATGGATTCAACATATGATCCACCATCTTGCTCCAACTGGTATTGCTGGTTTTGTCTTGGCTAACGGATCACTTTCATCAAGCTCATCAGGAGAAGGAGAAATAAGAAAAAGTTTAGTCCAAAACGGTCTTGTTGATTGCATTGTCGCCCTCCCAAGTCAGCTATTCTATACAACACAGATTCCAGCTTGTTTGTGGTTTGTTTCTCGTGATCGATATAACCATAAATTTCGCAATCGTCATGACGAGATTCTTTTTATTGATGCTCGCAAAATGGGAACGATGGTCACTCGCAAGAATCGTGAATTAACTGAAGAGGATTTAAACAAAATTACTGGTGTTTATCACGCTTGGCGAACAATTAATGGCAAATACGAGGATGTGAAGGGTTTCTGCAAAGCAGCCAAAATTGAGGAGGTTGAAAAAAATGGATTTGTTCTCACTCCCGGTCGATATGTCGGCTCTGATCTAATTGAAGAAGATGATGGAGCATTTGAAGACAAAATGGTAAAAGTTACAGCCGAGCTTTCGGATCAATTCAAGCAATCAAGAGAACTTGAAGATCGAGTCAAAAAAAATCTAAAAAGCATTGGCTTTGAAATAAAATAGTATTATGAGTACGGAAATTTCTACAAAATTTAAATCAACAGAAATCGGACTTATTCCACATGAGTGGAGCGTTTGTAAACTTCAAGAAAATATACTTATTAAAGGTAGAATTGGATGGAAGGGACTTAAAAAATCAGAATATCTTGATGATGGTTTTGCTATAATCAACGGCTTACAATTTGATAACGATGAGATTGATTGGAAAACTGTGGGCAGAATTAGCAAAGAAAGATATGATGAATCTCCAGAGATAATGCTAAAGGATGGGGACATATTAATGACAAAAGATGGAACTATTGGCAAGCTTGCATATATAAATAAATTACCGGAACCCGCTACTGTTGCTTCAGGTGTGTTTGTAATTAGAAATAATAAAAATAGCATACTTGACCAAGACTTCTTGTTTCATTATTTTCATTCAGACTATTTTAAGAATTTAGTATATTCAAGAATAGAGGGAGCTGTAATCCCTCACTTATATCAGAGAGACATAAATGAGCTTTTTGTCCCAGTACCACCTTTGCATGAACAAAAACAAATTGCAGAAATTTTGTCAGCAATTGAAGACAAAATCAAACTTAATCGTAAAATAAATTTTAATCTTGAAAAACTTGGGAGCTTATTATTTAAGCAGTGGGTTGTTGATGGCGAGAAAAAAATTAAAGATGGCTGTAAAATCGGAAAAGTTTCCGACCTGATACGAGTCGAATCCGGCTTTCCATTTCATAGTAGCATGTTTGATGAGAGCGGTGATTATAAATTAGTTACTATTAAAAATGTTCAGGATGGTTTCTTTGTCCCAGAGTGTACAGACTCTCTTAGTGAAATACCAACAAAAGTGCCAACTCATTGCAGGTTGAATAATGGCGATATACTTCTGTCATTGACTGGAAATGTCGGACGAGTTTGCTTTGTTTATGGTGAAAACTATTTATTAAATCAGCGTGTAGCAAATCTGGTGCCGATTGATGAAAATAATCGGGCTTTTACTTATTTTCTATTTAGACAAAAAGACTTTCAAAATACACTCATTGGTATTTCCCGTGGGACTGCTCAACAAAATCTAAGTCCGATAGAAACTAAATCACTGGAGATTACAATTCCATCTCAGGATACACTTGATCGTTTTGCTAATGTCGCAAATCCAATTTTCCAAAAATTAGTCGAGAATTATAACGAAATCAAAAACCTTTCTCTTTTAAGAGATTCATTACTCCCAAGACTGATGAATGGGAAAATAAGAGTTAAGTAATTATGGAAAATCAAACAAATTTAGACAAAATACTTTATAAATTAGAGACTTCAAAAGAGCCTTTTATAAAAGTGACTAAAGAAATGCTGGAATCAGCTAATGGCAATCTTTATCCTCTGGATTTGTTTGTGCTTGGGATTGTAAAAAGATCAATTTTATTAACCTCTGGTTTTTGTAGTTTAATAAGGCAAAATAATTTCTTAAGCTCGGCTCCCATTGTCCGGCTTCACCTAGATAATCTATTAAATTTACACGCCTCTTTTATTGCTCCTGATCCACACGAATTTTCAATGAGTAAACTGCGAGGCGAACGGACGAACAAATTAAAAGATAAGACTGAGCAATTTATGACAGATACCTACTTAGCGGAATCACTGTCAAAAGAAAAAGAAACAGAGTGGGTTATCAATTTATATCGCGAATCGTCAAAATTTATCCATGTCAGTGACAAGCATATATTCAGCACAGTGGAGGAATTAAAAAAGGATGGTCAAATGAGTTTCGTGATTTCGGATCAACAGAGCATACCACAAAAATCAATCATAGAGGCAACGGAGGCAATGGTCAGTATTTCGGAACAAATATTCAGATATTTGTTCGGATGGATACAAGCTAAAAATAATAAATCGTAAATATTATGACTAACTACAAATACACAGAATCAGATTTAGAAAACGCAACACTCGAGTGGCTTGAGGAGTTGGGTTTTGGAATTGTCTTTGGACCGAACATTGCTCCCGATGGCGAATCGCCAGAGCGTGAGTCGTATAAAGACATTATCTTGGTTGGCAGATTACGATCACTGGAAAGCAAGCCTTACTGGGAACAATACTTGTGGCAGTTGCACATGACGAAAGAAGTTCTTGACGATGAAGACATTAAGAAATGTTATCAGTTTTTACTGGAAGACTCTAAGGTAATTGAAACGGCTTCTGGTAGATCGCCAATTGTTTTTCCATCTCTTGATCTAAACGGAACCGATACTCCTAAACCAAAAACCACACTCGATAAGATTGAAAATCTAAAAGATGTTAATGCCATAGATGATGGTTGTGTTCTTGAGTTTGGAAAAAATTTAACTATTGTTTATGGAGACAATGGTGCTGGCAAATCAGGGATAGGAAGACTTTTAAGCAATGCTTGTCTTTCGAGGAAACCAAGAAAATTGTTACCAAACGCAAAGACTGTTTCTTATCCTACCACAAAGGCCACGGCAGATTTCCATTTATCGGATGATTCAGGAGCGAGTGTTATCAACTACACATTAGGACAGACGCACGAAGCTCTTAAATCTTTTGCGGTATTTGATCACGAATGTGCATTGATCCATCTAAATAGCGAGAATAAGGTTGAATTTGTTCCATCAAAAATAAAAATATTTGATGAGGTTTTTAAGAGTATTGTAAACATTGAGACAAAACTACAGGCTGATATTGATGCAAAACAACAGGACAACCCCACCGAAGGTGTTTTCACTGGCTCATCAGCTGTTACCGAATTTATTAATTCATTATCTTATAAAACAACAGAAGAGCAAATCGATGGTGCTCTAAAATTCACGCCTGCCGATAAAACCTTATTAGCAGAAAAAAAGAAATTAGTAGCGAAAAAGTTAAAGCAAGATGTAACCAAACAAAAAAAGGAATTAACAGATGACTGCAACGACCTCAATCTATACAAAAATATACTTAGTGGTAAAAGCTCCAGCCTAAGTGAGGCAAAGGCCAATACAATCAATGGCCTAATAAAAGAAATTAAGGACAAAAAAGAAATCGCTGACAAATTAAGTGTAAAGAATTTTGATTTTGCATCCTTCAAAAACATCGGCAGTCCGGAATGGAAATCGTTAATTTCGGCAGCTCAAAAACTTTACGAAAAAGAAACCGCATCTAATAACGGTGTTCAACCAGAACATTGCGTTCTCTGCAGGCAGACTTTATCTGATACGGAAAAAACACTTTTTAATAATTACTGGGATTTTCTAAAAAGTACAGCGGAGACAGAACTGGCACAGGCCAGACAGAAACTCAAAACATCAGTCGAGGACCTTCAAAGAATTGGTACTACATGGCCAGCTTTTTCAGAGACTGAGGTTGCTGTAAAAATTCTAAAAAAGGATATACCGACAGATTTAGAAAAAATAAAAAAAGGGTTTAGTGATTTGAATACTCAGCTATTGGATTGGATAGACAAGATCGGCAAAGAGCAAGATGTTATTTATTCTGACCATAAGATAGACCTTGACCCGATAGATAGTCTTATTGAAAAGAAAAAGAAAACAGAAGCAAGCTTGGTTGATCCTACGCCGGAGATTAATACCCTCAATGGAGAGATATCATATCTTGAGCAAAAACAACAAGCATCCGGGATGCTTTCAAAAATTAAGAAGTATGTCTTATGGTTACGCTGGAATAATGCAATAACACCAATCAATCTACCCACAGTTAGAGGCAACACCACACGAAAAAAGACAGAAATTATGGGAGAATTGGTTATCTCCCAGTATGTAGATATTTTTAATAAAGAGACTGAGGAATTGGATTGTAACTTTGGACTCAAGGTCGAATCTCATGGTCGTGAAGCTACAACAGTCAAAGGTCTCAAATTGGAATTTGCACGAGGATATAATCCCAGCGATATTTTAAGCGAGGGAGAGCAAACAGTCAGTGCATTGGCAGATTTTTTAACAGAATCAAAATTAGACAAAAACAATTCGGGTATTGTTTTTGATGATCCTGTCACTTCGCTTGATCATGAGCGAAGAAGCACGATAGCAAAAAGACTTGTAAAGGAGGCAAAAGAACGACAAGTGATTGTTCTTACTCACGATATTGTTTTTCTACTTGATTTACAATTTTATGCTGATAGCGAATCCGTTGGTCATGTTTCAGTTTCAATGAGAAGAAATGGAGACAAGGTCGGTCTTATTAAGCCAGAGCTCCCATGGATAGCCCTCGATGTTAAGAAGAAAGTTGGATATCTAAAAAATGAATTACCTGGACTGAAAAAAGCTGAATCTGGTGATCAAGATGAATACCGAAATAAAGTTAAACTCTGGTACATGCTTCTCAGGGAAGCATGGGAGAGAGCTGTCGAAGAGCGTTTATTTAAAGGTGTCGTACAAAGATTTAATAAAAGCATTCAAACTCAACGACTCGACGCTGTTGATATCAATCCAACGCTTATAAAAGAAGTGAATGATGGAATGTCTGAATCATCAAAATGGCTTCATGATATGGCAGCTGGAGTGAATCCGGCCGTACCAAAAAATGCGAAGCTCGAGGCAGAACTTAAGTCGCTTGAAGATTTTATTAATAAATGCAAACCAAATTAAAACTATGTCAGAATACTATACAGCACAAAGAGTAAGAGGTTTATATGATTCAAAAGTCGCTGAACCTTTTAAATTATCACGATCAAAGATTGATCTATTCCTAAACTGTCCAAGATGTTTTTATTACGATCGCAAATTGGGTGTTGGCAGACCACCGGGATTTCCTTTTGCACTAAACTCAGCCGTTGACCATCTTTTGAAGTTGGAATTTGATATTCACCGTGCAAACGGTACAAAGCACCCTCTTATTGAAAAGTATGGCATTGATGCACGACCCGTTGCCCATGAAGACCTTGATAAATGGAGACATAACTTTACCGGCATTCAGCACCTCCATGAACTTACAAACTTTTTGATATTCGGTGCAATCGATGATCTTTGGATAAATTCTAAGAGCGAGTATATTGTTGTTGATTACAAATCCACTTCTAAAGACGAAGATATTACTGAATTGAATAAGGATTGGCAGATTGGCTATAAAAGACAGATGGAGGTCTACCAATGGTTACTTCGTCAGAATGGTTATAAGGTTTCCAACACCGGATATTTTGTTTATTGCAATGGCCAAACAGACCGAAAAGCATTTGATGGAAAACTTGAATTTGATATTACCTTGATTCCTTACGAGGGTGATGATTCATGGGTTGAAAAAACAATCATTAAAGCTCATAACTGTTTGAATGGTGAAGTAATTCCTGAAGCTGATCCAAATTGCGACTATTGTAATTATGTCCGTGCGATAAATACTAAATAAAAAATATGTCAGACGATATTGAAAAAGAAATTGAGGACGATGATCCTCCCACCGAAGAAGTGGTGGAGTTAATGGAAAACCATGATCTCGACAAGGAAGAAGCCGAGCATGTTCAAGAGATTATGGAGGAATACGGTCTTGATGAGGACGATGCTGTGGAATTGTCGGAAGAGCTGTAGAAAGCTCGCCCAAGGGGCAAACAAACGGCAAAAAAGGGGGTCACAAAGGCCTCCTTTTGCGTTGTTAATTGTCCCAGTCAGATTAATCCGTCAAAAAGGTCAAAGCTATCCGAGATAAAGCTTATTACTGTTGGAAGGAACAAGACAAAGACAATCATTGTCAGTTTTATCCCTGAATTGTCTTTTCTCTTACGATCATCGATCGGAAGCAGTATTATTTCTACTTTTTTCCTTATGCACACTTTTACGGGTTTCTGACAGTGCGGACAGCGGGTCACAAATATTGCCTCTGAATTGAAAACCGCATCGCGAAAAATCACTTTTGTGCAATGAGGACAATTGCCGACATTTGATTCATCTTTGTCCATACTGTTTTTGTTTTTGAGGCGACTGATCAAGTTGCCTCCATCTTGATTAGTTGATAAACGATTAAAGTTCGGGTTCGACCACGCCCGAGTTTAATGGCAATCTAAGTGTCATTGACTGCCTCCCATCTTTGCCCAGTCCATAGATGCTTTTTACCGTCTATAATTTTGATCTTTGCACCGCCGATGGACATTTTTTCGGCTAACATTGACCTCAGTTCTTTGAAATTTTTAATTTGCTCGTAATTCTTTTTATTTAAATCTTTTTCTTTATTCTTGTTAGTAGTTCCATTGGACCGATCCCACCGGTCTGTATGACCGAACTGCCGGTCAGGCTGACCGATCTGTTTTGAGTTCGGTCTATCTGACCTATCTAATTTCAACAGGTAGTACACATTGTGGTATCGCTGGCGTTTCTTATTGATTATTCCAAGTTTGATTAAAAGTCTGATGCCTCTTTGGACACTGGAAATGCTTGATCCAATTTTGTCGGCGATGTACTTATGCGATGGAAAGCAAAAACCCTCCTGATTGGCGTGTTCAGCGAGGCAATTATAAATAGCAATGCCGATTGGTTGTATTTTGCTTCCGTACTCATCAAGCAGTACTTTGCTAACCCAATACCAATCGCCATTTCGTACATCTCTGACTTTTGCTTTTTCGTCTTGCATGGCAATGAAAAATAAAGGCGTGCGAGTTGACCAGACTCATGATCGCGCCTCATCACTCCTCTCAATGCACCACCCATTAAGAGGAGGGGGAGGTGCGGTCTACGACTTTGCTTTTGCCAATGCTTTGTCTATATTTTCGAGTGCTTCTCGAACACTTTGTGCGGTTATAGGATTTTCAAGTTCGCCGATCGTGAAGTTATTCAATATGCTCTCCCTCCTCGCCAAGAGGAATTTCCTCGTGAGAGGCTTCCGGTTCAATCTCTTGGCTATCCTCCGGAAGATCCGTATCATCAATATTTTGATTCTCATATTTTTTGATGTGATCTAAATGCTCCAACAGCATGAATGCCATGCGTTTGAAGCCGGCATGGACACGCCAAACTTCTTGTTTGCTCGGCTCTCGGCCAAGGACATCTGATAAGGCGTTTTTGGTAAGCTCGATGAGAGCTTCCTCATCCTTTGTTGGTTTGGACATGTGGTTTGGTTCATAAGAGTGACCTCACACTTTTATTGACCTCACACACCTTTTTCGTTAAGCGTTTTTGCTTAATTTCTAAGGCAAAAAAATATCTTCCACTTTTACCCCCAACGCTAGGGCAATTCTCTGGGCGGTTTCCAAGTTCGGCCGTTTTCTTCCGGTCTCATATCGGCTGATCGCTGTGTTATGCTTAAAGCCAAGAATACGGGCTAGTTTGTATTGCGTTAGCCCTTTCTCGATTCTAAGATCCCTCAGTCGTATGTTGGTTGGTGTTTTTTTCATAGTCATGATAATTTTAGACCTCTATAGTCATATTAAGCAATTTTGCTTAATTCGTCAATTACTTCTCTTGTGGATAAGCATATTTGCTTAATCTTTACATATTTGCTATACTGGACTAAGATAAAGTTAAGCAAATTATTAAGTAATAAACACAAATATGTCATTTGGCTCATATCTAAAAAGACAAAGAGAAACAAACAAATGGACGGCCAAGGATATCGCAGATCGCCTTGGCTTTTCTGCGAGCTATGTCAGTCAGCTGGAAAATGACACCCGACTCCCTTCTCAGAAGCAGTTGGGTCTTTTGGCCAAGGCCTACGAGGTTTCCGAAGAGGAACTCAAGCATCAGTGGACCGAATCCAAAATCCACAAGGTCAGTCTTTCAACAAATTATAAGATCAACATCAAAGATGCTGGTGAGAAGCGTGTCGAAGAAATGACCCACAAACTTGAAGAGGGTTTGGAGGAATTAAAAAAGACCATCACTTCTGATGAGGTCGCTCACTACAAGATGCCGTTGTTCAATTCGATTCCGGTGGACGATCTTGATCTGCATCTTAAGCACGCAGATGAATTTATTTTTATTCCGAAGAATGGAATCGTTCGTGGTCACCGTATATTTGGTATCCGTGTCTCTACTGTTCAATTTCCCGAAGCAGGTATAATTGATGGCGACTTGATTATGCTTGATGCGGATATTGAAGCTAAAGATGGAGATGTTGTGGTGCTTAATACGCCAGACGGATTGATCATGACCCATTACAAAAAGCGTGGTGACTACTTCGAAGTTGTTACCAGCCAGCAAGGTTTCAAAAAAAGTTATTCCGGCAGAGATGCCAAGTTAATAGGTCGGCTAATTTATCACATAAAAAAATACTAACCCCAGGGCTCGCCAAGAGCCCTGCTGTTTTTTATAGCAAATACTATGAGTACAAATTATTTAATTTACGGCCGTGTCTCCACCTCTCGTCAGGCCGAACGAGAATTGAGTATTCCAGCACAGGTCAAAGCGTGCCAAAAGTATGGAATGGATCGCCATTGGAGTTTACTTCCCGATGGCATCTACGAAGAAAAAGGAGAATCAGCCAGAACGACTGATCGTCCACAGCTTCAGAAAATGCTTCATCGAGCGAAGACTGACAATAAGGTTGATGTCATTCTCGTCCACAAACTTGATCGTATGTGTCGCAATGTGGCGGACTACGCCGCCATTAAGATGATGCTTAAAAAGCACGACTGCAAAGTGATCTCGGTTGTCGAGCAGTTTGATGAATCCTTTTCTGGTGAGCTGGTTGAGAACATTATGGCATCAATCGCTCAATGGACTTCACAAAACATCAGCTGGGAGGTCAGGAAAGGTCTTAAAGAGGCCGTAGAGCGTGGCAGATTCCCTGGATACGCACCAATCGGCTACATTAACGATCGGAAGACCAAATCCCTTATTGTGGACAATATAAGGGCTCCCTATGTGAAGATGGCTTTTGATCTATATGCTACCGGCAAGTTTTCGTACTACACACTTCGGGATGAATTGGCAAAGCGTGGTCTCAAAAGCAAGTCAGGCAAAAACATTTCAAAAAAGAATGTCGAGAGGATGCTTCAAAACACCATCTATTACGGCCTTATAAAAACTCGATCAGCTACTAATCAGGCAAACTTTCCACCACTGATCACAAAGAAGGCGTTTGATGATGTTCAGGAAATTATCGCTCAACATAATCACTACGCTGACAGGTCTCGCAAACACACCTTTCCTCTGACTGGGTTCATGAGGTGTGCTTATTGCGGTTCTATGTTGAGTGGTCAGGTCAAAAAAGGTCATCTTTATTACAATTGCAGTCATCGCCGTGATCCACATTGTCCGGAAAAGAAATACATTCGATCTGAACAAATCGAGGAACAGGCAGTGACTTATCTATCACGAGTTCAATTGCCAGATAAGTTCAAAAAGGTGCTCGATTCTTATTTCCAATTCTTTGCAAAAGAAAGACTCGAACAGGAGGAAAAGGAACGCAAGAGTCTCAAGCAGGAGTTGGTCAGAATCCAGCAACAAATCCGCAACATCGTCATGGATCGTTCAAAGCGTATTATTGACGCAGAGGTGTTTATAAAGATTCAGGACGAGCTTTTAAAGGAGAAGGAAATGTATCAGGATCGTCTATCTGAGCTCGAGGGTAAGTCTGACAAATTCGTTCAGAAGTTTAATGAATTACTGGACTTTACGGATCATGCCGACAAGGTATTCCAAAAGGGTGGCATCTACCAAAAACGCACAATCTTGAAGCTTTGCTTTGATGGGTTCACAGTTAAAAACCAAAAACTGACGCCTATCTGGACGCCAGTCTTTGATGTTCTTATGGATTTACAATTGTCTAAGTTCGACCCTCCGAAGCCTCCAAAAGGTTCGAAAACCCTTGATGATTCTAAGGTTCTAACTTGGACATCTGGCGGAGGGGGTGAGATTCGAACTCACGAGAGTCTTGCGACCCGCGGTTTTCGAAACCGCTCCGTTAAACCACTCCGGCACCCCTCCAAAACAATTATATCAATAATACCCGATAAAAATCACCAACGCAACTAAAAACGGCTTAAAGCCGTTTTAGTTTTTATTTTTTGTTATCCAATCTGCTTTTCGGTTTGGTATTCTTCGTTTGGAACAATAACTTTATGCCAGTCATTATAGTCATATATGTCGTGAGCCATTACCCCTCCAACAACTCCTATAAAGAATCTTGGAAGATAAAAATAATCTACTATCCAAACTATCAGCAATACCACAATACCCATAATCCAGTGATGAAAATGTATTTTCCATTTTCCGCAGTCTATAAATATTCTGCGGTCGCTGTTTTCATCGATATTAAGAACTTTGCAATACAGTTTAGACCCCAAATATCCTATTACCAATCCTATTGTCACAAGAAATGAATAATAGAAAGTTGAAGCCAACAGTATTGCAGGCAAAAACCTTTTTACAGGTCCTTTGTTGTTTTCAGGCATATATTAACTAAAAATCGCTTTAATTTTAGCGCAATTTCGCTTTAATACTTTAACCTTAAATATCAACCTTTATTTAATTTAAACTTACTTCTATTTTATCAAAAACAAGACCTTCTGTCCAGACTGCAAGGCAACAATTTATCCCCTGCTATTTTATCAAAAATATGGATAAAAAATTGAAAATTCGCTATATGTGCCCCTGATAGGAATCGAACCTATATTTAAGGTTTAGGAAACCTCCGTCCTATCCGTTGAACGACAGGGGCGTATATTTAAAATATTAACACAATTTTTAACTTTTAACAAGTTGCTATTTAAAGCTTAGATTTGTATAATTACCTTAAATTAAGAATATCAAATAATTTTTTATAATATGCCAAAGTCACAAATAGCCCAAGTTGCAAAAAAAGTTTGTCCGGCCGTAATCTCTGTGATTGTTTCAAGGGATTTGCCAAAAGCAGAACATTTTTATTCTTTTCCTTTTGGTGGAAAAGAATATATGATGCCAAACCCCCAACCACAGGGCAAAAACGGAAAAAAGATTGAAACCCAAAAAATACAAATCGGCGGCGGGTCGGGATTTATAATTTCGGCAGACGGCTATGTTTTTACCTCAAACCATGTTGTTGCAGACACAACAGCAGAATACACCGTTGTCGTTGACCCAAAGCATAAGTATCCGGCAAAAATTTTATCAAGAAATCCGATAAATGATACGGCTGTCCTAAAAATAAATGGCGAAAATTTTTCACATCTGGAATTAGCTGACTCAAATAAAATAGATTTAGGCCAAGAAGTTTTAGCTGTTGGAAATGCTCTGGGAGAGTTCACAGACACATTATCGTTTGGAATTGTTTCCGGGCTTTCAAGATTTATTACAGCCTTCGGGGGCATAGACAACCAGATGCAAAATTTAAGAGGATTAATACAGACTGATGCGGCTATCAATCCGGGAAATTCCGGAGGGCCTTTGGTAAATATGGACGGCCAGGCCATTGGAATAAATACAGCCATGATAATGGGGGCTCAAAATATTGGGTTTGCCATTCCAATTAACTACGCCAAAAAAGATTGGGAAGAAGTTAAAAAATTCGGGAAAATAATAATGCCGTTTTTGGGGATAAAATATGTTCTGATTTCAAAGGAAATGGCGCAAGCCAACAAACTGCCAACTGAAAACGGAGCTTTGGTGGTAAGAGAAGCGTTGGGGGAGTCGCCGGTAATAAAAGGGTCTTCGGCTGATAAGGCAGGTATTAAAGAATGGGACATAATTTTAGAATGCAATAATGAAAAAATAACAATGAAAAATCAGCTTGCCCATATTTTGCAAAAATGCAAAATCGGGCAGGAGGCCAACTTTAAAATACTACGCGACGGAAAAGAATTAAATCTAAGGGCTGTAATGGAAGAAAAAAAATAAACAAATAAAAACAGCCCTTTGACTATGCTCAGGGCTGTTTTTTAATGCACAAAAATTATTCAGTTGTTGCTCCGTCAAATTCAGCTTCATTGGCTTCAGCCTCTGCTTTGGTTTTTCTTACAATTCCGTCTTTGTGGTGAGCGGGGGAATAGATTGTGTAAAGTTTCAAGGGTTCTGAATCTGAAACATTAATCACATTGTGCTCTGCTCCAGCAGGAACAACAATGGCTGAGCCGTCTTCAACTTGATATTCATTACCGTCAATTATAACTTTTCCCTGGCCTTTTTCAAACCTAAAAAACTGATCATTTTCAGGATGTATCTCCATTCCTATTTCTTCATTTGGAGCAAGACTCATTAAAACAAGCTGGCTGTGACCTGAAGTATAAAGAACCTTTCTGAAATTATCATTTTCTAAAGTTTCTTTTTCTATGTTTGCATTAAATCCTTTCATATTTTTTTAACTTAATTATATTCCACAATTTATTCTAACATTTTACTGCAAAAAAACAACCATTTTAGAATGGCTATCTTTTTTTATGTTGGGGCGGTCGAGGAGAATCGAACTCCCATCATCGGTGCCACAGACCGATACTTTAACCATTAAGCTACGACCGCCATAAGTTTTTCCTTTTCGCCGTGATAATGAACTAAATGATGACAATTTTGACAAAGAAAAACTAAATTTTTAATATTATTATTTTTTCTGTTTTGATCAATGTGGTGGACAGCAATAACCCTTTCGTCTTTTGTGTCGCATAATCTGCAAAAAACCTCTACGCCGTTCTTAATTAAAAAATCTTTATGATGTATATTTTCTCCACCTTTCCAATTGCCATGCTTTGGTCCTCTAAATTCTTGATTTCGCCAAAGCGTCTGACAAGATTTACTGCAAAAAAATTTTCCACTTTTTGAATGCTTTAAATCATTTGGCTGCTTCCATGTTTTTTTACCGCAAATAGCACACTTTATAAATTTTCCTTTTCTATAAGATTTATACTGACATTTACTTGAGCAAAACTTTCCCCAGCCAACTTTTAACCAATGAGGCTTGGCATAAAATTCTTTTTTACAAATTTTACATTTAACTATTGGCATACTTTATTTTATCTTAAAATATAGGTAAAGTAAAGTCACCGTCTTGTGGATATATTTTCTATATTTTATCCTGTGCCCCCGGTAGGAATCGGACCTACATCTAGAACTTAGAAGGTTCCTATTCTATCCATTGAACTACGGGGGCTTACAATAAAATATTATCACAATTTTTAGTCTTTGACAAGCACAATTTTTTAAGCTATAATTTAAAATGCGGGGCGTCGTATAATGGTAGTACGTGCGCTTTGGGAGCGTACAGCTTGAGTTCGATTCTCAACGCCCCGACCAATTGAAATTTCAATTTTTCTCTGCTAAAATTTATTTAGGCAGGTATCGTATATCGGTATTACCTTAGCTTTCCAAGCTAATGAGGGGGGTTCGACTCCCCCTACCTGCTCCAACAAAATAGCTCAATGACCGTTGAGCTATTTATTTAATTTTTAGCCAAAACCAAAATTGATTTTTAAGTTCATTTATTATTTTATAAGCATTGGCGTGAGATAAAACGCCAAGATAAGACTGCAAAGATTGATTAAGCGCTTGCTCTGTTATTTTTTCCGTTCTAAATTCAACAATTCTCTTTTTTAATTTCTTGAACATACGTTTTTTTGTTTTTGTGCGTAAAAGTCGATGGTGTGGCAAAATTATGTATCCAAGAAAATCTATACCTTGATTAAATTTGCGAATATATACCTTATTGGGGTGTAATCTAAGCCCCAGTTCGTCTGAAAGAAACTCACGAATTTGAGGGATAATATCTTCAAGGTATTTTTTGTCTCTGGAAACAACGACGAAATCATCGGTGTAGCGTATGTAATTTTTTATCCGCAGTTTCTGTTTGATAAATTGGTCAAACTCGTTTAGATAGATATTAGCAAACAATTGGGAGGTAAGATTACCAATAGGCAATCCTTTCTTGAAAAAAATGTTTGAATATTGTGAAGAAAAACTCCCGATAATTTTTTCTAAAAGCCAGATGGCATTTTTATCTTTTATTCTTTTGCGGAGGATACTTAATAATTTTGAATGGTCGACAGTTTCAAAGAATTTTTTAATATCGCATTTGAGGACAAAGCACAGTTTAAATCCATTCTGACTAAGTTGTCTTATTGTCTTGTCTAAAATATCAATTCCCCTATGAGTTCCTTTTTCTATTCGGCAGGACATGGAATTTGGTATAAATATCAATTCAAATATAGGGTTAAGCACATTAGAAATGGCGTGATGCAGTATACGATCTCGGACTAGAGCTTTATGTATGCGTCGTTGTTTTGGATCGCGTATATAAAAAGAAACATACGATCCGTGTTTATATGTTTTGCTTGTCAAATCTCTGTGTAGTTGAAAAATATTTTTCTCCAATTTCCATTCAAATTGTTGCACATCCTGTTTTTTCTGTTTGTCTGATTTGAATTTGTCCCATGCTAAAAAAAGATTTTCTAGTGAAATAATTTTGTTAAAAATATCTTTATAAATCTTCATTTTTATGGATGAGTTTGATATACCAATTTTTAAGAAAACCTACGAACTTTACAAGCGGCTCTACGGTTTTCGCAATGCAGTTTCTAAACAAGACCGCTATACAATTTGGCAACGATGTGAAACTATGATGCTGGATGTGTTAGAGGGCATCCTTTTAGCAAGTCAGTCATCAAAGTACGATAAACTTCCTGTATTGGAAAGGGTAAGCCAAAAGCTCAATTTTTTGAGAGTTTTCATACGGCTTATGAAGGAGGTAAAAGCCATTGATAACAAAAAATATGTTCTGCTTCAGCAGGACATTGATGAAATCGGCAAAATGCTTGGCGGGTGGATTAAATCTGCAAAGGAACGATAAGAAAAAAGCTCTCCCAGAGGGAGGGCTTTTTTGATGAGGTAGAAGTTCCGAGCGGCGGCAACGCCCAAGTTGTCGTTGCGGTTGTCATCCCAGTTGTTGTTGACGTTGAGACCCTTCGCATCGAAGTTGCCGACGTTGACACGGTTGCCGTCCGAGTTAACGCTATTTGCCAACTTTCGTCTGTTTCACTGGAAATTGAGATTTACTGCCCATAAGAGCTTATATCCTCTTTTTCCTGTATTTTATTCGGGAGCAGGGCGTTAGCCCATCTCCGCTAAAAGTCGGCAAGAAGTTCTATCTCAATCTTTTATCGCACGCTACCGTTATCCGTGAACAACGATACTCTGGCGATGTCTCAAAAGATGAGACGCCTGCGAGGCGAAGCCTTGACCGCACCTGCATTAGCAGACAATTATATTTTACAAAATTTTTAAGAAAAGAAAAAGAGCCTCCAGCGAAAAATTTTCGCCGAAGGCTCAAGGGTTCAAGAGGAACAAGCCCTCAAGACTTCAAGGTTCAGTCGAACTTCCGAGCGGCGGCAACGCCCAAGAAGTAGTGGCGGTAGCCATCCCAGCTGAGGCTGACGAAGAGACCCCCCGCATCGAAGCTGCCGACGTGGACACGGTGGCCGCCCGAGTAAACGCTCGACGTGCGAACGTAGAGCTTCTCGAACAGCCGCTCGCCAGTGTTGAGGTGATACCCGATGATGGTATAGACCATCACTTGGGCGGTCGGCGTTTCGTCGTCCTTACCCAGCAGTGCCTGCTGTTCCTGCCAGTTCTTACTGGTGGAGTCGGAGACTTCTGTCTTGCGGACGAGTTGCCAGCAGGTTTCGCCTTTCTCTGCGGCGAAGGACTGTTTGTCATACCAGTCCTGCTGGTAGAACAAGCCCTGCACCTTCTCCCGAATCTCCAAGATGGAGAGCGGGAACACGGCGACGAGCACGTGGGTGTCCTTGCACTGTAAGAGCACTTCCTCTGAAAACGGAACTTCCGACAGAGCGGCGAACTGACTGCGGGTCGGGTTGACGCCGAAGTGCTTAATGGCTTCCTCAACGCCAAAGAAGTCCTTGCCCATAATCTCACGGACACGCTTCTGGGAGGCGGTCGAGGGCTCGAAGCCATTGTTCGTCCAAAAGCGGACGAGGCGGGCACGCATCTCCTTGTCATCGATGGGCATTTGAAGAGCCGTATCGATGGGAAGACCAGCTTGCCGCATCACTCGCACGAACGTGGCGAGCTGTCCCAGTTGTTTCTCGAACTGAACACCATCTTCCACTACTGACGCTTGGTTCGCGGTGGAGTCTACCATCGCACACCATCCTTTCTTTTATGCCAGAACCCGTCTGGCAACGGTCTGTCTCGGAATGAGACGAGCGGTTTACCTCGTTTTACGGGGCAAAACGCTCATCTCACTTAACTTAATCATAGATTTTAAGGTGCTTTCAATATAAATATATTATATCACCTTATAAATTATATGTCAAGACACTACCTGGCGTATTCAACAACTCTTGTTTCTCTCATAACGGTAACTTTAATTTCTCCCGGATATTTTAATTCGTCTTCAATTTTTTCAGCAATTTGCTTTGCGATTTTATGCGCACCCAAGTCATCAATTTTATCTGACTTTACAAAAACGCGGATTTCTCTGCCTGCCTGTATTGCATATGTTTTTTCAACGCCTTCAAATTTATTCGCTATATCTTCCAAGTCTTTTAATCTTTGCAGATAATTTTCAAGCGTGTCTTTTCTGGCTCCGGGCCTTGAGCTTGAAATTGCATCTGCTGTTTTTATTATAACAGCCTCAATACTTTCTGCGGGATAGTCATCATGGTGGGATTTCATTGCTTTTATAACAGTCTCAGACTCCCCAAATTTTTCTAAAATTTTAATTCCAATTTCAATGTGCGAACCCTGAACTTGCTGGTCAATGGCTTTGCCAATATCATGCAAAAGCCCGGCTCTTTTTGCAACCTGGCTGTTAGCCTTTAATTCTTCTGCAATTGTTTCAGATATCAAAGCAACTTCCATTGAATGCAATAAAACATTCTGACCATAGCTTGTTCTGTAAAACAGCCTTCCCAAAATCTGGATTAACTTTTCATTCAGACCAATCACTCCTGTATCATAAGCCGCTTTATCTCCGGCTTCTTTTATTTTTTGGGCAATTTCTGATTTTGCCTCTTCAACTTTTTCCTCTATTTTTGCAGGTTGTATCCTTCCGTCCTGAATAAGCTTATCTAAAGCAACTTTTGCGATTTGCCTGCGAATAGGATTAAATCCTGAAATTACAACTGACTCCGGAATCTCGTCAACTATTAACTCAACACCAGTAAGCTTTTCAAAAGTCCTTATATTTCTTCCTTCTTTTCCAATTATTTTTCCTTTTAACTCCTCGTTTTGCAACAGAACTGTTGTTGTGGTCAGCTCCTGAGTCTGGGAAACAGCGCATTTTTGGATTGCTAAAGCAACAATTTCCTTTGCTCTGTTTTGCAATTTTTCCTGATTTTTTTCCTCCAATTTTCTCATTTTTTCTAAAATGTCTTTTTCGTTTTCAATTTCAACCAAGGCAAGCAGTTCTTTTTTAGCGTCTTCTCTTGAGAGGCTTGCAACCTTTTCCAGTTTCGTTTCAGCTTCGTCTCTTAATTTTTCCAAGTCTTCTTTTATGTCTTTTAATTTCTCTCCTTTTTCCTGAAGCTCTTTTTCTTTTTCTTCAAAAGAAGCTATTCTTGAATTTAAAAGGCTCTCCCTGTTTAGCAATAATTGCTGGGCTTTTAAAAACTCTCTTCTCCTTTCATCAACTTCTTTTTGCGCCTTGTCTATTATTTCAGCTGCTTTTTGCTCGGCTTTTTTGACCAAAGAAGCTGTCTCTTCTTTGACGTCAATTACTCTTTTTTGCAGTTTTGCCTCCAATGTGCCTGCTCTTTTTTTGGCTATGCTTTGGCGGGTATAATACCCCAAAACAGACCCAAAAATCAAAGATACGGCAGTGATTACAGACAATAATATTATTTGGTCCATATTTTTAACTTTAATTTAATTTTTAATAAAATAAGCTCACCTGACGTGGTGAGCCGCATAACGAATATTTTCAATTTTACAATCCGGATTATTTTTTCCCTATTACCTCGTCAATAAGGCCGTATTCTTTGGCCTCATCTGCTGTCAGATAAAAATCCCTGTCAGTGTCCTTTTCCACCTTATCTAATGGCTGTCCTGTATGAGAAGATATTATTTCATTCAGCTTGCCTTTCATTTTAATAATCTGCTTTGCTGTAATTTCAATATCGGTTGCCTGGCCCTGGGCGCCTCCGGCAACCTGGTGCAATAATATTTCAGCATTGGGCAAAGAAAACCTTTTTCCCTTTGTTCCCGCAGCCAAAATTACCGCAGCCATTGAAGCTGTAAGCCCTATGCAGATGGTTGATACCGGGCATTTTAGAAATTGCATTGTATCATAAATTGCCAGTCCTGCTGTGACCGATCCTCCCGGGCTGTTTATATAAAGCTTGATATCTTTTTTGGGGTCTTTTGAGGCCAAATATAACATCTGGGCAATCACCACGTCTGCGTTTATATCATTTATTGGACCTGCCAAAAAAATAATGCGCTCTTCTAAAAGCCTTGAAAATATATCGTATGCGCGCTCTCCGCGCTGTGATTTTTCTACAATAGTTGGTACTATTGGCACGTTAATAAATTTTAATTTTTAATTTAAAATTTTCAGCTAATTTAAAAAATCTGCTTTAAATTATAAACTCTAAATTAATTTTAATGAGATAAATTTTCCAACAACTGAAAAATTTTCTCGTTCATTAGTACATCTTTAGTATACTCTCGAAATTGATTTATGTCAAACTTGCTTTTGTCCTGACCATGGTATCCTGAAAGAGCTTTTTCAATCTCATCTGTAACTTCTTTTTCGGAAACTTCAACATTTTCTTTTTTCCCAATTTCCTTTAAAACTAAAAACTTTTTTATTCTTTTTTCGGCTTCTTTTTTAAAACTTTCTTTTAACTGATCTTCTGTTTGCTTGGTTGTTGCCAAATACTGCTCAAAAGTGATTTTCATATTCTGGCTTACCCTGGTTTTTAAATCTTTCATTAGGTTTTCCTGCTCATAAGATACCACTGAATCTGGCAATTCAATGCTGACTTTTTCAATAATTTTTTCTAAAATTTCATCTCTGTGTTTTTGTTTTTCGGCTTCTTTTTTTTCTGATTCAATTCCGGTCTTTATACTGTCCTTTAATCCGTCCAAAGTATCAAAAGACAATACAGACTCCTTGCCCTGATTTATTGCTTTTATCTCTCCGCTGACTTCTTTTGCAAACTGGTCATTGATTTCAGGAATTTCCATTTTAAAAACGGCTTTCAGTTTTACCTTAAACTCCATTTCTTTGCCAATCAAATCTTTGTTTGCAAAATCCTTATCAACGGCTACTTTAAAAGTTTTTTCTTCCGCCTCTTTCATTCCTTCTATATTTTCCTCAAAGCCTTTCATAAATCCGCTCTCGCCCAAAACAAACTTATCTTCAAATTCTTTGTTGTCTGAAAGGTCTTTGCTTTGATAAACAATATCCACAAAATCTTTTTTTTCTGCTGGGTCTTTTTTAGGAGTAAACTTTGCCCTGGATTTTTGCAAATAATTTAATGTGTCCTGCATTTCCTGGTCTGAAACAGAAACTTCATTTTTCTTTACCTTTGAGGCAATTCCTTTGTAATCTGGCAAAACAACTTCTGGCAACAAAGTAATTATTGCCTTAAAAACAAACTCGCTTCCTTTTGCTATTTTAACAATTGAAACCTCGGGGTTTCCAACGGGCTCTAACTTGTTTTCTGAAATATAATCAAAATAAACATGCTTTACTGCATGGTCGCCAGCTTCCATAAGCAAGGCTTCTGGCTTTAATTTGTCTTCAACCATTGAAGCAGGGGCTTTTCCCTCTCTAAATCCGTCAACTTTTACATGGTGCTTTAAGTGCTCCAAAGCATGCGAAAAATGCTCCTTGAACTCGTCTGCTGTTAATTCAAAAGTTATTTCAATTTGAGACTTTTCCAATTTTTTTTGTTCTACCTTCATCTATTTACAAGTTTTAATAATAAAAATTCTTGAATATAATTGCTTACTTTAACACTTTTTTTGATTCTTTTCAACCGAAAACCGCCTCTCGGCGGCTAGCAATTTGCTTTTTAACTTTTAAAATATTGTATCAAGTCATCCATATCTTCGGCGATATAATCAAAAAACGCTTTTCCCCAATCAGAAAATTCCCTGGTTTCTTCCACCTTTAGACCAACTAACTTTTTACCCAAAGCTTTTGCGTATCCTGCTTCAAGATAAACTCCGCGCGTATCAGATAAAGCAACAATCATTCCTTCGCAATTTCTTATTACCTCCAATTCTTTTTCTAGCAGGTCTTTCCCAGACAAGGTCTGGTCAGCATCACGATAGGGAAGGAAAACTTCAATTCCGCACCCCTCAAGATGTTTGCATAAACTTTCGTTTCTCTGAAGTTTTTTAAAATCCAGTGTATTTTCTTTTACGTTTGTTGCCACATGTGGCGTTGCAAAATAATACATATTTATTTAAATAGAAAATGATTATTTAACTCAAATATATTTGAAGACTTTAAAAAATGAAAAAGAAAATAAGAAGCTATAAGAGAAAAAAATAAAGAGAATACAACTGCTATCCTTAATACGCCTGTATAAAGTCCATTTTTTCTATTATCTATTTCTGACTTCCAAATGCTTAAAGTTTTTAATATTAAATAACCAATTATTATCGATTCTAAATTTATTGCAAAGAAAAAAGTGTAAAGTATCATTTCTAATATTCCAGCCAAACTTCTGATAATGCACTCTTGAAAATTTTCAATTACAAGTCCTCTATATTTTTCTGAAACCTTGTCTATATGAGGATCTTCGTCTGTTAAAACTGTATGTAACACTTGAGTAAATATCGCTATGAATAGATTTCCAAAAAAAACGACACTTATTGTCCATATTAAATTTATATTATAATTCTTATTAAATATATAAATAATATTTAATATTACTAAAATCAAAAAAGCAATTAAAAAATATAACTTGGCGATTAACCTAATAGAGTTTCTCAATTTTGTGGAATTATATATTTCTTTTAACATATAAAACTAATCGCCCCGTCCCGATTTTCATCAAGAACGGGGCGGTTTGATTAAACTAGGAATGCAACTATTAGCAGTGCGACAATATTGAGAACTTTTATCATCGGGTTTATTGCAGGGCCCGCCGTGTCTTTATAAGGGTCTCCAACAGTGTCTCCTGTTACTGCCGCCTTATGGGCTTCACCTCCTTTACCTCCGTGATTTCCTGCCTCAATATATTTTTTTGCATTGTCCCAGGCAGCTCCGCCGGTTGTCATTGAAATTCCAACAAACAATCCTGTTACAATTGAACCAATAAGCAATCCTCCCAAAGCCTCAACTCCCAAAGTAATCCCAACAATTATTGGGGCTACAACAGGTATTAAAGCTGGCAAAAGCATTTCACCAATAGCTGCCTTTGTTACAATGTCAACGCATTTTCCGTATTCTGGTTTTGAAGTTCCTTCCATTAAACCAGGAATCTGGTTAAACTGCCTTCTTACTTCTTCAACAACTTTTCCTGCTGTTTTTCCAACAGCTCCCATTAAGAATGATGCAAACAAATAGGGAAGCAGACCACCAATTAAAAGTCCGGCAACAACTTTTGGGTCTGACAAAACAAAGCTTGTAATCCCGCCAACGCTAACTTCCTCTGAATAAGCAGAAAACAAAACTAATGCCGCAAGGCCTGCAGAAGCAATGGCGTATCCTTTTGTTACTGCTTTTGTTGTATTTCCAACTGCATCCAACGCGTCTGTTGTTTCTCTGATTTCTTTTGGCATATCTGACATTTCTGCAATTCCGCCAGCATTATCTGTTATTGGTCCGTATGCATCAATTCCAACAACAATTCCAGAAACAGACAGCATTGCTGTGACGGCCAAAGCAACTCCGTAAATTCCTGCCAACTGATAACTGATAATTGTTCCAATTGCAATTAATAAAACGGGATATGCTGTTGACTGCATGCCAAGTCCCAAACCCCTGATTATGTTTGTTGCGTGGCCTGTTTCAGATGCCTTTGCAATTGACTTTACGGGGCTGTATTTTTTTGAAGTGTAATATTCTGTGATAACAAACATTCCAATTGATATTGCCAATCCAACCAAGCAGGAAAGATACAGGTTATTTACCGAAATTGCCTGATTTACCATTAATTTTGAAATAACAGGATAAAAAGCAATTGCTGACAAAATTACAGAGGCCGCAACTCCTTTATACATAGAGCCCATTATGCCGGCTTTTTGCGGTGATTTTTCTTTCCCAAGCCTTACAAAAAAACTTCCAACAATTGAAGTTAAGATTGAAACAGAACCCAAAATCAAGGGAAGCAAAACAAACTGCGAAGATGCAGGGTAAAGCAATGCCCCCAAAATCATTGTGGCAACTATTGTAACTGAATATGTTTCAAAAATATCAGCAGCCATTCCTGCGCAGTCTCCTACATTGTCGCCAACTTGGTCTGCAATAACTGCCGGGTTTCTTGGGTCGTCTTCTGGAATTCCTTTTTCAACTTTTCCAACAAGGTCGGCTCCAACATCAGCCGCCTTTGTATAAATTCCTCCGCCAACTCTTGCAAAAACAGAAATAAGTGATGCTCCAAATCCCAAGCCAACCAATCCGTTTATATCCTCTGTAAAAAGATAATATCCTGCAACAGATAACAATCCCAAACTCACAACCATCAATCCTGTTATCAATCCTCCTTTAAAAGACAAATCCAAGGCAGGCTGCAATCCTTTTTTTGCAGCTTCGGCAACCCTTGTGTTTGTCTGAGTTGAAACCAACATACCCACAAATCCCGAAACCCCCGAGAGCACGGCCCCAATCAAAAATCCAATTGCTATTGGCATACCCATAAACAAAAGTAAAATAAACAAAACAACAGCAACAATACTGATTGTTTTATACTGCCTTTTTAAATAAGACATTGCCCCTTCCTGAACAGCTTGTGTTATGGCAATGGCTTTTCCATCGGCTACCGGCGCCTTTTTTATCTGCATTACCAAGTACCACACAAAGGCAATGGCAAACAGAGACACTATAATCGGAAAATATATTAAACTCATATTTTTTGCTGCTGCGTTATTTTTTCCGCAACAACAGATTGCTTATTTAAATTTTATTATCTTAAACTTTATCAAGGTCTTTTATCATTTTTTCCGCATAGGATTTTTTTGAAGGGTCAAATATGGCAACAATTTCGCAGGCATCGGAGAAAGCAACATTAAGGTCAATTCTCAAAAGAAGACATTTTCCATCAACATCTAATAAATGATGGCTATATTTATTATTTTTCTTTGTTGGCTCTTGCATAAAATTTTATTTTTAATAATAATTTTATTCTTCAGATGACTCTTCTTTTGATTCCTCAATCGGTTCTTCTCCTCCAGATGGTTCTTTTGTTTTAATGTCTATTTTCCAGCCAGTCAAGTTTGCGGCCAGCCTTACATTCCTGCCGTCTTTTCCAATAGCCAGGCTAAGTTGGTCTTCAGGCACAAAAACAGTTGCCGTATTTTTTTCTTCTATTTTAACTTCCGTGATTTTTGCCGGAGCCAAAGAATTTGCAATATATTTTTCAGGATTGCTGTCCCATGGAATCACATCAATTTTTTCTCCTCCCAACTCGTTGATAACTGCCATAATCCTTGTACCTCTCTGCCCAACGCAAGCGCCTATTGGGTCAACGCCTTTTTCTTCTGAGGCAACTGCAATTTTTGTCCTGAATCCGGATTCCCTTGCAATTGATTTTATAACAACTGTGCCAGCCGATATTTCGGGCGTTTCAAGCTCAAAAAGTTTTGAAACTAATTTTGGATATGCTCTTGAAACAACCACAACAGAGCCCTTTGGGGTGTCTTCAACTTTTAATATATAAAATTTAAGCCTTTGGCCTGGCTTGTAAAATTCTCCGGGAATTTGCTCTTCTCTGTTTAAAACTGCCAATGTTTTCCCAATATCAACAAAAACAGTGTGGCCTTCAATCCTTTGCACAACTCCTGAAATTATTTCCCCTTCCTTTGACTTGTATTCTGAAGAAATCGTTTCTTTTTCAGCTTCCCTAATTTTCTGTAAAATAACCTGCTTTGCGGTTTGGGCCGCGATTCTTCCGTAGTTTTGCTTTGGAGTCAAGGAAATTTCAATCTCTTCGCCAGCTTTTATTTTAGGATAATCTTTTTTGGCGTCAGTCAGCATTATATGTTTTTCTTCATTAAAAACAAATTTTTTGGGCAAATCTCCCTCTGTTGTTTCTTCTGGCTGAAATACTGCTGCCTGAGGGTTTTCTTTTAACTGTTCAATCTCTTCTTCTGTATAAAGCATTGAGGGCTCAACAACCATTTTTACTTGCCAAAACTTTACATCTCCTGAAACAGGATTAAATTTTGCCTTAATTTTTTGCCCTCTTTTTCCATAATCTTTTTTATAGGCAGTTGCAATGGCGGCCTCAATTGTCTCAATTATTTTTTCAGACGAAATTCCCCTTTCTTTGGCAATTTGGTCCAGCGCTCCTTTGAATAATTTTATATCCATAAATTTGTGAATTACTAATTACTGATTTATAAAAAATAAAGTCCGTGGTCAAACGGACAGAAACTCTTTTCTTTGTCTCTTATTTTATATTACTCCAAAAAACACCGATGTCAAGATTCGCTTACAATGTTTTCAAAAAAGGTTATTTCCGGATTGTCTTTAATTAAAATTGCTATTATATCAATCTGATAGGAAGTATTCTCAGAAATTTTATTTTCTAAAAGCCAAAGCTCTGCCAATTTTTTATATTTTTGCTGCTTTGCAAAACCAGCCCTTTGTTCAGGAAAAAAATTATTGTTTCCCGCCAAAGACGTTTTAACTTCAATAAAGTCAATCGGCTTTTTTGCAAAAAGCCCTTTCTTTTTTGCAATAATGTCAATTTCTCCACAGAAATATTTACAGTTTTTACCCAATATTCTATACCCTTTGTTAACAAGATATTCACAAGCCAATTTTTCCCCTAATTTTCCCAGTTCTTTTGCATCCATAAAAATTGTGCGGATGTTGGACACCCGCACAAAATTAATGTTTATTGTATTTTATTTGATGGCGGATACAAATCCTTATCAATTTTTCTGTCAAAGCAAACCTTGCCGGATAAATGATTCCAATTTTGCGTAGCTATACCGTAATAATACACGCTTTGCGCCTTATCCATTTTATTTTCCCTGTCAAAATTGGCGCATAGTCGGAAAGATAATTCTTCTGAGTCGGTTATTATGTATTCGTAATCTAAATTTGTCACAGGGTCTGTTGGCACAAAAAAACCGGATATTTCATCGTTTAAATTAGAAAGATTTTCAGGCAATCTTTTCTTTGCCTGCCAGTAGTTTACAATCTGGTATTGTATGCTCTGCAGGTCATTAACCCTTTGCTGGTCCAATTGCATCAACCTTGCTGTTGTAGGGGAACCTATGATAAAAAAGGCAAAAATTATTGCAGACGCAACTAATATACCCGAGACCCAGGCAAAATATCTTGCCAGAGGAGTTGGAACAGGCCTTCTTACATCATCCAGATAATATCCAAAAATAACTAATGCCACCAAAAATACCGATAATGATTTTAATATAAACTTAATTGCTATTTCACCTCCCAAAAGAGCATTGATAACCGTTACCAGGTCTCCAATTATAACCAAAGATGCAACAAACAAAGTAAAATATATCAGCCATTTTCTTATCTTTGATTCCCTGACATTAACCTCTTTTTTGTAAATTTTGTTTAAATACCATGAAACAAAAATATAGATAGGAAAAACAATTATCAAAGAAGAAACTGAAAATCTTATAATATTTGAAAAAGAATTATATAAAAAATAATCCGTGGCATTTTGAAAAAAATAATTTATTATCTGCCACAAAATAGCTGTAAAGCTTATTGATGACCAATAAAGTGCAACTACTGCCAGAAGATGCAAAAAAACATCCCTTGGCAAATTTCCCTTTAGCGCTTGTGTTTGAAAATTTTGCTCCATATTTTTTATTCTCCGCCTCCGCCGATAAGGGCGGATGGCGAATTATTTTTTATTTTTAAATATTCTTTTATAGGTTCTGTTGTGGTTTGGGTTATTTTTTCTGGAAGATCACTAAATTTAAACCATTTAATTTCTTCGTGCTTTTCCGGCTCTAAATTTTGGGGCTGACCCTTAATTATTTTTGCTAAATAATTAAAAGCTATCCAATGCTGGGACTCATCTTTTATTATTTGATTTGTAAATCCCAAAAATTTAGTAAGTTCAATATCTATGCCTAATTCTTCTTTTACTTCTCTTCTAACGGCATCTTCAACCTTTTCCCCAAATTCAACTCCCCCTCCCGGTTTTGACCAAAATCCAGCCTGATTTCTAGATTTGTCAGTCCTTTTAAGCAAAAGTGTCTCATTGTTTTCATTAATAATTAAAGCCCCGCATCCAATACCTATATAATCAATTCCTTGTCTCATAATATATTTGCTTTGTTTTCATTATAACACAATAACACAAAAAACATATCATAATTTGCTACTGAGCAAATTCAGTAGCAAGTCGCTTATTAAAAATTAACCATCTTAGCAGATGCGGATTCCTGTATTTCTCCTTCTGAGCCGTCAAAATCTTCCTCGTCTAATGCGCCGCATTCTTCATTTAAAAAACCGCCTGCCTGCATTTTCCAAAGATTTCTGTACAAGCTGTTCCTTTTTTTGAGCAACTCAGCATGCCCGCCTTGTTCAACTATTTTTCCCTTGTCCACAACAACAATCCTGTCCATTTTCTGAATCGTTGAAAGTCTATGGGCAATAACTATTGTTGTGCAATTCTTCATTAAGTTGTTTAGTGCATCCTGTATCAAAGCCTCAGAGCCAGAGTCTAAGCTTGATGTTGCTTCATCTAAAATTAAAATTGGAGCTGATTTTAAAATCGCTCTTGCAATAGCAACCCTTTGCCTTTCTCCGCCAGACAACTTTACCCCTCTTTCGCCAACATATGTTTCAAGACCCTGAGGCATATTTTTTATAAACTCGTCGCAGTGCGCAAGTTGGGCGGCATTTTCAATTTCTTGTTTTGAGGCGTCTTTTTTTCCATAAGCAATATTTTCAGCCAAAGTTCTGTGAAACAATATAGGGTCTTGCGGAACCATTGAAATATTTTTTCTCAAGCTTTCTTGTGTGCAAGCAACAATATCCTGCCCGTCAATTAAAATTTTTCCAGAAGAAGCAGAATACAACCTTAAAAGCAATCTTACAAAAGTTGTTTTACCTGCTCCCGAAGGTCCAACCAGGGCAATTTTTTCTCCGGGTTTTATTTCCAAATCAACATTTTCCAAAACTTTTCTTGTCTGGTTAAAACTAAAACTCAAATTTTCAAACTTTATTTCAGCCCCATTGCTTGAAGATTTTACAGCCAGCTCTTTTGCCTGCGGAATATCTTTTATTTCGTGGCTCAAAAGCAAAATTTCAACCATTTCCTTTGAGTCGGCATAACTTTGGTAAACATCCCTTACAAGCCTTGTAAATCCCCATAACTGGCTGATTATGTTTATAACATAAGCCTGCAACAAAACAAAAACTCCCACAGTAATTATTCCTTGCTCCCAGTATTTTATTGCGAAGTAAAACAAAATAAATTCAATGCCAAAGCTTAAAAGGGCCTGCACGCCCTCAATAACAGAGTCCAAAGACCATGCAAAAGTGAGCGCCTTTGCTTGCTGTCCGGTAACTTTTTTATAGCCCTTTGATTCAAAATCAAAACCGTTAAAAAGCTGGACTGTATTCTGGTTTCCTATTGTGTCGGCCAGATATCCTGTTGCTTTTGAATCAATTTCCGCCACCTTTATGTCATATTTTAACTTCCACTTTGAAAACAAAACGTTAAAAGATAAAAATACAACAGTCCAGATTAAAATAACAAAAGCAATCCATTTATTAATAAATAAAACCACCAAAAATATTGAAACAATTCTTACTGCCAGCGGCAAAAGGTTCCAGGCTAAGTCGTCTGTCATCCTTTCAAATGCCCTTGCAAATCTGTTAACCTTTTGCACTAGAGAGCCAGCAAAACTGTTTGCAAAAAAAGAATATGAGTGTTGCATTAAATAGTCATAAGACTGCTGTTTTAACCTTGCCATAACTCCCGGCTCAAAAATAACATTTAAAATGGTTGCAACCCTGTAAAGCAGCCAAAATAATCCGTTTAAACCGGCAATATAAAAAATTATCAAAAATAATTGTCCTGCAATTTCAGAGGGATTTTTACCCCCGGAAATAATGTCAAAAAACTGCTTATAAAAAAGAGGGGTGATTACAGAAACAATGTTGGCTGCAACAATGGAAAGCAACAAAAGAAATAGCTGCCATTTTTGTGGCCTTATTCCACGCCAAAAAGCAAGCCAAACATCTTTGAGCCTTACATCCCCTGAAATCTTTTTTCTTTTTCTCAATCTTATAAAAGTTTTCATGTTTTTTGTGGACCCACCGGGAGTCGAACCCGGACTTCACCCATGCGAAGGGTGCGTAATGCCATTTTACTATGGGCCCTTTTTGTTACTGAATTTGCTCAGTAGCAAGTTCAGTAATTAATTCAGTAATTCAATTCATAAAACCATAAACAAAGCTCTTATTGTTATAAATCCGGCCCCAAACGCTGTTTTCCATGTCAGTTTTTCTGCCAAAAACAAAGCTGCAAAAATTACAACAAATACAACGCTTTTACAAGAGCGCCGACTAAATTTTGGTGTTCGTTACTTGTTGCCATAAAATTATTATTTAATTCGGGAGTAGAAGAATCGAACTTCTGCCCTACGGTCCCGAACCGTAGATTCTACCACTAAACCAACTCCCGATGTTTTTAAAAATTGTTTATTAAAAATTAATTTAAAATTAAAAATTGGCTATGTTACCCAGTATTTTTGTTTTGTCATATCGTCCCGCTTTGTTTCAACTTTTAACTTTTCTTGTTTTGATTTTTCAGACAATTGTTTTAATTCTTTGTCTGATAATTTTCCTAATTTTTCAGCCTCTGGCTTTAAAAAACTTTCTTTATTATTTTTTGGGTCATCTAAAACATATCCCAAAAGTATATCCAAAATCTGTCCGATTTTAGGACCTGGCTTTATATCCAAAATTTTCATCAAATCGTTTCCGTTGATTTTTAACATTTTAGCTGATATCGGGTCCTGGGCAACTTTATCAATCAGATATTTTAAATGCCTTAACTTATAAGGTTCTGCCTTTGGAACTCCAGACCCAATCCTGTCAGCCTGCCTTACCTGCAAAAGCTCCTCAATGTTTTCTTGCCCCGCATTTTTTACAAGCCTTCTTACCGATGACTCTCCAACCTCGTCAACATTATAATAGAAAAGGTGGTATCTTACCAGCTTTACTATCTTCTCAATGTCTTTTTTGGGAAGCTTTAACCTGTTTAGTGCTTGAAACGCTATTTTTGCTCCTACAATTTCGTGATTATAAAAAGTTGCATTTTCTCCCTCTCCGCTTTTTACTTTTGGTTTAGCAATGTCGTGCAATAAAGAAGCCAGCCTTACATATATATTGAAATTTTTCTTTGCGGAAAACTCCAGGGCTTTTAAGGCATGCCAATAACAGTCATATATATGATGCTTATTTTGAGGAACTCCGTAATTTTCCAAAAGCTCGGGCAAAACATATTTTAACAAATTTAACTGGCGCAAAAGTTCAATCCCCTCAACTGGCTTTTTGGACATGATTATTTTTAAAAATTCGTCCCGAATTCTTTCCTGGGAAATCGCTTCCAGCCAGATACTGTTTTTTTCAATGGCTTTTGCTGTTTTTTCTTCTATTTTCCAATTTCCCTCCAAAGAAGAAACAAACCTCACTGCCCTCAACATTCTTAAAGCATCTTCTGAAAATCTTTCTTCCGGATTTCCCACGGTTTTTATTATTTGGTTTTTCAAATCTTCCCGTCCGTCAAACAAATCAACAATTTTTTTATCCAAATCCATTGCAAGGGCGTTTATGGTAAAATCTCTACGGGACAAATCCTGTTCAATGGTTTTAGCAAATTTAACTTCGTCTGGATGTCTTTTGTCGGAATATTTTGCATCAGACCTGTAAGTTGTAATTTCTATTTCGTTTAAATTTGTTTTTTTGCTTTTAGTTCTAACTGTAACTGTCAAAAATTTATTTTCATAAAAACTGTCGGGAAATATTTTTTGGATTTCTTCTGGTTTGGCATTGGTTGCAATGTCCCAATCGTTTGCCTCCTTTCCTAATAAAAAATCACGCACGCATCCGCCTACAATGTAGGCCTCAAAGCCCGCTTTATTTAACTCTGAAATAATATTTTTTACTTCCTTTGGTATTGTCATGCTTTTTGCCTGCACTGAGTGTGCGAAGTGTGCCCTCGGCAAGATTCGAACTTGCAACGGCTGGTTCGAAGCCAGTAATGATATCCATTTCACCACGAGGGCAATTTATAAATTTTATCACAAATTGCATTAAAATCAACTTTGTGATATAATTTAAAAACAAACTTTACTTATGAAAAAAATATTGTTATTGGCATTTTTTTCAGTTTTAATGTTTTCGCCGGTTGTTATTTTTGCAGCAGGGCTTGTGCCATGCGGAAATCCGGGTGAACCAGCTTGCACAATAGGACACTTTTTTGTAATGCTTAGCAATATTTATGATTTCATTGTAAAATACTTAGCAACACCATTAGCTGTAATAGCTTTAACAATAGGAGGAGTAATGATGCTGATTTCCGGAGGAAATCCTGGTTTGCAAAAAATGGGAAAAGATATTATATTTTCAGCAATAATAGGCTTATGCCTTGCTTTTGGGTCCCTGCTTATAATAAAAACTTTATTGTCTGCAATGGGATTCGTATATATAGATACTCTTCAATAACAAAATGCCCAAAGTTGCAGTTCGGTATTCCTGTGTGATATGATTAGAGGTATGAAGAATTATAAAAAAATCAAACTAAAGGCTATTAAATTAAGAAAACAAGGATTAAGCTACGGCGATATAAAGAAACAAATAAATGTTTCAAAAAGCACATTAAGCTGTTGGCTTAAGGACATAGCTCTATCCAAGGAACAAAAAAAACGTCTTTATACAAATAGTATTGCGATTTTAGCAAAAGGTTCGCAGTGCCAAAAAGAAAGACGCAAAAGAGAGATAGAAAAAATTTTACAAGAGGCGCAAAAAGAAATACCATTGCCTATCCCCTTTGAAACATTTCGATTTTTTGGAGCAGCACTATATTGGGCAGAAGGAAGTAAGGGAAAGTCATTTGAGATAACAAATTCAGACCCAATTTTAATTGTTTTTATAATCAAGTGGTTTAAGGATGTTTTTAATGTTTCGTCCGATAGATTAGACGCAAGACTAAACATTTATCCCCAACAAAATGATTTAGAAATCAAAAAATTTTGGTCAGATTTGACTGGCATACCACTGGATAATTTTGGGAAAAGCTTTGTAAAACCCTTGAATAAAAATTACAAAAAAAATAATCTTTATTATGGGACAATAAAAATAAGAGTAAAAAAGGGGCTAGATATGAAATATCAACTCTACGGTTGGATAAAAGTAATGTTGAAAGACTTTAATGAACGGATAGAACTTACAGAGAAAAGATGGATGCACTTGAAAGAATCTTCGCGTGCAGTAAATATCTAAATTAAGTAAGCCCTGCTAGCTTAATGGTAAAGCTACCGGCTCTTAACCGGCAGATTACAGGTTCGACTCCTGTGCGGGGCACAATTTACTTTACAAAAAAACAAAAATAGAGTATACTAAACAATACTAATTAATTGATAATTAAAAAATTACCGCAATGGCTTTAACAAACAAAGAAACAGCAAAAATAATAAAAGAATTAGCTATAAACGAAAAGGACACCGGGTCTGCGGATGTTCAAGTTGGCTTGCTTTCAAAGGAAATAGACAAACTTGTTTTACATCTAAAAAAACACCCCCAGGATTTTCACTCAAGAAGAGGATTGATAAAGATGATTGTAAAAAGAAAAAAACTTTTGGCTTACTTAAAAAAAGTTTCCGAAAAAAAATATTCTGATTTAATAAAAAAAATCGGACTAAAAAAGTAAGTGAACAAAATGCAGCCAAAACCAAAAGAACAAAGAGTAGAAGTTTTAATTGACGTTCAAAATTTATACCATTCGGCAAAAAACCTTTACCACACAAGGGTTAATTTTCAGGAAGTTTTAAAGCAAGCCGTTTCGGGCAGAAAATTCATCCGCGCTTTTGGTTATGTGGTCAGAACAAAAACTGGCGAAGAAACGCCATTTTTTGATGCTTTATCAAAAATTGGAATTGAAACAAGGGTAAGAGATTTGCAGGAATGGTATGGAGGGGCAAAAAAAGCAGATTGGGATGTGGGTATTGTAATTGACGCAATAAGAACTTCTCCCGGGTTGGATGTTATAGTTTTGGTTTCCGGAGATGGCGACTTTATAGCTTTGGTTGAATATTTAAAAAACCAGGGAAAGCGTGTTGAGGTAATGGCATTTGGAAAAACTACTTCTTTGAAATTAAAAGAAGTTGCTGATGAATTTATAGATATGGATGAAAATTTATCAAAATTTTTGTTAAAAAAATAAACTGCGGAGAAAAAAATTGTGGCTGTGCGAAAGTGTTTTAGGGTTCTAAAACTTTTTGGCATATCCACATTCATTTGAACTCTGCAGTAAGGAATAATGATAAAAGACAAATTTGAGATAGAGGTTGATGATAAAAAAATTATCGTCAAAACAACAGACTGGGCCGAGCAAGCGTCCGGTTCATGTTTGGTTCAATGCGGGGAAACCGAAGTTATGGTTAACGCAACAATGTCCCCAAATGTCAGGGATGATATAGATTTTTTCCCGCTTACTGTTGAATACGAGGAAAAATTTTATGCAGCCGGCAAAATTTTTGGCTCCCGTTTTATAAGAAGGGAAAGCAGGCCAACCGACGAAGCAATCTTAACCTCCAGAATGATAGACAGGGCAATAAGGCCTTTGTTTCCAAAAGACTTTAAAAGAGAAGTCCAAGTTATTGTCACCTGCCTTTCATGGGACGGCGAAAACGACCCTGATATTTTAGGAATGATTGGGGCGTCTTTTGCGTTGTCAATTTCAAATATTCCATGGCAGGGACCGTTGGGGGCCTTAAGGATAGGCAGGACTGGTGGAAAATTGATTTTTAATCCAACATACGAACAAAGAAAATCAAGCGACATGGATTTAACTCTTTCTGCAATCCAAAAAGAGAAAGATGTTTTAATAAATATGATTGAAATGGGAGCCAAAGAAATTTCAGAAAAAGATGTTTTGGAGGCTTATGAAGAATCGAAAAAAGAGTTAGAAAAAATAATTGAATTTCAGACTAAGGCAATAAAAAAAATTGGTAAAAAGAAAGACGACTTTATGCCTGCAGTCCAACAGGAAGTTGAAAACGAAATTAAGGAATGGCTTGGAGACAAGCTGGAAAAAGCAATTGACAACGCCCCAAAAGGAGAAAAGAATCTTGGAGAAACAGAAATCTTAAAACAAGAGCTTATAAAACATCTGGCAGAAAAATATCCAAACCAGGGTAAAGAGAAACAAGTGCTGGCTTTTTTTGAAAACGAAATTGAAAGGATAATCATTAAAAATATAATTGAAAAAGACAAAAGGCCTGATGGCAGAAAGCCGGAAGAAATCAGGCATTTGGCCTGCGAAGCCGGAGTTTTGCCAAGAACTCACGGGTCTGGAATATTTTACAGAGGTCTTACAAGAGTGCTTTCAATTTTAACACTAGGAGGGCCTGCAGACCAGCAACTGCTGGAAGGCATGGAAATTGTTGGCAAAAAAAGATTTTTGCACCACTATAATTTCCCTCCTTTTTCTTCCGGAGAAACAGCTCCTATGAGAGGCCCAAAAAGAAGAGAAATTGGACATGGAAATTTGGCTGAAAAAGCATTGCTTCCTGTAATCCCGGAGCCTGAGAACTTTCCGTATACAATAAGAATCGTTTCAGAAGTTGTTTGTTCAAACGGATCAACATCCCAGGCTTCTGTGTGCGCAGCCTGCGTTGCCTTAATGGATGCTGGTGTTCCTATTAAAGAGCCTGTTGCAGGAATTTCAATTGGTTTGGCAAAAGACGAACAAACAGGAAAATATAAAGTTTTAACAGACATCCAGGGCCCCGAAGACCATTACGGAGATATGGACTTTAAGGTGGCTGGCACAAAAAATGGAATTACTGCAATACAAATGGACATTAAGATTGACGGCATTGACAAAAAAATAATGGAGGAAGCTTTAACAAAAGCAAAAGATGCAAGATTTAAAATTCTTGATATAATAAAGAAAGAAATACAGGAACCAAGAAAATCCCTGTCTCCTTTTGCGCCAAAAATAATTTCATTTACAATAAATCCTTCAAAAATAGGAGAGGTTGTTGGTCCAAAGGGAAGCATGATAAATAAAATAATTGATGAGTGCGGAGGAGTTGCAATAGATATCGAAGATACGGGTCTAGTTTCCATTACGGGGCAAAACCAGGAAGATGTTGATAAGGCTGCAAACTGGGTAAAAAGCATTGTAAAAGAAGTTGCTGTAGGAGAAACATTTACGGGGACTGTCAGAAAAATCATGGAATTTGGGGCATTCGTTGACATTTTGCCGGGACAATCAGGGCTTGTTCATATCTCCAAGTTTATAAAAGAAAGATTAGACAGAGTTTCAGATGTGGTAAAAGAGGGAGATAAAATTCCGGTCAAGGTCATTGGCATTGACGAACAAGGAAGAATAAACTTGTCTGCAATTGACGCGGGATTCAAGCCAAAACCAAAAAATAAGTTTTAAATTGAAAATCAGTAATTAGAAATTCGTTTAATATGTCAACGCAAGTTGAAGAACAACAAGTAAGGGAATTTTTAAAAAGAGCCCAAGTAAGGACAATGAAAAAGGACCTCCAGGCCCTTCGTGAAATTGATGCATTAACAGAAAGGGATAAAATTGCCAAAATAAAAACATTGGAAGAGCAGAGGCAGGAACAGGAGAAAAAACTGAAGATAGCAGAAAAAGAGCGAACTGAATTAGAGAAAGCAAAAAGAGATAAGGTCCTTTCAGAAAATGCCGCCCAGGAAGAGATGGCAGAAAAAGACCTAAGGCAGTATGCAACAGAAGAAGAACTTCAAAAAATTTTTCTTTTTGAATCCCAAAAAATTTCGCTTGAAAAAAAGATTGAGGAAGTCATCAAAAGAGAAAGCACTGATTTCAGAAACGAAAAAAATAAAATATTGGGGCAAAAGGGAAACTTGCAAAGAAAACTTGATGAAATCATAGAAAAAGAGAAAAAACTGGAGGAAGAAGGAAAATTCATATCCCAAAAGTCTCAGGTAAGCAGCATACCTTCACAAAAAAAAGGGTTAGAGCAAAGAGAATTGGATATTGAAAAAGAAATCCAAGAAATTGAGAAGAAAAGATGGGCAGTTGAAAAAGAAATCCAAGATGTTGAAAACCACATAAGAGAAATTGACAAATCTTCTGAAGCTTCGATTTCTGAAAAGAATGATTTGAATGAAAAAATACTGGACATAAACAAATCCTTGCGCGAAATATATTTTGGAATAATTGAAAAAGCTGAAGGTCAGAAAAAACAGAAAACAGAAGAGTTGATGGCCTCAAGAGAAAAAGCAGCCGAGACAAGGTCTTTTGAAAAAGAAAAAGTCAGAAGACAGCAATGGGGAATGTCCTCTAAAGCAGAAAAATTTTACAATGAAGTTCCACGCCCCAACAGACTTAAAGTTCCTGTCAAAAAAATGCCTGCAAAAAAAATATTTGATATAGAAGCAGAAGAAAGCAAGAGAAAGCAATTTATGCAGGATGTTGAAAAATGGGCAGAAGACATTGAAAAGCTGGATAAAAAGCAGGGCATTGATATACAGCAAAAACAATAATAAAGATACCAATAATACTGATTTTCATGCCAAAGGCATACTATTTGTAGATTAGTATCAGCATCAAATGGATAAAAAAATAATTGAAGAGTTGAAAATAAAACTTGAAGAAAACAAAAAATCCCTTGAGGGAGAATTAGAAAAGTTTGCAAAAAAAGATGATTCACCTAAAGGAGATTGGGAAACAAAATATCCAAACAGAGAAAACGGCACAATGGAAGAAGAGGCAGACGAAGTTCAGGAATACGGAAATTTGTTGCCCGTTGAACACAGCCTTGAAACAAAATTAAAAGATGTTAACTCTGCCCTGGAAAAAATAAAAAACGGAGGTTATGGAATTTGCGAAAACTGCGGCAAGGAAATTGACGAACAAAGGCTTATGGCTTGCCCAGAAGCAAAAACTTGTTTAAAATGCAGCAAATGATAAAACTATAAACAAAGACCGAGATAATCTCGGTCTTTGTTTTTCTTATGATATAATAAAATAATTTAAAATGTTAAAATCAAAATTTCCTTGTTGCTAAAAATTAGAAATTAAAACTTTAAAATTAGTAAATATGCCAAGCAAAGTTTTTTCAGGGTCAATTGAAGGACTGGAAGCCAAACCTGTTGAAATTGAAGTTGACGTGTCGCAGGGACTGCGGTCTTTTTCAATTGTGGGCCTTCCTGACAAAGCTATTAAAGAGTCCGAAGAGCGTATTGATTCTGCAATTAAAAACTCAAAGTTATCATCTCCTCACTCAAGAAATTTTAAAGTTTTGGTAAATCTGGCCCCCGCTGACCTAAAAAAAGAAGGGTCAATTTATGACCTTCCAATTGCTTTGGCTTTTTTAATTGCTTCAAAGCAAACAAATTTTAATCCAACAGACAAATTATTTTTAGGAGAACTCTCCTTGCAGGGAGAATTAAGACCAATAAAGGGGGCTTTGTCTTTTTCTCTGCTTGCCAAAAAATTAGGGTGCAAAGAAATTATTCTGCCAAAACAAAACGCAAAAGAAGCCTCTCTGATAGAAGGGTTAAACATTATTGGAATGAATTCTTTGGCAGAAACCTTGCAATATTTGGAAAATCGAAAAAGCGTTTTGCCCGAAGTTTTTGATATAAAAAACAATATTTTTGAAAGTGAAAACCAGGTTGATATTGGATGGGTAAAAGGCCAGGAGTACGCCAAAAGGGCGCTGGAAATTACAGCCGCAGGCTCACACAATTTGTTTATGTTCGGCCCTCCGGGAGGAGGAAAAAGCTTGCTTGCAAAGGCACTGCCCTCAATATTGCCAAAGCTGAATTTTGCAGAATCGCTGGAAGTAACAAAAATTTACAGCGTTGCAGGACTTTTGCCAGAAAATAAAACTCTGATAACCGCCCGTCCTTTCAGGTCTCCGCATCACGTCTCATCCAGTGTTGCCTTGATTGGAGGAGGAAATCCAATAAAGCCGGGAGAAATAACTTTAGCGCACAGAGGAGTTTTATTTTTGGATGAGTTTCCGGAATTTCATAAAGATGTTTTAGAATCGCTAAGACAACCCATAGAAGACGGGGTTGTCACTGTTTCAAGGTCAAAAAACACTTTTACATATCCTTCCAGATTTATGCTGATTTCTGCATCAAACCCGTGTCCGTGCGGATATTATAACAACCCAGACAAGCCATGCTCATGTTCTCCCTCCCAGGTTGCAATGTATAGAAGAAAGCTTTCTGGGCCATTGATGGACAGAATTGATTTATTTATTGAAGTTCCTGCCGTGAAATATGAAAAGCTGGCAGGGTCAGAATCTAACAGCCAAAGCTCACTTGTCAGGGAAAAAATTGAAAAAGCAAGAGATATACAAAGAGTAAGATTTTCAAACAGCAATATTTTAACCAACTCTGAAATGAATATACCTGAAATCAAAAAATATTGCGATTGTGATTTGCAGTCGCAAAATCTTTTGAAAAAATACGTTGACTCCGGGAAATTATCTGCCAGAGGATATCACAGAATCTTGAAAGTTTCCAGAACAATAGCGGATTTAGATAATTCCGACCAAATAAAATACGGGCATATAGCAGAAGCTTTAATGTATAGGATTAAAGAATAACAAAAAGCCTCAATTTCCGGGTTTTTGAAGGGGGATAAGTTCTGCATAAAAATATTGACCTAAATCCTTGAAAATGGTATTTTAGAATAATTCGTTTATTATTTAAAATACTGCTATTTTTAAGATAACCGACAAATTTTCAATATTGAAAAAAAGGGGGTTAGCCATCCTTAAAAAAGTAAAAGAAATCTCCAAATTAAAAAGATTGCCAAGCAATCTCTTGTTTTTGTTTGATAAAAATAACGCTAAGACGGCCAAATTTTTCCACGGAATAAAAATATATTTTAGACGCAAGCCAGTTTTTAAAAATAGCGTTTTTTACTTTGCATCAATCTCGTTGCTGCTGTTTTCAATGATTTGCTCTTCCTGCCAAACTTTTGCTGATTTTAACGGCTCAGACAAGTGCCATATTGTATTCTTTAATTCTTTTGATAACGACGGCCTGCAAAACAATAAAGACTGCCTATTTTTAAGCCAAAGCCAAGCCGGACAGCTTGAAACTCCTGACTTAAAAATAATCCAAAATAATACCTTAGGCGGAGTTTCCACGCCATACATAGTATCAACAAAAGTTTTGGGTAGCGTTTTCGGAGGAAATTCTTCAAAAAACAAAACAATAACCGAATACAGTGTTCAAGCCGGAGATACATTGGATTCAATAGCCTCTTCATACGGAATATCTCCAAACACTTTGCTCTGGGCAAACGACTTAACAAGCTCTTCAAAAATAAAAGTTGGCCAGGGACTGGTTATTCTGCCAACAGACGGAGTTTTGCATATTGTAAAATCTGGAGACACAATAATTGACATTGCCAAAAAATATTCTGCTTTAGAGGAAGACATTATTTCCTTTAACGAACTTGCAGGCCAAGAAGATATCTATATCGGAGATATTTTGATTGTTCCAAACGGAGTAATGCCCAAAAAATCAACATCAACAATAAATGTTCAGGTTCCTTTGGCTGACAACTTCTTTATATATCCTACAACCGGAGTTATCTCTCAGGGGCTTCACTTCTACAATGCAATTGACGTTGCAAACAAATGCGGAACTCCAGTATATGCGGCTGCATCAGGAACGGTCCAAAGGGTCAGATACGGATATAACTCGGGAGGAGGAAATCATGTAACAATATTGCACTCAGGCGGGATAGTAACTTATTACGGGCATTTAATGACAATATTTGTAAAATCTGGAGACAGGGTAAATGTTGGCGACAGGATTGCATTGATGGGCGGAGGAACCGGAACAATAGGGGATGGAATTTCAACCGGATGTCACTTGCATTTTGGAGTTACAGGAGCAAGAAATCCCTTATTGAAATATTCAGTTGGCAGCAGTATTAAATTGAAATAAACTAAAACAAAAAACAGCGCTTGGCTGTTTTTTGTTAATTAAAATGGCTGAAAATATAAAAAACACTTTAAAAGATTTTGGCGCAAAACCCAAAAAATATCTTGGGCAAAATTTTTTAACAGACAAAAATATCTTAAACAAAATAATTGAATCTGCAGACATAAACTCAAAAGACACTATTTTAGAAATTGGGCCCGGAACAGGGATTTTAACAAAGGAATTGGCAAAAAGGGCCAGAAAAATATTTGCTGTTGAAAAAGACACATCAATGTGCAAAATTTTAAAAGAAGAACTAAAAGATTTCAAAAACACAGAAATAATAAATGCTGACATTCTAAAATCCCAAATCCCAATGCATAACGCCCAATCAAACCCAAAATCTCAAAACTATAAAATTATAGCAAACATTCCTTATTATTTAACTTCAGCTGTAATAAGAAAATTTTTAGAAACAGAAAATCAGCCCGCAGAATTAATTTTGATGATTCAAAAGGAAGTGGCAAAAAGAATTTGCGAAACCCCGCCAAAGATGAGCCTGCTTGCTGTTTCTGTGCAGTTTTACGCGGATACAAAAATTCTTTTTAATGTTTCAAAAAACAGTTTTTGGCCGGTTCCAAAAGTTGACTCTGCCGTCATAAAAATAACTCCTCATAAAACAAAATACAATCCGGAATTTATAAAAACATTTTTTAGAATTGTGAAAGCCGGGTTTTCCCAACCCAGAAAACAAATTTCAGGAAACCTTTCAAAGATATTAAAAATAAAAAAAGAAAAAATAAACAGCCTGCTTTCAGAAAACAACATAAATCCAACCCAAAGAGCAGAAACTTTATCCATTGCCAACTGGAAATCTTTGACTAATTCAATGCAAAATTATATAAAATAATAATTTAATTAAATATTAAAAACTATGGAATTTAAAGAATTGCAGGAAAAAATGTTGAAAACCGCAGACGCATATGGAAAAGAATATAATGTAAATATTAATGAGGATTTTGCCTTACTAAAACTATATGAAGAAGTTGGAGAATTTGCTCAGGCTGTCTTGATACACAGGAAACAAAGCAGGCCTGAAAGATTTTTATCTGAAGAAGAATCAAAAAAGGAGCTAGGAAAAGAATTGGCCGATGTTATCGGCATGACAGTTTTAAATGCCCATCTTCTAAATATCGACTTAGAAGATGCAACAATTAAAAAATGGATAAACAGAAAATAAATAGATATTTTTGAAGAAGTTAAAAGCTGGGGAGAATATAAATATAGAGAGGAGCCATATTTAAAGTTGCCTCAAAGTGACGCTGGTTTTCTTTATAAAAACAAAGCGGCAAAAAACATTTATGAAGAATTTATCCGAAAGCGCGAGAAGTCTTTGGATATTAAAATTTAACTAGCTAAGCTATTGACACGGTTGAATAATCTGATATACTTACTTTAGTTAAGTAAAGTAATATGATCTCAAAGAAAGACAGCAAAAAAATAGGGGAATTGATGTGGGCGATTATGGTTTTAAAAACTGGCAGTGAAGCGAGGCGATTTTTTCGTGATCTATTAAGTGAAAACGAGCTTATCGAGTTTGGAAATAGATGGAAAGCCGCCAGAATGTTGGCAAAAAATGTTCCATATACGGAAATTGAGAAAGAAACCGGTCTTAGCTCTACGACAGTGGCTCGGGTTTCAAAATGGCTTAGCGGGGGCACGGGCGGATATAGGCTTGTTTTAAATAGGTTAAATCATCACAACCTCTCTTGTATTGGGAAAGGTTTGCGTTAAAATACTAAAAATATTTGAACATAATCCCTTCCCAACTTTGGGAAGGGATTATGTTCTTTCACAACTAGAGCGAGGAGATTGACGATGAGAGTGCTCAGACCTAATTTTGAGAAGCGGGGCGGTTTGGTTGATGTGATTGTTCAGTGTTTTTGGACGCGGAGAGTTTTAATGAAAGCCTTTACCGACGAAGCAGGGTATTTGGAAACTCTCAAAACGGGAAAGGCTGTATATTTTTCAACCTCTCGTAACAAACGCTGGATGAAGGGGGAAGAGAAAAGCGGTGCTTTTCAAATTGTTCACCAAGTCTTGATTGACTGCGACGGCGATACACTTATTTATATAGTGGAACAGTTAGGATCGGGGGCTTGCCATACAGGAGCATTAACCTGTTTTTACAGAACGGTCGCTGAAAACGATTCGCTTTTTCCTGCACCCGATGCTGGTGAGACAGAAGAGCTTCCGGTTATAGAAACAGAAGCGCATCCGCGCTTTCTCAAGATGCACATTTTTTAGTGCAGAGATACCAAGCCTGTCTTTTAAACAGGCTTTTATTTTTGACGTAAACTTAACTAAAAAAAATTAACCCTCAGTTGCTTTTTTAGCTTAAAAAAGACAGAATAAAATAATTATTAATAAATATGGAAATCTTAAAAATAGCAGTTGGCACCACCTCTGAGCCGAAATTGAAATATCTCAAGGAAGTTTTAAAGGAGCTTGAAATTAAAGCCAAGCTTTTTCCTGTTGAAGTTCAAAGCGGCGTTTCAGAACAGCCTAAAACCACCGAAGAAACCGAAAGGGGATCGATTAATAGAGCCGCAAGGGCGGCAGAGAAGGTTGAGGGAGAAGATTTCGCGATAGGTGTTGAAGTCGGATACCACCGAAACAAAAACGCTGAATATGAAATGTTCTGCTGGGTCACGATTATAGACAAAGACGGCTACCAGATTTCAAATCAAAGCCACAGATTTTTACTGCCAAAATATTATCAGGAAGTTTTGGACAATGGTTTATTCGTGAACGAACACCTGGATGGTTTTATTAAAAATAAAAAGAAATTGTCTCACGCCGAAAAGCAAATCGATAATATTGTGCGACACAGAAAGCCATTTATTGAGAATGCTTTGAAACATGCTTTACTCCGTTATTTAAACAAGGAAAAATTTTGAGATGAAGAAAAATATCGGTTTACAAAAAGAAAAAGTGAAACTGCTGCCGTACGATCCGGTGTGGGTTGAATTATACAAAAAAGAAGAGAAGCTGCTTCGCTCTGCGCTGGGAAAAATTGTTTTGGAAATCCGGCATATCGGCAGTACTTCAATCCCTGGCGCTGTGGCAAAGCCGATTATTGATATTGCCGTAGGTATAAAAGATTTGGAAAAGGCGAGAAAATGCATCGGAGCGTTAAAAAAGATTGGATATATTTTAAAGCACGATGCGAAGGAGCACAAAAGATATTTCTTTTTGAAAGAAAAAGAAGGCGAAATAACACACCATTTGCATATAGAAAAATTGGGTAGCGACGTATGGAATCGTCAAGTTATTTTCATAAACTACCTTAAGAAAAACAAAGAAGCGCTTGATAGATATAATAAATTTAAAATTGAGCTGGCCGAAAAGTATAAAAATAATCGTAAGGCATACGTAGCGGCAAAAGTAAAATTTATTGATGATATGATTGCGGAAGCTAAAAATAAAAAGAGCGTTTGACATAATGCCTTGTTTCATGATAATCTGAATTAACATTGAAAATTGCAAAACCGTTGATTCATGTCCCTGGCATAAAGCTGGGGGTGGGCATGATGAGGTGATTTCTGCGTAAGTGGAAATCCGGCTTCCTCCGTAATCATAGGATAATTGCTGAATCCCGTCTCGACGGGAGGAGTCAATGAAAGCGTCCCGAGTCGTTTCGGCGGAGGAAACAAAGGTGGTACCGCGAGACAACCTCTCGTCCTTTGAGCATAATTTATTTATGCCTGAAGGATGGGAGGTTTTTTGTTACTTCCTAAAGCAGTTCTTTTACAATTAGGAGTTAGCCATGAATACGACATTAGGTATTGAGCGCGAGCGTTTTATTATTAGCCGTTTCGATAATAAAATCATTTCAGCTATCGGAACTTTATTGCCAAAAGTGCAAGAAATTGGAAAAAGTAAAGGCTTGCCTATCGGTTTGTTTGGCTACGAACTCTTTGCCGGACAAATCGAGGATAGGACTTTACCGTGCGAATCCTTGTCCGTGTTAAGCGATGCATTGATTGTGAATGATTCTGTAATGGACGAAGTTGCCGGCCAAGACGGATTGGCATTTGATTTTTCCGAATTCGTTGAGGAAAGCCAAATCGTAAGCTTGGAAGTGAATCCGTTTGACCGGCGCCATAAAGACATATGGCAATCAATATCTACCGAAAGACGTTCTGCTGCCTCAAGAGTGGCATCCGTCCATGTGCATCTGGCGGTGAACGAATGCGAGGCATTGGCATTGCTTAATGCCTGCGGAAAAAAAGAAGTTGAAAGGCTTATCTCAATAGGAGACCATTCTCGGGGGAAGAGAATTGAAACTTACAGAAAAATGGCCGAAACTGACGGGATTCCTCCGCAATTTCATTGTTTTGAAGATGTCGTGGCTTACATCAACAATCATGGAGGAGAAAAGAATGTCTGGGATCTTGTGCGATACAAACCATCCACGAAAACTGTTGAATTCCGAATGTTCGGGGCAACGTCCAATGTACACGAAGTCATCGAATACGTAAAAGCATGTTTGGAGTTGCTTTAGAAAACATGTAATAGAGTCTGCTTTCCTTATCGGTGGCAGACTTTTTTAATTATTAAAATAGAGTAAAATAAAAGTATATGCAGTCAGAAAACAAAATTTTGTATTTCGCTTATGGCTCAAACTTGAATCATGAGCAAATGAAGCAGCGTTGCCCTGAGTCTGAATTTGTTGGCAGGGCTATGCTGAAAAATTATAAATTGATTTATGACGGTTACGGGCCGCACAGGCACGGAGCTGTAGCTAACATAGTGCCGCAGGTTGGAGGAACTGTTTGGGGCGGTTTATTTGAGTTGTCACAAAATGATTTGAAGAAGTTGGATAAATTTGAAGGATATCCCAATGTTTATGATAGAAAAGAGGTTTCATTGGAAAACGATAAAAATGACACTGTTGCTGGGGTTTTTATTTATTACAAAAAACTTGAAGCGATAGGGCTTCCAAGTCAGGAATATCAAGATATTATTATTAAAGGAGCGGAACAATGTAACTTGCCTCAAGATTATATTTATAAGGTTTTAAAAATTTTATAACATCAGATTTAAATGATGATTGGTGCCGTAAGATTTGACAAATCGTTATAATATGCTAAAATACAATATATGAATCAAATAAATCGCCAAATTAATAATAGGCCGGTTACCGGACAGCCAATGTCTGTGGTTTTGTTTTGCTATGCAAAAAGACCAACATTCAGCTTATTTAGCCAAGGCGATTTTTATGGAACTCTTCGTACGTAAATTAGTTTAATCTTCCAAACATAAAGAGCGTCTCGGATAGATAAGCCGGGGCGCTTTTGGTAAGTGCCGTTATCTAGATAGCTCTTTTACAAGGAAAAGCAAAAATGGCTAAGCGGACAATTCTGACGTACTTGTTTTTCGTTTTGGTTTCTAATTTTGCAAATTCGTTTGCAATGGCAATTTATGTGATTTTTCTGATGTCGCATGGCCTGGATATTTTTCAGGTCGGAGTGGTCAATGCTGCATTTTATGCAACTCTGCTGATCTGCGAAATTCCCACGGGAGCATTCGCAGACATCTTCGGCAGGAAGACTTCATATGCACTCTCATATTTCCTGCATTCGGCAAGTATGCTTGTTTACGGGGCATCAACTTCCTTTTCGGGATTTATAGTTGCTGAAATGCTGGGAGCTATAGGTGTAACGTTTGCCAATGGCGCATTCGACGCCTGGCTGAAGGACAAGCTGGATTTCCATGGTTTTGAAAACAGCAAGATGAAATCTGTATTTGCCAAAAAATCGCAGATTTCTCAGCTTGCCAGAGGTATAGGCGCTTTGATTGGTGCCTGTATCGGAGTGATAGATCTACGGTTGCCGTGGATTGCTGGCGGAGTGATCTTCCTGGTTGGCGGCATTCTAGTGATTCTGTTTTTGAAAGAAGAATACTTTGAGAAGAAATCAGTATCCTTCAAAGAGAGCATTCTTTTTACAAAAGATGCTCTGAAAAATGGATTTCAAAACAAAATCATCCGGTTTGTCGCCGCCATGACTTTGGTGCAGATAATTACTCTGCAGGCTCCAAATATGCAATGGCAGCCGTTCTTCATGAGTTACGGAGTTAGCAAGCCTGATTTGGGATATATCTACTTTGGAGTTTCATTGGCCATAATAGCAGGATCTTCTCTTTCGTCTTGGCTTTTGCATAAGCTGAAAAAAGATGAAAAAAAGTTTCTTGTTGTCTCGCAGATTTTTATGGCCGCAGGCATGATTGCCTGCTGCGTCCCGAATATGTTTGTTCTGGCTGTTTTTGCTCTTCTTTTTCACGAATTCGCCAGAGGGCTTTTTGCCCCAATCAAGGATGACTATATCAACCAGAGTATTCCGGAGAAAAGCAAAGAAAGGGCGACACTGCTTTCAATCGAATCGATTTTCCACCACATCGGCGGAGTGATCGGTCTGATCGCAAGCGGTTTCATTGCCAAATACTTGCTCATCCCCAACACTTGGCTGATCTTCGGCGGGTTCTTGTTGGTTACAACTCTGCTTATTTCCAGAAACGGAAAGAAGTAGGGTTGAGAAGCGGTTTGATTTAATATCAGCCGCTTTTTACTTAAAAAAAATTTGACGTTAGCTAAGATTTATATTAAGATAAATCCATAATTCACGTAACGTAGCACCTTTAAAAAGGAAGCATATATGAAAGGCTCAAAGGGTATTCGTATTCACGCGAGGCAACGTGCCATCCAAAGATATGGTGTGAGCATTAGTGATGCAAAAAGACGCAAGATCATTAATTTAATTCACTCTGGTAGAACTGGTCAATTTGTGAAAAGACATAGTCTCAGAGTAACTGAATGGGAAATTCCACTGGACGGGGAAACGTTCCGTGTTTTGTACGACAAAAAAAGAAAGGACATTGCAACCTTTCTTCCTCCGAGAGGTGGTCCCCTAAATTGATAGGGGGCTTGACATAGATTTAGTTTTTTGATAACATATAGCCAACATGACGGACATAGGTTTTCGTCATCGAAACTGGATCTTTACCAAAGAACAGAGGAGACTTCTATGACTATACTGACAGAAACACATTCTTTTTGTGACATTTGTCAGAGGATGGTCTGCAACGCCGTCACTCCGCATAGTGCGGATGTCGCCGTGTGCGAAAATTGCCTCAAGGAATTCGAGGCTTATAAGCTACAGTTTCCCAGAACCACGCTGAATGAATTCATGGCCATCAAAAGGTCCATTTGAAACAGCTGTTCTTTTCCAGAGTGAGTTCTTGCTGAATCGTTTCAGCTTCACCATATTTATCACCCTTAACTGAGTTGAAAGGAGGTGAAAAAATGAAGAGCGTTCACTCTAACGCAAATGCGCAAAGCAAGACGGCCAAGTCCGTTGGCAAGCGCATCGTCGGTCGCATCAAGGATCTGGCCAAGCGGCAACAGATTGGATGCCACAACGACAACTCCGGCGGCACGCACAACGACAACTAGTCGTTATCCTTCCCCGGATGTTCACAAGGCCCTGGCACTTGAATAAAGTGTCAGGGCCGTATTATTATAAAAATATGAAATTCATTTTTAAAATATCAAGGCTTGATAATCTTTATTTTTTCATTTCCAATTTAACGGAGTTTCATTTTTCTTGCAGAAAACATTTTAATATTGATTGGATATCGGCTACCGGACCCCTAAATCAAGAAGATAAAAAAGCTTTAAAAGATATTAAACCCATTTTTGAAAAATACGGATTTGTTACCAAAAATAATAAATCGCTTTATCTTGGTAAATATTTTTATTGCCCAGAAGATAAAGAAAAATTTGATAGCCTTAAAAAATATTTATTACCGGAAGAATACAAAAGAATAAACAACAGTTTTAATGTCATAGAAAATCGGTTTAATAAAATTTATAATGAAAAAATGCTTGAAAATTGGAAACTTGCGTTAGAAAAAGAACTATCAAGCGAAAAATTTTTAAAATTATTCAACTTCTCACAAAGATTTTTTAATCCCACGAAAAAAAATTCTGTTTTAAATGTGCATTTGTTGGCGTCGCCATCTGTGACGTGGAGCTCCTCGGGGAACGCTAATTTAGGAGATAAAGATATAACATTAGAAGTTCCCGTGTTTAATTTAACAGAAGAGCAGGTTGAATTAGCTGTTTGTATTTTATTGCACGAATTATCTCATATTTGGTTTGAAAATAGTTCTAACTATTCAATTGCAAAAAAATTCTCAGGAGATAATCTATCGTTAGTCAAGGAAATATTAATAGACAGCATTTCTCCGTCAGGTTTTCCTGCTCAAAAATATTCAAAGGCTAGCAACCCTTTCAAAAGGTTTCTATTTCACAATTTAGCGGACGGATTTAAGGCTCATGAAAATTTTATAAATAATAAAGAATTCGATAAGCAAAAATTATCGGCCTATGTGAGCTGGCTTGTATATCCATTGACGGCGTATTACTATGCGAATGACAAAAAGCTTGATAGGGAATTTATTAAAACCATTACAGAGACAATAAAAAAGCGGACGACTTGAGGTTCGCCCGCGATGACGAGACAATGATGTTTTTACACATCGATTGTAGCATCTTTGAGTTTCTGGAAGATCTCTTTTTTGGCATCGCAAAAAATGTTGCGAGACCAAGTTCCGTTTTTGCCCGGGGAGCAATATCGAGAACAGCGATTGTGGCAACTTCCTAACCATTCACAATTGCCACACGTAGATTCGCTTCTCTTGAGATCGGAAAGAAATCGAAAGAATCCCTCGCTCTGAAACAGCTCTTCCCACGTGCTGTCTGCGATGTTGCCGAATCTGTAGCTCTGCCGCGACAAGCTGTCACAAGGTCCAACAGATCCGTCAAATTCGACTTTTGGACAGAGCCAGCAGTGCCCGGAGAATTCGCACAAGGATGGTTTGCCACCGACTACTCCAATCATCATTTGTTCTAGGTTTCTGACCGAGATAGAAGGATCGTCCCTTTCCAGCCAGATTTCGAGCATATTTAGCATAAACCTAGAAAATTCTTCCGAGGAAATTGAAAACTCCGTTGGTTTGCCGTCAGAAGAAAGCTCGTAGCAGGGCTTAAGAAGAAATCTTTTTATCTCAGCACTCGCAAAGAAGTCAAAGATTTCTTTTTCTTGACCGAGGGAAGCTTTGCTAACCAGGGCAATGGCACCGGGTTGAATTCCGACAGCACGGAGATTTTCAAGTCCATGCATGACTGACCTGAAACTACCCTGCCCATTTATGAGTAATCGGCAACGATTGTGAACTTGCTCCGGTCCGTCAATGCTAATGCCGACCTTGAAGTCGTTTTGAGCGAAGAATTTAGCCCATCTTTTAGAGATCAAGGTCGCATTGGTCTGGATATGGTTCTCGACCGTTTTGTTACCCTTTAATTCCCCTTCAATCATAAGAATTTTCTCGTAAAGACCAATGCCGGCCAACATGGGCTCGCCACCATGCCACGTAATTTGCACAGGGTCGAGGTTGGAAAAAGTCAAAGTTTCGGCGATAAGCTTCCTTAAAACCTCATCGCTAATAATCCTAGCTTTCCCTTGGTCCTCTTGGTGGTAATAGCAATATAAGCACTTCATATTGCATCCACTAGAAACAACCTTAACAGTAGGAATCATGTTCCGAATATCTCGTGGACTCTTCATTTTAGTCTCCTATTGAATTGTTAAAAGATAGACCATATATCCGAACTGATTTTATAATAGCCGATTATTAATATTTTGTCAATTCATAACATTGACCTAATAAAGTTTTTATTATATTATAATAATAGGTTCCGTCATTTGTTCTTTTTACTAAAGGAGATAGGCTGTGAATACAAAGATAGTCAGAGAATTTCTATTAGACGATGATGCGGTGATATTTCGATATCCGCATTTTTCTGATTGGCAAGACATAATGAGGAAGGTGAATTCCTTAACAAAGGAAAAATCTTTCGGCAGTCCCCAACGTAGAACAACAGGAAAACAACATCGCAAATGGATGCGAGAAAGATTAGCGGGAATAAAAAAGAATAACGCTGTTTGCCTTGTTGTTGAAATTCGAGGCATAGTAGTAGGAAATGCTTCTATTTGGAGAATTCAAAACAAGCCCGATAGAGGATGCCTTGAAATCTCAATCAGAAGCAGTATGCCAGACAATCACGAGAAGCTTTGGGGGAGGGGCATTGGTAAAAAATTAATCCGTGCAATAATACACGAAGCCAGAGCTATTCTAAAAATTAAAGTTGTTGAGCTGGGCGTATATGCTGTTAATTACGGCGCAGTAAGCCTTTACCACCGATGCGGCTTTAGAAAAATGCACCGCATTCGTAGGGAGAAAAATCACTACGGAATAATGCGAGATCGCATTTACATGAAAAAACGCCTGCGGTAAAACACATGGTCGAGGAATATCTCGACCTCTTTATTTAATTTTTGAATTTGACAATTACTCTTGACCTTGGTATAGTGAAAACAAGTAAAGTTGGGAGTGTTTCCCAGCTGATCGTCCTTTGAAAAGTGAATCTACTAAACGGAAGGAGAGAGTCATGCACAAGCCCATCACTGTGGCTTTGCAACCTGCCCAGGTGACTCTCTCTGACAAGAGGGTTCACAAGAGCGCAGTTGCAACGAAGAAATCGGGTTCGGGATTTTTTAAGTCCCATGCCCGCCGGCTCTTCACAGAGTTGTTGAACTTGTTTTTCAATCACGATTGGATTTTTTGGCTGGTCGGATTGATTAACAAAAGGATCGGTGTGATTGAATCGATTTTTCTCGTTTATCCGGCAACTGACGATTATACTTTTGCTTACTCTTATACTTACCGGTCTAGGTGGCATGAGTGGAGACCAGGACCGATTGGTTTTTTCCGCCAGAACGGAAAGATTGGCATCAAGTTCGCCATCTCGGCTCACAACGGCCAGTTCAGCGACCCGGCAAATAAGGATAAACTTCGCCAGCTCGTTGAGAGAATGGAGAGGCTCCGAAAGCTTTTCTGCGCAAAGCACAAGACTTTCGCAGGAATTCTTCCCGGAGTGCTCTTCATGAAGCGGTTGGTGAGAGAAACGCCCGAAGCCGATGTGACCGTTGAAGCCGTAAAGCAGGTGATTGGCAAAGTGAAGTCGCTCGAAGGATTGGACGAAGACACGCCGGTCATTGTGCTCGGTGGAAAGGGTTTCATCGGCCGCCGGGTTGTTGCCGCTTTGCCACAAGGCACGGTTTACAGCGTGGACATTGCCGGAAACAACGGCCAGAATTGCTGGCCGTCCCATTTGCAGGGAAAACCGGCGTTGCTTGTCAACATCAGCCTCAACTCTGCATTGAGTCAGTATATCCGCTTGATGTGGCCGGAACTGGTTATGGTCAACGAAGTGTATCCTGAGCCGTCTGACGAATTGGCGGAACAGCTGAAAAACATTGGCTGCCACTGCTATCACATCGTTGGAGTTAAGGCAAGAGCACTGCCTTCGTTTCCTGGTGGTTATCAGGGAGGAATTCCTTGTTGCGCCGCCTGGCAATCGGAAAAGATGGAGGCTTTGTTCAAGCGAATCGTTTAAGGGCTTTGTCACAGAAATGACATCGCCCTTTTTTGTTTGCTCTGATTTTGTTGTATAATGAAACAACATGGATTTTATAAATATTTTACTCATTTTTGCGGGGCTATTTAATATTGTCTGGATGGCTTTCTTTTTAAGGGCATATTTTCGTGGCGTTAATAAAAAAATCGCCAATTTTTTTATTTTTAATGTAATTACAGTCTTTCTTTGGGTTGTTGCAATATTTTGCTATCGTTCCAGTCAAAACAATACGACAATTTTATTATATTGTCGTTTTTTATATGTAGCAGCGGCGTTAATTCCTATAACATTTTTGTACTTTGTATACTTTTTTCCGGAAGGAAAAAGAAAACACTCGTGGATAACGCTTATCACAATATCGTTTCCGGTTATCATTTTAATAACTCTGGTTTTATTCACGAATTTAATAATTTCAGACGCCTATAAAATCAACAATCAAGAACATTTTATAGTTTGGGGCAGTTTATATTTTTTATATGTCATTTATATCCCCTTATATTTTCTATGGTCTTTTGCAATTTTATTAAAACGATATCTAGAAAATACAGGTATCATCAGATTGCAGGCTCTTTATATTTTAATTGGCGTGTCCACGTCCAGTTTTATAGGCATGATCACAAATTTAATATTACCATCATTCTATAATTTTCGTTTCAATTGGCTTGGCCAAGTCGCGACCATAATCTGGGCATCGTGCGCAATTTATCCAATAGCAAGATATAGACTTAGCGATATTAGAATTATTTTCAGAAAAATATTTACCTATATTCTGTCGGCGGGGTTTGTTTATGGAATGTTTTATCTTATAACCTGGTTGTACAATAAAATCTTCGGAGGCATATATACTAATGGCGCATATATTTTAGGCTTAATTATTGCTCCGTTGTTTGTGGGGCTTTTTGTCTGGGTAAATAGTAAAATAAGGGGTATAGCAAATAAATATTTGTTTTTTGACCTGTACACCCGCCAGGAGACAATTGCAAAAATGACAGACAAGCTTACAAGCTCAATTAATTTAAACAAGATTATTGACTTAATCGTAGACAGCATAGAAGAGGCAATGCAGTTGGACAGGGCAGGGATTTTGCTAATAGACCAAAAAGAAAAAACCGTAAAATTTAAAATTGCAAAGGTGATTGGATTTAACGAAAACAACGGCATAAGTCTGGTGCAAGACAATTTCTTAACCCGTTATCTGGAAAAAACGCAAAAGCCGTTGGTTAGGGATGAACTCCAGATGATTTCACGGGATTTAAATGATGCCAATGAAAAACAAAGTTTTAGCCAGCTTGCCGAAAACATGAAGCGCATAGAAGCTTCGCTGTGTCTGCCAATGATAATTTCGGGCAAATTAATTGGAATAATTGTGTTGGGTTCAAAAATATCCGGAGATGCTTACACAAGCGACGATTTGAATCTTTTAAGTACGTTGTCAAAGCAAGCCGCTATTGCAGTTGATAATGCCAGGCTGTATAAAGAAGTACAGGATTTTAGCAAGACTCTGCAGCAGAAAGTGGATGAGCAGACAAAAGAAATTAAGCAAGCATACGAAATTGAAAAAAGGGCCAACAAAGACCTGCTGGAACTAGACGAAGCAAAAACAAATTTTATGCTGGTTACTCAGCACCACTTAAGAACGCCGCTTACAATCACAACAGGATTTTTGGATCTTATTTTAAGCGGTCATTTTGGAAAAATTTCCAAAAAACTTTCTGCTGCAATATTAAAAGCAAATGATTCCGTAAAAAAAGAAATTGGCGTAGTAAACGACCTTTTGAGCGTATCGTCATTTCAACTTGGACACGGGTATGTACAGGTTAAGCCGCATGTAATAATTGAAGACATAATCAAAGAAATCATAATAGACTTAAGCCCCGTTGCCGAAGAACGCAAAATTTTTCTTAAACTTAATACAAAAGATAATATCCCCGAAATAACAGCTGACTCAAAACAAATTAAAATGGCATTTCAAAATATAATAGACAATGCAATGAAATACACAAAACATGGGGGAGTTTCTGTTAATATTGCGTTTGAAAATGATAAAATAAAAATAGAGGTCAAAGACACAGGCATAGGAATGGACGATGAAGATGAAAAGTATTTGTTTGAAAAACCTTTTCAAAGAAGCAAAGAAGCCTGGTCTCAAAATGCAACAGGTAAAGGAATAGGCGTTTATCTTTCAGCTCAAATAATCAAGGCTCATGGCGGGACTATAAAAGCAAGTTCTGAAGGCAGAGATAAAGGAAGCACATTTTTAATAGAGCTTCCCATAGATGCATCTTTGTTTGCCAACAAACACGTGGTTTCAAAAGATTTAAAATAAAATATAAAAGCCATTAAACAAGTCCGGCGTTTAATTTATAAAATTATATGCGGACTTTTAAAAATATGGAAAAACAAAACAAAAAGAAAATATTGTGGGTTGAAGACGAACAAATGCTAATAGACCTGTATAAAGAGCTTATGGGAACTATGGATGGAATTGAGGTTGAGTTCATAAAACTGGGGCAGGAGGCAATAAACAGAATCAAAGAAATACAGGAGGGAAAAGCTGAAAAGCCGGACCTGATAATGCTTGACCTTTTGCTTCCTGATATTAATGGAGATAAAGTTTGCGAAGTTTCAAGAAATAATCCCAACACAAAAGATATCCCTGTTTTTGTCCTTACAAATTATACGGGAGAACAAATGGAACAAAAAATGACAAGTGGTTTGGGCGCTGAAAAATATCTTGTCAAAACAGAATGGGGGCCAAATAAATTAATTCCGCTTATCAAGAAAAAATTAGGGATATAAAAATAGAAAATAAAAGGTGTTGGGTAAATCAAAAACCTCACACTTTTTTTTATTAGCTGTGAATAACTTGACTATTTAAAAACTTCCGAAAGGGTTAAAATAAATAATGGCGCAAAAAAATTTGGATGCAACCAAAAATGTTGAGCAAGAAGAATCTGTAAATGACGAAAATACTGGAGGGGGATTGGCCGGTCCGGAAGGAGTTTTAATGCTGTGCGTTGCCGTACTTTTAGATTTAGTAGGATTTTTACTGTTCTGCGTATCGTGGCTGGGAGTTGATGACTATGGAATATTGGATGTTTTGGGAATGATTATCATAGGAGGATGGATGTTTACAAGAGGCTCTGGATTAAATAAAAATATCATAAAAAAAGGATTGAAAAGATTTGGATTTGCAACCCTTGTGGAGTTAGTGCCTTTTTTAGGCGGGATAGCTCCTTCTTGGACTATATTAGTTTATAAAGAATTAAAAAACTAAAGATGTTTAATTTTTTATCAGAAGTTTTAAAGAATAAAAAAGTATTTTTTTGCGTATTTTTATTTTTAGCTATTGGAGGAATAATTGCTCCGCAAGTCACCTATGCCGGTTTTTGGTGCACAGTATCGTCGGTAGTTGGAGGACCTGCAGCAGACCTTTGGGGATGCGGACCGATAACAGCCATATCTTCTACTGTAAAAGAAGTTGCAGAAAAGGGCGCAGAAAGCGTTGGCGACAGCATTTTAAACGACCTTATATACGCTGTTGGATATATTATCACAACAATCACTTCCGGATTAATGGGATTAGCCGCCGGAACGCTAAAATGGATATTAGATTATCAAAACGCGTTTACAATAACCAGAGACAACAATGTAGTTACGGTTGGCTGGAATAGCGTCAGAGATCTGGCGAATATGTTTATAGTTTTAGGGTTTGTTATTATTGGAATAGCTTTTACTTTAAGACTGGAGGGATATGGAAGCAAAAAAACGCTGATTAATTTGATTATGATAGCTCTCTTAATAAATTTTTCATTGGTTATTTGCGGAATATTCATTGATGGAGCAAATAAGGCAGTTGATTTTTTCTTGCAAGGCAGCAATGTCCTGCCGGAAACTTTTATTGAAGGAATAACAAAACAGTTGGATGTTTTAGGCGGAGCATTTTCTAAAGATGATCCTGTAAATACCCTTGGAATAGCAACGCAATTTGCTTTTTATAATATTGTTGCTTTTATAGTTTTTTTACTTTTTGCTTTTTTGTTTTTATTCAGGCTAGTTGCCTTAATGATTCTTGTTATTCTGGCGCCATTAGCTTTTGTTTCTTATGTTTTTCCGTTCACAAAAAACATGGCTCAAATGTGGTGGAGTAATTTTTTCCAGTGGTGCATAATTGGTATTCCGGGAAGTTTTTTCCTTTATTTAGCTGATTTACTAACAAAACAGGCAAACATAACAGAAGCCAGCGACCCGATGCTTTTCTTATTGCCCGGATTTTTTCTTATCGTGGGATTTTTATTCTCCCTAAAGATGGCGCCTATGGGAGCCAGCGCTGTAACAGGACTTGCCAAAGGGACTATTGGGTTCGCAACAGGAGCAATAGCTGGAGGCGCAGCTGTTGCCGCAAAGGGTGGAATGGCTGGATTAAATGCATTAAGTGGGGGCAGAGCTTCAGCGGCCACAGAAAGAATCAGTTCCGGTGTTGGACGAGCTATGGATTATCTTGGAATTGCAGGACGTAAAAGAGGAATGACTGCGCAAAACTATCAAAAAGATATGAAAGAAACAATTGATAGAGTGGGTAGTATGGACGAAATGACCAAAACAAGAATAGCTACTAGCGGAGCAAATACCCCACAAGGAAGAAGGGATAAAATAGCGGCGATACAAGATAAAATTAAAAATGGCAAAATTAGCGATCTGGGTAATGCAGCTCAACAGTCCAGGGCTATTGCTTTAGTAGAAAGTTATACAAGAGGACGAGGAGGTGTATCTACTATAAGAAAAGATGCTTTGAAATTAAATCCTAACATAGCTGCAAATTCTGCGGAGCTTAGAAGCGCAGTTCAAAATCAAAATCCAGGTGATTTCGCTAAAAATATAGATTCCAGCGCTATTACTGCCGCCGTTTTAGGAGCTACTGACGACAGACAATTAACTATTTTGGCAAATAGAGGCAGTAAAACAAAGAAAGATGCAATGAGGAATTTAGTCAGAACAGCAGCTGGGAGAGCACAAATACGCGCGCATGCATCCACTCTTAACCCCGCGGAAAGAGCTGAATTCGCCAGAAATATAAGGCTAGCTCGTACATTATTTAGATAAAACATTTTTCATAAAATTTATATAATAAAGTTTAAAAAATAATTAGAACTAATTATGATTGATATTGCTAAACAAAATGAAAAATTACTTTTTGAAGAAAATATTGGCCAGGTTCTTTTTGAGATTATAAAAAAATACAAACTGGAAGAATCGACCGATGAAGTATTTAAAAAAATAGAAACCGACCAGCCTTTTCCTGAAGAAATTATAATAAACATAATAGAAGATTTATTTTTTGGAAAAATACAAGAAAAAAATATTCCTATTCTATTGCAACAAAAATTAAATATTTCACAAGATGTTTCTGAAAATATTTTTAGTGACATAAAAATAAAAATCATGCCATTGATCAAAAAATCCCCAGAATCAGACGATACAGAACCGACTGCAAAAGAAAAATCACAAACAATAGAAAGCAATCGACCAGATTTAACAAAAAAAATTATAGAGCCCAACAAGGTTGCAGAAAAAGTTTCAGAAAAAATAATTAGAAATCCTACCAGCTCAATCAATCCAGCAGAAAATGAAAGAAATAGAAAAAAAATAGGAAGAACAGAAACATCAAAAGAAATAAAATCTATAAAACAAAAAAATATTCAAGATAATTACCGAGAGCCCATAGAATAATAAAATAAATTAAAAGGACTAAACCGTAGGTTTAGTCCTTTAGTTTTGCTCTCGCAAAACATCAGTTGTTTGCTATTTTAGTCATCCTCCTCATCGTCATCTTCGCCGTTTAGAAGTTCATCAAGATAATCGTTTGCCTCATCATCTGTCATCTCACGCTGCTTTTTTGTCTTGTTCTTTTTTTGCGCCGGCGTAGTACCGCTGGCTTGATATCCACCCTGGCTACCAGCTTCTCCTCCTTTTGAGGGGTTATTAGGTTGACTCGCAGAATTTGCAGAAGCAGGCGGTAGAACCCCTCCGGGCCTCAAAGTTACTGCTGCGGCCAAATCGTTGCCCAAGGCAGTTTGGGCTCCGCTTATCTGAACGATCTGTTTTCTCACTTTAGCTCTCTCAACTTGCACAGTTTCAAGCGCTTTTTCAGACGAAAGATCTGGGTGAGCTGCCTGTATTGTTTTTGCGATTTTGGCAACGTGTTCTGCCTCTACCGTCTCCGCCTCTCTCTGTAATCTTTCTTCCTCTGCTTTATCGGCAAATTCAGCAGCAGCGCCTTTGGCTCTGATGTCGTTAACAACGAACATCAAGATTGTAATCCCCAAGCTCCTATTTGGAAAATGTCCATTACCCTCCCTGAGTTCCCTTACAGTCCTTCTCCTATCTTCAACGGCGCTTCTTATCCTATTCCTTTCTGCTTCGGGAAGGCCATTAAAATAAGCTTGGAGCCCATCCCAATTCCAATCTCCTTTTTTGTCAGGATTTTTCCATGCCCAACCATTTTTGACATCAGCGTCAAAAACCGTTGGCGCTGATTGGGGCCTGTCAAAAAACCTCATCCATGTACTAGTGGGGACCTGGCTATCTATGGGTCCTAAGTTTTGACGCATAATTGCTTTTACGAGCACCTCATGAGCGTCATCTTTTGTCGCTTGAGCCTCTTCCCATGTCGCTGGTCCTTCCTTATTAGAACGAGCCCATGTTTTTGTACGATCTTCAACAATATTATGAAGGATCTCTTTTACGCGATCCGGACCTCCAGAGTTTAAATATGTAATATACGACTCGGGTTCGTTATCTATTCCAGGGATCCACGTTGCGGCCACTTTGACGTCAAGCAGGGCATTGTCTGGTGTTCTTACCTCTTGCGGCTCAAAATTGTGGTTTATTTTTTCGACTTTAATTAATATAAAGTCAAAAATAATCCCACTGAATGGTAACCAATTATATCCCTCATCCAAAACCACATCTTGTCTTTTTCCTAAGAAAACCAATATGGCTTTGTGTGGAGGGTTTGCAGGCACCTCTATGATTCCATTCCAAACAAACATCCCTGACAAAAAAAGAAAACAAAGCACCCCTGCTATCATCCCCAGAAAAATAGAAGTTATTTGACCGGTCAAAACAATCAAAATCAATACAATAAGGGTTACAAGAGCTCTCATCGTTTGACTCCTCTCCATATTTTCCGCCAAAGCGGTTGTCAAAAAACTATTGCCTTAACTCGGCTACACACCGAATTTGTAATTTCAGGCTATATATTTATTATATCATAAATATATATTGATGTCAATACATATTTAATTACAACCAAAAATAACAAAAAAGAAGACCGGCAATGAATTGTCGGTCTTTTGATCTCTGATAGGATCATGCTTAGTCATCGCTGAGTGCATCACTCAGCGATGACTCATCGGTTATATCTCGCGGATCTGTTTTTTTCTTTTTTATTCCAGACTTGCTGGCAGAGCTTACTCCTCCAAGCAAGATGCCTACCCCTCCGCCGCCACCAACGACTGCCGTGCTGGCATTTTCAAGCCCCTTAATGTGGACTTGTTGATATCCAGATGTTTTAGCAAGCGCACGTTGACGGAGTTCTTCTTGTTTTGCCTCAATCTGCGCCTGAGTTGGATTGTGCCCAGTAGCCCGTTGACCTTCCAACCAAGTTTTTAGGGCTTGATTGGTATCATCAAAAAGAATAGCGCTTGCTTCTGCCTTATGCTTAGCGGCGTCTTTTTCTCGCATAGCCTTATACGGAGCCAGGGTTGTTGCTCGCCAATCATCGGGCGGATCAATACTCCGTAGCTCTACGGATTCAACCCTAATTCCGCACTCCTCAAGTAGCTTTTCAATAATTGAAAGACTGCCATTTTCACTATGGTTAAGCTCTTCCCAAAGGCGCTCGCTGATGGTCTTTTTCGCCTGTTTCTCTTCTGTGTCTCGTCCAACAATATCGTCGTCATACGAAACCTGAGCAATAACCTTGCGATAGCGCGCTAAAATCCGGGTATTCATTTCGGCATACCAGTCGCTTGTCTTAAAAAAAGCTTTCTGACAATTTTCCATAACGGCAAAAGCAGCAAGAATGCCAGATAAATGAAGTCCATGGCTGTCTTCTTCGTCCTTAAAGGGAAGAGCATACGGATATCTTGTAGTTTTAAAACTGCTCACATCTTGATCTTCTTGGGGTTCCGCTTTTGGATTGCCGTCTTTGTCGGTCACGCTCTTAAAGAACATCATTTTGCGTTTATAAAGGTAATTTATACCCGGCAAACCAATCCATTGCAAACCAGGACCAATTGTTTCTTTGTATTCTCCCATTCCCATAACAATCTTGCACCATCCTTGCTCTACGATGGTCCACAGGATATCATTTTTGGCCAATGCCAAAAGGATATAGTATCCAAGCAGGCACAGGGCGCAAGCTCCAAAAACGCAGAAAACCAACTGGTAAACGTACGTCAACATAACCTTCTCCTTTAAGTTGGTTGATTATGACCCAAAAGTGAGCCATATTTGACAATGTTCAATTATATTTATTATATCATAAATACGTACTGATGTCAATATCTTGGGCAGTTGTTGATAACTTTGATTGTTAGCTTAATTTTATATGTGATATAATAATTAAATTAACGAACTTTCAATTTCTAATTTTTAATTTCTATTAAATTTTAACATTAGAAATTTTGCCCATGGAGCAGTATCCTGTGCCACAATTTATTGAGCAAGAAGGAAAAATAGCTTTTTTCTTGTCGTTTAAACAATTTTTTTACCTTGTTGGGGCAGGAGCAATTTGTTTTATACTTTACTATATATTGCCTTTTGTGATTTTTGTGATGGCAAGTGTTATTATAGCTATTGCGGCAATTGCTTTGGCTTTTGTTTCAATAAACGGAGTTCCTTTGTTAAACATACTTTTAAATTCAATTGGATTTGCAACAGGGGGGAAAAATTACACCTGGAAAAAACAAGAGTCTCCGTATCCTTTTAAAACAATAAAGAGAGCCGCCATTAAAAAAATTGATAAAGGTCCTATCTTAAAAGCCCAAGAAAGCCAGCTTAGAAAAATAAGAACAGAGGTGGAGCTAAAAACAAAATAATTGTGAAATTTTAAATAACAAATTTTAAATTTTAATTGAAAAATAAATGATAAAATGGATAAAACTAACAAAAGCTTTGACTTAGAAGAAAGAACTGCAAGATTTGGAGAGGATATGATCAAATTTATAAAAACTATTAATAAAAACGAAATAAACAAACCATTAATAAATCAAATTATAAGGTCTGCCACTAGCTTAGGAGCAAATTATATGGAAGCAAACGGAGCTAGCTCAAAAAAAGATTTTAGAAATAAAATTTGCATTTGTAAAAAGGAGGCAAAAGAAACAAAACACTGGATTAGGATGATTGCGACAGCAAATTCCGAAAAATCAGAGAGATGCAGAAGACTATGGCAAGAAGCTCAAGAATTGACTTTGATCTTCTCTAAAATAATTATTTCTTCGGACACAAAAGATAAATTTAAACATTCATAATTTAGTAATTAAATTAAAATTTATAATTTAAAATTTAAAATTCGCGCACACATGCCCGAGACAGCAACACAATCATTTTTGGAAATAAAAGATATAAGGGAGGGAGTTTTGCTTCTGAAAAATAATTCCATAAGGGGCGTGCTCATGGTCTCTTCAATAAACTTTGCCTTAAAATCAGAAGAGGAGCAGACAGCAATTATTTATGCCTTTCAGAGTTTTTTGAATTCCTTGGATTTTTCTTGCCAAATTGTCATTCAATCAAGAAACATAAATATTACACCCTACCTTGACGCACTGAAAGATTTAGAAGACAGGCAGTCAAATGATTTAATGAAAAAACAAACAGCATCCTATAGGGAATTTATTAAAAACATGGTAGTGGGGGATGTTGTAATGACAAAAAATTTCTATGTTGTTGTGCCTTATGCCTTGACAGAAATTTTTGGAATAAAAGCAGCATCAAGCCAGCTTAATCCTTTCAAAAAATCCGGACAGACACAAGAAATGGATGATGATAAATTTGAAAGGTGCAAAACCCAACTTTGGCAAAGAATGGAGTATCTGGCAATGGGACTGAGAAGGTGCGGGCTTGAGGCGATTCCTTTGACTACCCCGGAGCTTATTGAATTGTTTTGGGCAATTCATCATCCAGACCAGGCAGAAGTGGGATATTATCCAGAAATCCTGCCAGAGTTATTAAAATAATATTAGAAATCAAAATAATTCTAAAATGGGATCATTTTTAGACAGCTTATTTGGAAAAAAAGAGGAAAATCTTCTGGAAGAAAAACTCTTTGAGGAGGAAAAATTTGATGTAAGAGACGTTATTGCGCCTCCATATATTGGCATAACGCAAGACCACATAAAACTGGGGGAAAGGTTTGCAAAATCTTTTTTTGTCTTTTCTTATCCAAGATATTTAAATACCGGGTGGTTTTCCCCTGTTATTGATTTAAATACTGCAATGGATATTTCTTTTTTCATACACCCGATTTCTTCAGAGCTTATTTTAAAAAAATTAAGAAAAAAAGTTACTGAGGTTTCCTCCGAAATAATAGAAAGAGAAGAAAAAGGGCTTATCCGCGACCCGTCCCTTGAAACCGGGTATAAAGACATAGAAAACCTGCGCGACAAATTAATGACTGCCCAGGAAAAAATGTTTAGATTTGGGCTTTATATTACAGTTTATGAAAATTCGGAAAAAGAACTTCGCGACACAGAGCTCACGCTAAGGTCTATTTTTGAATCAAGACTAATTTATATAAAACCTGCATTGTTCAGGCAAAAAGAAGGATTTGTTTCCTGCAACCCTTATGGGATGGATTTGCTGGAGGTTGGAACGCCAATGGACACAGAGCCTCTTTCAACGTCTTTTCCTTTTATATCTTTTGATTTAAGCTCAAACGAAGGAATTTTATACGGCATAAACAGGCATAACAGCTCCTTGGTTTTGTTTGACAGGTTTTCTTTGGAAAATGCCAATATGGTTGTTTTTGCAAAATCCGGTTCTGGAAAATCTTTTGCGGTGAAACTTGAAATACTAAGATATCTGATGCAGGGCATTGATGTTATTGTCATTGACCCTGAAAACGAATACGAGTTTTTGTCAGATGCGGTTGGCGGTTCATTTTTAAAAATTTCACTTACATCTCCCAACCACTTAAACCCGTTTGATTTGCCCTTGCCCGGTCCTGATGATAACCCGGAAGACGTTCTGAGGTCAAACGTAATAAACCTTGTGGGATTGCTAAGAATAATGCTTGGAGGGCTAACCCCCGAAGAAGACAGCTTGTTAGATGAAGCGTTAACCGAAACTTACGCCGTAAGAGATATTACCGCACAGTCAGACCCAAAAACATGGAAAAATAATATTCCGCTTATGTCTGACTTTCAGGAAATTTTGGAAAGCATGGCAGGAACTGAGTCCCTTGTAAAAAGAATTAAAAAATTCACCAAAGGAACATTTGCCGACTTTTTCAATAATCACTCCAATATTTCATTGGATAAAAATTTTGTGGTTTTTGGAATAAGAGACATGGAAGACTCTTTGAGGCCAATAGCACTTTATATTGTAATGCGATACATTTGGAATATGGTCAGGTCCCAGCTTAAAAAGAGAATTTTGGTTATTGATGAAGCTTGGTGGCTGATGCAATCTGAAGACGGAGCTTCATTCCTTTTTGGGCTTGTAAAAAGAGGAAGAAAATACTGGCTTGGAGTAACAACAATCACGCAGGATGTTGCTGACTTTATGAAATCGGATTATGGCAGGGCAATTGTGACAAACTCCTCTTTGCAGTTTTTAATGAAACAATCAACCGCAACAATTGATGTTGTCCAAAAAACTTTTAACCTTACAGAACAGGAAAAATATCTGCTTCTTGAAGCTGCCGTTGGAGAAGGCCTATTTTTTGCGGGCAAAAAACATGTTGCGCTTTCTGTTGTTGCTAGCCAGACAGAAAATGAAATTATAACAACTTCTCCGGAAGAAATTTTGCGAATCCGAGAAGAAAGGAAATCAGTATCTCTGTAAAAATAAAAAATGGCCGATGAAAATAAAATCCATTTTATTTCTATTTTTTATTAGTCTGTTTTTGTTAAGTGCGGGGCTTGTATCTGCCCTTGAAGTTGAATATCCTGTAATTTTTGGAATGTCTATTGGCCCCGGTTCATCTTTTGCAGAATATGCAAAATATTTTTTTAATATCGGAGTATTTTTAGCTGTTTTTATATCTGCTATTATTTTAGCATTTGGCGGAATTTACTTTTTGATTGATTACTCCAAGGGAAAAATGGCAGGCGAAGGAAAAGAGTGGATTAAATCCGGAGCAATCGGGATGTTTTTGACAGTTTGCGCATATTTAATCGCCTTTACCATAAATCCATATTTGGTTATTTTTGACTTGAAAAACCTTGGGCCCTTAACATATATAGCCAATATTTTAAATATAAATAAAGACAATCCTCTGCCCATTGATATTTATACAGAAATACCAATAGGAACCTTAACCGAAAACCTTGTGGCAGGAACTATGAGTTGTTATGAATTTGACAGTTTTGGAGACCCGATTGACGGTGAAGTAATAAAAATAGATAGTGGAGAAAGAATTCCATCTCCCACTTTTTTAGAGCATGACAGGGTTGACTGTATTTTTCAATTAGCAAAAGCCGCAGATAAGAAAGCAGAGCTGGTTGATAATTTATCGCAAAAAATCATAGATATGATGGAGCAATGTAGTTGCAGTTTAAATATGCCCGCAGAAGATGAATCTGCCTCCAATGATTTTTATTTTGCCGCCAAAACTTCAGCATACGGATATTGCACAAACAATTGTGGAGAAGATAGCTGTGGATATTCTGGTTCATGCGACAGTTCAACAGCGGCAAATAACGGAAGAACAGACATATGCTCTGATAATTGCCAGAGCAACGGATGTAATTGCAGCCACAATTCATGCGACCAATGTCCAGAAGGATACAAAAAAAAAATAGATGAAGGTCCAATATGTCTTACATACTTTTGTGGAGATGTTGATTCCTCTACAACTGACAATTCCGAATGTAATAAATACGAGAAAGACTTTAAGGGAATGAAAGAATTTAGGTCAGATTATAACTGGAGCTATGAGGCTATAAAACAAGTAGTAGAGGTTGAAAAAATATTAAATAATAAAAAAATATTTATTTTTAATGACGGAGGATGCAGTCCCTGCGATATAGATTGTCCGTCAAACAATGATATTTGCCAAAGGGAATTATTAAAGTGTCGCAATAACCGCAAAAAATGCATGCTTCAAAAAAGTCCTTGGTATAAATTAAAATTAGTGGACCAGCTTGTATATCTTCAAGGAAAACTGGAAGAAATAAAAAAAGAGGTTGAAGAAGATTATGAAAACCTAACATTAGCCGAAGATGAACTGGGAAATTGCTATCTTGCAGATTCTTATGTTGACTTTTTAAAAACATACGAACAAACGGATAAAACTAAAAAAACTATTTTAATTGAACAAACTTATTCGGAACAAGGGGAGACAGAAATGGTTAATCCAGCAAAATATTGCAAGGGCTTCCAATATAACAATTCCGAATGTTATAGCCAGTGTCAAAAATTGTGTCCTGGCGACCAACAAAAAGATTTTGACTGTTATAAATCAGGGGATATAGAAGATTGTTTTAATAAAAGATCCTGTACTCCTGGTATAAGTAATTTTTCAACATTTAAAGAATGCCTGTCTACGTGCAGAGAAAAATGCGAAGATTCTTGCGAAATATTGTGCGATGAAACCGACAAAGAAAACTGCAAAGAAAAATGCAAAAATGACTCCAAGTGCGTGGTTGATAATGCAGACAGCTGTTTGATGGATTTTTCAAAACTTGGAAAAGACTGTTCAGAAAGTAAAAACTTAGAAGAATTCCAGCAATGTCTTGAATCCGCCACACTGTGCACATACTGTTCTGACCAATATGCAGGATATGCAGACTGTCAAAAACCAAATTATTATTTTGGAAATGAGTACTCATCCTCTTATCTTTATAAGCATCCGGAAAGCCAGCTTTGTCAAAAACCGAACAAAAGCGTAGGCGCAACATCAAGTGGAGAGCAGATACCGTGCATAACAGCATACCCCGAAACAACGAAATGCTCATCAAGTTCAAAGTGTCCTGATTGCCCATGTGATATTACAAATAAAAATTCCGAATATATTTTTCCTCAGGACTACTCAACCTGCTCAGGAGACGATTTTGAATGCAGAGTATGTAGTGGGTCTTGCGATGAATTTTATTTTAACGATGACTCCCTAACCTTTTACTGCAACCAATCTTGGTGGACAAAAGATGATGCTAAAAAGACGGTCCCCATTGGGGAAGAAAGAATTTGTTTAAAATCAAGAGAGGTCCCTGTTGGACAAGTTGTTGATGAGTCTGAACAATGGGGAGCAATCCTTGCAGCCAATATTAAAAGCATCTCAGAGAGCGTAAATAATTTGGTCAATTATTTAAGAAAAATAGGAGAAGAAAAAAATTATTGCCTTTGCAGTAGTAAATGCAATGAATCAGGAAAAGAATCTGCCTGCGAGGCAGAATGTGCATTTGTTGAAACTCAGACAATTAACACAGATGAAGAAGGAAGCGAAACAATAACTTATAATTGCTCGTGTGAAAGACAGTCATGTGCTGGCAATCCTTGCCAAAAAATTATCAATTTGTTAAAGGGTAAAGCAGCTAATGAAAAATGTCCGAAAGGAGTAGAATATAAGGGGGTGAAATATTACCACAGTGGAATCAGTTTTGCAATTAAAAACTTTTACACATTCACGATTGAAGGTGGAAGAAGTGATATTGTAAAAAAATTGGATTATGCAAGAAAATCAACGGGTGATTGTAGTACAACCCAAAATAATTATGGAGAAAATTATGTTCGACTTTTGAGCTGCACTCGAGTTGAAGACGAAATTGTGTCTCCCATCACAGATAAAGGAAAAAATATTTTTGCGGGAGAAACAACTCCTTTTTATTGCTATGGAAAAGAATTGGGAAAAGTAAGAGGATATGAAAGCCCTTTGATGGATAATTGGTTTTGCTGTGAAACAAGAAAACAAGAATTACAATAGTAAACTGAATCGTAAAAAATTTTATGAAAGATAAAAAGACATTTAAATTTATAATACTGCCTATTTTTATTTTTTACAGCTTGCTTTTTTTATGCGGAAATGTTTTTGCCCTGGAAATAACCGACTACCCAAGAATTCCAATGCTCCCAGAATTAAGCAGAGACAGCGACCTTGGAGATTATGTGGGATATATTTTTGGATTATTGACTTATGCGGCCGGCATTGTGGCTGTAATTTCTTTTGCAATAGGCTCAATTCAGTTGATAATGTCTGCTTCAAACCCATCTCTGGCAAAAGAGGCAAAAGACAGAATGAAGGGATCTCTGCTTGGTCTGGTTCTGACCTTATCAGCTGTTGTTATACTGCAGACTATAAACCCAAGTCTGGTAGAAACTACTCTCCAACCACTACAAGGGGTAGATGGAATATATTATACCAATGGCTCAAAATTAAAACCGGCTCCTAACTCCCAACCAAATACAGAAAATTCTCCCGAAGATTACAGCGCAATATATTATAAATGCGATCTTAATAGTGCTCCAATCTTGTTATTATGGAGATTTCCAAATAAAAATTTTGACTATAGCAACGGAGCTGATGTTATAAGAATGAAGTGCGGAGATGTTGTTTCCATATCGGGATTCGGATCTTTTAAAATGGACTATGAAACAGCCGGCATATACTTTTGTCTAAATGGATGCGGAGATGAAGGCTTATGCTCAGGATATATGTCTAATGTTAATAAATTAAGCGGGGGCCTTGAAGATCCTTTTAAGGGGAAAATAGGAGGAATTAGAATTGTTAATGATTTAGATAGGCCACTGTTTTATGGAGTTATCGGACATGCGCAACCAGACCTGGAAAGCGGAGGAACATGCACACCATATGGCATATCTTTAAAAGAAAGTGAATGCATACCGGTTAATATTCCTGTTTTTTCAGCAGATATTTTTGTATGGAATAAAAATGACCCCGACTCTTCGGGAGACGGAATTTCTTTTTTTGAACAGACATATGGATGGGACGCCGATGTTGAATCGGGGATATTTAATGTTTCAAAAACAACCATAAACAATATAAGCTCTACTGACGGCGTATTTACACAAAATGCCGATACAATGATATTTGATTATACTGGGGTTAAAAGTTTGCAAGCAAATTATTGCAACAGTTCTGCATACTCCTCGTGCAACAGTGCACAAGGCGTTGCGAGCAACGGAGAGTGCTGTCTCTGCCCGGCATTTCGCGATTGTCCTAAATCTATAAGAATAAAAGGGGATTATCTTGTAGCATTATACAGTTACGGAATATATAACGGCGGCCAAGCATTAAACTGTATAACATTTAGCAAAAAAGATATTGAAAACTTGGATGCATATGATTATATAAAATCCGGAAACAAAATAAATTATGTAAATGTAATACCAATAAAGTAGACTGTGTTTAAAAAAAAGAACAAATTATTATTTTTTTTAATGCTGGCATTTTTTCTGGCCATTAACGGATCTTCTGTTTTTGCTTTGGAGGTTTCCGATTTTCCCATTATTCCCGGATTAAGAGCCCCAAGTGAAGACAGCCTTCCTTCGTACATTGCTTATTTTTTTGGATTAATGGCATACCTGTCAGCAATTATAGCTGTGATTTCTTTGGCCATAGGAGGTATTCAATTGATAATGTCTCCCGCCAACCCATCTCTGGCAAAAGAGGCAAAAGAAAAGATAAAAAATTCTTTGATTGGAATTATTCTGACCCTATCAGCTGTTGTTATACTGCAGACTATAAACCCAAGTGTTATTGAAGTCCAAATGACAGAACTGCCGGAAACAGATGGTATTTTTTATACAAACGGCTCTAATTTTAAACCAGCTCCCATATCAGAATTAAACGTATCAAGTATTTCCAGAGGATATAGAAATATTATTTACAAATGCCAGACAGGCACTCCGATATTAATCTGGAAATATCCTAAAACAAATTTCAGAGGAAGTGATGGACTATATGAAGACATAACTGTTGTCAGAAAAAAATGCGGAGAACAGGAAAGCTTATCGGGCGTTGGCTCGTTTAAAATATCATATGAGAATCCGGGAATTTATTTTTGTCTTGACGGATGCAATGGAGATATGTGCTCAGGGTTTATGTCACAACCTATTGTTTCTTCAAATGTTCTTTTTGAGCCCTTTAAAAATAATTTGGGCGGAGTAAGAATTGTAAATGATTTATCTTCAAAATCAAGATATGGGATTATTTTTCATAATAAAGAAGACTCAACGTCGGCCGGAAACTGTTATAATCCGATATATACCGAAGAAGAAATTAAATGCTTTGATTCTTTTCCAAATTTTCCATTAGCTTCTGCAACCGTCTTTTATTGGAACTACAGAGATTATCAGACATCCGGCCAGGGGGTTAATTTATACAGCGAACCATTTGGATGGGGGATAGGCGCCAGGGCAGGAGAAATTTCTTTAAAAAGTCAGACAATAGGCAGTAATTGGTCTGAGTTTGCTGATAATTTGATGTTTAACTATTCAGGTATTGAAAGACCCATCGGATATAAGCAAATATATGAAAACTTTAAACAACGATCCGGCTCTATTGAATTTGAAGGAAATTATATTGTCGTTTTGTGGGTTGGTTCTTCGTGCCAAGTTTTTAAAAAAGATGTTGTAAATCTAAAAACAACAGAGCTTTTAGCTCCGGGAGCAAAAATAGAAAGGATTTATATCGCTCCGACAAATTAAAATGTTTAATAACTATCTAAAATTTAATTTAAAAATTTTTGGTTTTCTGGCAATTCTCTGTCTGCTGACTTTAGTTCCTTCTGCTAAAATTTTTTCTGATTTTGAACTGGAAATTGAATATCCGCAGACAATAACAGGGTCTACCATAACCGGAGGGTCTGATTTATCCCAATATTTGAAATATGTTTTTGACGCCGGACTTTCAATTGGATTTACCCTGGTTTTTTTAACCCTCGTAATATCCGGTATCTTTTATTTTGTTGCCCCTGCAAGCCCAGGCGCAATGGCTGCAGCAAAAGAAAGATTTTTTGGCGCAATCTCCGGACTTCTTATTTTATTGCTTACTTATCTTATAATTACAACCATAAACCCCTATTTATCTATTTTTAAAACCAGCCCATTAGAAAAAGTAGAAGTTCAAATATCCGAATCAACAAGACCAGGAGTTCTTTTTTATAACTCAAAAGACTGTTCCGAAAAAAATACCATATATAATAAAAGTGTTCCCGATTTAGACGATCTAAAAAATAAAGTTAACTCAGTTAAAATTTTACAAGATTCAATAAACAGTGTCTACTATATTTCAATTTTGTACGATAATATAAATTATTGGGGGGCTTGCCAGTATATAAATCCTAACACCGGGTGCCAAGAAGTTAAAATCTCCGCGTCCTCTGCCTCTATTTACGAATATGATTTTAACCCAGATGGGGATGGAGTATATATATATAGAAAATCACATAATTCTGTACCGGGCAAAGAAGAGAATAAGAGTGGAGGATATTTAAAAATAAAAAATTCGGAGATAAAAACATCTGCCGGAAAATCATTATATTTTAGAAGGCTAAGCGACTTAACGTTTATTGGCAGTGGGGGAGAATGCACTGTCCCCAAGGATGAAATGGATTGTGCTTTTTGGAAAGATTCGGGGTTATGCGAAAGATATAAATGTCCATCGCTTAACGAAAAAAATATTTCTTCCATAAGTATAAATGGAGACTATTTGATTATATTAATGCACAGAGCCGACAATGACACGGGCCTGCTTTCAACTTATTGCCAGGCGTTCCCGACAGAAAACGATTATAATAAAATAGGGCCCCAACAAATAAAATGGGACCCCATAAACAGTTCTGGGTATGAACCAACCCATATATTGATTATACCCATAAAACAAAAATAGCCCCGTGATAAAAGGCTATTTTTGTTATTATTTCTTGCCTGGATACCGCAAGACAATAAACCTATAGGTTTCTATTTTGGCTTTATTATTATCCTCCTCTCTAAGCCATCTCCAAAACTTTCCGCGATAACGTCATTTCTTTTTGATATTTCAGTATGAATTATTTTTCTTTCATATGAAGACATTGGAAGGAGAACCTTCTCTTTTTTGTTTACAGAGACTTCATCTGCCACCGATCTTGTAAAATCTCTTAAATAATCCTCTTTTTTCTTTTTATAATTATTTATATCTAAATTTAAATAAAAAATCTTTTTGATTCTTTTGTTTAAAATAATTTTTAACAGTTTTTGAATTTCAAAAAGAGTTTGGCCCTTTTCTCCTATTAAAATTTGCGGGTCGGATATCTCTATGTTTAAATCAACCACTTCACAAAAATCTTTTGTGCCATCAGTTTTTTCTTTTATTGATGTTTCTATTTTAAGGATCGGGGTTGTGGTTTTTTTAAAAAATTTTGTTGCCTCTTTTTCTATTTCAAGGATATCATTATTGTCTAACATTTTTATTCTCTTTTTTAATTAAGTTTGTTAATCTTTTTTAAAATAAAATGCTGTTGAGTCGCAGAAAACAACCCACTTACAGTCCAATACAAACCCAGAGCAGAAGGCAAGTTTAGAAGTATTATTATTGTAAATATTGGAAGAAAGTAGGTTGTTTGAAACTGAATTGCTTTTGTTATGTCCCCGCCTGCTTCTGAAAGATTTTTTTTTGTTTTGGTTTTTGGCAAAAGCATTTTTGTTTGTAAATATTGTACAGCCCCGGCAATTAACGCAAAAAGCATGTTTGGTTTTGATAGATCTATAATGTTTAAAAATAAAAAGTTTATGCTAATTGGATTTGAGACAAACGAATACAAATTTACAAGTTCACTTGATTTCAGGCCGTTGTTAAAAACCATATAAAGAGCAAGCAATATCGGAATTTGTAAAAAGGCCAAAAATATTCCGCTAAAAGGATTAATTTTCTGCGTTTTATAAATTTTTAAGATTTCATTTGCTTGCTTTTCTTTATCGTCTTTATGTTTTTCCTGGATTTCTTTTAATTTGGGTTGAAGATCTTGAAGGCTTTTTTGGGACTTTACCGATTTTACCGACAAAGGTATAAGGATAGTTTTTATGATTATTGTTAAAACAATAACAGCCACCCCAAAATCATTCCCTGGAATATAGTTATATATCAATATAAGGGAGTTAAACAGCGGTTTATACAAAACGACATTAAAAATATCCATAAAAGATTATCTGTTTTTTATTATTTTATTTAACAAGACACTAACTTCTTCTTTGATTTCCAGAAAATTTTTTAGTTTTGCTTGGGGTAAAACAATAAAAACGACATCTGTTCCCGCAAGCATTTCTCTATATTCTTTTGTTGCCTCAGACAATCTTCTTCTTATTTTATTTCTGTCAACGGCTTTTAGGGAAACTTTTTTGCTAACAATAAACGCAAATCTGCCTATGTTTTCATCATTTTTTAAAAACCTAAGGATTAAAAAATTTCCCATAGCTACTTTTCCTTTTTTAAAAATATTGTCAAAATCCTTCTTTTTGCTTATTTTAATGTTTTGTTTTGCCATTTATAAGGCGATTTTTTTACGTCCTTTTCTTCTCCTTTTCTGCAAAACCTGCCTGCCCGTTTTTGAAACAGACCTTTTTAAAAATCCATGGGTTCTGGCTCTCTTTTTTTTCTTTGGTTTATATGTAAAACTCATATTATTAATCTTAATTTTAGGTTAATATAATGTGTTTATTATATTCTAAAAATTGATTTTGGTCAAATAAAAATTTGCAGCAATATGCCCACCAATAATGTTAATAAAAAATAAAATTTTACCGGTTTTTAAAATATAATAATTAAAAGACTTTTAATGTTAATATTGTGCGTCTGTGTTAAAATAAACATCACAGGTTATCCACATGTTAATAACATGTCCGTTTAATTTAGTTTTGTTTGACATTTGTTAATAAAAAGAGAAAAATAGAATATACTTTAAATAAAAAAAATATGAATAATTCAGAGCTTTGGCAATCCGTTTTAGCCCAAATGCAATTTAATATTTCTAAGGCTAATTTTTCCACCTGGTTTCAAAACACAGAAATTATTTCCAGAGAGAATGGAAAAGTTGTTATTTCTGTACCAAATGCTTTTTCAAAGGAATGGTTAAGCAATAAATATAATAAGTTAATTTTAAAAATACTCCATACCACAGATGAATCTATAAAGGATATTGATTTTGTGATTAAAATACAACCTCAAAAAAGCGCAAACAAAAAAAGCTTTTTAAATTTAGAAAAATCAGATGATTCTCAATTGAAATTTGATGAATTCAAAATTAATAAAGATACAAACTTAAACCCAAGGTATACTTTTGATAATTTTGTTGTGGGTTCTTTTAACGAGTTGGCGCACGCTGCCGCCCTAGCTGTCACAGATAACCCTGGTTTTAGCTATAATCCCTTGTTTATATATGGAGGAACCGGGCTTGGAAAAACCCATCTAATTGAAGCGATTGGAAACAAAATAAGCGAAGATTCAAAAAATAAAAAAGTAAAATATATCTCATCTGAAAAATTTGTGGCGGGGATTGTTTCTGCTATAAGGGCTAATAATATGGAATCTTTTAAGGCTGTCTTAGCTCCAATTGATGTTTTAATTCTGGATGATATTCAATTTATTGCCGGAAAGAATAAAAGTCAGGAAGAATTTTTCCATATTTTTAACTCTTTGTATGAAAAAAACAAACAAATAATTCTTTCTTCCGACAGGCCACCGAACGCAATACCAGAACTAGAAGACAGACTGAGGTCAAGATTTGAAGGGGGAATGATAGCTGATGTAAGTCTACCTGATTATGAAACCAGGCTGGTTATTTTGAAAACAAAAGTACAAGAAAAAGAAGTTGATATTCCTGAAAAAATTTTAGAATATATAGCGGAAAATGTAAAAAAAAATATAAGAGAGTTAGAGGGGGCATTAAATAAGGTTTTAGCTTGTCAAAAACTAGGCCAATCTTTAAATATAGACAATATTAAAAAATCATTAAATGGGTTTATTTTTTCTCCATTTGATGTAGCTAATTATAAAAAAATAATAGAAACGGTGGCTAAATTCTATAATTTGGAAGAAAAAAATCTTTTTGACCCAACAAGAAAAAAAGAAATAGTTAAGCCAAGACAAATTGCTATGTTTTTGTTAAGAAAAGAATTGAAATATTCTTTTCCCGCAATCGCAAGAAAGTTTGGGGGCAAAGACCACACAACAGCAATATATGCATATAAAAAAATACTTCAAGAAAACGAAGAAAATAATAAACTTACCGAGGAATTAAATTTAATAAAACAGAGGATATATAGTGGATAAGTATATTAAATAATTTACAAAAAAAAGGTAATAATTTTTACTCCCCCAAAAACCACACAATTTTATACTTATTATATATATTATTTTTCCACAGCATTTTCACAAAAAAAATAAATACAAACAAAAACATTCTACCCTTATTTTTACTAAAAAAACTAGAGAAATTCTAATAATAATAACAATAATTAATAAAATAAATTATTTAATATTCTAACTATAAAATATGAAGATTGAAATTTTAAGAGATAATTTAAAAAATGGATTATCTGTTGCAGAAAAAGTTGTAGGGAAGAATTTGTCTCTACCAATTTTAGATAATGTTTTAATAAAAACAGAGGACAATTTTTTAAATTTAAACTCAACAAACCTTGAAACAGCTATAAAGATTTGGATTTTGGCAAAAATTATTAGAAGTGGGAAAATAGTTGTCCCTGCAAAATTTTTATCTAATTTTGTATCTTCTCTGCCAGAAGAAAAAATATCCATAGAAGGAAAAGATAATTCTCTTTATATCGAGTGCAAGAATTATAAAACTAGTATCCAGGGTTTTAATCCAGAAGAATTTCCATTGATCCCAGAATTTAAGGACTTAGAGTATATAGAGGTCGATAATAAAACGTTTTGCCAAGGATTATCTCAAGTTGTCGATATTGCTTTTCCATCCCAATCAAGGCCTGAAATATCCGGTATTTATTTTAGTTTTTCTAAAAATATAGTAAAAATTGTTGCCACAGACAGCTTTAGACTTGCCGAAAAAAGCATATCATTAGGAGGTTCCGTAAAAAAAGACATATCTTTTATATTACCCCAAAAACCAGCTAAAGAGGTTTTAAATATTTTAGAAGACAAAGAAGGAAAAACAAAAATATATATACTGCCAAACCAAGTGATGTTTGAATTTCCTATGGAAGAATTTCAACATCCCCAAGTTCAAATTATTTCAAGATTAATAGAAGGAGAGTATCCAAACTATCAAGAAATAATTCCAAACGATTTTAAAACAAAAGTTTTAATTAAAAGAGATGATTTTTTAGACCAGATTAAAACAGCCGCTCTTTTTTCTGGAAAATTAAATGAAGTCAAAATAAAAATAAATCCAAAAGAAAAGGATATTCAAATATTTTCTCAAGACCCAGATATCGGACAAAATCAATCAAGCCTTTCGGCAAAAACGGAAGGAGGGGTAATGGAAATATCATTCAATCATAAATTCTTAACAGATGGATTGTTAAAAATGAAAAGTTCAGAAGTTCTACTGGGAATAAGCAAAGAAGAAGGAGCGTGTGTTCTAAAACCGGTAGGAGATGCAAATTATATATACGTTGTTATGCCAATAAAATCAAACTAAATTTTTTTAAAAATAATATAAAAAGGCGGAGTGAACCTCCGCCTTTTTATATTTAGTTTTTTTTATTATTTTTTTGAGTTTTGTATCAACCAATTATTTATTCCTATTTGCCATAGTGCGTATTGAGGGTTCGTTTCAGGGGCGGCTGGTTGCTGCCCTAATGGGCTGTCTCGGTCTACATAATATAAAATAGTGTTAATATCGTCTTTTGGAAGCTGTCCCATTAAAACCGGGCTTCTATCTGTAATGGGGTCGGGCTGGGTAAAATTTTCTATGGGATTGGAGGACAACAGTTTTTCCATAATTTTTCGCCAAATAGGAGCTGCCAGCCCAACGCCCTTATCTTTTGTAGGAGAGTTATCATTATTTCCCACCCACACACCAACAGAGGCAAAGGGGGTATAGCCCATTGTCCAGCCATCATTATAATTTTGTGTTGTTCCTGTTTTTGCAGCTACTTGATAACCATCAAAATATAGTTCAGAATTATATCCAAAGATAAAAGACCTTGCATTATTGTCGGATAAAATATTGTTAATTTGTCTTGAAACTTGAGTATCTAAAACTTTTCTGGCCTGTTTTTTATTTTCTTCTATAATGTTTCCGTTTACGTCCTCTATTTTTAATATTGCGACCGGAGTAGAATAATTCCCCTCTGCGGCAAAAATCCCATAAGCAGATGTCATTTCTAATAAATTAACTTCTCCTCCTCCTAAAACTAAAGATAGTCCATAAGAGCCAGTGTTATTTAAGGTTGTAATTCCCATTTCTTTAGCTGTTTTTATACTGTCTTCTATGCCTGCTAAATAAAGAAGTTTTACAGAGGGGACGTTTAAAGAACCAGCTAAAGAATTGCGCAGGGTTACTTGACCCCTGTAAGTTCCGTCATAATTTTGCGGGTGATAACAAATAGTTTTTTCATCCTCTCCAGAAGGGTTGCAGGCGGGGTTAAATTCCGTTTTTACATCCCATAAAATCGTGTCCGGAGTGTATCCTTTTGCAAAAGCAGTGGCATAAACAAAAGGTTTGAATGCAGACCCAGGTTGCCTTTCGCCCATTGTAGCTACGTCATATTTTGGCTCAAAAAGACACTTCTGGTTAGGGTCCTCGTCACACCCTTCGGGATAAGACTGGCTGTTCCAATTTTTTGACCCAAGCAAAGATAAAATTTCGCCATTTTTAGGATTAATTACAACAGCAGCAGTATTATAAGCGCCTTTCTGAATATTTATCTGGTCGGCATCTTTAACTACGCCCTCAACGTATTCTTGAATATTCCAATCCAGCGTTGTATAAACCCTTAATCCTCTTTCTTTCAAATAATCTTCTCCATATTTATTCTCCAGATATTTTTTAACATATAAAACAAAATCAGCGGCTTTTATGGGGATTGTTGATTCAGCTAAATCTATTTTTTCTTCTTTTACTATTTCTGCCTGCTCTATTGTAATATATCCGACTTTTGCCATCCTATCTATAACGTAGTCTTTTCTTGCCAATAGCAAATCTTTGTTGGGGCCATATGGAGAATATCTACTTGGAGCCTGAATTAAAGCAGCTAACATAGCCGCTTCTGCAATAGAAACGTCGGAAGCGGCCTTATTGAAGTATGTTTGGCTTGCTGCCTCCATTCCATAACAATTTTCTCCTAAGGGTATAGCATTTAAATACCATTCAAAGATTTGGTCTTTTGAGTATTTTTGTTCTAACTCTATGCTCAAAACAATTTCACGGATTTTTCTTGAGATTGTTTTTTGTGTGCTTAAATACACCGTTCTAATAAGTTGCTGCGTTATGGTAGATCCGCCATGGCTTGTAGACTGTAATTTTAAGTCTATTAATAACGACCTAAAAAGTCCCTCAATTGATATTCCGCTGTGTTGATAAAAATTAGCGTCCTCTGTTGCTAAAACAGCATTTTTTATATTTTCTGAAATTTTATCAAAGGAAATAATTTCCCTCTTTTCTTCTCCATAAATATCATATAAAAGAACCTTTCCAGTCCTGTCATAAATTTTAGTAGATTGAATAAACGGAGTTTCTGTAAATTTTTCCGGCTGAGGTAAGTTCCACGTGTAATAAAAAACCAAAAAAATAAATCCCGCCACAATTGCTAAAAATAAAAATAAAAAATATTTTAATCCCTTCAAAACAATTTTTTTAGGGCCATATTTTTTAAGCACATCCATTTTTTTAAACATAATATTTAATCACATTTTATTCATTATATATAACCTTTAAAAACAATACCACAAAAAGTTGGTAAAATCAAAAAACAAAAGAGCGCGTTTCCGCGCCTTTCTGTTTTTTGATTTTTTTATTCATCTTCAACCTCTGTTTCATCGTCGTTATCCGCGTCTAGCCCATCTTCATCTTCCTCGTCGTCCTCGTCTTCATCCTCCCCCCCTGCGTCCTCTTCCCAATTATTATCATCTTCAAAGTCATCGTCGCTATTAATTAACCGGGTTAAAAATTCCTCTTCCATTTTTTTTTGCTTATTTTTTAGAAATAAACTCATATTTATGGGTTGATCTCTAAAAAAATAAGCTTAATTTTGAAATTTATTATTCTTTTGTCCTTATTATATTTTTTAAAAAATTATTGTCAAGATTGTGTTTTCCACAAGGGATTAATTATTTTAAAAAACCTTAAAACTAGCACAAACAGCGACACCAAGGGCGTCAAAAGCATCATCTTTTTTCCTGTTTTTTTGCTTAAAATCGAAACCATCTAAATCCAGAATTTTTTTTATCATTTCTTGTAGTTGTTTTTTTTCAGCTCTTCCATATCCGCAAACGGCCATTTTAACCTGCAATGGGGTAAATTCTGTAACAGGGATATTTTTTTGGGCGCAGGCCAACAATATTACTCCTTTTGTTTGGCTTACCGGAATAATCGTTTTTAAATTTTTAAAAAAATACAAGCTTTCAATGGATATCAAATCAGGCCTGTATTTTTCGATTAATTTAAAAATTTCTTTGTAGTTTTTTTTCAGTTTTTCTCCCGAATTCATAAATCCATCAACTATTATACACCCAAAATCAACAACCTTTAAAATTTTTTTATCCGACTTATTTAAGATAGCATATCCTATAATAGCAGAGCCAGGATCAATTCCTAAAATTACCATTAACTTTTTAAATTAGAATAAATATCATTAACGGCATCATTCTCATCTAATGCTTCAAAAAGTTTCTGAGCTTGTTCTTTTTCCTTTTCAGAAATTTCCATTTCTTCTTTTGCTATGTATCCCAAAGAAGAAGATTCAACTTTTATTTGTTTTTCTTCAAGAGTTTTTCTTACAGCATCAAGGTCTTCGGGCTTAGTGTGGATTTCCAAATTCTCTTCATACCACCTTACGTCATCGGCTCCAGCCTCAATTGCTGCCATTTCCAGGTCTTCTTTGGGTTTTCCCTCGGGCAAGACAACAATAGACCCTTTTCTTTCAAACATCCACCTTACAGCCCCTTCACCTGCCATTTTGCCGTTATTTTGATTTAGAATAACCTTTATCTCAGTAAGCGTTCTATTTGAATTATCAGTAATGCCCTCTATTATTAAAGCAATTCCTCCCGGGCCAAAACCTTCGTAAGAAACCTCTTCAAGAGATTCCCCGGCCAATTCGCCTGTACCCTTTTTAATAGCTCTTTCAATATTTTCTTTAGGCATATTAAAAGACTTAGCCTGTTCTATAACTGCCTTTAACTTTGAATTTTTATTGGGGTCTCCGCCACCTTCTTTGGCGGCAATAGTGATAAGCCTCCCAAACTTAGAATAAATTTTACCTTTTTTTGCAGCATTGGCCATCTTTGTGGCCATTACTGTTTTTGCATGACTATGTCCTGACATTTGTTTTTGATAGTTTTAATTTTATAAATAATACGACTGTGGCAGAAATTATAGTTAAAATTACAGCTATTAAAAATAAAAACCAAGGATTTGTTGAGCTTTCTTGTATCGCGGACAAACCTTTTTCTTGGATTGTATTTAAGTTAAAATTTTTATCTATAAGCCCTGCTTCTATATTATTAACAGAGTTTTCTATTTTTAGCAAGCCTTTATCTGTTTCAGAAGAGATAATATTTTTTGTTCCCTTTGTTATGTCTTGGCTCCATTGCCACCCTGGGGAAATTTTATTATAAGATTGTCCCGTGGGAGATTTTTGAAAAATAACACTATCTGCAATCTCCCCATTCGGATATAAAAGGAATAATCCGTCTTCGTTATTATTCAATATTATTTTTGTTTCAGGCCTTGTAAAAACTAAATATCCGTTTGAAAAAATTTTTGTTCCAGTCGGAATAATAAAAACAACAACAGTCCCAACACTGTCTTTTATTTGCCATCCAGACAGGTCAACATCAAAATTATTGCTGTTAAAAATTTCAATCCATTCTTCTGAGTCGTCTGCACCTTGCGGGGATGGAAGAATCTCGTTCAGAAAAACTCCTTTTGGGTATTCAATAATGGAAAGCTCGGGATTATTGTTATCTTCTTTATTTTCTGCACTAATTGTGGCAGAATTTTCTGCACTAATTGTGGCAGATAGTGGTTCTATGGCTTCTGTCTGGCAATCTACGCATGCAAAACCCTGGTCTTTTATTTTTTGCAAAGTTTTTTCTCCAATACCTTTTACTTCGAGCAAGTCGTCTAATGACAAATATGGACGGCCATCAATAATTCGTTGAGCGTATGTCGGGCCAATTCCTGTCAGTTGGTCTAACTGCCCCAAGGTTGCTGTATTAATATCTATTTGTTCTGCGAAAATTAAAAAAGGAAAAAATAAGGCCAGTAAAAGAAAAAATATAATTTTTTTCATAAAACCATAGATAAAAACTGGCGATGGGCGTCAGTTTTTAAATAAGCTGTTTTTTTATATGAAACAAATCTAAATGTTCATATGCAAGCCTGGATGCAATTCTTCCCCTGGGAGTTCTTTCTATAAATCCGCACTGCATTAAATAAGGTTCATAAATATCCAAAATTGTGTCTTCCTCTTCCATTGCGGCGGCTGATAAAGATTGCAATCCAACCGGGCCTCCATTGAATTTTTCAATAAGCGCTGTCAGAATTTTTCTATCTCCAGACTCAAGTCCCATTCTGTCTATTTCCAAAAAATCTAGGGCATTTTCAGAAATTTCTTTTGTTATTATTCCTGTTCCATTAACCTCCGCAAAATCTCTCACTCTTCTTAAGAGCCTATTGGCAACCCTTGGTGTAAAGCGCGACCTTTTGGCAATTGAATTTAATGCATCATTTTCTATTTTTGTTCCCAAAATATCCGCTGACCTTTGGATGATTTTTTCTATATCCAACAAATTATAAAAATTAAGTTGAAAAGTTGCCCCAAATCTGTTTCTTAATGGGGCAGATAAAAGCCCAGGTCTTGTTGTTGCTCCGATAATAGTGAATCGAGGTAATTTTAATTCCATTGTCCTCGCCATGGGCCCTTTTCCTAAAATAAGGTTTAGCTTATAGTCTTCCATTGCAGGATAGAGATATTCTTCAACGGTGTTGCTTATCCTGTGAATTTCATCTAAGAACAAAACATCTCCTTCATTTAAATTAGTTAAAATAGCAGCTAAATCCCCGGCCCTTTCAATAGCGGGGCCCGAGGTAATCCTTATATCCTTTCCCATTTCAAGAGCAACCAGGTGAGCCAATGTGGTTTTTCCCAAACCCGAGTTTCCATAAAATAATAAATGGTCTGGAGCTTGACCTCTTTGTTTTGCGGCAGTGATAATTATTTTTATATTTTCCTTAATTTTTTCCTGGCCAACATAATCAGACCAATTTTTTGGTCTTAAGGCAAAATCTAGGCTTTCCTCTTCGGGTGTTAATTTTTGCGAGTTAGGTCTTGACACAAGTATTTTAAGGTGATATAATTTATATTATACAAATAATTTGGTATTTTAGAAAGAAAACGGCTCTGGAGTTGGAGGTAATATTTTGGATTTGTTTCAGTTTATGGATAACTTTGCTCTGGCTCAGTTATTCCTCAAACAAATCTTTGTTTATGTCCCAGACATAAAACTACCTCCAACTCCAGAGCCGTTTTTTGCAAAAAGAAAGATGTTTTTAAACTTCAGATTTTGAATTTTCAAAAAACTCATCTTCTTCTACCATTCTCCTAACTTCATCTAAGGTTGTTTTCCCTTCTGCTACATCCAGTAGTCCTGACTGGTACATTGTCACCATACCCTTTTTAATTGCCAAATCCCTAATTGATGAAACTGGCGGGTTTGTCAGAATAAACTTTTCCATTTCAGAGTCAACCAAAAATGCTTCAAATAATCCCTGCCTACCCTTAAAGCCAGTAAAATTGCAGGTCTCACAGCCTTCTTTTTTAATTCTTGCAATCTTGATTTTGTCTAAGTTTGGCAGTTTTATTTTTGATTTTAAAGACAAAGATTTTAATCCTTTTTTAATTTCAGCCAATTCTTCTGGTTTAGGATTTTCCAGAGCAGAGCATTTTTTGCAAACTTTTCTTACCAGCCTTTGAGCAACGGCCATCTTCAAAGCGGGCGCTATTGAAGAAGATTCTGCCCCCAAATCAACAAGCCTTGGTATTGTTCCGGCCGCATCATTTGTGTGCAAAGTTGAAAGCACTAGGTGTCCGGTTAAAGCCGCCTGCAAGGAGATTTTTGCGGTTTCCAAATCCCTAATTTCTCCAACCAGAATAACATCCGGATCTTGTCTTACAATAGACTTTAAGCCGTCGGCAAAAGTATATCCTTTTTCGGGGGCAATCTGTGTTTGAGAGATTCCTTTTAAATGATATTCAATCGGATCTTCAATAGTGATAATTTTGACTTCCGGGTTTTGTATTTTTTTTAAAAAAGCATACAGCGTTGTTGTTTTTCCAGATCCAGTGGGGCCTGTAACAATTATCATTCCATTGGGTTTTTGAATTTCTTTTTGAAAAATTTTATATAAGTCTTCTCTTAAACCAAGGCTGCTCAAATCAATCAAATTTTTGGGATTTAATATTCTTAAAACAATTGATTCTCCGTATTCAGCCGGCAAACTGGAAGTCCTTATTTCAACCAATGTCTCGTTAACTTCAATCGAAAACCTGCCATCTTGGGGCTTGTCTGTTATATTTAATTTTAGTTTTGAAAGAAGTTTTATTCTTGAAAGAAGGCTGCGGTAAATATTTTGTTCAAAAAAAACAACATCTTGTAAGATGCCGTCTAATCTAATTCTAAGCTTGGCTTGGTCCTCTTGGGGCTCTATATGGATGTCAGAAGCATCAAGCTCTATTGAGCCAAAAAGAATCATGTCCACAAGTTCTGTGGTGCTTTTTGAAATTGTTTTTTCAATTATATTTTTAAGGCCACCAATATTCTTGGCCGATTTTTTGAATTCTTCAATGGTCTGACCGGAGATGGACACAGAGCCTAATATTTTTTTTGTGGAATCATCTGGCATATTATATTTTTAAGTTTTCATTTATTTTTTTTAAATCCGCTCCGCTTTTTATTAGCAATGCGGCTGCCTCAAAAATATCCGCAGTAGTTTTGTCTCCCTTAAAATTATCCGTATAAGTTATCAATCCTGCCAATAAACAGTCCGTAGAATCCTTGTTTATATTCCCGTCTTTAATAGAGGTGATTAATTCTAAGACAATTTCAGTAAGGGAAACCCTATCCGTCAAATTAATTTTACCAAAATTTTTATTGTTTTGGCTACTGTTTTCAGAATCTATATTAAGTATGGGGGATCCCAGTAAAAATCCAAAAGGATTGAGCTTTGTTTCAAGCAGTTCTTGGTAATCTTTTATTTTTAATGTAATTACAATATCTGGCCTTACTTCGGAAAAATAAAAAGAAATATCGTCTTTTTTGACAATTCCTTTTTCTACGGTCAAGTGTATGTTTAAAGAGTCATCATTTTTTTCATAATAGATCTGAGAAACATCGACGATTTTTTTAGGGATTGAAATCGTAAAATTTTTCGGGTAAGAAACAAAATCAACCGAGGGAGCTAAAAAATTTAAATTCTGCGGGAATTTTTCTATAATCAAGTTTACATTTTTTCCTAATTCTTTTAAAGTATAGAAAAGGGCCATAGCAGACGAAATTGATTCCAAATCAGAGTCTTCTGCAATAAGACAGATATTTTCAGCGCCTGTTATAAATTTTTTAGTTTCTTCTTTTTGGTTTATGGTCATGGTTTATAATTTCAAAGTTATTTTACACTATGCGATTTTAAGAAATAAGTCAACACAAAAGAAAGTTTTATAAAACATCAACAATGGAAAATATAATTACAACGGAAAATTCCATACAAACCAAAAAGATTGGCAAACGAACAGCCCAAGAAATAATCCAAAAAACTAAAAAAAATTTAACAAAAAAAGGGGCTGTGGTTGTGGGGTTATCAGGTGATTTAGGGTCAGGAAAAACAACGTTTTTACAGGGATTTGCAGAAGAGCTTGGAGTAAAAGAAAAAATATTAAGTCCGACGTTCGTGATATTAAAACATTTCAAAATTAAAAATTCTATTTTTTCTGATTTTTATCATATCGATTGTTATCGCATAGGCAAACCGGAAGACATATTGGAGGTGGGATTCGAAAAAATAATTTTGGAAGATAAAAATATAATTGCCATCGAATGGCCTGAAAAAATAAAAAAATTTTTACCCAAAGATTTTATTAGAATAAAATTTAAGAGTATTAATTTTAATAAAAGGAAAATAGAAAAATAATATTTTATTTTTGGGCATATTTGTAATATAATAAATTATGGATAAAAAAAGGCTGATTATCATTGACTCAAATGCTTTATTGCACAGGTCGTTTCACGCCTTGCCGCCCCTAAAAACTAAAACAGGGCAAGAGACAGGAGCTGTCTATGGATATTTGCTTACACTATTCAAAGCAATAAAAGATTTACAGGCGAACTACATTGTTGCTTGTTTTGACACAAAAGCCAAAACCTTTCGCCACGAGAGATTTCAGGAGTATAAGGCCAAAAGGCCTGTCACACCCGAAGGGATAATTTTCCAAATACCGATTACAAAACAGGTCTTATCCAGCCTTAATATACCAATTTTTGCAATGGAAGGGTTTGAAGCAGATGACTTGATAGCTACTATTTGCGAAATGGCGCAAAAGAACAGCGCAAACAAAGATTTGGAAATTTTTATTGTTTCTGGAGATTTAGACAATTTACAACTGGTAAATGAAACCGTAAAGGTATATACTTTAGGAAAGGGGATAAAAGATACAATTATATATGATGCAGAAAAAGTAAAAGAAAGATTTGGGGTAGATCCTTTGCAGATGAATGATTTTAAGGCTTTAACAGGAGACCCCACAGACAATATTCCTGGCGTTCCTGGCATTGGAAAAACAACAGCAGCAGACTTAATCCAAAGATTTGGGACAATAAAAAATCTTTATGACGAAATTTCAACGGATACGGCAGTTTTAAAACCTAAAACCAAAGAATTACTTAAAAAAAACAAACAGCTTGCGTTTTTATCACTAGACCTCGTAAAAACAAAAAAGGACATAGACATAAATTTTAAAATTGAAGACTCAATATTCGGAAATTTTGACAAAAATTTAGTAGAAGAAATTTGTAAAAAGTTAGAATTTAATTCATTAATTGTTCGTTTATCATCATTAATTGATAAATAATATGTCAAAAGTTTCAGTTAAAATAGCGTTTCCAATGATTCTGGCGGCGGTTTTCGTCGCTGTAATCTTAATCTCCGTTGATTATGAAAGGCTTAGTTTGGCTTCATATATTACAATCTCCTTTCTTTTTATCTTTGTATTTTTTTTCGGATTCAATACAGGCCAAAGCTTTTCAGCCCCCATTAAAAAAATATTGAGCAGGGCAATTGACCTTAATAAAGGGGACTTAAAGACAAGAGTTTATTTGGAGACCAAAGATGAATTGTCCGAATTGGCAAGAGCTTTCAACCAAATAGCGGAAAAACTTGAAGAGAGTAAATGTCTTGAGGAACAAACGGAAAAATCAGTTGATATGAAGGTAAGGGCTAAAACAAAATCTTTAGAAGAAACAATAACTGCGCTAGAACAGAAAGTCAAAAACAGGACAATAGAGCTTGAACGGGCGAACGAAGCCTTAAGGAAACACCAGCCAAAATCAAAATCTGAATCTGTAGAAGACAGTGAAACAAGCGATAAACAGCCATAGCCTAATTAAAATCATAAAAACCGCCGCACATTATTTGTGTGGCGGTTTTATTGACTGTTAAGCTTTTGCTTTTTCAAATTTAATATTTTCTTCTTCTAACCTTCTATAAAGCATTATGTTGTATATCGCGGCCTGCGCATATCGGGATAGCGTTTCTAATAAGTCAAAGTCTTCTTGCATATAATCGCTTTCATATTTTTTTTCGTTTAATATTATCATGCCTAACAAATTATTTCCGCCCATCAGAGGGACACAGACGGGAGCATTATTTTGGTGAATTTGATTTTCTACTTCATGCAGAAGCCCTTTGTCATCTTTTGAATTTTCTATTAAACTTTCAATGCTTTTTTTGGTAATAATTTGTTTATTTTTTTTAAAAAATTCCGAGAATAAAAGGTAGTCTATTTTTAGGAGCTTTGCCTCATTGAGGTTGTAGTTTTTATTAATTTCAAAACAATTGTCTTTGAGATTAAGATTTTTAAGAAGCAGGATGGCCATTCCATGAGGTTGTATCGTTTGTTTGATGGTTTCCGTCATTATGTTTATTATTTTTTCTGAACTGTCAGCATAACTTAAAATAAGCGAAGATTTTTTAATTGCCTGCTGATAATTATATATGGAAGGAAAAAGATTTTTGTTAATAAACGCAAAAAGCAGGTTGCTGCTAGAATATAAAATAACGGCAAAAATTGGGGCTAAAATCATTCCAGCAAAATAAGTTTCCGCGGCTAAAATATTTCCAAAGGATATTTTGTATATGAAGGCGACAATATAAAAAGCGGAATAAAGAAAAAAAGATAAACCAAAATATAAAAATAAATTTCTTACTAATATTTTTATATTCATTAATTCATATCTGGTTATGGCATAGGCTATTAATATAACATAGATAGGCACAAGTCCGTTGGCTATAGGTGGAATTGGAATTCTAAACCATGGTACAAAGTTGAATGAGCCTGATATAAAAGCGATTATTACTCCAATGGCCACATATTTCATTTGCGACCTTACAACTCCTTTAGATGTTCTATATTTTTTAATAAGCAAATAAAAAGAATAAAAAACATAGAAACCAAAAAAAACAAGATATGAGGCAAACATTGGAGTTGCTATCGGCCAATATTTAAATTGCATTACGGGTTCTACCTTTTCAATGAATATTGGGGTTGCATTTGTGAGCAAAAAAAAGCAGAAGATGGAATAAGCGATAATCAAGGATTTTTTTCTTTTTTCCAAAATCTCTGTTATTGCCAGCGTAAAATGGAAAAAAGCAGGTGGGATCATAATTGTAAAAAACATTAATATTCTGCACCATATTAACGCAGCCTCTTCATTGTCTGTTATATTTTGCCAGAAAAAATAAGACAGACTCCATAATCCGACCAACATAGCAAGGATAAAAAAAGAAACACATTTTGGGTTTTTTTTGTTACGCAAAATAACAAGAATTGCCAAGACGCTGCTGGTTAAAAAATTAATAAAACCAGTTATTGTATAAAAATTAATAACCATTTTAAATATTAATTAAAGTTTGTTTATAATATTTTATCACAATTTAAGCCGTATGGCTATTATCGAGCTTTTTTGTTAAACTCAAATTAAATCAAATAAATAGCATCCCATATAATATGCCAGAACTCCCAGAGGTTGAGACAACGGTAAAAAGTTTAAGGAAAAAGGTTTTGAATAAAACCTTTGTCGGTGTTTGGTCTGATGCTGAAAAGATAATAAAAAAGCCTGCTAATTTTTTGGAATTTAAAAAACTTATCAAAGAAAAAAAAATAAAAAAGGTTTGGCGAATGGCAAAAAATGTAATTTTTGATTTATCTGACGGATACTCTTTGTTGATTCACCAAAAAATGACAGGCCACCTTCTGTTTGGAGAATGGATTTTAAAAAACGGATTATGGCGACCAACAACCCTCGGACCCCTTAATGATCCATATAACAGATTTTTACACGTTATATTTTTCTTTGATGATGAAAAAATGATGGCCCTTTCTGATGCCAGAAAATTTGCGAAAATTGAATTGCAAAAAACACAGAGTATGCTAGATTCAAAAGAGATTAAAGGCCTGGGGCCTGAGCCATTGAGTAAAAATTTTAGTATAGGAAAATTTAAAAATATTTTAAAAAATAAAAAAGGCAAGATAAAGCAGGTTTTAATGGACCAAAAAAACATATCGGGCATAGGAAATATCTACGCTTCAGAATCTTTGTGGCAGGCAAAAATACACCCTGAAAAACAAGCGTCAAAATTAACCCTGAAGGAGTTAAAGAGTCTGCATGAAGCCATAAAAAAAGTTTTAGCTACAAGCATCAGATTAGGAGGAGAAAGTTTTTCTGATTATAGAAAACCGGATGGCAGCAAGGGAAGATTTGACGCGGAGAGAAAAGCATACAAAAGAGATGGCCAAATGTGCAGCAGATGTGGAGAAAAAATTAAAAGAATAAAAATTGGACAGCGCAGCACTTTTTATTGTCCCTTTTGCCAAAAAATTTAACAGCTTATGTTATATTTTATTTACGGACAAGATTCTTATAGGTCAAAAAAAAAGCTTGAAGAAATAGTTGAAGAATACAAAAAGATCCATAGATCCGGATTGAATTTTATATCCATTGACGCCAGTAAAAAAGAGTTTGAAGACTTTTTTAACAGTTTTAAGATATCCCCAATGTTCTCTGAGAAAAAGCTGGTTATTTTAAACAACGTTTTTTCAGATAAAAAATTTCAGGAAAAATTTTTAGAAAATTTTAAAAAAATAAAAGATATAAAAGATATCATTATTATTTTTGAAGGAGAAAAAACTGACGAAAGAACAAAGCTTTTTAAAATCCTTAAAAAAGAAGCAAAATGCCAAGAGTTTTCTTTTTTGACCCAAGCCAATCTAAAAAAATGGATAGAAAATGAATTTAAAAAATGCGGGGCCAAAATTGATTTTCAAGCTGAGGATTTTCTTTTAAATATTGTTGGAAATAATCTTTGGCAAATGGAAAATGAAATTAAAAAATTGTCCCTTTTTAAAAAGGGACAAATAATAAAAAAAGAGGATATTGAATTGCATGTAAAACCTAAAATAGAAAACGACATATTTAAAACAATAGAGGCCTTAGCTGCAAAAAATAAAAAGCAGGCTCTCTCTTATTTGCATAATCATATAGAATCCGGAGACAATGAGATATATATATTATCAATGATAGCTTATCAATTCAGAAATCTTTTGATAATAAAAGAGCTGGCTGACAAGGGAAATCCCTATTACGCTATAGCCCAAAAAAGCGGGCTACACCCTTTTGTGGTTAAAAAAACTTTTTATCTTTGTAGTAAGTTTTCCCTGGAACAGCTTAAAGGGATATACAAAAAAATTTTTCAGACAGATTCAGATATCAAATCGGGAAAAATTGATTCTGAATTAGCCTTGGATATGCTTATTGCAGAAATTTAAGATATTCAAAAACTCCGCTTCAAGCAGAGTTTTTAGAAATGTTGGGAAATTTCACGGCCGTGAAATTTCCCAACATTTCTTATAATTAAATTAATATTTAGGTTATTTTATTTTTTATCTATCATTTTTGCAAATCTTGATTTCTGGCGGGATGCAGTGTTCTTTTTTAAAACATTTACTTTGACTGCTTTATCCAATGCCTTAAATAGTTTTGGCAGGATTTTTTTGGCTTCTTCTGTGTTCTTTTTGGAAACAAAAGTTTGAACCTCTTTTGAGAGGTCTTTTATATTATTCCTATAAAGTAAATTTTGGTTTTTCCGCCTTAAAGACTGGCGAATAGCTTTTTTAGCTGATTTTGTAATTGCCATATATAAACATCATAGCAGATAAATATGGTTTTGTAAATAGTAGTTGCCTTGACCAATTGATGCGTTAAGTTTAAAATAAAAAAATAATCTTTATTCAAAAATTATTATGGAGAACAAAGAGCCGCAACAAAATGAACCCAGGGAAAAAGGAGATCCAGATTGGGAGTCTCTTTTAACGCCCGTAATACCTGAAAGTGGAGCAGAAAAATCAGAAACCATAACAGACTCATCTAAGCAATCTAAAGAACAGTCTGAAAAATCAGAAAAATCCGTATCGGAAACAAAAACAGGTTTACCAAAAGAGACGGAGAATCCTTCGGAAGATTCTAAGGGAAAAAGATCGAGATTAAAGATGGGAGATAAAAAAGGATGGCAGGAAATTTCACAAGATAGAAAAGAAGAAGTAGTAGAAGTAGAAGAACCGTCTGCAAAAGAGAAAGTCAAAAAACATGCTGAAATAAAATCCGAAACAAAAAAACATACTACAGAAGTCGCTGAAAAAAAGCTACCAGAAGGAGATATTGATTCAGCCGCAGAATTTTTATCAAAGCCTGACTTTGAAAAAGATATAAAAAGAACAGTTGAAGCTTTTAGAAATATTACAACCAACGAAAAAGGGGAGCATAGGCATTTGGCAAAAGAAAGGAATGAAATGGTGGCCCTTAATATAGAAGCTCGTGGAGGCAGGATAATAAGAGGAAAAGAAGCAATAGAAAAAGCCAGGCAGGAGATTGCAGTAAAAGAAGTTGCAAAAATCAGAAGTGAACTTCATGAAAAAGCAATGGAGACTTTAATTGCAAGGCTTCCTGAAAAATATAAAAATAATAAAGAAGCGCTGACAGCTTATATAGAAAACATAAAAGATAAATTAGAGCTTGTTGGGCCAGATAGGGATGTGGCATTTGATAAGCTTGTCAATGACGGGTATTTGGTTGAAAATGCCAAAAAAAGATGGTTCTCCTACGAGTTTAAAATTCCCAAATCAGGAGAAAGAGAACCGGTAATGTATAATCCGGCTCTTCATTTTGAAACTCTTACAAAAAACGCAAATTTAAGCATAGTAAGCACAGCCCAGGAAAGGGCAGACTTCAAAATTGAACAAGGCAGAAAAAAAATGAAGCAGGAACGGCAAAAAAGCATGAAAGAAATAGTAGCAGGAGCACTTTCTGATTATATGGTAAAGCAACAGGAAAAACCTAAAAAAATAAAAGAAGGCAAACGAATGACTACATCTGCAAAAACTGCATCAGAAAGATATAGAGAAGACAGGTTAAAAGAAATCCAAGAAAAACAATCCAGAGGAGAAAAACTTACGGGAGCTGATAAAGTCGTTTTGGGAAAGTTAGGGATAAAGCCAGAATCTGGAAGTTTTTCTAGGGCAGATGATATTATAAACTATCTTCGGGAAAATATTACTGAGAGAACTAAAATTGACAGTGGAGACAATCATGGAAAAGCAAAGAAACAAGCCAAAAAAGAGTATAATCCGGCTGAAAACGGAGGTAGAACATTTAAAAAACGTCAGAGAGAAGGTATAAAACATAATTCCGTAATCAGTAAAAGAGACTACAGTAAATCAAAAAAGCCTTAATAAGGCTTTTTTGATTTGTCTATCTTTTCAATTAAGTTTTTTATTTCAGCAGCCCTTTCAAAATCTAAATTTTGAGCGGCTGTCTTCATTTCTTTCTCTAAAAGTTTTTTGTCGTGAATTGCCCAAAATTCTTCTGCAACGTCTTCTTTTTTAGACAAACTCCAGTCGCGAATATCTTTTATTATTGCCTGCGGGGTTATCTTATTTTTTTTGTTGTATTCTTCCTGGATTTTTCTTCTTCTGTTAATTTCATTTATTGCTTCTTTCATTGAGAAAGTTATTTTATCAGCATACAGAATGATATGTCCGTTTATATGCCTTGCGGCCCTTCCCATTGTTTGTATAAGAGTTGTTTTATTCCTTAAAAAACCTTCTTTGTCAGCATCCAAAATCGCAACCAGCCCAACTTCAGGCAAATCTATACCCTCCCTTAAAAGATTTATCCCAACAAGCACATCGTATTTTCCCTGTCTTAGGTTTTTTAAAATTTCAGGCCTTTCCAATGTTTTTATTTCAGAATGCAAATACTGGGTTTTTATACCTTTTTCAATCAGATAATCTGATATTTCTTCTGCAAGCCTTTTGGTCAGGGTTAAAACAAGAACCCTTTGATTTTTTTTGACTCTGACATCAACTTCTTTTACCAGGTCTTTTATCTGGCCGTCTCTGTCAGCTGGCGGGTTTGCCGGCCTGATTTCAATTGAAGGCTCCAACAAACCTGTTGGTCTTATTAACTGCTCAACTATATTTTTTCCAGATTTTTGTTTTTCAAAGTCAGACGGGGTGGCTGAAACATAAATTGTCTGGTCCTGCCTTTTTTCAAATTCAGAAAAAGTAAGAGGTCTGTTATCAATAGCCGAGGGAAGCCTAAAGCCAAAATCAATCAAAGTCTGCTTCCTTATTCTGTCCTGCGCAGACATTGCCCTTATTTGCGGAATTGAAATATGCGATTCGTCAATAAACATCAAAAACCCTTTGGGATTAAAATATTTAAAATGGTCTATTAAAGAAAAGGGAGCTTGGCCGGGTTTTCTGAATTCAAGGTGGCTTGAATAGTTTTCAATGCCTTTGCACCAGCCAGTTTCTTCCAACATTTCCAAGTCATAATTTGTTTTCTGCTCCAACCTTTGGGCTTCCAGTCCACCGGTTGGCGGATCTTTCTTTTTTAACTCTTTTAATCTATTTTGCAGTTCCAGTTTTATATTTCCGATTGCAATTTTAACTCTGTTTTGCGGAGCAACCCAAAAACTGGCAGGAAAAATTTTAAGCGCATCACCCTTTATTTTTTGGTATTTCAAATTTAGGTTGGGAAGGGACTCAAAAATATTTTCTATGCGGTCTTCTGAAAATTCCACTCTTAAGATTTTTTCTCCGGTAACAATAAAAATTTCAACAGCATCTCCTCTGACGCGAAAGTACCCGGGTTTAAAATCAATATCATTCCTCTGATATTGCAGGCTTGTCAGCAAAAACAAGAAATCTTTTCTTTTCATTCCCTGTTTGAGTCTTATTTCCAAAGAAATATTTTCATAGTTTTCAGGAGAGCCTATATTATATATACACGATACAGAAGCCACAATAATTGTATCGCTTCTTATACTTAAATCCTGGACAGCAGAATGCCTTAGCCTGTCAATTTCTTCATTTACCTTTGCATCTTTTTCTATATAGGTGTCAGACTGGGGTATGTAGGCTTCCGGCTGGTAATAGTCATAATAAGAAACAAAATAATGGACAGCATTGTTGGGGAAGAATTCTTTAAACTCCTGATAAAGCTGGGCAGCTAAAGTTTTATTTGGAGAAATTATTAGTGCGGGTTTTTTTACTTTTTCTATAACAGACGCCATTGTAAAAGTTTTTCCAGAGCCTGTTACGCCCAAAAGTACCTGGTTTTTTATACCGGATTTTAAATTTTCAGACAACCTTTTTATTGCTTTTGGTTGGTCGCCTTTTGGTTTAAATTTTGATTTTAGTTCAAATTTCATATACAATGGCTTAATGATAAGCTATTTGGACGGGAAAATTATATTAAAGCAGGACAAGTTTGTTATATTGGAAGTCAATAATATTGGCTATAAAGTTTTTCTATCTAAGCAAACCTTATTTAAAATACCACAAATAGGAGGAAATTTAAAGGTTTTCTGTTTTCAAAATGTTAAAGAAGATGCACTGGATTTATACGGATTTTTAACTTATGAAGAATTAGAGTTTTTTGAAATTTTAAATGATGTGCGGGGGGTTGGCCCAAAGGCTGCTTTGGAAATTTCTGTAGTGGGGCCTTTGGAAAAGATAAAAGACAAAATTTTAAAGCATGATGAAAATGTTTTTGCCGGCATTCCAGGAATAGGCCAAAAAAGGGCTTCGGCGATTATTTTAGAGTTAACGGGAAAAATAAAAACTTTTGGAGAAAAAAAGCTGTCTTCAGATGAGGCTGAAAACACATTAACACAGCTTGGGTTTTCAAAACAGCAGGCAAAAGAAGCATTAAGTTATATTCCGCCCGAAATTAAAGATACAGAAGAAAGGGTAAAAATTGCGCTTAAAAATTTAGGAAAATAAAAATTTATTAGGCTTGACACTTATTTTATTGGGTGTATATTAAAAATAGAATGAATAAGATTTTCAGAAACATAATTATTATTAAGATTATTAACCTCTCTTAGAGAAGGAGCGTTTTTATAAAAATAAAAACTTAAAAGCGCCTCTTCTCAAAAAGAGGTTTTTTATTGGTCTTTGACAATTAAGGGGAAAGCTTATGAGCACAGCTCAGGACATTTGTGAAAGGGAAAGTATTTTGTTGGTTTTAAATGCTGAGCCACATAAATATTTGTCTTGCGGCGACAAAGCCAGTATTGTTGTATGTAAAAAAGAACATATAATTGCAAATGATAGGATAAAAGGAGGGGTTCTGGTTTGGGGGGAAAAAGAAGTTTTTCACTTCAAATGGAATAAAAAAGAAAAAAAGTGGTTTTAACCGCAAGCAATCGCCGGCCTTTGGTCGGCTTTTTTTTATTTGAAGTTTGTGATAGATTGTAGGTAATGAACATAAAGGAAATAATTAAAAAATTCATACCTAAGTTTTTATTAAAAGTTTATCATTTTAAGCTGGCTTTTATTGGGGCGGTTATTTTTGGTTTTCCGGGAAAAAGTAAAAAAATAAAAGTTATAGGAGTCACAGGAACCAGCGGAAAATCAACAACCTGCGACTTAATATCCCGCATTTTAGAAGAGGCCGGCAATAAAGTATCCTCTATTTCAACAATACGGTTTAAGGTCGCAGATAAAGAATGGGAAAATAAATACAAAATGACAATGCCAGGGAGATTTGTTATACAAAAATTTTTAAGGCAGGCAGTGGAAGCTGAGTGTAACTTTGTTGTTTTGGAAGTTACCTCAGAGGGTATAAGGCAATTTAGGCACAAGTTTATAAATTTTGACACAGCTGTATTTACTAATCTTTCAAAAGAGCATATTGAGTCGCACGGCAGTTTTGAAAAATACAGGAATGAAAAATTAAAATTATTCAAGGTAACAAAAAATATCCATATTATAAATTCAGATGACCCTAATGCAAAATATTTTTTGGATATTCCTGCTAATAAAAAAATAAAGTTTTCAAAAAAAGACAAAGAAAAGTATAACTTTAAACTAAGCTTGGCAGGAGACTTTAATATAATGAACGCTTTATCTGCCATTTTTGTTGCAGAAAACTACGGTATTGATTTTGAGGTTTGCAGAAAAGCTTTGGAAAAAGTAAAGGGAATTCCAGGAAGAATGGAAGTTATTTCAGAGGATCCGCTTAAAGTTGTTGTTGATTACGCCCATACTCCAGACCAGCTTGAGAATGTTTATAAAAGCTTGGGAGAAAATCTTATTTGTGTTTTGGGTTCGTGCGGAGGAGGAAGAGATAAATGGAAAAGGCCTGTTTTGGGTGCGGTTTCCAATAAATATTGCAGTAAAATATTTGTTACAAACGAAGACCCGTATGATGAAAACCCAATGGATATAATAAATGAAGTTGCAATAGGCGCGCGAAACAAAGCTGAAAAAATTTTAGATAGAAAAGAAGCAATTAAAAAAGCAATAAAGTCTGCAAGTCCGCAAGATACAGTTATAATTACAGGCAAAGGTTCGGAGCCCTGGATGTGTGTTGCCGGAGGGAAAAAAATTCCATGGAGCGATGTAAAAATAGCAAAAGAAGAAATAGAAAATAAAAACAATTAAATATATTCACAAACAATGAAAATAAATGATATTTTTAATTTGGCAATTGAAATGGGAAAGGACGCTGATTTTCGCGGAAAGGACGGGGTAGAAAAAATATTGCAGGAAAAAAAGAAAAAGTTTGAAAAGCTTTCTGAAAGAGATAAGGAAAATTTTGATAAGGATGCCTTAATAAATCCATTTTTGGATTCAGGGGTTTATAATGTTGCAGATTTTCCAGCTGGAGAAAAAGAGATTAAAAAAGTTTTGATTGGCATTGATATAGGGCCTGAAGAAATTTTGATTGCAAAAGAATTAGGAGATATTGATTTGGTGATAGCTCACCACCCCGTTGGTAAAGGCCTGGCCCAGCTGGCGGATGTTATGGATTTGCAGGCAGATGTTTATAATTATTATGGGGTTCCAATAAATGTTGCAGAGGGATTAATGAAAGAAAGAATTTCCGAGGTTGCCAGGGGTGTTAATGCTTCAAACCATCAAAGAACGGTTGATGCCGCCAGGATATTGGGAATCAGTCTGATGAACTCCCATACTCCCTGTGATAATTTAGCGGCCCAATTTTTGAAAAAAATAATCGAAGAAAAAAATCCTGAGTTTATAGAAGATTTAATTGGGTTATTAAAAGAAATTCCAGAGTACAAAGAAGCTATGAAAATTGGTGTGGGGCCTAAAATTTTTGTTGGAAATTCTGATAATCATTGCGGGAAAATAGCGTTAACAGAAATAACAGGCGGTACAGAGGGCTCTCCTAAGCTTTATGAAAAATTAGCTCAAGTGGGGATCGGTACGGTTATTGGAATGCATATTTCAGAAGATCACAGAAAGGAAGCTCAGGCAGCCAATGTTAATGTTGTAATAGCAGGGCACATATCTTCTGACTCTTTGGGGGTTAATTTGTTTTCCGATGAATTAGAAAAAAAAGGAATCGAAATTATTCCATGCTCCGGATTCACAAGGGTCTCCAGATGCTAATCATTTTTTTCCAAAATATATTAAAGGTCAAAGTAACCATATTATATTAAAAAAATATGATAAAAAAGAAAAAAATATCAAAGTCCCCCCAAAAACTTTTAAAGAAGAAAACCGTTAAAGCCAAAAATCCTAAAAAAGAAAAACCTCCTGTTCTCAAGAAAGCAGGAAAAATAACGCATTATTTTTCCGAAATTAAAGTTGCTGTTGTAAAGTTATCTTGTCCCTTAAAAATTGGGGACAGTATAAGAATAATTGGCGGCAAAGACACGGATTTTAATCAAAAAGTAAAATCAATGCAGGTTGACCACAAGAGCGTTAAAACTGCCAAGAAAGGAAAGACAATAGGATTAAAAACAGACAAAAAGGTCAGGGAGGGATACTTTATATATAAAGTATAATATGGAAAATATAAAAGAAGAAATAAAAGACAAGATTATTGACTTGATTTCTGCTTCAAGTTCAGGCAGGCTGATAGTTTTTAAGCCAGAAAATAAAGTTTTTGGGGAGGATTTGTCGGTTGCAAAAAGGGCTGACTACGATGGAAAAAATATTTTAATAAGGGTTGTCAGTTTGATCGGCCCGTCTGATAGCACTGTTTTGCAAAAAGACTTTTTAAAAGAGGACATTAAAACAGATGATAATTTTTATTTTATTTTTGCTTACTTTGATATTATAAGACAAAAAATAGGAGATTATATCTGGATGGTCCCCTCTTTGAAGTTAAAAGAATTGGCAAACAAGGATAACCCCGAAAACAATAATAATATTTTAACCGTAAAAATATTATTAAATAGTAAAGAAAAAAATAAATATTCTGAATTTTCTGTTCCTATTAAAAATTTAGGTAAATTAATATTTGATTTAGCAACTTCTGAAAAAAATAAAAAATGAAAATAATAGCCGACTTGCACATACACTCAAAGTATTCCAGAGCAACTTCGCCCCTGACGGATTTGAATAATTTGGATAAATGGGCAAAAATAAAGGGAGTTAATGTTCTGGGTACAGGAGACTTTACTCATCCTCTATGGGTAAAAGAATTAAAGGAAAAACTGGAGCCGGCCGAACAGGGACTTTTAAAATTACGAAAACTAAAATCCCCAACAAGGTTTATTTTAACGGCAGAAATAAGCTGCATATATTCAAAAGAAATTACAGGGAAACCCAAAAAAACCAGAAAAATCCACATTGTTATTTTGGCTCCGTCTTTTGAGGCAGTTGATAGAATAAACGCAAAACTTAGCCTAATTGGGAATTTAAAATCAGACGGAAGGCCCATATTGGGCCTTGATGTCAAAGAGTTGGCAAAAATTATTTTGGATATAAATAGGAGCTGTCTTATTGTACCCGCTCACATCTGGACGCCGTGGTTTTCTGTTTTCGGGTCAAAATCCGGATTTGACACATTGGAGGAATGCTTTGAAGATTATACAAAATATATTTACGCCGTAGAAACGGGGCTTTCTTCTGACCCTGCGATGAATTGGAGGCTGTCTATGCTGGATAATATTGCCTTGATTTCAAATTCGGATTGCCATTCTCCTCAAAAAATTGGCAGAGAAGCAAATGTTTTTGATACGGACATGAGTTATGACGCAATAATAGATGCGATAAAACAAAAAAACAGGGATAAATTTTTATATACAATAGAGTTTTTTCCCGAAGAGGGGAAATATCATTATGACGGCCACAGGCTGTGTAATGTGGTTTTAAAGCCCGCAGAATCAAAAAAAAACAACAGTATTTGCCCTGTTTGCAAGAAAACTTTAACAATAGGTGTTTTAAATAGGGTAGAAGAGCTTGCTGACAGACCGGAAGGCTTTGTCCCTAAAAATGTAGTCCCTTTTAAAAGTTTAATTCCGCTTGAAGAAGTAATAGCCGATTCCATAGGAACAACAACGGCTTCAAAAAGAGTGCCTGTTATTTATGATGGCCTAACAAATAATTTAGGAAACGAATTCAATATTTTATTAGAAGCTGATGCAAAAGATATAAAGAAAGCCAGCTCCCAGAATATCGCAGATGGAATTTTGAAAGTGAGAAACGGCAATATTAAAATAAGCCCCGGATATGACGGGGTTTACGGAAAGATAAAAATTTTTGAAGATTTTCCGAATAATAAGCAGTTTTTACAAAAGCCGTTGTTGTAATAGTTTTTAACAGGGTTGACATAGGTCTCTTGTAATAATAAAATGATAAATACTCTTACAGAGTTTATAAATAAAGTTATAAAGTACAATGAACAAAAAAGTTTTTTTTATAACCAAACTAAAGCTGCAAGAGCTTGAACAGGAATATAAAAAACTACTTGAGCTTGAAAGGTTAAAAACCACCGGTGAAGAAGCGCCCAAAATTTTTGAATCAGAAGACATTAATCCTGAATTTTTGAGTTTTCAGGAAGATATGGGGGTTTTAAGGTCAAGAATCGATGAGATAAAAAATATTTTGGACCATTACGAGATTATTAAGGCTCCAAATAAAGAAAAAGCCCAGTTTGTTGATTTAGGGGCAAAAATAAAGGTTGATGTAAATGGCCAAAAAGACGAATTTATAATAGTGGGTACCCTTGAAGCAAATCCTGCTTTGCAAAAAATAAGCAATGAGTCCCCTGTTGGAAGGGCGCTTTTGGGCCATAAAGTTGGTGACGAGATTACAGTTGATTCTCCAGTCAAAACCGTTTACAAGATAAAGAATATAAGATACGAAAGTTTATAGCCGTGTTTTGTATAAACCCCTCTTTAAGAGGGGTTTTAAATTACTAAAGAGACAAATTGTAGTATAATATAAAAAATATAATATCTAATTTAAATATATGGCAAAACTAATAAATAAAATAGTAAAAGCATTAATAATAAGTGATTTTTTTCTAAACTTAGGGTGGGGACTTTTGTCACCGGTTTTTGCTTTGTTCATTTTGGAAAAAATAACGTTTCAAGATCCGTTAAAGGCAGCTGAAGTTGCGGGTCTGTCAGCTTTATTCTATTGGATATCAAAATCTTTTCTTGAAATTCCAATAGGATATTTTTTAGATAAGAAACGAGGAGAAAGAGACGATTTTTGGTTTATGGTAATAGGTACACTCATAACTGGTTTTGTCCCAATAGGATTTTTATTTTCAAATACTCCGCCGCATATTTATTTATGGCAGGTAGTCCATGCCGTTGGAATGGCAATGGCTTTGCCTTCGTGGCTTGCTATTTTTACGCGCCACATAGATAAAGGAAAAGAAGGTTTTGAATGGGGAATGGAAACCACATCAATAGGCACGGGAGCTGGAATTGCGGGAGGAATTGGCGGTATAATTGTAGGATATGTAGGGTTTAATACTTTATTTTTTATAGTTAGTGGAATGAATTTTATTTCTGTAATTTGCCTCCTGTTTATTAGAAACAGCATGCACGCTAGAAAAGAAAGCGAGACCATAATTACAGAAAGGCCCGTAATTGAACCTTAAGTAATATGAGTCAGAAAAACCAAGAATTATCAAAAATTTTTTACAGCATAGCGGAGTTTTTGGAGGTAGACGGGGTAAGCTTTAAACCTTTTGCATACAGAAGAGCGGCCTTATCTTTGGAAAACTTAAAAGAGGATATTTTTGATATTTACAAAAAGGGAGGAAATAAATTGTTGCAGAAAATTCCGGGCGTTGGAGAAAATATTGCAAATCACATCGAAGAATATTTAAAAACAGGGAAAGTTAAAATCTATGAGCAATATAAAAAGAGTTTGCCGCTTAAAATGGACGAGCTGATGAGAGTTGAGGGGTTGGGCCCCAAAAAAATAAAAATTCTCTATCAAAAATTAGGTGTTAAAAATTTAAGAGATTTAGAAAAAGCCGTAAAAAACCATAAAATAGCTCCCATATTCGGTTTTGGAGAAAAAACAGAGCAGAATATTATGCAAGGTATTGAATTTCAGAAACAAAACAAAGGAAGGGTTTTGCTGGGGCAAATTTTACCCCTAGCAGAAAACGTATTATTGGAGTTAAAAAATTTTAGCAGTATTGACGGTGCTGATTTGGCGGGTTCTCTCAGGAGACGCAAAGAAACAATTGGAGATATTGATATTCTTGTTGTATCTGAAGATTCCGAAAAAGTAATGGATTTTTTTATTTCGCTGGATTTAGTTAAAAAAGTTTTAGCAAAAGGCGAAACTAAAACTTCAATATACACAAAAGAAGGATTTGATATTGATTTAAGGGTTGTTCCAATGGACAGTTTTGGGTCAGCTCTTCAGTATTTTACGGGTTCGAAAGAACATAATATTGCTCTAAGAAAAATTGCTATTGAAAAAGGTTTTAAATTAAGCGAATATGGGCTTTTCAAGGGCCAGGAAAAAATTGCAGGCAGAACGGAAAAAGAAATTTACGAAGTTTTGGGTTTGCAATATGTACCCCCGGAAATTCGTGAAGACCAAGGAGAAATTCAGGCCAGCTTAGACAGTAGTCTGCCTGAGTTAGTGGAATTGAGAGACATAAAAGGAGACCTGCATTGCCACTCTGATTGGGATGGAGGAAAAAATTCAATTGAAGACATGGCAAAGTCTGCTATGGCTTATGGATACAGCTATATAGGGATTTCAGACCACACAAAATTTTTAAGGATTGAAAAAGGGCTGAATGAAAAGCAATTGCTTTCCCAGCACAGTCAAATCAAAGAGACAAACGAAAAATTCAAAAAATTTGGCTTTACAATTCTTCACGGGTGCGAAACAAATATTTTAAATGACGGGTCAGTTGATATAAAAGATGATGTTCTGGAAAAAATGGATTATGTTATTGCGGGCGTCCATTCCAGCCTGAAAATGCCAAAAAAGGAAATGACAGACAGAATAATAAAAGCAATGGAAAATCCCAATATTGACATTGTTTCTCACCCCACAGGAAGACTTATTAATAGGAGAGAGGAATATCAGCTGGATTTTGATAAAATTCTGGAAACCGCAAAAAGAACAGGAACGATTCTGGAGATTAACTCGTCTCCTGAAAGACTGGACTTAAGGGACATATATATAAGAAGAGCAAAAGAGTTTGGGATTAAAATGATTATTAATACGGATTCACACCAAAAAGAACAACTAGGGCTTATGAAATACGGAATATTCCAGGCCCGTCGCGGTTGGGCAGAAAAATCAGACATAATAAACACTTTAACGTTAGAAAAATTATTAAAAAGCTTTAAGCCAATTAAATAGTTATGCCAAGAGAAAAATCAGCGGGAGCAATAATTTTTAGAAGAGAATCGGGTAATGTTTATTTTTTGCTTTTGCACTACCCCGGAATAAATCGTAAGGGCGGACATTGGGAATTTGCCAAAGGTCATATAGAAAATAATGAAGCTGAAGAAATAGCGGCCATAAGAGAAATAAAAGAAGAGACGGGAATTTCAGACGTCCAGATTTTGTCTGGATTCAAAAAGTACATTAAATATTTTTTTAAAAAAAACAAAAAATTTTTAAAAAAAGAAACGGAAAAGTCCGGGAAAAAATCAGCCTGGATTTTTAAATTGGTGGCATTTTTTATAGCAGAAACCAAAACCAAGGAAGTAAATCTTTCTCCAGAACATACAGATTTTTTGTGGCTACCGTTTGATGAAGCTCATAAAAAAGTAACCTATAAAAATTCAAAAGAGCTTTTAAGAGAAGCCAACGATTTTTTAAGGAACCATAGATAGTTTTGAAAACAATGCACATCAAGCAGTTGTCCGGTATCAAACAAAAAAAAGGAGCATCGCTCCATTTTTTTGTTTGATTAATTAGGATTTTACTTCTTCAATAATTTTTGCAAATACCTGCGGATAGTTTTTTGCAAGTGTTGAAAGAGATTTTCTATCTAATTCTATTTTTTTGTTTTTCAATCCGCTTATTAGCTTGCTGTATGTTATTCCATTCTCTCTTGCTAATGCGTTTATTTGGAGGTTCCAAAGATTTCTGAAGTTTCTTTTTTTGGCTTTTCTGTCGCGGTATGCATAGGTAAGAGCATGCCTTAATGCGTCTTTTGCTAATTTAAATTTTGATTTTCTGCCGTATTTAAAACCCTTTGTTTGTTTTAAAACATTTTTCCTATGTTTTCTGGCTTGTACGGCTCTTTTTATTCTTGTCATGTTTGCGAGTCTTCGCCTATCGGCTCAAATATTTTTTAATTCTTTTTGCTTCGGTTTTTGAGAGACTTACCCACTTGCGACCTTTTCTTTTTCTCTCTCCCGTTTTTTTAGACCTGTAATGGTTTTGCCCGGACATTCTTCTTAAAATTTTTCCGTTTTTGGTAATTTTAAATCTCTTTGTCAGGGCCTTTTTTGTTTTTGTTGTCATAGACTTTTCGCTAAAATCAAAATTCAAAAATTTTCTATTTGTTTTTCAACCTTTGATTTTAAATATTATTTTTTTATGATTTTGAAATAATTGTTGTAAAACCTCTTGGCTCTTTTTTTAGTTCCCTTTCGGTTTTTATTGGAAGCAGGTCGTTTACCGCTTTTAAAAAAAATTCCACTTTATCCTTTGCCATATATCCAAATGCTTTTTCCCTGCCTCTTAAAACCAGGCTTATTTTTACCTTATTTCCTTCCTCCAGGAATTTTTTGGCCTGTTTGGCTTTTGTCTGGGAGTCATGCGGAGAAATGGTAAAACTTAACCTTATTTCTTTCAATTCTCCTCCTTTGGGATGGCCTATTTTTTTTTCTTTTTTCTGTTGGGAATACAGGTATTTTCCATAATTTGTAATTTTACAAATTGGTGGGTCAACTTTTTCTGTAACCTGTATTAAATCCAGGCCTTTTGATTTTGCCAAATCAATAGCATCAAATATATTCATTATGCCCAACTGTTTTCCTTCCTCGTCTATTATTCTTACCTCTTTTGCCCTTATAAAATTGTTGACTAATATTTTATTCAAATTATGTTTTTTAGTGGAAGTGGGGATGTTGAAATCCCGTCTGAAAAATTTTTTAAAATAATTCTACAAGTTTAGTTAATTTTGTTGTTCGGGCATTAAATAAAAAATTAACAAAATTTTTAATGCCTTATCTTCTTAATTTCAGCTGCTTTCCGAAGACTAAAGCAGCCCATCCTAATAATATAACACCTTTATCCGTTTATTAGGAGTCAACGGAAAAGATGCGGCATTAAGCGTATGCTAACGCCGGTTGCTTATTGAATAAATTAGCAATTATGTTTTTCTCAGAAGATTAATGAGCTGTGAGAAAGCTCAACCTGCCTTATTTTAAAGAACGATCCATCGAAACATTCACTCCCGTGATAATTCCCGGTTAACCTCCCGGCTAATGTCTCTTTTTTTAATTTTCTCTTTTTTATCGTATTTTTTCTTTCCCTTAGCTAATCCAAATTCAAGTTTTATTCTACCACTTTTATCATAAACTTTCAAGGGTATGAGGGAAAATCCCTTTTGTTTGGCTTTTCCTGTAAGCTCGTTTATTTCCTTTTTATTTAAGAGCAATTTTCTTAATCTTTCTTCGTTATAGCCGGCTCCCGCGTTATTTGGCTGGTATGGGGGTATTTTTACTCCTACTAAATAGAGCTCGCTGTCTTTTAAGGAAACATAGGACCCTGACAGATTTATACGTCCTGTTCTGATTGATTTTACCTCCTGTCCAAACAAAACAATCCCGGCTTCAAACTTGTCCAGAATATTATAGTCGTAATAACCCTTCTTGTTCTCTGAATAGATTTTAGACATAACAAACATTTATATTATATATTTTAATGATAACATAATACCATTTTTATTTAATAGTAACAAGGCGCAATAATCCAGGATTTTTATGCTTATCATCTTTATTTTTGTATTGTTTTGTGATAAATTTAACTATAATATGAGGAAAAAATCAGCTATTGCCAAAGCCAATGGTTTGGCAAGGGAAACAATTGTGATTTCTTTGGGCGGGAGTCTAGTTGCCCCTGATGGCATTGATATTGAATTTTTAAAAAGATTTAAGCAGTCTTTGCAAAAATTTTTGAGTAGCAAAAACTTTATTATTTTTGTTGGAGGAGGTAAAATAGCAAGGGTTTATCAAAGAGCCCTGGCAGAGTTTGGAGTAAAGGACAAAGAAAAAGATTTAATTGGTATTGCTGTTTCAAAATTGAATGCAGAAGTTGTAAAAAATGTTTTTAGCAAGACAGCAGAAAAAGAAATCATCGTAGACCCAACTAAAAGAATCCGAACTAAAAAAAATATTATAGTGGGAGCAGGATGGAAGCCAGGATGGTCTACAGATTATGTTTCTGTTTTGTCTGCCAAAATTAACAAAATAAAAAAAATAATAAATCTAACCAATATCGATTATGTTTATGACAAAAACCCAAAAGATTTTCCTGAAGCAAAGCCTATAAAAGAAATCAATTGGAAAGATTTTTTAAATATTGTAGGAAATAAGTGGAGCCCAGGGTTATCAATGCCCTTTGACCCAAGGGCTTCAAGAATAGCCCAAAAATTGAAAATAAAAGTGGTAATCATAAACGGAAAGAATTTGGAAAGGTTTGAGGATTTTTTAAACAACAGGCCATTTGAAGGAACCATCATACAATGATAAAAGAACAAATAAAAAATATAATCAAAAAAGCAGCAGATGAAGTTTCTGATGATTTTTCCGTTGAGGTTTCTGCCAGCAATGAACACGGAGATTATTGCACAAATTACGGATTAATTAAGGCAAGAGAGTTGAAAAAAAATCCAAGAGAATTTTCAGAGCTATTAAAACAAAAAATAGAAAAAAACAGCTTGTTTGAAAAAGTTGAAGTTGCAGGACCGGGATTTATTAATTTTTTTATTTCAAAAAAATATTTTGTTGATACCTTTAAAAAAATAAATAAAAATTTTGGCAAAAACACTGTTTTAAAAAACAAAAAAATTGTAATTGATTATACAGATCCAAATCCTTTTAAAGAGTTTCACATTGGGCATTTAATGAGTAATGCAATTGGAGAATCTATTTCAAGAATTTTTGAATTTGAGGGAGCTAAAGTAAAAAGAATTTGTTTTCAGGGGGATGTTGGAATACATGTCGCAAAAGCCGTATGGGATTTAAAAAATAAAGGCATATATTATCCGACGCCTCAATTAAGTGCAACAGCTTATACTGTTGGTTCGGAAATGTACAAGACCGGTGGAGATATAGAAAAAGAGATAAACGAGATAAACAAAAAAATATATGATAGAGGCGACAAAAGTATAAACAAAATTTACGATGAGGGGAAGAAAGCAAGTTTAAAATATTTTGACGAAATTTATAAAAAACTTGGCACAAAATTTGACTGGTTAATTTTTGAATCAGAGACAGGAGAACTCGGTAAAAAAATTGTAGAAAAAGGATTAAAAAACGGAATTTTTGAAAAGGGAGAAGGCGGAGCAATTATTTTTAGAGGAGAAAAATATGGATTGCACACAAGGGTTTTTATAAATTCAGATGGACTGCCAACTTATGAGGCAAAAGACTTGGGGTTGGCTGAAATAAAAAACAAAAAATACAGATATGACAAATCAGTTATTGTAACAGGAAATGAAGTCAATGATTATTTCAAGGTTATGCTCTGCGCGATGAAACAGGTGATGCCGGATCTGGCCGAAAAGACCGTGCACGTAGGCCATGGAATGTTAAGATTGCCAGAAGGTAAAATGTCTTCAAGAACTGGAAATATAATAACAGGGGAATCTTTAATAGAAAAAGTAAAAGAATTAGTTTTACAAAAAATAAAAGATAAAAGATTATCGGAAATAGAAGAATCAGAAATTTCGGAAGCTGTTGCAATTGGGGCAATAAAATATTCCATTTTAAAACAATCTATTGGGTCAGATATTATTTATGATTTTGACAGGTCAATTTCTTTTGACGGGGATTCCGGGCCATATTTACAGTATTCTTATGCAAGAGCAAAGTCTGTTTTAAAAAAAGCAAAACAAGAAGGAATAAAACCTAATTTTAAAAGAACGCCTGATTATGTGGGTGAGCTTGAAAAAAAGATAGTTCTTTTTCCAGACGCTGTTCTTCAGGCAAATAAAAGCTTAGACCCGCATTTTATAGCTTTGTATCTTTCAGAATTGGCGTCAGAGTTCAATAGTTATTACACTAAAAATAAAATTGTTTCCAGGGATGATAAATTTTCAGCTTACAAAGTGGCTATAACAGAAAAGTTTGTCCTAATAATGGAAAACGGATTATGGCTTCTTGGTATTAAGCCGTTAGAAAAAATGTAAAACAAACTATGTTAAATTTTTCAGAAGAAGAAAAAAAAATATTAAAGTTTTGGCAGGATAATGAAATTTTTGAAAAGTCTTTGGAACAGACAAAAAACAAAAAGCCTTTTGTTTTTTATGATGGCCCGCCTTTTGCAACAGGAACTCCGCATTACGGACACTTGTTGCAGAGCGCAATTAAAGACGCAATTCCTCGCTATAAAACAATGCAGGGATTTTATGTTGCCCGCCAATGGGGTTGGGACTGCCATGGGCTTCCTATTGAAAATATTGTTGAAAAGGAAATTGGCACAAAAACAAAAAAAGAAATTGTGGAAATGGGAGTAAAAAAATTTAATGACTTGTGCCGCGAGAGAATTTTTACTTTTATTCATGAGTGGGAACAGATGATTCCAAGATTTGGCAGATGGGCCGATATGAAAAATCCTTATAGGACAATGGATTTTGAATATATGCAGGCAGAATGGTGGGCTTTTAAAGAGCTTTATAAAAAAGGCCTTATTTATGAAGATTATAAGTCGCTTCATATTTGCCCCAGGTGTGAAACAACATTAAGCCAAGGCGAAGTTGCAGACGGATATAAAGATGTAAAAGATTTATCTGCAACATTAAAATTTAAAGTAAAAAATCCTGAAAAGCATGGTTTATCGGAAAATACTTACTTATTAGCATGGACAACAACCCCGTGGACATTGCCCGGAAACGTTGCTTTGGCAGTTGGGGCAGATATTGATTACGTCGTTATTAAAAAAGCACCAGCAAAAGTAGAAGTTACGCCCATAACGGGAAAAACTCCAGAAAATATTTTTGATAATAATAGCTACATTATTGCCGAAAATATATTTGCAAAAGAAGATCAAAAGGTTAATCCATTAGGAAAATTAGAGAGATATTATTTTGGAGCAGATAAAGAAATGTTTGATGTAGAGACGCATATAAAAGGCAAAGATTTAATTGGTATTGAGTACGAACCGTTGTTTGATGTTTATCAAAAAGATGAAAATCTAAAAGATAGAGAAAACGGGTGGAAAGTTTATCCGGCTAATTTTGTTACAACAGAAGACGGTACAGGGATTGTGCATATTGCCCCTGCATTTGGAGCAGATGATATGGCTTTGGGCAAGGAAAAAGAATTGCCGTTTGTTCAGCATGTAAAAATGGATGGAGCCTTTAAGGATGAAATGGCAGAATTTGCAGGATTGGATTTAAAACCCAGAGCAAAAAATAGGCCAGACGAAATCCGCGAAGCAGATTTGGCAATTGTAAAATATTTGGAGCAAAAAGGACTTTTATTTAGTTATGAAAAATATACTCACTCATACCCCCATTGCTGGAGATGCGATACAGCTTTGTTAAATTATGCAACATCTTCTTGGTTTGTTGCTGTTGAAAAAATAAAATCTAAATTATTAAAAACAGCCAAAAAAATAAATTGGTCCCCAAAACATATTAAAGAAGGCAGGTTTGGTCAGTGGCTGGAGGGAGCGCGTGACTGGTCAATTTCAAGGCAAAGATTTTGGGCCAACACAATTCCTGTTTGGAGGTGTAAAAAATGTAAAAAAGAAATGGTTTTTGGCTCAGCAGAAGAACTTGAAAAGGCCAGTGGAATAAAAGCTGAGGATTTACATAAAGATGTTGTTGACAGGGTTGTTTTTAATTGCAGCTGCTCGGGCAAAATGGAAAGAGTGCCCGATGTTTTAGATACTTGGTTTGATTCTGGTTCTGTGCCATTTGCCACAAAAAGTTCAATTCCCGCAGATTTTATAGGAGAAGCCCAGGATCAAACCCGCGCATGGTTTTATTACCAGCATGTTTTAATTGGGGCGCTATTTAACAAAGAAGCATTTAAAAATTGTATAGTTACGGGCATAGTGCTGGCAGAAGACGGTAAAAAAATGTCCAAAAAATTAAAAAATTATCCTGACCCATCTGAAATGATAGAAAAATACGGGGCTGATGCCATGAGGTTTTATATGTTAAGTTCTCCTGTTGTGCAGGCAGAAAATTTTTCATTTTCAGAAAAAGGCGTTGATGAAATAGTAAAGAAAAACATAGGCAGACTTTATAATGTTTTGTCTTTTTATCAGCTTTACAAAGACCAAACACCTGCTAATGACAACAGTAAAAATATTCTTGATAGCTGGATATTATCCAGACTCAACAAGCTTACAGAAAGTATTACCCAGGGTTATGAAAATTACAGGATTGATTTGGCTACAAAACCTTTGACTGATTTTATAGATGAGTTTTCTGCCTGGTATTTAAGAAGGAGTAGGGATAGGTTTAAAGACCAGACACAAGACAAAATAATGGCTTTGGCAACATTAAGATTTGTATTATATAAGCTTTCCTTACTAATGTCGCCCGTTATGCCATTTTTTGCCGAAATAATTTACAAAGAGATAAAAGACAAAGACATGCCTGAATCTGTGCACCTTTGCGACTGGCCAATAGTTGACAATAAAAGAATAAACGAAGATTTAGAAGAAGATATGCAAAAGGTTAGAAGTATAGTGAATTTGGCTTTGGCAGAAAGAACTGCAAGGTCTATAAAAGTAAAACAACCACTTCTATCACTTGAGGCGGAGGGACCAAAATTTAAAACTAACTATTATGAGGATTTAATTAATTTGATAAAAGATGAAGTTAATGTGAAAGAATTTATAGCAAATTTTAAGCCAGTAAATATAAAAATCACAATTCCGTCTATGACAGCAACATATAAAATAAAACTTGATACAAATATAACAAAAGAGCTGAAAGAGGAAGGAATGATAAGGGAGTTGGTAAGGGCAGTTCAGGCAGAAAGAAAAAATCAAAATTTGGTTCCGCAAGATAAAATTTTAGTTGAATTATCTTTACCAGAAACAGAAAAAGAAATTGTTGAAAAAAACAAAGAGTTTTTTATAAAAGAATTTAGGGCAACAGAAATATCTTTGGACGAATCTGGCGATGGTGATAAAAAAATAAAAATTAAAAAGATTTAATATGGCGTTATTTGATAAAAAGTCAGAGATTCCAAGGTCTCAACTGAAGAATATTTTGGGAAAGTCAGATGTAAGGGCTGGCGGAGGAAAACAGCTTTCCGCAAAGCAAAAAATATTAATGGAAAAAAGGGATTTTCCAAGAAAGTTTGGTGAATCAATTTCAAAAGGAGAATATAAAATGACAGTTAACAAGCTAAAAGCCGAAAGAAGGGGACAGGAAGATTTCACTAAGAAATTGAAGCTTGGCAAAAAAATAAAATTTTTGGAAGAGCTGGAAAAAAAAGGAGACAACTCTAATAATGTTTAACTTAAAGGATTATGGCAAACTGTTGCAGGGCATCTGGTTTTGTTTTTAAAAAGGAAGATAGGTCAGATTCAGACAGAATGTTTTATTTATTTACAGACGAATTTGGGTGCCTGAGTGTTTTTGCAAAAGCAATAAGGAAAATAAATTCAAAGTTAAAAAGCGGCATAGATATTTTTTCAATATCCCAGATAGAATTTATACAAGGAAAGAACAGAAAAACGCTTACAGACGCGGGCTTTGTGCAGAAATTTGTAAACATAAAAACTTCCCCGAAAAGATTTAAGATGGCCCATATGATTTGCCGGGTCCTGGATGACTTTATAAAAGAACAGGAAAAAGACAGGGAAATTTTTAATTTATTAAAAAAATGTTTTGAAGAGCTGGACAGTGAAGACCTAAAAGAAGAAAAGTGTGATTTGATTTATTACTATTTTGCATGGAATCTTTTTTCCTTGTTGGGATTTAAACCAGAATTGCAAAGGTGTGTAAACTGTTCTTTGAAACTGGAGGCCATGGAGATTTATTTTTCTGCAGGCTGTGGAGGAGCTATTTGTAAAAAATGTTATGGAAAAATTAATTTTTTGCAAAAAATAAAACCGGATGCCGTTAAAATTTTAAGGATTATTTTAGGAAAAGATATTAAGAAAGCCTTAAAATTAAAAACAACGGAAGAATTTAAAATTTTACTGGAAGACGTTACAAATAATTACGGAAGTTATATTATAAATAAATAGCATTTTATAAATAAATAATATAGTAATCAGGGTTGTCTAAAATTGATAAGCTCATATACGGGCAGCTCACAAAAATTGTGAATAAAAAGATACTTTTTATTATTTTGTTTCTTGTTGTGGTTTCGGGGTTTATAGTTTTCGCGATTTACAGGGGCGCAATGTTTTCAAAAGAAATTTTAAGGTTGGAAATTTTGGGGCCTGAAAATGCCAAGGCGGGAGATGAAATAGAATACACCATCAAATATAAAAACAACGGAAATTTTGCGTTGGAAAACCCAAAGCTTATTTTTGACCTGCCGGAAAATTCTCTGACAGAAGATGAAAAAACAAGGATTACTAAAGATTTGGAAGACATTTACCCGGGAGACGAAGACTTTGTAAAAATTAAAGCTCGCCTTTTAGGCAAGGAAGGAGATTTAAAAGTTGCTAAAGCATATCTTTCATATGTCCCCAAAAATTTAAGCGCAAGGTATGAATCTGACACCACTCTTACAACCAAGATTGAGACAACCCCCATTACCTTGGATTTTGATTTGCCAACAAAAGCAGAAAAAGGAAAGAGTCTGCAGTATTCGCTTAATTATTTTTCAAACATAGATTATCCTCTGGAAAATTTAAGTATAAAAATATCTCCGATAAACGGTTTTCAGATAGAATCTTCCAGCCCTTCATCTTTGGATAATCAGGAATGGAAGCTTAAAACCATAAACAAAGCGGAGGGGGGGAGAATAACCGTAAACGGAATAGTGGGAGCTGATGTAAACCAGGATTTGGATTTTAATGCGCAAATAGGCATGTGGCAAAACGGAAGCTTCGTTGTGATAAAGGAAACAACGGCCCAAGTCAAAGTTATTCAGTCAATGATTTATATTTCCCAGCAGGTTAATGGATCTTCTAATTATGTTGCTTGCCCCGGAGAAAAACTACATTATCAAATATTTTTCAGAAACATAGGCTCTTCTTCCTTTGAGGATTTATTTGTAATAGTCAATCTTTCCGGCCAGGCCCTTGATATGTCCACTTTGGAATCCCCAAATGGAGTTGTACAACAGAGCAGTAATATGATTGTTTGGGACTGGAAAAACACTCCTCAACTTAAAAAAATAAATGTTCAAGAAGAAACAAGCATTGATTTCTATGTAAAGACAAAGCAGGACTGGGTGCCAGGGACTTCAAGCGAAAACGAAATGATAATTTCTGACCAGGTTAATGTTTCCCAGATAACGCAAAAATTTGATATAAAGATAAATTCAGGGTTGGTGCTTTCCCAAGATGCTATTTTTGATAGCTCTATTACAAATGCAGGCCAAATTCCTCCGATTGCGGGCAAAGCAACAATTTATACGGTTAATTGGAATATTAAAAACTATTCAAGCGATGCCAAAAACGTGAAAGTAAAGGCAATTTTGCCCAGTCAGGTATCGTTGACCGGCGAAGTTTTTCCCACAAACGAATCTTCAAATTTTTCTTTTGATTCTGCCAGCCGCGAAATAGTCTGGTCTGTAGGAGATGTTTTGGCAGGAACCGGGGTCAATGGAGACCCCATCACGCTTTCATTCCAAATTATTTTAATTCCAACTATGTCGCAAAAAGGTACAAACGCAAATTTAATAGGCAAGGCAACCATCATGGGAGAAAATCAGTTTACAAATTCAATAATATCTTCTTTTGACCAAAGCATTGACTCAAGCCTGAAAAACACGGCTTCCGGAATTGTGCAATAATATTTAGAATTAAATTTTTAACTATGAAAAAAGAGAAACAATCTGCAGACAGTAAAATGGAAAAAATAGTGTCTTTGTGTAAAAGGCGGGGGTTTATTTTCCCTGGGTCTGAAATTTACGGAGGATTGGCAAATTCGTTTGATTACGGCCCCTTAGGAGTTGAGCTGAAAAATAACATAAAAAATCTATGGTGGAAAAAGTTTGTGCATAATAGGGACGATATGGTTGGAATTGATGCGGCTTTAATAATGAATCCAAAAGTTTGGGAAAATTCAGGCCACCTTGAAACTTTTACCGACCCATTGGTTGAATGTAAAAAATGCCATCACAGATTTAGAAAAGATCATCTGGAAAAAGATAAATGCTCTGACTGTGGAGGAGAATTAACGGAGCCAAAACAATTTAACTTAATGTTGAAAACTTTTTTAGGACCCGTTGAGGATGCTGACAATACAGTATATTTTAGGCCAGAAACAGCCCAGGCAATGTTTGTTGACTTTAAAAATGTTTTGGAAACTTCAAGGAAAAGAATTCCTTTTGGTATTGCTCAAATAGGCAAAGCTTTTAGAAATGAAATAACCCCGGGTAATTTTATTTTCAGGACCCGCGAATTTGAGCAGATGGAAATTGAATATTTTATTAAAGAAAAAGATTGGAAAGAAACGTTTGAATATTGGAAAGAACAAATGGAAGAATGGATAAAAGAATTAGGAATAGATTTAAAAAATATTCATGAAGTTGAAATTCCAGAAAAAGAACTTGCGCATTATTCAAAAAGAACAATTGACTTTGAATATGAATATCCCTTTGGGCAGAAAGAGTTATACGGCTTAGCATATAGGACAAATTTTGACTTAAAAAACCATTATAAATCAGAACCCTATGAAGACCCAGAAACCAAAGAGAAATTTTATCCGCATGTTATTGAACCTACATTTGGGGTGGACAGGTCTGTTCTGGTTGCTCTTTTGGAAGCATATAACGAAGAGCAAGACAGGGTGGTTTTAAAGCTCCCTGCAAAGTTGGCGCCGTATAAGGTTGCTGTGTTTCCGCTTTTAAAAAACAAACCAGAGCTCGTTAAGAAAGCAGAAGAAATTTATCAAGAGCTTAAAAAAGAATTTAATGTTGCTTTTGACGACAGGGGAAACATTGGCAAAAGATATTACAGCCAGGATGAAATTGGCACGCCATTCTGCATTACGGTGGACTTTGATACTCTAAAAGACAATACTGTCACAATAAGAAACAGGGATACGACAAAGCAGAAAAGGATTTTAATAGAAGAATTAAAAAACTTTTTGGAAAACAACATAAAATAATATGCATAAAAAAATAACATTTAATAATGGGTTGAGGCTTATCACTGTTCCCATGGAAAATTCAAACAGTGTGACGGTTTTGATATTGGTTGGGACTGGTTCTAAATATGAAACAAAAGATGTAAATGGCATTTCTCATTTTTTGGAGCATATGTTTTTTAAGGGAACAGAAAAAAAGAAAAACACACTGGCAATATCAGAAACACTGGACAGTATCGGGGGAGAATACAATGCTTTTACATCAAAAGAGGTTACCGGATTTTGGGCAAAAGTTGATAAAAAACATTCAGATATTGCTTTGGACTGGATAACAGACATATTTTTAAATTCCAAGTTTGATGCTAAAGAGCTTGAAAGAGAAAAGGGCGTGATAATAGAAGAAGTTAATATGTATTTGGATACGCCAATGGCTTATGTGTCAGACCTTTTTGAAAAACTGCTTTACGGAGACCAGCCCGCTGGCTGGATGGTTATAGGAGAAAAAGAGAATATTTTATCTTTTAACAGACAAAAACTTTTGGAATATTACAATACCCACTATTCTTTGCCAAATGTTGTTGTATGTGTGGCAGGAGCAATTGATAGTCAGAATATTGAAAATAAAATTGAAAATTATTTTAAAACAGCAAAAACAGAAAACTCCAGCCAGAAATTAAAGGTTGTAGAACAGCAAAAAAATCCGGAAATTTTATTGTACAACAAAAAAACTGACCAAACTCATTTTTGTTTGGGGGTAAGGGCTTATGACCAAAATCATCCGAGAAAATATGCGTTGATTTTGTTATCAATAATTTTGGGGGGAAACATGAGTTCGCGCCTTTTTATAAAAGTGCGCGAAAAAAATGGCTTGGCTTATTCTATCCATACGTTAGCTGATATTTCCACAGATACCGGATATCTGGTCACGCAGGCCGGAATTGACCATAAAAATTTGGAAAAATCAATCAGATTAATTTTAGAAGAATACAAGGATTTGAAAAACAAAAAAGTTTCAGAAAAAGAGCTTCAGAAAGCCAAAGATTATTTAAAGGGGAAAATGTTTTTATCTTTGGATTCTTCTTCCAAACAGGCATCTTATTATGCAACACAGGAGTTGCTTGAAAAAAATATATTAACCCCTGAGCAGGAATTTGAGAAGATTGACAAAGTCTCTGTAAGTGATATAAAAAAAGTAGCAGAAGATATTTTTGTTTCTTCGGGGCTCAACCTGGCCGCAATAGGGCCGCTTGAGGATTCGGAAAAATCCAAGCTGCTAAAAATTTTAAAAATATAAAAAATTAATTCAATGGAAAGAGAACAAACACTGAACATTTCATGGAATGCTATAGTTAAGGTATTTATAGCGATTTTTGTTTTTTATCTTATATACTTGGCCAGAGAAATAGCCCTTTGGTTCTTTTTTGGGCTGGCAATTTCTATTTTATTTGAACCTGCAATAAATTTTTTAAGAAGAATGTGGATACCGAAGATGCTGGCAATAATCATGGTATATGTTTCCACATTAGGGCTTTTAGGGCTTTTGATTTATTTAATGGCTCCTATTTTTATTGTTGAATTAAAGCAATTTTCTGTTTATTTGCCAGATTATTTTAATAAAATAAATCCGCTTTTACAGCAGATTGGAATTGATTTTGCGGAAAGCTTTAGTGAACTTACAAGCTCTTTGGTGGCGGGACTGGAACAGAGTTCAAAAGGTGTTATTAACGCGGCCATAGCTTTTTTTGGTGGGTTAGCATCAACGATTGTTATTTTAACAATTGCGTTTTTTCTATCTTTAGAAGAAAAGGGCCCTGAAAGATTTTTGGCGTTTATATCTCCAAGAAAGTATCAGGAGCAGATAGTTTCTTTTTTTGAGAAAGCTCAAGCAAAGGTTGCTGGATGGTTTGGGGCAAGAATAATAGCCTGTGCTTTTGTTGGCATTGCGTCTTTTATTATCTTTTATATTTTTGACGTTGAATACTCTTTTTTACTGGCTCTTATGGCGGGAGTTTTAAACTTTATTCCTTACATAGGCCCGTTAACAACAGCAATACTGCTAATAGTGTTTGTTATGGTTTCCTCAAATTCATGGATTGTGACGCTTTATGTCTTGCTGGCCGTTTGGGCTGTTCAGGTAGTTGAAAACAACCTTTTAACACCTTTTTTAATGAAAAGAATGATAAACCTGCCTCCGGTATTGGTTTTGATATCTTTATTGTTGGGAGCTAAAATTTTTGGGTTTTTAGGAACAATATTTATTGTTCCGGTTGCCGGGATAATTTATGAATTTATAAAAGAATTATTGGAGAAAAAAAGAGAAATTTCAGAATAGGTCTATGATTTTAGCAAAAATATAAAGATTACAACCCACGCAACCTGAGTTGAAAATCTCCAAAGTTTGGGGATTTTTTTGTTTTTAAGAATGTGGACCATATTATGGTGAAAATGGTCGTGTTTTTTTAGCAGTTTATTTGAAGAGAACTTGCTTAATATTGTTAGTCCGTCCGGAAGAACCGCAAAAAAAGCGGAGGCATAGATTTTAAAAGAATTTTCAGACAAAAGCCAAATAAGAAAAATTCCCAGAACAAAATCAATGGTAATAGCCAGTATTTCAAAAAAAGATTGACCCCAGCGGTTATTTTTGATATTTTCAATAGGGTATTCAATATGTGGGAAAAGATCAAGAAAATAGTGTCCTAAAAAGGAAAAGAATACAGCCAAAGGCAGGCTTTTTAGAACAGAGCCGATAACCGCTCCAAATAGCAAGTGTATGAATAAAACCATAGAAAATTTAGAAGAATAGTGTTAAAATCAACATAAGAATTACCTTAAGTATACATTATGTTTAGAAAAAACAAAAAATTTTATGTGACTACCAGCATACCTTACACAAATGCCTCTCCGCATATTGGTTTTGCTTTGGAAATTATACAGGCCGATGTATTGGCAAGGCATCAGAGGGTCTTGGGAAAAGAAGTGTTTTTTTTGACCGGTACAGACGAACACGGATTGAAAACATTAAGAGCTGCCAATCTTGCTGGAAAAGAGCCGCTGGAGTTTGCCGACGAAATCTCAGAAAAATTTAGAGAGCTGGCAAAGGATTTAAATATTTCAAACACTGATTTTATTAGGACAACTGACCAAATAAGGCATATGCCTTCAGTCTATAAATTATGGAAAAAATTTGAAGAAAACGGGGATATTTATAAAAAAAAGTATAAGGGGTATTATTGTCCTGGGTGCGAAGCATTCAAAACCCAAAAAGAACTTATAGACGGAAAATGCTCTTTGCACCAAAAGGATGTTGAAATTGTTGAAGAGGAAAATTATTTTTTTAGACTTTCAAAATATTTGCCAAAAATAAAAAAAATAATTGCAGAAGAAAAATTAAAAATAATTCCGACAACAAGAAGGGCGGAAATTTTGAATATGATTGACCAAGGACTTGAAGATGTAAGTTTTTCAAGGGCAAAAGAAAAATACTGGGGATGGCCCGTTCCGGGCGATAATACCCAGAATTTTTATGTTTGGCAAGACGCATTGCCAAATTATATATCAGCTTTGGGATATTCAGAAGACAGCGAAAATTTTAAAAAATATTGGCCCGCAGATGTTCATTGCATAGGAAAAGATATTGTAAAATTCCATGCAATTTATTGGCCTGCAATGCTATTATCAGCTGGGATAAAGCTTCCTGAATTAATTTTTATACACGGGTTTATAAATGTTGCGGGCCAGAAAATGTCCAAGTCCTTGGGAAATGTTGTTGACCCTTTTGAACTGGTTAAAAAATACGGAGTTGATGCTGTAAGATATTACCTTTTAAGAGAGATTATTCCCACAGAAGACGGAGATTTTACCTATGAGAAATTTGAGGCAAGATATAATGCTGATTTGGCCGGTGGGCTTGGGAATCTTTTATCAAGAACATTGGGAATAGCCGGCAAAATTTCTAATTTTAAATTTCTAATTTCTAATAAATCTTTAAGCAATAATTCAAAAAAAGCCTTAAAGTATACAAAAGAAAAATATGTATTGGCTTTGGAAAATTTTAAATTCAATGAGGCCTTGGCAGCTGTTTGGGAACTTATAGGATATTGCGACAAATACATAAACGAAGAAAAACTTTGGCAGACAAAAAATCCTAAAGTTATAAACGAAATACTTTTCATATTAAAAGAGGTTTCGAGTTTGCTGTATCCTTTTTTGCCGGATTCATCAATAAAAATAAACCAAGCAATCAGCGGGGATTCTCTTAAAAAAGAAATTCCTGCTCTGTTTCCAAGAACGAATTAAACATTCCATAAAGGGGATGCTATGTTTTGCAAATTGTTGAAAGTGTTTTTAGGTATATTAAAAACATTTCTTTTGCTAATGGGAATTATGCACCCGGAAGAAGAGATTAAAAGCCCTAAATCCAAGGCAAAGGAAGAGTTGGAGAAGAGATGTTGACTTTGTTCTTATAATTTGCTATAATAAATATAGACCCTATTATCTTAAGCCACGACGGCTTAAGGCGTTGGCGAAACGCGTTTCCAGAAGGAGGAAAAAAGATGTTGGTATTATCCCGAAAGAAAAACGAAAGTATTGTCATCGCAGATGACATTACAATCGTTGTCGTTGAAATCAGGGGTGACAAAGTTCGCCTCGGGGTAGAAGCCCCAAAAGAAGTGCCGGTGCACCGACGCGAAGTCTTCGACGCTATTCGGCGCAATGAAGCTGCTGCCAACGAAGGCAAGGGAGATATCGCTCAAAAGGGTGATAAGAACGACTAAGTTGGGATATCCCAACAAACCAAACCATGGGCAGGAAGCCTTGAGCAGCCTGCCTTTTTATTTTGTTCTCAATTATAAAATATATAAAAAAAATAACCCTTCACCAATTTTAATAATAACCTTGTATTAGAATAAAGGCAGCAGAAGGCGCTTCTCCTTTTAATCCCGACACACTGATAACTATTTTGAAATTGGTGATGAGGTTATTTTGTGTTAAAATATAGTCATGATTATAATAGATACACACAGTCATTTAAATTTTAAGGCATATGATTTTGATAGAAACGATGTTATAAAAAGAACCCAAGAGCAGGGTGTTTTTTGCATTGACGTTGGCACAAAATACGAAACTTCAAAAAGGGCTGTTGAGTTGGCAAAAAATAACGAAAATATATATGCTGCGATCGGGATGCATCCCATTCATATAAAAACGGATTTGTTGAAAATAAAAATGGACAGCAACGAAGGGGATTTTATGCCGCATGGAGAAGATTTTAATTATGAAAACTATAAAAAGCTAGCTCAAAGCAGCAAAAAAGTGGTTGCAATCGGTGAAATAGGTTTGGATTATTATTACAAGCCAAAATCAAAAATAAAATTTGAAGAATTTAGAAATATCCAAAAACAGGTTTTTATAAAACAGCTGGATTTGGCAGAAGAATTGGGTTTGCCGGTTATTATTCATTGCAGAATGGCGCACAAAGATGTTATTGAAATTATTAAAGATAGAAAATTGCGCGGAGTTGTACATTGCTTTACCGGGACAACAGAAGAGATGAAGCAATATCTTGCCCTGGGATTTTACATTGGCATTAACGGAATAGTTTTTAAGCTTGATTTGGATGAGGTTGTAAAACAATGCCCGCTTAATAAAATTTTGACAGAAACAGACTGCCCATATCTTACTCCTCCTGCAGAAGGAAAAGACAAGAAGAATGAGCCAATTTTTGTAAAATACATAACCCAAAAAATTGCGGATATTAAAAAATTGGATTTTGAGGAGGTAGCTGATGCAACTCTTAAAAACGCAAAAGAATTATTTAATATTTAAAGCAAAAAAGAACGCCCTAAACCCAAAGATGGGTCGGGCGATTTTTTTGTTCAGATTTTCCTGTATCCATATTTGATTTCCCCCTTTTCCCAAATATCTAATATTGTTTGGGGGACATTGCGCAAGATTATGAAACGGGGCTTTTTATTGTAACAGATTTCTCCGTCAAATTCTCCGACAACCGCGAGACCTCTGTTATAGTCGGCAAAGAAAAAACAATATTCCTTGCCAACCTCAAAACCTGTTTTTTCTGTTGCTGAATCTGGCTCTGGCTCTACCAAAGTGATGAGCATTTGATTTGTCTGATTTATTTGCCGACCCTGTCTATCAATCTCGCGTTTATTCATAATTGTCATAACAAAGAAAAAGACAGACAGTACAACAAGTGCTTTGTGTCCGTTTTTCATTGCGTTTTCCTGTTTTCAATTCTGGTGAAGTTGTAAAAGAAGCTAAGTCAAGAATAACATAATTAAAACAAAGGTCAAGATTTACCCGAATAAATTTATTTGATATTATAAATTATTATGATAAGGTATAATCCCCAAAAAATAGAGAAGAAGTGGCAGGATAAATGGTATAAATCCGGAGTTTTTGCTGCCAGAGATAAATCCAAAAAAAGAAAATTTTACCTTTTGCTTGAGTTTCCTTATCCCTCAGGAGACGGGCTTCACGTGGGACATTGCAGGCCTTACGTTGCCCTAGATGCCTTGGCGCGCAAAAGAAGAATGGAAGGTTATAATGTTATGTTTCCAATGGGTTGGGATGCTTTTGGGTTGCCAACCGAAAACTATGCGATTAAAAAGGGGGTGCATCCGTCTGTTGTAACAAAGAAAAATACAGATAATTTTAGAAGGCAAATGAAGAGTCTGGGGCTGTCTTTTGACTGGAGCCGGGAGATAAACACAACGGACCCCAAATATTACAAATGGACGCAATGGATATTTCTGCAGCTATTCAAAAACGGAATGGCTTATAAAGATAGGATTGCGATAAACTGGTGCCCTTCATGTAAGATTGGTTTGGCAAACGAAGAAGTTGTTTCAGGGAAATGCGAGAGGTGCGGGCAAAAAGTTGAAAAAAGGGAAAAGGAACAATGGATGATAAGGATAAAAAAATACGCAGACAGGTTGATTAAGGATTTGGATTTGGTTGATTTTCAGGAAAGAGTAAAAATCCAGCAGAGAGACTGGATTGGGGAGTCAAAAGGAATGCTTGTAAAGTTTTTAATAAAGGGGGTTGAAGACCCTGTTGAAGTTTTTACAACAAGAATAGACACTATTTTTTCCGGTACATTTTTAATATTGTCTCCCGGAAATAATTTTATAGATAGACATAAAAATAAAATAGAAAATTTAGAAGAGGTTTTAAAATATAGAGAGGACGCAAAAAATATTTCTGATGCTGATAGAACAAAGGAAGAAAAAGAAATAACAGGGGTTGAACTGAAGGGGATAAGCGCCATCAATCCTGCAACAGGAGAGGATATGCCTGTTTGGATAGCTGATTTTGTATTGGAAAATTATGCAACAGGGGCTGTTTTTGCCGATGCCCATGATAGCAGGGATTTTAAAATGGCAAAAAAATACGGTATACCGCTAAGGACATCCATAGAGCCCGATAATCAGGAACTTGCCTCTAAAGTTAAAAATTTGGAAGAATGTTATGAGGGAGACGGCATATTATATAACTCTGCGCAGTTCAACGGAATGAAATCTGAGCTTGCCAGATTTGAAATTGGAAGATGGCTTAATTCAAAAGGACTGGCTGAAAGTAGGACAAACTATAAATTAAGGGACTGGGTTTTTTCAAGGCAGCACTATTGGGGTGAACCAATACCAATGGTTTATTGTCAAAAATGCGGATGGCAAGCGCTAAATGAAAAGGATTTACCTATAGAGCTTCCAAAAGTGAAAAAATACAAGCCAACAGATACGGGGGAATCTCCTTTGTCGGTAATTAAAAAATGGGTAGATGTTAAGTGTCCGAAATGCAAGGAAAAGGCTGTCAGGGAAACAGATACAATGCCGAATTGGGCAGGTTCAAACTGGTATTTTTTAAGATATACTGACCCTAAAAATAATAAAGAATTGGCAGAAAGAAAACTTTTGAGATATTGGATGCCTGTTGATTGGTATAATGGTGGAATGGAGCATACAACTCTGCATTTGTTATATTCGCGTTTTATTTATAAATTTTTATGGGATATAAAAGCTGTCCCCCAGTCTCTTGGGCCCGAGCCTTATAAAAAAAGAACTTCCCATGGAATGGTTCTGGGAGAAGGCGGAATAAAAATGTCCAAATCAAAAGGAAATGTTATTAATCCCGACAAGGTTGTGAAAGATTATGGAGCAGATACATTAAGGGTTTACGAAATGTTTATGGGACCGTTTGAACAGATGATTCCTTGGGACACAAAAGGAGTTGTGGGTTCCCGCAGGTTTTTGGAAAAGATTTATAAGTTAGTTTTAAAAAATGAGCCGTCAAATCCAAGCGAAGAAAATTTAAAAAGAGCTTTGCATAAAACAGTAAAAAAGGTTTCAGAAGATATTGAAACAATGAAATTTAATACGGCAATAAGCTGCTTGATGGAGTTTATTAACACATGGGGTAATTCCGAAAATAAGAATTTGGATAAAAAAGATTTAGATTCTTTCCTAAAAGTTTTGTCTGTTTTTGCCCCCCATTTGTCAGAAGAGTTATGGCAACAGAAAAAAAATGAAGGTTTTTGTTGCAACCAGAAATGGCCAAAATATGACCAGACCCTGATGAAAGAAAATAAAGTAATGATTATCGTCCAGGTGAACGGAAAGGTCAGGGACAAGATAGAAGCTCGAGCTGGAATTTCCCAAATCCAGGTTGAAAAATTAGCTAAAGAGAGTTTAAAAATAAAATCTTGGATAAAAAATTTTGATGAAATAAAAAAAATTATATTTATCCCCGATAAATTAATAAATATTGTAATATAATATGCCAAAAGAAATTTTGTTAGGAAACGACGCAATAATAATGGGGGCCTTAAGGGCGGGAGTAAGTTTTGTTTCAGGGTATCCTGGGTGTCCTTCCGCTGAAATCGGAGACGATTTTGCAAAAATTGCAAAACAAAAAGGAATGTATGTTGAGTGGTCAAGCAATGAGAAAACAGCCCTAGAAGCTGCTATTGGAGCAAGTTTTTCAGGAGTAAAATCGCTGGTAAATATGAAAAGTTTTGGTATAAATGTATGTTCTGATGCCCTGTTCCCATTAGCCTATACGGGCACAAAAGCTCCCATGGTTATTGTTGTTGCCGACGACCCTTCATGTCATAGCTCCGCTCAGTCTGAGCAAGACTCAAGGGGTTATGCTTTTATTTCAAAAATTCCGATATTAGACCCGGCTGACCCGCAGGAATGTTATGACTTTACAAAATTAGCCTTTGAAGTATCTGAAAAATTTAACACGCCTGTAATTCTAAGACCAACAACCAGGGCTGCGCATCAAAGAGCGGTTGTTGTTTTTGAAAAAACTGATAAGTTGCCGGAAAAAAATGGAGAGTTTGTTAAAAATCCACACCAGTATTCTACGATGCCTCCAAGGACGCTAGAAATGAAAAAAGAACTGTTAAAAAAAATAAAAAAAATAAAAGCATATTCTGAAAAGTCAAAAGCAAATCGTATACTGGGAAATAAAAAATCTAAATTGGGGATTATAGCCTCCGGTGTTTCTGTTTTGTATGCCAAAGAAGCATTGCAAGAGATGAATATAGATGCAACAATTTTAGAGTTAGGATTTTTTTATCCTTTGCCTGAAAAATTAATTTCAAATTTTTTAAAAAGCAAAAATATCGTTTTGGTGGCAGAAGAGATGAGTTCTTATATTGAAAAAGAAGTCTTATCGATTGCCAAAGATACTAATCCAAAAATCAAAATTTTTGGAAAAAATGTTTTGCCGGAGGCAGGGGAATTGAATCCTGAAACTGTTTGTATTGCTTTAGTAAAAATAACAGGAAAAAAATATAATAAATTCCCAATAAAAAAATTGAACTTGCCCAAGAGAACAGCAAGGCTCTGCGAAGGATGTCCTTATTGGTATATTTTGCCGACAGTAAAAAGAATAGCTCCGGAAGGAACAATTTTTGCAGGAGACATAGGGTGCAATATGATGGGAGTATTGCCCCCGCATTCAATGTATGATTTTATGTTTTGTATGGGTTCATCAATCGGAATCTCCCACGGCATAAGAAAAACAACCAGTCAGAAAGTCATTTCTTTTATGGGAGACGGCACATTTTTTCACTCCGGAATTGAAGGTATGATAAACGCTGTTTATAATAAATCAAATCCGTTAATGATTATAATGGATAATAGAATAACAGCAATGACAGGTCACCAGACAAATCCTGGAATGGGAAAAACAATAATGGGAGAAGATTCGCAAGAGCTTCAGATAGCAGATATTGCAAAATCTTGCGGAGTAAAGCACATAAAAGTTTTAGACCCCATAAACGTAAAAGAGCTTGAAGATTCTGTTCTGGAATTTTTAAAAAAAGACGAGATATCTTTAATAGTATGCAAACGCGTTTGCGCCCTGCTGGAAAGGAGACAAAAAAAACTATAAACTAAAAAAACTATGGAAAAAATTTTCAATTTAATACTAAACGGAGTAGGCGGACAGGGGGTGATAACCATGCTGTCTTTGATTGACCAGGCGGCTCTTATTGAAGGATATGACGTAAGGTCTTCTGAATTGCACGGTTTGTCTCAAAGGGGAGGAAGTGTTGAAACCCATATCCGATTTGGGAAAAATGTTAACTCACCATTAATTTCAAATGGAAAGGCGGACCTGATAATTTCTTTGGAAATTTTAGAAGCGCTTAGGGAAACAGAAAAATCAGGAAAAGATACAAAATTTTTGATAAATGAATTTTTGCTCCCTTTTCAGGGAAGTTTGCAAAAAGAAGAAATAAAACAACAACTTTCTTTAATTAAAAATGAAATGCACATAACAAAGGCATCGGAAATATGTAAGGAAAAACTGCAGAACGAAATTGTCAGTACAACTTATCTTTTGGGGTATGCTGTGAATAAAAATTTGATACCCCTAAAAAAGGAGTCAGTTTTGTCTGCAATAGAAAAAATAATTCCGGAAAAATACAGACAAATAAACATTAATGCGTTTAATTTAGCTTATGCCAATAACTAAAGTTGTAATCGCGGCCGCTGGGCAAGGGACTCGCATGTTAAGACTGACAAATAACAAGCCAAAACATCTTATAAATGTATGCAAGAGGCCATTTTTGGCTTATTTGCTTGATAATTTGTTTGAGGCAGGATACAAAGACATAATCCTGGTAGTGGGATACAAAGAGGACTTGATGAAAAAATTTTTGGAGGGATATAAGTCTTCAATAAAAGATCCTAAGAAAATAATAACACTTGTAAGTCAATATGAAATTTTAGGGTCAAAAGAAAAAGAATATGGAACAGCTTGTCCTGTAAAGTGTGTAAAAGATGCAGTGGGAGATGAGTCGTTCGTCTTTCTATATGGAGATAATTTGTATTCTATAGAAGACCTAAGAAAAATGAACAGAGATGATGAATACTGTTATGTGGCTGGAATTGAAAACGAAAACCCTGAGAAATACGGGGTCTTGATAACAGAAGGAGGGTTCCTAAAAGAAATTATTGAAAAGCCGAAGGAATATGTAGGGAATTTAATAAACACCGGACTTTATAAATTCACCCCGGATATTTTTAAAAAGTTACCGCAGATAAAAAAATCTTCCAGGGGAGAATTTGAGATTACGGATGCCGTTTCTCTTTTAGCTAAAGAAAAAAAGGTTAAAGTTAAAAAGATTGAGGACTATTGGAAAGATTTTGGAAACCCGGGAGACGTTATAAAGATTTCAAAGCTTTTTAAAAATGGATTTTTTAAAAAATTCAAAAGGCGCGCTAAATAAAACAGCAGAGTTTATTATTAAGGGAGGTGTTGTTGTCTGTCCCACAGACACTGTTTACGGATTTTTGGCTGATGCTTCAAGTAAAAAAGCTGTTGAAAAAATATATAAAATAAAAAAAAGGCCCCGACAAAAACCATTAGCTATTTTTGTGAAAGACTTAAAGGCAGCAAAAAAGCTTGCTGAGATTAATGAAAAACAGGAAAAAATATTAAAGAAAAAGTGGCCGGGGAGATTTACTTTTATATTAAAAAGAAAGCCATCTAAACTATACGGCCTTAACAAGGATACAATTGCTTTGAGAATTCCAAAATACAAATTTTTGAATGATTTGTTAAAAAAAATTAACAGACCATTAGCTCAGACTTCTGTAAACATTTCAGGGCAACCACCACTTACAAAAATTAGTGATATTGTAAAAGTTATTGGGAGGTCGGACCTCCCAATGATTATAATTGATGCTGGAGAGTTAAAAAAAGCTAAAGTTTCAGTTATAATTGATATAACTCAAGATATCTTGACGAGGATGAGATAAAATGCTATAATAAATATATAGGGTAAAATATTGGGTTTTACCCAAAAACAGTTTTTTACAAAGGGACAACGCAATGACTAATTCAGTCACGACCCAGTCCACCATCACCAATGGTCAGATCGGACAGATCAATGACCGTCTCGCTACCAAGTTGCGCGAGTCAGGCTTGCCCGCGGAGGTGGTGCAAATCGTCCTGTCCACTCCTGGTGGTAAGGTTATCGACGAGATGGTTATTGCACTCCGTCGCCGAGTGGAGGCCATCAGTAAGATGGTCGTCCGCCGCGTGAAGGTGAACCGCACTCGCACGCCGCAAGGGGCTATCCATGCCACCGGGCGTACCGAGTACCTTAACGACGAGGTGGTGAACAGCATGCCTCATAGCACGCAAGAGGAAGTGGAGGTTTGCTTCTTCCCGCTCGAGAAGTTCACCGGCGTCGCCGATGTGCAGAAGATGCTCGAAGATCATGGCCTTGAGCCCGACCCCTACGCCTTGGCGGCTGTCAACGAAGAGGATCCATCTTTCGCCGACATTTATCCCAACAATACCCAGTGGGCGGACAGCAACGGCAATCGCTGCTTTCTCGCCTTCGGCAGGTTCGGCGGCGGGCGCAAGGTGTACTGCTACCGTAGTGAGGACGGCTGGCGTGGCAGCTGGTGGATCGGCGGCGTCCGCAAGCAATCTTCGGGCGCTTGACACCCTGGACTCTCGGTTCTTTCGTTTCGTTTTGGTCCCTTGGACAAAGCCCCGTTTCGCGTAAGCGAAGCGGGGCTGATTTTTTTACTAAAGAATGTTATTATATATTCAGATAATAGGCTAATATGTCCGCGGCTAAGGCTTCGGGCGGCCGAATTCCGAAATCAGATAAAGCGCGGAGTTCTGAAGGCTAAGGCTGACAGAAGAGTCGCTCCTGATTTCTAAAAAATGAAGATTGCTTGGTGCAAAGCGCTATCGCATTAAAGATGCGGAATTAGATACAGCCTTGATATCGCGAAAGCTTCGATGGGCAGTGGTAAGGGGGGCGCTTTGCATGATGCTGCTATCTCACCTTCAACAGGTTCAACGACAAGCGCAAGGTGAACTGCAACCGTAATGAGAACGACTGGAATGACAACTGGTGGATCGGCGGCGTCCGCAAACCATTTCATTTCCCGCCTAAGGCGGGTTTTACTTTACTGCTTTAATCCAACCCCCAAGCATCCTTCCGATTTCATTTGTTTTCTCAGAGATTAGAATATATCTCTTGTTATCAAGGCTTTTAATCTCCCATGCGATTTGTAAAAAGAATTTTAATAAATCAAGTTTGGCAGAAGCGTTTTTAAGGCAAACCATCTTCTCTAATCTGTCTGAATTACCCGCTCTAATTGTTAGCTCAATAGTTTCTAAAAATAATGAATCAATTTTAGTTCCCATCGTATATTTTGAATCCTTAGGGAAGCTTTTCAGAAATCCATACCACGTTTTATAAATTATGACCAGCTTCTGTATGAGTGTCAAATTAAAACTGGTTTTTTTTTGGGGGGGGGTATTAAAGGCCTAAGGCTATTGTCATGAAAAATATTTTTATTCATAAATTTGAAAACATCATAAGCGTTGATAATATTCTGGAAGCCTGGCAGGAATTCCTCAAAGGCAAGAAAAACAAGCCTGACGTTCAAGAATTTTCTCTTCGCTTAATGGATAATATTTTTAATTTGCACTACGAATTATTAAATCATATATATAAACACGGAAAATATCAAAAGTTTAAGATAAACGATCCAAAGCCAAGGATAATTCACAAAGCAAGCGTAAGGGACAGGCTATTGCATCATGCCATATATCGCAAACTGTATCCGTTTTTTGATAAAAAGTTTATATCGGATTCCTATTCCTGCCGGAACAATAAAGGAACTCACAAAGCATTAAGCCAATTCAAAAAATATTGTTATGGCGTTTCTAAAAACAACACGAATCAATGCTGGATTTTAAAATGCGACATCAAAAAATTCTTTGCAAGTATTGACCAGAATATATTGATAAAGATTCTGGATTCCCGCTTTCGCGGGAACGACACTATGTGGTTGCTAAAAGAAATTATTCTCAGTTTTAAACCAAACGGATTACCCTTGGGAAACCTCACAAGTCAACTCTTTGCAAATGTTTATTTAAACGAATTTGACCAGTTCACAAAACACAAGCTAAAAGTAAAATACTATGTCAGATACGCAGATGACTTTGTGTTTTTATCTCGAGACAAAAAATATTTGGAAAATTTGATTCTCAAAATACAAAACTTTTTACAAAACAAATTAAAATTAATACTTCACCCCGACAAAATATTTATTAAAACAATTTACTCTGGAATAGATTTTCTTGGGTGGGTTAACTTCAAAGACCACAGGGTTTTAAGAACTAAAACAAAACAGAGGATGTTAAACAGGATAAAAAGCGCTCCAAACGCAGAAACTATAAATTCTTATCTGGGGCTTTTAAAACACGGGAATAGTGGTAGAATAAAAGAGAATATTTTAAATAAAATTTAAGATAAAAACTATGGCAAAATTACAGCAACAAGACCCCAAAATATATGAATTAATAGAGGAAGAGAAAAAAAGACAAAAGGAGGGCTTGGAGTTGATACCCTCTGAAAGCTATGCCTCATCTGCAGTGTTGGAAGCTTCAGGAAGCGTTTTAAACAATAAATATGCTGAGAATTATCCAGGCAAGAGGTATTATGGAGGATGCAGGGTTGTTGATGAGGTTGAAACTTTGTGTCAGGAAAGAGCGATAAAGACTTACGGAGCAGACGGTTATCATGTTAATGTCCAACCATATTCCGGAAGCCCGGCTAACCTCGAGGTCTATTTTGGAGTTCTTGAATTTGGAGACACTATAATGTCTTTGAGGCTGGATAACGGTGGGCATCTAACCCATGGAAGTCCGTCTAATCTTTCAGGAAAGGCTTATAAATTTGTTCATTATGGATTAAAGGCAGATGAAACCATAGATTATAACGAAATGCTAAAACTTGCCAAAGAATGCAAGCCAAAAATAATTTTATCTGGATTTACCGCTTACCCAAGAATAATTGATTTTAAAAAAGTAGATGAAATTGCAAAAGAAGTGGGAGCTTTATCAATGGCTGACATATCTCATATCTCGGGGTTAGTTATAGCGGGTGTTCATCCGTCTCCGTTTCCTTTTACAGATATTGTCACTTCAACAACCCATAAGACATTGCGGGGCCCCAGGGGAGCTATGATATTTTGCAAGCAAGAGTTAAAGGATAAAATTGATAAAGGAGTTTTTCCTGGAATGCAAGGAGGACCTCATGAGCATACAATAGCCGGGATAGCGGTGGCTTTGGAAGAGGCAACAAAACCGGAATTTAAAGAATATGCTGAACAGACAGTGAAAAATTCAAAAGCTTTAGCAAAGTCGCTAATGGATGAGGGTTTAAAATTAATGTCGGGTGGAACAGACAACCATTTAATGGTTATAAATTTAGTTGATTTTGGAAAAGGAAAGGGTTTTTTTGCAGAAAAAGCTTTGGAGGCCTGCGATATTAGTGTAAACAAGTCAACTGTTCCAAATGAGCCTTCTGTCCCATATTATCCTTCGGGGATAAGACTGGGGACTCCGGCAGTCACATCTCGCGGAATGAAAGAGAAAGAAATGGAACAGGCAGGAAAGATTGTTGCAAAAGTTATTAAAAAATTTGCGACGCTGGACATGCCTGAATCTAAAGACGAAAGAAATGTTGTAGCAAAAGAATTTAAAGAAAAAATAAAAGAAGACCCGTTTATCTTAGAAATTAAAAAAGAGGTTAACGCCCTGGCGAACAACTTCCCTGTGCCGGGAATAGATGACAAATAACATGAACGTTGATTTATATTTTTTTAATCTAATAAACGGATTTGCAAAAAAATATCTATGGTTGGATTATCTTGAAATATTTTTTGCAGAATACTTAGGATATATTTTGATTGCATTTTTGTTTTTTCATTCTATTGGAGAAAATATCGGGATATTTTTAATTCCAATTTTAGCTGGATTATTCTCAAGATTTGCGCTAAATGAGCTAGTTTACCTCTTTTATAAAAGGAAGCGTCCGCCGGATACTACTAATGTAAACTTGTTGATTAAAAAGCCGGAATACCCATCATTTCCATCCGGCCATACATCTTTTCTTTTTGCAATGTCTTTTTCTTTGGTTTTTTTTGATATAACACTGGGTGCAGTATTTATTGTTTTAAGTTTTTTTGTTTCTTTCGGCAGGATTTTTGTAGGAGTCCATTGGCCATCAGACATTTTATCCGGGATTATCGCGGGATTATTTTCAGCATTTTTTATAGATAAAATAATATGACAATAGTTGAATCCATATTTTTGGCAATAGTACAGGGCCTGACAGAATTTTTACCGGTTTCAAGCTCCGGACACTTAGTTTTGTTTCAAAAAATATTTGGCATGCAGAAAGCCCCGGTTTTTTTTGATACAATGGTTCATGGAGCAACTTTAGCCGCTGTTATTTTTTATCTTAAAAAAGATATATTAGATATTATATTTAGTCCTAAAAAAAATTTCAGACTAGTGGTAAATATAATTATTGGAACCTTGCCCGCTGTTTTTTTTGGGCTATTTTTTAAAGATTTTATTGAAAAAACATTCAACTCTCTGCTGCTTTTATCTTTTTGTTTTTTTATAACAGCCCTGCTTTTATTTTTAACAAAATTTTTTGGCGAAGAGGGTAAAGATGTTCAGCAAATAAATGTAAAAGATTCTTTTATTATAGGAATTTTTCAGGCTTCCTCAATATTGCCTTCAATATCAAGGTCTGGAGCAACGATTGCCTCAGGAATATTCCGGGGATTAGATAGAAAGTCTGCTATGAAGTTTTCTTTTCTTTTATCAATCCCGGCAATAGCGGGAGCTATGGCTTTGCAGATTTTTAATATAAGCAATGTTTCCCTAAATGAGATTTATTCTTCTTTATGGGGATTTTTTCCCGCCTTGATATTCGGCTTTGTATCCTTGAAATTTTTGGATAAATACATGGCAAATAAAAAGTTTTCTGTTTTTTCTTATTATTGCCTTCTTCTGGCGATAGTCTCTTTGGTGTTAAACTATATTTAATGTAATCAAAGAAACCGGTTTAAGCCGGTTTTTTTGATTATAATTTATCTTTTTTTTGCCTTAATCAATAAGTATTCCGGTATTTTCATGTTTTTAAAAATCCTGCAGGTTCCCTGGTTTTCTTCTGCATACAAAAGGTCAAAATGATTTAAAAAATAATTAGACAGATAATCTATTAGTGTGTGCGAGGGTTGTGAAATTTTTATTTTTCCGAATATTTTGACGACTATTTCTTTTTTCTTAAAATAATCTTTATTTTTTTTCAGGAAAAAAACGCTCATAGGGTGATGGACAGACATAATCAAAATGCCGTCTTTTTTTAAGCACCTGAAAAATTCTTTAAAAGCAAAATTGGGGTTGTCTAAATAATGCACCGCGTATTTGCTGACCACCAAATCAAAAAAATCATTCTTAAAGGGAAGCTTTTTTATATTTGAAACAAATAAGTTTTTAGCCAAATGAGGATACTTTTCTTTAGCTATTTTAATAATATGTTCGGAAATATCAGCCCCAAAAACATATGCTCCTTTTTTAAGCATAGCATCTGTGTCATATCCAAATCCGCAGCCGGCATCTAAAACAGTTTTATTTTTAAGGGAGCCGGCTATTTTAAAAATTTGTTTTTGCCTTACAGCGCCCTTTTTTTCCCAATTTTTCATTGATTCCCTATAAAAGTCATAGGAAATTTTTTTGTTATAACGGCGCATAGAAAGAGAAATAAATGCAGTGCCCGAGGTGGGAGTTGAACCCACAATTCCGTAAGGAAATGCGATTTTGAGTCGCACGCGTATGCCAATTCCGCCACTCGGGCAAAAATTAAATACTTTTTATATATTCTTTTCCAAATCCAGATTTTAAAAATTTTTCTCTTTTTCTAGCTTCAATACGATTTGGAAGCATTTCGATTAAAATTGTTTTAAATGGTTTATAAGGTTTTGTTGTTTTGCTATATCCTTTATTATGTTCTCCAATCCTTCTTTTTATATTATCAGTTATACCGACATAAATATAATTTTTAAATTCGCTTTTGATTGCGTAAACGTAATACATGATATTCTGAATTTTCATATTGTATGCCAATTCCCTGCCTGCCGGCAGGCAGGCGCCACTCGGGCATTTTATAGAAAAATTATAGCATAATCTGCAATATTTTCAACACTTATTCCCATGAAGCATCTATTATTTTTTCGGGAAATTTTTCCGATAATTTGATAAAATTTGGGCAGGAAACCCTGTGCAATACTGCAGACCTTTGTTTTGTAAGATATGCTTTTACTTTATCTCCGGGTTCTGGTTTGCAACATTTTGCGATGTTTATTAGCATTCCTTTCTGTCCGGCTAAATAAATATGTCTTAATTTTTCCTTTTTTATTTGTTCCTGTTGTATTTTTTTACTTTTTGCAGCTTGCGCTATTTCAATAATTTTCTTTTTTATAAATCCGGGGATGGGGAAATTAAATGTTTCTTTTTGATTAAAAAACCTCTTGATATGATTTTCTGCAAGGCTTGTTTTCACAAATTTAAGCCAGTCTTTTGAAGGGTTTCTTTTTTTATTAATTATTATCTCTACGATGTCTCCATTTTCTAGCCTGGTTGAAAGGTTGGCGATTTTGCCATTGATTTTTGCTGATTCGCAATGGTTTCCAATTTCAGAGTGTATGGCATAAGCAAAGTCAACGGGAGTTGAATCTTTTTTTAAAACAATAATATCTCCCCTTGGAGTTAAAACAAATACCTGATTTTCAAAAAAATCAATTTTAAAGCTTTTCCAAAATTCAGGCAAAGACTCTTCTGTTAAATCGCTGTTTTGGTTTCTGAGCGTATTTACCCATTCAAAATCTTTATCAAATTTTTTAAGGTTTATTTTTTCTTTGTATGACCAATGCGCGCAGATGCCATGTTCTGCTTCATTGTGCATTTGTTTGGTTCGTATTTGTATTTCAGTTATTCTGTCTTTGTCGGAAAAAACAGTTGTGTGTAAAGATCTGTATCCGTTTGATTTTGGCTTTGCTATATAGTCGTTTATTTCTTCTGAAATAGGTTTAAAATATTTATGGACAATACCAAGCACTTTGTAACAGGTAGGCATGTCTTCGACAATAATGCGCAAGGCTAAAAGATCATGGACTTTTTTGAAATCCATATTTTTTTTAACAAGCTTTTTATATACACTCCAGTAAGATTTTGCCCTATAATTTGTTTCAAAATTTCTAACCCCTTCTTTTTTAAGAATCTTTTGCAGTTTTGCGATAAAGCGTTTTAAATATTTTTCCCTTTGCCTATACTCCTCTTTGATGTTTTCATGGAGCCAATTAAACTTTTCGGGAAACAAAAAAGAAAAAGAGATATCTTCAAGAGATCTTCTTATTTTATTTAATCCTAATCTGTTTGCAATCGGCGAAAAAATTTGTAGAGTCTCAAAAGCAAATATTTTTTGTTTGTCTTCCGAAAGAGTATTCAAAAAATTCAGTCCGTCAAGCCTTGAAACAAGCTCAACCAAAACAACTCTCAAGTCTCCGGCAATGGCCAAGAACATTTTTCTTAGGTTTTCTATTTTCTCTTTTGAAAAATTTTTCTTTTCAGAAAAGTTAGCCGCTAAAGGATAACGTATTTTTGCAAGGTCCGAATTTTTTTTGACAAGACCCGCGATTTCCTTCCCGAATTTTTTTTCTATTTCTTGAAGCTGCAGTTTTTTTGCCGAATCGGGGATATCGTCCAAAGTATCATGTAATAGGGCATAGGCTATTGTTGTGGAATTAAGTCCGGCTTCGGCCAAAGTTAAGGCTACCCTTGTTGCATGATATATATAATTTTCTCCGGAAAGACGATTTTTGTCTTTGTATGCCTCTTTTGCAAATTCAAAAACATCGCTGATTAGTTTGGGATCAGAGCTGTTTTTGATTAATTTTTGCAATTCATTTTTCATTTTTTTCTTTTGAAAAGTCGCATTCTTTGTTCGAACATTTAACTTGTTTTTTGTTTTTTTCCACCAAAATAGAATCACACGTGGGACATAATTCATTTATTGGTTTATCCCAAACTGCAAAATCGCACTTTGGAAATCTATTGCACCCGTAAAATATTTTACCTTTTTTTGTTCGTTTTTGTACAATATCTCCTTCCTTGCATTTGGGGCATTTTATATCCAATTTTTCTTTTTTATCTCCCATTGATTCAGTATACTTGCATTCCGGAAATTTTGAACAGGCATAAAATCTTCCAAACCTGCCAAGTCTTTCAATTAATTCTGAACCGCACTTAGGACACTTTTTGTCTGTTTTTTTTGTAAGGTCAGTTTTTTTTACTTCTTCATACTTTTCCTCCAAATTTTTTGAAAAAGGAGCATAGAAATCCTTACAAGTTTTTTGCCACGTATCTTTTCCCTCTGCAACTTCATCTAACTCTTTTTCCATTTTAGCCGTAAAATCAATATCAACTACTTCCGGGAAATTTTTTATCAAAACATCATTAACTATAATTCCCATTTCTGTTGGGACAAACTTTTTCTGTTCATTTTTTTGCACATAATTTCTGTTTTGGATTGTTGCCAGGGTTGGGGCATAGGTTGACGGCCTTCCAACGCCGTATTTTTCAAGCGCCTTAATTAAGCTTGCTTCACTGTATCTGGCAGGGGGCTCAGTAAAATGTTGTGAAGAATCAAGGCTTATTAAATCCAAAACTTCATTTTTTGAAAGGTTTGGCAGTTCTTTTTCTTCAAATTTTGTAGGGTATATTTTTAGAAAACCGTCAAATTTTAATGTTTGTCCGGTTGACCTGAAAGTGTATTCTTTTTTATGCAAAGACGATGCCTTTATATCCACGGAAACCGAATCAAGAACAGCGGGGACCATTTGGCATGCAATAAATCTCTGCCAAATTAACGTGTAAAGTTTTAATTGCCTTGTATCTAATTCTTTTAATGACTGCGGAGTTTTGTCCGGATACGCGGGCCTTATAGCTTCGTGCGCTTCTTGGGCTGTTTTGTTTTTTGTTTTATATCTCACCGGTTTTGGCGGGCAATAATTATTCCCCATGTTTTTTGAAATAAACTCTTTTGCCGCAGTTAAAGAAAAGTCTGATAAATTTAAAGAGTCTGTTCTATGGTATGTAATATATCCTTCTTCGTAAAGTTTCTGGGCAATGGCCATTGTTGCTTTTGCTGAAAAGTGGAATTTTTGCCAAGAGGCCTGTTGCAGGGTACTGGTTGTAAAAGGCGGGGCGGGATATTTTTTTGTTTCTTTTTTGTCTATGTTTTCTACTACGTATTCTGCCCCATTTAATTCCGCTAAGATTTTATCAGCTTGCTCCTTATCTTTTATATCTAGTTTTTCGATATTTTTATCGCTCTCTTTTATTAAAATTGATTCAAATTCAGCATCTTTTGATTTAAGCAGAGCTTTTATGCTCCAATATTCCTGCGCGACAAAATTTTTTATTTCCTCTTCCTTTTGGACAACAAGCCTGACTGCCACAGACTGAACCCGTCCTGCAGAAAGTCCCCTTGAAATTTTTTTCCACAAAAACGGAGAAAGTTTGTATCCTACAATTCTATCTAAAACCCTTCTTGCCTGTTGGGCCGAAACCAAGTTCATATCAATTTTTCTGGGAGACCCAAGCGCATCTTCAATCGCTGTTTTTGTGATTTCGTGAAAGACAATTCTTTCAGGATTTTTCAGCTTTAATGCTTCTGATAGATGCCATGCAATTGATTCTCCTTCGCGGTCTTCGTCGGTTGCCAGAATTGTTTCATCTGCCTTTTCAGATTCTTTTTTCAGCTCTGAAACCGTCTTTCGGGCTTTAGTTGGAATAATATATTCTGGCTCAAACCCGTTTTCAATATCTATCCCAAACTTTGCTTTTGGTAAATCCCTTACATGCCCAAAGGATGATTTTATCTTAAATTCACTGCCTAAAAATTTTTGAATTGTTTTTGCCTTTGTAGGGCTTTCAACTATTACAAGCTTCATAAAATAAACTTTTAATTACAATTAAATGATTGAATATATATTGGCTCCTAAATTACGTATTTTATCTGAAACTTCCATTAAAGCAAGCCTGGCGGCCGCTTTATTTGCCTTAAGGCCGGTTTTTTCGATTATTTTATCTATATCAAGGGGACCCTCCTTCAATGCTTTAAAAATTATTTCTTCTTCAGAATTTTCCGCGCAAGCTTTGTTTTGTTCTATAGATTGGAATTGTAAACCAAACTCCTTCAATATATCATCTGAATTTTCAACAAGCTTTGCTCCGTTTTTAATCAATTTATTGGGGCCTCTGGAGTTTAGGGAATAAATCGGTCCCGGCACGGCAAATAACTTTTTATTTTGTTTTATGGCGCAGTTTGCGGTTATTAAAGACCCGGATTTTTCTTTTGCTTCTATTATTATTACTCCTAAAGACAGTCCTGAAATTATTCTGTTTCTTCTTGGAAAAGAAAACTTTGAGCCGCAGGTTCCTGGGGGAAGCTCGGAAATCAGACACCCTCCATATTCAATAATTTTTTTTGATAAAGCAAGATTTGACTGGGGGTAAATTGATTTTTCATCCAGCCCCGTTCCCAAAACCGCAATTGTGCGCTTTTTGTTTTCAATGACGGCTTTGTGCCCAAAAGTATCAATTCCCGGAGCCAATCCTGAGACAATACTTATTCCCCGTCCTGATAATTCAGAAGATATCTGCAGGGCCGCCTGTTGTCCATAAGCAGAAGGATTTCTTGTGCCAACAATAGCAAAACATATTTCTTTGGGACTTGGCAGTGTTCCTTTATAGTATAAAATTTTAGGAGCGTCTTTTATGTTTTTTAATGAGAGGGGGTATTCTTTGCTTTCTATTGATATTTGTTCTATTTTGTCTGCATCCATGAAATATTAAATTATTAATTAAACTATAACATACAAAATCAATAGTTGCCCAAAAGAGTAAATTTATTACGCGGGTAAATGCCTGCTTTTTTGTGCCATCATTCTCTTAATTTTTCAACCGCTTCTGATAGAATTTGAGAATATAAATTTAATCCGATTTTATTTATTGTCCCCGACTGCTCTTTCCCTAAAATATTTCCGGCTCCTCTTAATTCCATATCTCTAATTGCGATTTTGTATCCCGACCCAAGCTCTTGAGAATCTTCCAAAGCATCAAGTCTTTCCTTTGCCAAGGGCGTCAAAGATTTTGGGTCATATAAAAAATAAGCAAAACTGTTTGTATGAGACCTGCCAACCCTTCCTCTGATTTGGTGTGCCTGCGAAAGCCCAAGCTTTGTTGCGTCTTCTATTATAATGGTATTTACTTTAGGCATATCCAACCCGTTTTCAATAATTGTTGTTGCCAGCAGAACGTTTATTTTTTCATTTTGGAAGTCGTCCATTATTTTTAAAAGATTATGTTCTGCCATTCTGCCATGTATGATTCCAATTTTTGCCCTGGAAACATTTTTTTTAATTTCCTGTTTTGCCTTCTGTATTGTTTGGATTCTGTTATGTAGGAAATAAACCTGGCCCTTTCTTTTAAATTCAAAATTCATTGCTCTTTTAATTACTTTAAAACTGTATGGCAAAACCTGAGTTTTTGTGGCTTGTCTGCCCTGCGGAGGAGTCTGTATCATACTTATTTTTTTAAAAGACGACAAAGCCAGATAAATAGTTCTTGGAATTGGTGTTGCTGAAAGGCTTAATACGTCCAATGATGAGCGAGCTTGGCGCAATCTTTCCTTTTGTTTTACGCCAAATTTTTGTTCGTCATCTATTATCAGCAATTGCAAATTTTTAAATTCTATATCTTTTGACAGTATTCTATGGGTACCAATTACTATATCTGTCCTGCCATCTTTCAAATCTTTGATTATTCTCTTTTGCTCTTCTTTCTTCTGCAGTCTTGAAAGCATAGCAACCCTTACGGGAAGTTTTTCAAATCTTTTTTTAAAAACATTGTAATGCTGATTGGCCAGAATAGTGGTTGGGCAAACCAAGGCAGTCTGCCTGTTGTTTGCAGCTGCCAGCAGAGCAGTTCTTAATGCTACCTCCGTTTTTCCAAAACCAACGTCTCCGCACACAATCCTGTCCATTGGCTGGGTTTTTGAAAGGTCTTTTTTAATGTCTTCGATTGTCTGCAACTGGTCGGAAGTTTCTTCAAAGGCAAACCCTGTTTTTAATTGAAATTCCAACCCTTCATCAGAAACATAGGGGGAGCGCCTTGAAACTTCTTTTGCTGCATACAAAGATAGTAATTCTTTTGCAAGCTTTTCAACTTCTTCTTTGATTTTTCTTTTTGTTTTTTGCCACGTCAAAGACCCCAATCTTGAAATTTTTGGGTCTTGAAAGCCTATATATCTTGAAAGTTTTCTTTCCAACCCCAAAGGAACATAAAGCTTGTCTTCCTTATCATACTCAAGCACATAATATTTGCATTCCTCTTGTTTTTTTTGTCTGCCGTATTTTTTTTCAACGCCAGATTCTTCTGGCTGAGCCAGAGAAAATTGAAAATTTTCAATTCCGCTAAACCTGGCTATTCCGTGGTCCAAATGAACAAGATAATCTCCGGGTTTTATTCCTTTTAAATCAGAAAATAATTTTTGAGAAGAAAGTTTTTTCTTTAAAATTTCGCGTGATTTTTTTTCGTTGTCCAGTTTTATTTTCAATGATTCTATAAGGTCAACTTCATTTCCTAAAAAATCCATCCTTACAGCCCGATTTGAATTTATGGGGAAAATATCAACAGTCCCTCCTTTTTGCGAAAATTCTCCGGGAGCTTCAACCTTCAAAACCCTTTCATATCCCATTTCGTCAATCTTCCTTAAAAATTGGGAAAAATTGCAGTTCTGTCCCTTTTTTAAAAATATTATATTTTCCTGAAAAAAAGCCTGGGTTTGATTTGCCCTTAGTACATCTTCAAGATTTTCTTCGTACCATAAAAGCTCCTTATCAATAAAATATGGAGTAATTGAAACAATCAAAACAGAATCAAGTTTGTTGTTTTCGTTATTCATTTTTTATAATTATGGCAAAATATGGAATTTGGGTCAAATTGCAGTAAAAAACTCCGTAAAATTATTCTGCGGAGCTTTTATTTTTTTAAATTATACTTGTTCATTGCTTTTTCCAATCCCTCGCCGGCAATTATTTTTACAGCATCAGAAGAGTTTCTAATCGCTTCGTTTATTTGTTTTTGCTCTTCTCCTGAAAAATTTTTTAAAACAATTTTTTTTGCTTCAGTGTCTTTTTCAAGGCCTATGCCAATACGTATTCTTATTAGGTTTTTATTTCCGATGTTTTTGATTATTGACTCAACCCCTTTGTGTCCGGCAGAGCCCCTTTCTTTTACTATTTTTATTTTTCCTGCAGGCAAATCAATGTCATCGTGAACCACAATCAGATTTTCTGCGTCAATATTATCTGAAATTTTTTTTACAGCTTTTCCAGATTCATTCATAAAAGTTTGGGGCTTTGCCAGGATTATGTTTTCAGATTCAGAAATTAAGGAGTTTGATTTTTTTTGCAATTCAAAATCAGGAAAATTATTTTCTTTTGCAAATTCATCAAGCGCCATAAAGCCTACGTTATGGCGGGTTTTTTCAAATTTTTTGCCAGGATTTCCAAGGCCTATGATTATTGTTTTCATTTTAATCTAATGTATATTTATTTAAATTTACTCTTTTTATGTTAATTTGTAAAATTTGACTTTGTTTTTTATTGGCATTATTATAAAAACAGTACCTTTTAGAAAGGAGGTGGTCAACATCTGGTTGTTTTTTCTATTCTCTAACAGGAAAGGAGAACAAAGCAGTCAGAGCACATTGTACTTGCCGTTTTTGGGGAGGGGAATCTTAGCTAACCAAACAGGGCGGAGAAGAGGCACAAGTTCAAACTTGTAACAATGGCTCAAAGAAAGGATTTGACATGTCAGGAACCGTTTGTCACACTGCTCGAAAGTTGAATGCCAGCCAAAGGTCATTTATTCTTTCCCATGTCAATGGAGGCACGGTCACCACTGACCTCCTCAAAGAGGTCTCCAAAGAATTTGGGAGGAAATTTGGGTGGAAAGTCCACCCAATGGCGATTCGCAAGTTGTGTGGCACTCGGAGAACAGTTTGGGGGAGGCGTAGACCCAAATTAATGAGGCGCTGCTAGCCTTTCTTCCTGTATGGGCTGGATAATCAGCTGATTTTCCGGCCCTTTTTATTGTTTTAAATAGCGCTTGCAATAACTTTAAAATATGTTAAAATAGAGATAATTTTAACCTAAACAAAATGGAAGAAACAAAACAAACAATCAACCAGCAAAATAAAGAGCAAAACACTCCAAAAGAAGGCGTGATAAAAAAATATTTATCCTTTTCTTTTGAGATTTTTAAAATAGCAGTTATTGCATTGGCAATTGTTTTGCCAATCCGCTATTTTCTATTTCAGCCGTTTATTGTAAAAGGAGAATCAATGTCCCCAAGCTTTGAATCAGGGGATTATCTTATTGTTGACGAAATTTCATACAGGATTTCAGAGCCGCAAAGAGGAGATGTAGTTGTTTTTAAATATCCCAAAAATACTACGCAAAGGTTTATAAAAAGAATAATCGGGCTTCCGGGTGAAACAGTTGTTATAAAAAGTGGAAATGTCACTGTGGTGAAAGCAACGGGAGAAGAAGTTATTTTAGATGAGCAATATTTGCCAGAAGATTTAAAAACTTACGGAGATACAGGCACAACACTAAAAGCAGACGAATATTTTGTTTTAGGAGACAATAGGATGTATTCTTATGATTCAAGGTCATGGGGGATAGTTCCAAAAGCCAATATTATAGGAAAAGCTTTTTTAAGACTCTATCCCATAGACGAATTGTCTAAAATTTCAACTCCAAACTATTAAATCAAAAATTAATGAGCAAGCCAAAATATCAAAGTTTGACTGGAATGCACGATGTTTTGCCTGAGGACCAGGTATATTTTAAAAGGGTTCAAAAAGTAATAGAGGGGGTTTCAAATTATTACAGTTTCCAAAAAATAGAAACTCCAATTTTGGAATCCGTTGAAATTTTTTCAAGGACAGTGGGTCAGGACACTGATATTGTTGGGAAAGAAATGTATATATTCAAGACAAAAGGAGGGGATTCTGTTTGTTTAAGACCCGAGGGAACGGCTCCTGTAATGAGAAGCTATATTGAACACGGAATGCACAACCTTCCTCAACCTGTGAAGCTTTGGTATATTGGGCCGTTTTTCAGGTACGAAAGGCCCCAAGCAGGCAGATTCAGGCAGTTTCACCAATTTGGATTTGAAGCAATTGGCGAAAAAAATTCGTCTATAGACGGGCAAATAATACAGATGGGTTATGATGTTTTAAAAGAATTGGGATTCAAAAATATCAAAATTGAAGTAAATTCAATAGGAGATTCAGAATGCAGGCCGTATTTTAAAAAGATTCTCTCAAGCTATCTAAAATCCAGAAAATCTTCTCTGTGCACTGATTGCCAGAGAAGGATGAAAGAAAATCCTTTACGCGTTTTGGATTGCAAAGAAGAAAAATGTCAGCAGGTAAAAGCATCAGCTCCCCAAATCATTGACCATCTCTGTGAGAATTGCCACAGCCATTTTAAGCAGACTCTGGAATTTTTGGATGAGCTCGAGCTTCCTTATGCATTAAACCCATATCTTGTAAGGGGATTGGATTATTACACAAAAACAGTTTTTGAAATTATTGAAACAACAGAATCTGGGCAGTCGCAGGGGTCATTGATTGGAGGTGGAAGATATGACAATCTTTCAAAACTTTTAGGCGGAAGAGATGTTCCTGCATGCGGAGTTGCCGGAGGAATAGAAAGGATCATAAGCCTGATGAAAGAAAGAGAAATGAAAACAGGGCAGAAGCAGGAAGATGCGCAAATATTTTTAGCCCAACTGGGACAAATGGCAAAGAGAAAAAGTTTAAAACTTTTTGAAGAATTTAGGTCGGCGAAAATTCCGGTTGCTGAATCTTTTTCCAAAGATTCTCTTAAGGCTCAGTTAAGGACTGCAAATAAAATGGGTATTAAGTGGGTTTTGATATTTGGACAGAAAGAAGCGCTGGAAGATTTTATTACACTAAGGGATATGAATACCGGAGTTCAGGAGGAAATAAAAATTGACAAGGTTGTTGTGGAAATGAAAAATAAAATTAAAAAAGAAAAAATAACAAAAAATAAAAATTAAAAAAATAGTTATTATGGTATTAGAAGTAAAAAGAAAAGAAAAAGAGACTTCTCAAAATTTAGTCCATCGTTTTACAAAAGTTGTACGCCAGTCTGGGATTCTATTACAGGCAAGGAGCAAACAATTTAAAAAAAGAGAAAAGTCTGCTTTGGCTAAAAAAAGATCTGCTTTAAGAAGGGTTGAATTAAGAAAGGAAAGGATAAAGCAGGATAAATTATCAAAGCCAAAATAATCCGGGCAATAGTTTTAAATTTTGCCCGAGAAACAATTATGTTGAAAAAAGAAATTCAAGATGACATTGTTGCGGCGCTAAAAAAAGGAGACAGTTTTTTACCTGGAGTTTTGCGCATGCTTTCAGCGTCTATAATTTCAAAAGAAAAAGAAAAAAGATATAAGCTTTCCCTCGGCTATAGCCAAACGGGCAAAGCAATGGAAGACAAGGGCATTGAGGAAAAAAAACTGTCAGAAAAGTCAGAGTTATCAGACCAGGAAATTATCCAGGTCATTTCTTCTGAAATCAAAAAAAGAAGGGATGCTATTGCATTGTATATCCAGGGCAAAAGGCAAGAGCTTGCAGAAAAAGAAGAAAAGGAAATTGAAGCTCTGCAAAAATATCTTCCGGAGCAGTTATCAGAAGAAGAAATAAAAAAAATAGTTGCAGAATCAATAGAAAAAACAGGAGCCAAAGAATTAAAAGACATGGGAAAAGTAATGCAAGACTTGAACCCAAAAATAAAAGGAAGGGCAGAAGGCTCAAAAGTAAGCGAAGCTGTAAAAGAATTGCTTTCAAAATAACAAAAACCCCAAGATAAGGGGTTTTTGTTTAATTAGAAAATAGTGTAAAATATAATAATGATTGAGATAAACAATTTAACTTCTTTTCCTGTGGATAAAAATAGTTTTTCACAGGTTGCAAAAAATGTGCTAAAAGGCGAAAATGAATTATTAAAAACTTTTTCGCTGGCTTTTGTTGAGGAAGAAGAAATAAAAAAGCTTAATAAAAAATTTAGGAACAAAAACAAGCCAACAGATGTTCTTTCGTTTTTATTAAAAGAAAATAATTACCTTGGAGAAATCATCATATGTCCGAAAGCAGTTAAAGAAAATGCTAAAAAGGCAAAAAAATCGATTAATGAAGAAATGATGAAGGTTTTTATCCATGGGATTCTGCATTTACTCGGATATGACCATGAAAAAACAGCTAAGGCCGCAAAAATAATGGAAATAAAACAGGAGGAATACTTAAAGAAAATTTTATCAAAATAAAATAGGTCTGTTTTATATTTTAAACAGGATATAATTTGCAAGATTATAAAATTTTATGGCGAAAGCTAATATTGCCGTAGGTTTGGACATAGGAACAAGCAGTATAAAATGTCTGGCCATTCAAAAAAAGCAATTTGATTGTGAAGTTTTAGCATATTCTGAAATTCCTTCGTTTGGTCTAAGAAAAGGTATTGTGACGGATGCTGATGAAACAGCAAAAAATATCAGAACAGTAATTTCTGAAGTTGAAAAAGACTGCGGTAAAAGAATAAGCTCTGTTTCGGTAAACATAGGAGGAAATCATATTTATGTAACCCCTTCTGATGGAACGATTTCAGTTTCAAGAGCAGACCAGCGTATTTCAAAAGAAGATATCGAAAGGGTTCAGCAAGCAACAAAGGCAATAAATCTGCCAAAGAACGACGAAGTTTTAGATGTTATTCCAAGGGAATATATAATTGACGGACAAGGAGGCATAAAAGAACCCCTGAATTTAACAGGTGTCAGGTTTGAGGCAAAAGTTTTGTTGCTATGTGTTTTTTCCCCTTATTTTTTGAAACTAACACAAGCAGTTTTAGGATCAAAAATCCAAATTAACGATGTCATACCCTCTCCTTTGGCGGCCGCAAAAGCAGTATTAACACCCCAGCAAAAAGAGCTTGGGGTTGCTTTAATTGACATAGGTTCATCAACAACTTCTTTGGCTGTCTTTGAGGAGGGAGATTTAATACATCTTGCAATCTTTCCGATAGGTTCAGCGAATATTACAAACGATATTGCAATAGGGTTAAAAATAGAAGTTGCCATGGCAGAGTCAATTAAGAGGCAGCACGGAACATGTATATTCTCCAAAAAAGAAAAAGAATCTTCAAAAGAACAAACCCCCAGAAAGATTGAAGTTTTTGAAAAATCTTCCCTAACCTCTTTTACAAAAAAAGATTTGGTTGATATTATCGAGCCGAGGGTATCTGAAATATTAGACTTGGCGCAAAAAGAGCTTAAAAAAATCGGCAGGCAAAAATTGCTTCCCGGAGGAATTGTTCTAACAGGCGGAGGAAGCAAATTGTCTAAAATAAAAGAACTCACAAAAGAATCTCTGGAGCTTGTTTGTGAAATAGGGACTCCAAAGAACATATTAGGAGTTCAAGAAGACCCTTCTTTGGCAACTGTGGCAGGTTTGGCTTTGGAGGGGGTTGATTTTGATGAAGAACCAGGTATACTGGGGATTACAAAGGGATTTGGGTCAAAAATTAAAAAAATTATAAGGATTTTTGTGCCCTGATATTAACGAATAACGAATTTGAACAATCTGCGAATTCGTGCGTTCGCAGATTATTTTTTTGTAATAATTATTTACCCTTCACCTAAATAAATTTTGGGGGAGGGAAAGAAGATTTTAATTTATAATAAGCAAAATTTTTAAAATTCATTTTTGAAATATAAGCTTATTTAGGTGAAGGGTGAATCCTCAAATTAAAATTGTTGGAGTAGGAGGGTCGGGGTCCAACACCATTTCCAGAATGGCAAAGTTTAACATACAAGAAGTGGGACTTATTGGAGTAAATACAGATGCCCAGGCTTTGCATTTTTGCAAGGCGCAAAAAAAAATTTTAATAGGAAAAGAAACAACCCACGGATTGGGAACAGGAATGGATATTAACTTGGGGAAATTATCTGCACAAGAGGCCCAGGGAGAAATTTCAGAGAGTCTAAAAGGAGCCGATATGGTTTTTATAACTTGCGGATTAGGCGGAGGAACTGGGTCTGGAGCTTCCCCTATTATTGCTGAAATTTCAAAGAGTCTTGGAATTCTGACAATTGCAGTTGTGACAACGCCTTTTTCCTTTGAAGGAGAGCAAAGGAAAAAAATTGCAGAAGCCGCTTTGAAAAATCTAAAAGAAAAGGTGGATTCTCTCTTGATAATTTCCAATGACAAACTTTTAAAAATTATTGACGAGAAAACAACCGTTTCAAACGCTTTTCTAATGTGTGATGATATTTTAAGGGAGGCTGTTAGAGGAATAACAGACTTGATTTTAGTGCCCGGAATTATTAATATTGATTTTGCTTCTTTGGTTTCAATCATAAAAAATTCAGGTAACGCCTTATTTGGGGTTGGCAGGAGCTCTGGCGAAAACAGGGCGGAAACGGCTGCAATAGCGGCAATAAATTCTCCTTTGCTGGATTTTTCAATAAAAGGAGCAAAGGGGGTTTTATTTTCTGTTTTTGGAAATGATGTCACTCTAAATGAAATCCAGAGAGCAGCTGAAATTATCACAAAAAATGCTGACCCTAAAGCCCAAATTATTTTCGGGGCAGTAAAAGACAACACCCTGAAAAAAGGCGAGTTGAAAATTTCAGTAATTGCTACAAAATTTTAAATCAATCTGCCAGCGTTTATTTTTAGAAAAAATGCAAGGCAAAAACCTTGTGTTTTTATTTTTTTGTCTTGGAATAGACTTTTACGGATAAATTATTTTTAGTCAAGACTTGACCTGCTTTCTTGCTAAGGTAAAATATAATAATCTGTTAATTTTTTGTCGGCAGTTTTCAGGAATTATTTAAAAATAAAAATTTTAAAATTAAATAAAATATAAACTCGCTACCTGATATTTTTGCAACCGGGAAAAATATTTTTCTAGCAGCGAATTTCAGAAGAAATATCGGGCAACGAGTTTAGAAAGGCGGAGGGCCCTTTTTTTGTCCCCCAAATTTATGGAAGCAGAATTAAAAACGAAAAACAATATAGAAAAAATCCAAAAAAGAAACGGAGCCGTTGTAGCTTTTGATGCAGAAAAAATATCCAATGCAATTCATAAGGCATTGCAGGCGTCCGGGCAGGGTGACGGCGAAGTTTCGAAAAAGGTTTCCCAAAAAGTAATAAGCCTATTAAACCGCAGATTTAAAAAAGGGGAAATTCCTAATATTGAGCAAATACAGGACATTGTTGAAGAGGCTTTGATATTGGAAGATTTGGTTGATACCGCAAAGGCCTACATATTATATAGGGAACAAAGAAGAAGCATCAGGGAAGCAGCAAAAGCAGTTGACGAGTCATCTGAAAAAATTGACAGCTATTTAAAAGAAATTGACTGGCAGGTTAAAGAAAACGCCAATATGACTTTTTCTTTGCAGGGGCTTAACCAATATGTCGGCTCATATATTTCAAAAAAATATTGGCTTAACAAAATTTATCCAAAAGAGATAAGGGATGCGGCTGCAAGCGAAGATTTTCATATTCATAATTTGGAGCTGTTGGCTCCTTATTGCGCAGGGTGGGATTTGTATGATTTTTTATTAAAGGGATTTGGAGGGGTTTCAGGAAAAATAGAATGCAGGCCTCCAAAACATTTCAGGACAGCTTTGGGACAGCTGGTAAACGTTTTGTTTACTTTGCAGGGAGAAACTGCCGGAGCTAATGCTGTTTCAAATTTTGATACGCTTTTGGCGCCTTTTATAAGATATGACAATCTAAGTTATAAACAAGTTAAGCAGTCAATGCAGGAGTTTCTGTATAACTGCATGGTGCCAACGCGCGTTGGCTTTCAAACGCCATTTTTAAACGTGTCTTTGGATATAAAACCGCCCTCTTTTTTGGCAAAACAGCCCGTAATTATAGGAGGACAGCCACAAAAAGAAACATACGAAGAATTCCAGCCTGAAATGGATATGTTTATAAAAGCTTTTTATGAAGGATTAATGGAAGGAGATGCATCGGGCAGGCCTTTTACTTTCCCGATACCAACGGTTTCAGTTGGAAAAGATTTTGAATGGGATAACAAAAATTTAGCGCCCATGTGGGAAGCAACGGCAAAATACGGAATCAATTATTTTTCAAATTTTATACATTCCGATATGAGCCCGGATGACGCCAGGTCAATGTGCTGCAGATTAAGGCTGGATAACAGGGAATTGTATAAAAGAGGAGGAGGATTATTTGGGTCAAGCCCCAAGACGGGGAGTATCGGGGTTGTTACAATTGACCTGCCAAGAATTGGGTATCTTTCAAAAACAAAAACCGAATTTTTTGAAAGGCTTTCCAAATTAATGGAATTGGCAAAAGAAAGTCTGGAAATAAAAAGAAAAGCCCTGGATAATTTTATGGAAAAAGGATTATATCCTTATTCAAAGCATTATCTTAAGGATGTCAAAAATCTGAGGGATTCTTATTTTGGAAACCATTTTTCAACAATCGGAATTTGCGGAATGAACGAGTCTTTGCTTAATTTTTTGGATGAGGATATAACAACAAAAAAAGGCAAAAAATTTGCAATAGAAATTTTGGATTTTATGCGGGACAAAATGGTAAAATTTCAAGAAGAAACCGGAAATCTTTATAATCTTGAAGCAACTCCGGCAGAAGGCACAAGTTATAGGCAAGCGAAAGCTGACAAAGAAAGATATCCCGACATTATTACATCCGGGACTCCGGAGGTTCCATTTTACACAAATTCGAGTCAATTGCCGGTAGGATTTACAGATGATGTTTTTGAAGCCCTTGAACTTCAGAATGATATCCAGACAAAATATACAGGGGGAACTGTTTTACATATATTTTTGGGAGAGAAAATAACAGACCCAGATGCAGCAAAAAATTTGGTTAAAAAAATATTTGAAAAATACAGCCTGCCGTATATTACCTTGACTCCCACTTTTTCAATTTGCCCCGTACACGGATATTTGCCCGGAGAACATTTTGAATGTCCTCAGTGCGCGATAAAACAGCCATGCGAAGTATACTCAAGGGTTGTAGGATATATAAGACCAGTTAACCAATGGCACAAAGGGAAACAGCAAGAGTATAAGGAAAGAAAAGAGTTTGTTTGCAAAGAAGGCTCTGGTGCAAAAGAAGAATTAAAAAAAACTCACGAAGAAAAAGTTCCGGCATAAAATTAAAAGCTCCTAAAAGGAGCTTTTAAAAACTTAGGCATGATAATATCAGGGATACAAAAAACTACCCTTATTGATTATCCGGGTAAAATAGCCTGTATTGTTTTTTTGGCAATGTGTAATTTTAGATGCCCCTGGTGTTATTCTTCAGAACTAGTGTTGCCTTTAAAAATTGCAAAGCAACCCAGAATCTCAGAGCAGGAATTTTTTAAATTTTTAAATGAAAGGAAGGGGCTTCTGGAAGGAGTTGTGATATGCGGAGGAGAGCCAACAATAAACAAGGATTTGCCAAATTTTATAGAAAAAATTAAACAGTTGGGTTTTTTTGTTAAGTTGGATACTAACGGCTCAAATCCGCAGATGTTAAAAGATTTGGCTATGGCTAATTTAGTGGATTATGTTGCAATGGATATAAAAGCAGGCCCCAATAATAAAATTTACAACGCAATTTTTGGAGAAGGAATAAAAATGGAGAACATTAAAAAAAGCGCGGAATTTTTAAAACAAGGGAATATTGACTTTGAATTTCGCACAACAGCAGTGCCTGGAATACATTCAAAGGAGGATTTTGTCGAAATAGCAAAATGGGCCGGAGCTGAAAATGTAAAATATTATATACAAAACTTCAGGGCTGAAAAAACAATTGACCCTGAATTTGAAAAAATAAAACCGTTTCAAGAAGAATATCTTGAAAATATTGTAAAAGAAATATCTCCTTATTTTAAAATCTGCCGATTGCGGACATGATTATATAAATTTTAAAATATCGTAAAATGACGCCGTCTAAGATTTTATTTTATTTAAGCCTGTCTTTTATTGCAGGAATTTTTTTTGAATCTTTGATTGCCATTCCGCAAATTTTTGTCTGTATGATTTTGATTCTGGGGATTGTAATTATTTTTTCATCCCTATTTTTAAAAAATAATTTTCTTGTTATTGCCGGATTTTGCGTTTTATTTTTATGCCTTGGAATTTTAAGAATGCAGACAAATGAATTTAAGATTGAAAATAACGAGTTGAAGAAAATGAATGAAGGCGACGCTGTAAAACTTACGGGTTTTATTTATGACGAGCCGGATATTAGGGATACTTATCAGAAAATAAAAGTAAAAGTTGGAGAGAGCATTATTTTAATAACAACAAGTCGATACCCTGAATGCAAATATTTGGATGCAATAAAGGTTGAGGGAAAACTTGAAACTCCGCAGGAAACAGAGGATTTCAGCTATAAAAATTATCTTATGAAAGACGGAATTTATTCTGTAATGTTTTTCCCTAAAGTTGAATTTGCAGAAACAAACGAAACTGCCGGATTCTGGCAAAAATTTTATTCTTTGATATTGTCCTTTAAGCAGAAAATAAGACAAAGTATACAAAAAAATTTTGCTCCTCCGCAAAGCTCAATACTGGAGGGCACCATTTTAGGAGACAACGGAGCTATGTCAGAAGACTTAAAAAACAAGCTTAATATCACAGGGCTTAGGCATATTATAGCTGTCTCCGGAACACACGTTATTATATTAAGCGCGATTATAATGTCTATTTTGTTGATGTTTCCCATTAAAAAAAGCAAAGCATTTTATTTTGCCATAATCATAATTTTTCTTTATGCTTTTTTAACAGGCCTTCCTGCTTCAGGAGTAAGGGCGTCAATAATGGGAAGCCTGTATCTTTTTGCCCAGAAATTAGGCAGGCAGAGTATTGGGATAAGGGTTATTGTCTTGGCCTGTTGCGTTATGCTTTTTATAAACCCAATGCTTTTAATATATGATGTTGGGTTTCAACTTTCTTTTCTGGCTGTAATAGGGCTTATTTATCTTGAGCCGGTTTTTAGCGGATTTCTGGATTTCTGGGCCAAAAGGATTTTTAATGAAGCAAAGCAAAAAGCAAACGGATTCATAAAGATTATTTCTTCAACCTTTGCAGCCCAAGTTTTTACCCTGCCAATAATAATTTATAGTTTTGGAAACATTTCTTTTGTTTCTCCAATAACCAATCTTCTTGTTCTGCCTGTTGTCTATTGGCTGATGATTTTTGGATTTTTATCGGCGTTTCTTGGAATTTTTTCAGGTATGCTTGGGTGGGTTTTTTCCGTACCCTGTTATTTTGTGCTTTCATATTTTTTATGGATAATAGATTTTTTTTCGCAAGATTGGGCTATAAAAAATCTTAATAATGTCCATTGGATTTGGCTTGTTGTATGCTATCTGGCCATTGGATATATTGTAAGGCTTATAAGAAAAAAATATATGCAAAATTTTATCACATAAAAACCGCGGCTTTTTCAAGCTGCGGCGTGTGTGGACGAGAGAATTATGCGCAGACAAGCTGCGGAGTTTCTGCAGGTTTTGCAGAGGAAGGTTGCACCCTCTCAAACGATATTTCTTTTTCGTTGTCTGAAAATGATGCATAATAGGCATAAACTTTTGTGCGATATGCCCTGGAAACTATTTCTAAAGCTTTAATCAGGTCTTGTCGTTCGGTGTCATTTCCTGCCCGGCCAGATCTCTTTAATTGCTCATATCTTTTGCAATCCTGATGAGCAATTAAGACAATGCGCTTTATATCAAAATGCTTAGTAAAACAGTCTAGCTGTCCCGTTGCGGACCAAAAACAATTTGTCATTTCTGTTTGCCTGGCTAAAACCCCTGCTCCGCCCGCTATCTGAATTGCCAAAAAGTCAAATTCACCCATCCCTAATTCTTCTCTGATAAAAAGGTCATGGGCGAGCTTAAACCTTGGATCCAGACAATGCACCACTATTGTTTCTGGGACAACACTAACAGCCTTATAACTCTTCCTTCTCATAACTCACTCTCTCTTTCAATTGTGAAAGACCATCTTTTGTTGCGCTATTCCAAAAACGCAACACAATAATATAATAACATATTATTGTGTTTTTTGAAATATTCCAGCCTAAATAATTCACCCTTGAGGGCAAGGCTATTTTCAATTATAATTAAGTAATAAATATTAGTTAACAGTAAGCTCAATGGAACAAAAAAAATCCGAAAGACCTAAGCATGGTCAAAGGGCATGGGTTGTGGCAGCTGATATGGGATACGGGCACCAGAGAACAACATATCCTTTAAAGGATATTGCTTTTGGCGGAAAAATTATAAATTCCAATAACTATGATGGTATTCCCGCAAAAGACAGAAGTTTTTGGAATCAGACAAGGGTTTTGTATGAATTCATTTCAAGATTTAAAAGAATTCCATTTTTGGGAGAATTTATTTTTTCCATTATGGACAAGTTTCAGAAAATTTTAAACTATTATCCAAAAAGGGATTTATCGCATCCTGTTTCCAATTTAAAGAATACTTTTCGGCTTATAAAACTTGGCTGGGGCAGGGATTTAATAGAAAGATTCAAAAAAAATGTTCTGCCTGTTGTCACAAGTTTTTTTGTGCCAGCTTTTATGGCAGAAGAATTCGGGTATCCTGGCCCGATTTACTGTATAATCTGCGATGCTGATTTTAATAGGTCATGGGTGAGCCTGCATCCGCAAAAAAGCAAAATAAAATATTTTGCTCCCTGCACATGGGCAAGGGACAGGCTGAAACTTTACGGAGTAAAGCAGGAAAATATTTTTTTGACGGGCTACCCTTTGCCAAAAGAAAATATAGGTTCTGAAAAAATGGAAATTTTAAAAGAAGACTTAAAAAACAGGCTTGTGAACCTTGATCCGCAAAAAAAATACAGAAAAATGTATGACCCTCTAATAAGCAAAGTTTTAGGAAAGCTTCCTGAAAAATCAAACCATCCTTTAACAATAATGTTTTCTATTGGCGGAGCGGGCGCTCAAAAGGAAATTTGCGCCAAAGCAATAAATCGCATGGAAGATAAAATTAAAAAAAACAAGTTGCGGTTTATTATTTCAGTTGGAACTCATACATACCTTAAAAAATACTTTTCAGACAATATTGAGCACTTAAAAATCAACGGACACGTCAGAATGCTTTACGGGAATACAACAGAAGAATATTTCAAAGCGTTTAACGAAGCCTTGAAGGAAACGGATATTTTATGGACAAAGCCGTCGGAATTATCGTTTTATGCCGGGCTTGGAATTCCAATAATCATAGCTCCGCCCATTGGTTCGCAGGAAGATTATAACAAAAAATGGCTTTTGCATGTTGGGGCCGGAGTTGCCCAGGAAAATTTAAGATATATTGACCAATGGATATATGACCTTTTGGATGGAGGAGATTTTGCTGAAATGGCAATGGAAGGGTTTATGGAAATAGAAAAAATGGGAACATATAACATAGAAAAAATAATTTCATCCTCATACAATAACAAGTTATAAGCTATTTTAAAATAAATATGAAAATTTTAATTACAGGAGGAGCCGGATTTATAGGCAGCCATGTGGCTGATAAATTAATAGAGAAAAATCACAGTGTGGTTATTGTTGACAATTTGTCCACTGGAAAAAAAGAAAATATAAACCCAAGAGCAAAATTTTATAAAATAGACATTGGAGATAAAAAAATCTCGGGGATTTTTAAAAAAGAAAAACCTGAAATTGTTTTTCATTTTGCCGCTCAAATTAATTTAAGGGAATCAGTAAAAAATCCATTAGAAGACGCAAAAATAAATATTCTTGGGGGGTTGAATATTTTGGAGAATTGTAAGAATTTTAATGTTAAAAAAATTATTTTTTCTTCAACGGGCGGGGCTATTTATGGAGAAGCAGATATTATCCCTACGTCTGAGACCTATCCTGCAGAGCCCCTTTCTCCTTATGGAATAGCAAAGTTAGCAACAGAAAAATATTTGAATTATTACAATAGGGTTTTTGGGATTCCGTTTTTGGCCCTAAGATTTGCCAATGTTTACGGTCCTAGGCAGAATTCCAAAGGAGAGGCCGGAGTAATAGCTATTTTTTGCAGCCAGTTTTTTTTGAATCAACAGCCCGTGATAAACGGAGACGGATTACAGACAAGGGATTTTGTTTATGTTTCTGATGTTGCAAAGGCGGCATTATTGGCAATGGATTCTAAAAAAACAGGAATTTTAAATGTTGCCACAGCAAAAGAAACAAATATAAATGATATTTTTTCAATGATTAAAGAATTAACGGGCTCTGATTTGAAAGAGGCTCATAGGCCTTCTGAAAAGGGAGAACAGCAGAGGAGCTGTCTGGATTATTCAAAAATAAATTCAGAATTAAGTTGGATTCCTGAGTATGATTTGCAAAGAGGTCTTAAAGAAACCGTTGAATGGTTTAAAAATAATAAAAAATAATTATGCCAAAGATTATAATAGCAACAGATGCTTGGTTTCCACAGGTCAATGGGGTAGTAAGGTGCATTGACGACCTGATAAAAGGGCTTAAAAAAAAGGAGTTTGAAATTGTTGTGATACATCCGGGAATGTTTTTTTCTATTCCTTTTATTTTTTATCCCGAAATAAAAATTTCTTTTTTCTGTAAAAATAAAATAAGAAAAATTATAAAAAAAGAAAATCCGGATTATATACACATTGTAACAGAAGGACCGATTGGTTTAGCTTGCCGCAGAGTTTGTCTTAAAGAGAAAATAAAGTTTACCACTGCAAACCACACAAACTTCCAGACCTATATGAGCTATTATCTGGGGAAGGCCAATTTTTTTTCCGAGCTGGCTTATAAATATCTAAAATGGTTTCATAAAGCCGCTTCAAAAACAATGGTAATCACAGAAGGGCTAAAGCAGAATTTGGAAAAACGGGGATTTCTAAATATTACAGTCTGGCCTCTGGGAGTTGATACAGAATTTTTTAAAAAAAATGAAAGTTCTGGGGCAAAAGAAAAGTATAAATTAGAATATCCTGTTTTTGTTTATTTTGGCAGGATATCCAAAGAAAAAAATGTGGAAGAGTATTTAAAATGCAGGCTTCCGGGGACAAAGCTTGTTATTGGCGACGGGCCTTTAAAAAACAGCCTTGAAAAAAAATATGGAAAAGAAAATATGTTTTTGGGTTATAAAAAAGGGCAAGAATTGATAGATTTATTGTCTGTATGCGATGTTTTTGTTTTGCCTTCATTTACAGACACTTTTCCTTTGGCAATCATAGAGGCCTTTTCATGTAAAATTCCGGTTGCCTGCCATGATGTTATGGATTTAAAATATCTTGTTTTAAAAGATGTCGGTGTTTTAGATGAAAATTTAGAAAAAGCGGCAAATGAATGTCTCGGTCTTTCTAAAGATGCCTGCCGCGAATACGCGCTGAAATTTTCCCTTGAAGAGTCAACTAAAAAATTTATAGAGAATATTGTAATAACCAGATAAACAAAACATTATATGAAAAAAGAAATAACTATTTTTTTGTCAATTATTTTAATATTGATTTTAGCTTTTTTTCTGTATTTTTTTGTGGGATTTAGCAAAGAAAAAGAAGATATAAATTGGGGAATTGATTTTTCCCAGATGCAGGCAGAGGCTTTAAAATTAAATTGGAAGGAGGTTTATTTGGGAGCCATTGAAGATTTAGGGGCAAAAAAAATAAAATTACATACGCAGTGGGATTGGGTTGAGGGAAAAAATGACGGTTATTATTTTGACGATATTGACTGGCAGATAAAGACAGCAGAGAACAGGGGCATAGAAATCATCTATGTTTTAGGGATGAAAACAGGCAGATGGCCGGAATGCCACGCTCCGGAATTCACGAAAATACTTTCAAGGGAAGAACAGCAGGAGGAGCTTTTGGAATATATAGAAAAAGTTGTTTTAAGATATAAAGACAGCAAAGCCATTGCTTATTGGCAGGTTGAAAATGAACCGCTGTTTGAATTTGGTGAATGCCCGGCGTGGTATTATGAAGACAACGGAAAGTTTTTAGAGAAAGAAGTGGAGCTTGTAAAATCACTTGACCCAGAAAGGCAGATAATTATTTCTGATTCAGGAGAGCTTTCATGGTGGACAAAAGCGGCAAAGATTGGAGATATAGTGGGTTCTACAATGTATAGAAAAGCATGGGTTAATGTAAATAACAATTTTGGGTTTTCAGGCGGTTTTTATCCTAAATTTTACGGAACATATCCCTTACCCCCTGTTTTTTATTCAAGAAAGGCTGCAATCATTAAAGCATTATTTGGTAAAAAGGTTATATGTGTTGAACTGCAGGCAGAGCCGTGGGCCGAAAAGCCGTTTTATGATGTGCCTTTAGATGAACAAGAAAAAACAATGAATCTGGAGAAGTTTAAAGAAAACGTGGAATATGCGAAAAAAACCGGATTTGATACTTTTTACTTATGGGGCGCAGAGTGGTGGTATTGGATGAAAACAGTTCAGAACCAGCCCCAAATTTGGCAGGAAGCCAAAAAGTTGTTTCAGTAGATTACCTATACTGATATTTAAAAATAATTTTAAAAAAATATGTACGAATCGCCAAATATTAATTTTACAAAAATAAAAAACAAAGTTTTAAAAAACCTGCGGAGCAAGATTTTTTTAAATGGTTTTTATTTTATTTTGATTGTAGTTGTAATAATTATCTTATCGTTTGCAATGCTGATAAGATATTTCCCAAAAGAAGCTGAAATGCTGTCAGAATCTTTAAAATTTCCGCAAATAGAACGGGAGAATAATAAAGCAGTCGAAAATCTGTTAGAAGAACCAGAAAGCTATGAATCAAAAATTTCTTATGAGCAGGCAATTATAGATGTTGTAAAGAATTCAAGCCAATCGGTTGTAAGCATTGTGATTTCCAAAAATTTGCCTATTTATGAACAAGAATGGGTTAATCCATTTGGGGATGATTCATTTTTTGACATACAAATACCTCAATATGTGCAAAAAGGAACAGAATATCAGGAAGTAGGGTCTGGCTCCGGATTTGTTGTTTCGTCTGATGGATTGATTTTAACAAACAAGCACGTTGTTTCTGATAAGGACGCAGATTACACGGTTATAACGAACGGCGAAGAAAAATATTCTGCCAAAGTTTTGGCAACAGATCCTGTTCAGGATTTGGCAATAATAAAAATAGAAGACGCCGGAGGAAAAATTTTTAGTCCTTTAAGACTGGGAGATTCTTCTGGCATACAAATAGGGCAAACAGTAATTGCCATAGGTAATGCGCTAGGGGAGTTTGGCAACACGGTTTCAGTGGGAGTTGTTTCCGGCCTTGGAAGAACAATTTTAGCTTCTGATAAAACAGGGTCAGTGTCTGAAACATTGGAAGACATTATACAAACCGATGCGGCCATAAATTCCGGCAACTCAGGAGGCCCTTTGCTTAACTTAAAAGGCGAGGTAATTGGGATAAGTACAGCAATGGCTGAACAGGCAGAGAATATTGCTTTTGCTATTCCCATCAATTATGCAAAAAGGGATATAGAGCAATCAATTACCACCAGTAAAATCATATATCCTTTTTTGGGGGTCAGATATATTTTAGTGACAGAGGAAGTAAAAAAAGAATATGATTTGGGTGTTAATTACGGAGCTCTTATTTCAAAGGGTCCTGATGGACAGGCGGCTGTGACAAAAGGTTCTGCGGCAGAATCAGCCGGACTTAAAGAAAACGATATTATACTGGAAATAAACGGTCAAAAAATTAATCAAAGCAACACCCTGTCCAAAATAATACAAAAATATAATGCAGGAGATACGGTAAATTTAAAAATTTTAAGAAACGGCCAGGATTTTAATGTGGATGCAACGCTTGGGGAGAGAGCAGATTGACATTTATTTTTATTTTGCTAATATAAATTTAAGAACATGAAAAATCAAATTAACCTCACAACAAACTTTTGGTTTTATTTTAGCCCCTTTGAGAAAGAGGTTTATTTGAGCATTCCAATCTAATAAGAAACCAAAAAAGAAAATTCAAATAAGCCCCTTTCCAAAAGGAGCTTTTTTGTTCATTGCCAATTTAAGGAAACAAGAAAAAGGAGAAAACAGTGGTTATTTTTATGCAAGATGCAAATATGGATAAAGCTGGAGATGTGGCAAGAAAATTTACCAGCAGAGGAATGGATGTTCTTGCAAAAAACGGAGATGGTAGAATCGTTTTGGCTGTAATAGGGCTTGGGGCAGACAGAACAAAACTATCTGAGATTGATAAAATGCCCGGTGTTGAAAGATGCGAAAGGAAGAACAATTTTTTTACTGATAATCACGGAGACTTTAAGGACGCTTGTTTTTTCTTTAGGTGGGGATACTAATTTCCTGCCAAGCAAAGTTTTTTGCGGGAGCTTTTGCCCCGCTTTTTTATTGCAATAAAAAAGCGGGCTTTCGTGATGTAAAAGTCCGCTATTGGTTTTTGCCTAGTTCAGGCCTGCTAAACGGTCATCATCTTAAAGCGATGACGGCGCCCTCCGGGACCCATCATAGGTCCACTTTGCGGGGAACTGGTAATTCTGATATTGGGCCGAGGGTCTTTGGTCCTGGGTTTTGCCGCACGCGTGGTCTTGCTCTTCTCTTTCATACGTTCCAGAATACGTTTGACCCTCTCTTCCATACCATTCTCCTTTGCAAATGCCAAGTCCTTCCAGACTCCTTCTTTCAAACCACCTCCAAGATGGCCTGAAAAAAAGACGGGACTTTGGCGCAAAATATATTTATTCCACTCTGAACTCAAACGGCAACGGCCTTTGCGACAAAACAAAAATCCATTTTCCTTTTATATCCCTTACTATAGATTTGTAGTAATAGGTTTTGTAAGTCCTGAAATTTATCTCTCGGGTTTCGTAACGTAATTTGTATCTGCCTTTGGGCAGGCAATTAGCATCAATACCTATACCCAGCAATATGCAGATTTTTGTGTAGAGTCGCAACAGTTCTGTTAACATGGTCAGCCTTTCTTTGTTCTGGTTCAAAATTCGTTCCCTATAATTTATCTTATCATATTATTGTATTTATGTCAATAGTATGGCGAAAGTTGGGCGCAATAATGCTAATTTCCACCATTGGCAATTTATTCTTAAAACTTGATTTTTACTAAATTTTGGGTTATAAATAATGAAAACTTAAAAATAAATATAAATTTAAACAATGAACGGAGGAGCAAATTTTACAAATAAAGCCCAGGATGCAATAATGCAGGCTCAGCAATTTGCGCAGGAAAAATCCCAGCAGCAAATTGATGCCTTACATTTGCTGCTTTCTTTGATTTTGCAGGAAGGGAGTATTGTATCTGTAATATTGCAAAAATTGGGAGTTGACACAGAAAGCCTTAGAAAAAAGGTTGAACTTCAAATTACAAAAATTCCAATAGTCTCAACTCCGCAGACATTTGGGCAGTTTTACCTTACACAGGATATGGCAAAAGTTTTGGAAAGGGCGCGCCAAGAATCAATAAAAATGAATGATGAATTTATTTCCGTTGAGCATTTGTTTTTGGCTTTACTGGATACAAAATCGGTTGCAAAAGATATTTTAGAAAAAGTGCAGTTTTTTGCAGCAGAAGGGGCAAACAGCTTTAAATCTTCCAAGCTTGATTATGAAACTGTTCTAAAAATTTTATCGCAAATCAGGGGAGGCCAAAGAATCACTGACCCGGAGCCCGAATCAAAATACCAGGTGATTGAAAAATATACAAGAAATCTGACTGATTTGGCAGCCGCAGGAAAAATTGACCCGATAATCGGCAGGGATAATGAAATAAGAAGACTGATGCAGATAATTTCTCGCAGGACAAAAAATAATCCTGTTTTAATAGGAGAAGCCGGAGTTGGAAAAACCGCTATTGTTGAAGGTTTTGCCCAAAGAATTGCAAAAGGAAATGTGCCGGAGTTTTTAAGAAACAAAGAAATTATTTCATTGGATTTGGGGGCTATGATAGCTGGCACAAAGTACAGGGGAGAATTTGAAACAAGAATGAAGGCTCTTTTAAAAGAGCTGGCAAGGTCTGCTGGCAAATATATTTTGTTTATTGATGAGCTGCACACTTTGGTTGGAGCAGGGGCCGCTGAAGGAGCTATTGACGCTTCAAATCTTTTAAAGCCGGCATTGGCCAGGGGAGAGCTTAGGGCTGTTGGAGCTACAACTTTAAAAGAATATCAAAAATACATTGAAAAAGACCCGGCTTTGGAAAGAAGGTTTCAGCCCATTTATGTGCAGGAGCCCAATGTTGACGACGCAACAGCAATTTTAAGAGGAATAAAAGAAAAATACGAAGTCCATCATGGAGTAAGGATAAAAGACTCTGCAATAAAAGCCGCGGTTGATTTGGCAAACAGATATATTTCTGACAGGTTTTTGCCAGACAAGGCAGTTGACTTGATGGATGAGGCAGCCTCTGCGTTAAGGCTTGAGATTGAGTCTGACCCCCAGGAGCTTGAAAAATATGATGAAGAAATTACAAAACTTGAAATTGAAAAGCAGGCTTTGAAAAAAGAAAAAGGCTCTGAAAGGAGGTTAAAATCAATTGCGCGGGAATTGGCGGATTTAAAAGAAAAATCAAAGGGATTAAGGGCAAAGTGGTCTGCTGAAAAAGACCTTATAAACAAAATAAAAGAAACAAGGCAAAAGCTGGATGAGCTGTCTTATCAGACTGAAATTGCGCAGAGAGATGCAAATTTAGAAAAGGTTGCCGAGATAAAATATGGAAAGATTCCCGAATTGTTAAAAGAGCAAAAAACAGCTGAACAAAAATTGGTTAAGCTTCAGCAAACCCATCATTTTCTGAAAGAAGAAGTAACTGAAGAGGATGTTGCAAAAGTTGTTTCAAGGTGGACAGGAATTCCGGTTACAAGGCTTATTACAGAAGAGGCAAAGAAATTGGAGACAATGGAGGCTGTTTTGAATAAAAGGGTAATTGGGCAGCAAGAGGCTATTTCAGCTATTTCAAGGGCAATCAGAAGGGCAAGAGCCGGAATTTCAGAAGAAAATAAGCCACTGGGGTCGTTTTTATTTTTGGGACCAACCGGAGTTGGAAAAACAGAAACAGCAAGAGCTTTGGCAGAATTTTTATTCAACGATGAAAAGGCAATGATAAGGCTGGATATGTCAGAGTATATGGAGCGCCACACTGTTTCAAAAATTATTGGTTCTCCCCCGGGCTATGTTGGATATGAAGAAGCCGGCCAGCTTACAGAAAAAGTAAGGCGCAGGCCGTATTCCGTGCTTTTGCTAGATGAGATTGAAAAAGCTCATCCAGATGTTTTTAACATTTTACTGCAAATTTTTGAAGACGGCAGGCTTACGGATTCCAAAGGCAGAATGGTTTCTTTCAAAAATACAATAATCATAATGACTTCAAATACGGGCTCTGACTACATCAACAAAATGTCTGCAATTGGATTCAGCAACAAAGAAGATGTGGCTGAAAGGGAATCAATGCGCGACAAAATTTTTGACGCGTTAAAAGAGTCTTTTAGGCCCGAATTCTTAAACAGAATTGATGAGATTGTAATTTTCAATTATCTGAAAAAAGAAGAAATCAAAAAAATTGTTGATTTGGAATTGTCAAAAGTTGAGAAAAGATTACAGGCAAAGGAAATTAAAATACAAATTTCTGAAAAAGCCAAAGAACTTTTGATTAAAGAGGGATTTGACCCCAGCTTGGGGGCCCGCCCGTTAAAGAGAATAATCCAAAAGCTGATTTTAGATCCGTTGTCTGTTAAAATTGTAGCAGGAGAAATTTTTGAGGGGAGCAGGGTTTTGATTGACGAAGAAAACGGAAAAATTATTTTTGAAATTCCAAAGCCATTGCCAAAACCCAAAAAATCTCCAAAGCTGTTAAAAGCTAAAAAATAATGCAATAGCTATAATATAAAACTGCCCCTGTGTTTTGCATTGGGGCAGTTTTATTATTTTTTTAAATATCAGTTGCAGCTTGAAATGGTTTGTATGCACTGGGTTTCATTTATTTCTTTTCTTATTCCGTTATAGTCAACGCACCAAGCTTTTGAGCTGTTTTGATGAAGCTTTGCGCAAGCAGTCCAAGCCCCGCCTGTGTGACGGCAGTATTTTTTATCAGAATCAAGGCCATTAATAACCTTTTGGACATCGCTGGTATTGCAGAAAGACCCAAAAGAGTCATGAGTCTGGGCATAGTCTGTTCCAATTGAAATTAAAAAGTTCAACTCTTCTTTTATCCTAACGTCTTTGCTTTTGGAGGTTTGGTCTAAGATATAATACAAGACAACTGAAACTAAAACAGCTATTGTGCCGATTGATATGACAATCTCTATTAGTGTGAACCCTTTTGTTTTTTTATTTTTCATATTATTTCATTTTACCACAAAAAAACATTTTTGTTGTTTTTGCCTATCCCACAAATTAAAAAGTCAATTATGAGGTGTCCGATATCCCACACAATAGCTGTATTGCAAAACAAAAGCCCCGGCGCATTGCCAAAGGATTTGGAAATGTTAAGTTATTCACAGTCATTGCTTTGTTTTTATGTTTTTTATTCTTTATAATTAACCAATTGTTGCAACCAAAGCTCAAAAAAGAGCTAAATTTTGGTTTATAAAATATAAAAAATAAAAACTGCTACTGAATTTGCTACTGAGCAAATTCAGTAGCAAAAACTTTATGAAAATTTCAAAAATAGCAGCTGTAATTTTAAAAACCATAATTGTTTTATTTATGGTTTTTTATACGTATGGAGTATTTTTTATTATAAAAGACACAAGCCTTTATAATTGGGCAGTTATAACAATTGTTTTTGTATTTTTGCCTGCCCTGTTTTTTATGTTTTTTGATAAAAAATTTGTCTTAAAGTTTCCCAAATGGAAAACAAGGGTCCTTGTTGCCAAAGCCATATATATCTGCCTTATTGTTTTGCTTATTGTTGCTATGGCCCTAAGGTATAATTACAAAACAAAAACAGAAGATGCTTTGGCTAAAATAAACAGCGCTGTTTTGACAATTGATGATGTTATGGGCACAAATTTGCCCCCAAAGCCAATTCAAGAGCTAAATGACATGACAGTTGCCGGTTTTGATGTAAACAACAATGGCATAAGGGACGATGTTGAGCTTGCAATTTTTGAAAAATATCCTGATTCTGCAAAAATCAGGGCAGGAATGTTGCAATATGCCCTTGCTTTGCAGTTGGAGCTTACAGAAGTTATTAATTCAGAGACACTTGTGGCAGTTTTACAGAAAAGGAGTAATGCTAGAATTTGCATAGACAATGCTGGATTAAAAATAAATCTTGAAACTAATCCTGAAGTGGCAAAAGAAGCTATTGATATTACTGAAAAAAGGAAAGAAGAAGTAGACAATCTTATATTAAACACGGATTTGCGTTCACAAAAACAAACGGATATTTATAATAATTATATGACAACATATTCAACATCTTTTGAGACAAATTGCGATATTGAATTATCATCTTTATTTAATTAGTTAGCATGAAAAGATTTTTAGTTGTTTTATTTTTATTTGGATTTTTATTATTTCCTTTTATTGGTTTTGCAGATTGTAATAAGGATGGAACAACTATTATTTTTATAAATGGAATTTTTGGTAATGAGGCAGCGGCAACGAATGACAAAAAATTACTTGAAGATACATTTTTTAGATATACTCAAGATAAAAATGTTAAGTTTATTAATGGTTTTAATCCATCGCATGTTGGAAAAATAGGGGATTTAATAAAAGCAGTAATGCAGGCCTATGGAAACCAGGATTTGGATTTTGACTTAACAACCATTTTAAACCAAGTTCACAGCCAAATTGAAACAAGAAAAGTTTTGCTTGTGGGTCATTCCCAGGGAACTTTTTATACCAATTCAGCTTATGAATATCTGGTTAAAAACGGAGTTTCTCCAAAGTCAATTGCTGTTTATAACATTGCAACTCCCGCTGATTATGTTGCAGGCAATGGCAGTTATATAACTTCAAGCACAGATAAGGTTATAGAATCAATTGTCAGAGAGCTTACAGAAATTGGCTCTGCAAAAACACCGCTTCCCTCAAACATAACAATAGAGCTGTCAGAACAGGAGCAAGCAGATGCTTTTGGTGGACATTCTTTTAGCGGGGTGTATCTTGATGCTGTTCCTGGTAGAATTATAGGAGATATTTATGATTCTTTGCAAAGCCTTTCTGCAGAAGATAAAAATGATTTAAATGAATGTTTTGAAAAGCCAGGAGAAAGCGTTGCTTATAAAATGCAAAAATTGGGCCTTGGATTTTTAGATAGCGGATTTAAAACAGCATCAAGTCTGGAGGCAACCGATTTTGTAACAACATCACAAGAAACTCTGGCAAAAGTATTCAACTGGGGAAAGAGGGTTGTAAGCTATATCGCAAAAGTTTTTGAAAATGGCGGTTTACTTCAGGCGGCTTTGAATAATTTGCAGGATAACAATGAAAATAACGGCCAAAATGAAGAGCCGTTTTTTAATGAACAAAACAGCAATTATTCAGAGGAATTATCAGAAGACAGTAAAGACTTTGAGGATTTTACAGGAATGGGCGGGCCTGACCCGGATTTGGTTTTTGAAACAGAATTAGACGACCTGTTAGATGAAATTGAAGAAAAGTTAGATGTAATCAATCAACAGATAATTGAACTGCAAAGTCAAAACAATGAAAACCAAAAAGAAGACGTCCAAAAAGACAAGGAAGATGAGGATAATAAAGATGGGAAAGAGGACACCCAAGAAAACGATACAGAGGAAGAAGGCGCAGACCCCCAGGAAATCGTGAACACAACCGGAGGAGGGACCTTAGTAAACTATTTTAAAATCTTGATTTCTGAAGTTCAAGTTTCAGGTGTGTCTGATTCAAAAGAGGAATTTATTGAGCTTTATAATCCAAACAATGAGACGGTTGACCTAACCGATTGGTATTTGCAGAGAAAAACAAAAACAGGTTCAGGGTATTTAACACACGCCTCAAAAAATTCATTTTTAGGGAAGAAAATAATGGCCAAAAGTTATTTTTTGATTTCAAGGTGTGGATATTTTGAAACTTTGTCTGATATCTGCGTTGATAACGCTGTTTCAGATGATAATTCGTTTGTATTAAAAAATCCGTCCGGAGATATATCAGATAAACTTGGGATAGGAGACGCTCAGGAATACGAAAGTTTGCCGACTCAAAATCCATTGCAGGGCAAAAGTCAGACAATAGGCAGAAAAGTTAACACAGATGGTTCAGAGCAAGAATCGGACAATAATTTTATGGATTTTGAACTGCAAAATCCAACTCCAAAAGCAGAAAATATTGTTTTTACAGAAACCATAACTCCTAAGGAACCCGAATTAAAAAAAATTCTTATAAATGAAATACAAATTGCCGGCACGGAAGACAAAAAAGCCGAGTTTGTTGAGCTCTATAATCTTAATGATGAGGATATTGACCTAATTATTTGATGGAAAAATTATAAGGGGGAAAAACTATTTTTTGATATCAAGAGAAGAATACCTCGCAGATAAAGCGGATATTTTTGTTGTTAATCCTCTAACCGAAGATAATACTTTGGTTTTAAAGAGGCCCGATAAAAGCATTTCTGATAAAATTGGTTGGCAGAATGCAACTGATTTTGAAACAACCCCTGCTTGTTCTTTTGCTGACGGCCAAAGCATTGAAAGGAAAATAATCGGCAAAGATACAGATAATAATTTTGATGATTTTAGGGTTTCTGGCGCTCCAAGCCCAAGGGAAAGCTTTATTAAGGCTGGAATTGAAGACAAAACAGATTATGACAGCAGCCTTAAGTGTGATGACGGAGTTTATTTTTATGAGTTAAGCTTAAGTTGGGATTCAACATTGCCTGATGTTGAATTTTTCCATTTGCAATATAGATTAAATAATGGGGATTGGCAGGATTGGTTTTTAGAAACAAAAGAAACATCAGCTAATTTTAAGGGTTTTTATTCTTTGATTGAGGAAGAAAATTTGTATTCTTTTAGAGTAAAAGCGCAGGATATATATGGAAATGAATCTGATTGGCAGGAAATAGACATTGATTTATCGGTTCCTGTTGTGATTAATGAAGTTGCTTTATTCGGAACAATTGCCGGCAACAGCGACAATTGGCTTGAGCTTTATAATAGGTCAGAAAATGATGTTGATTTGACAGGATGGCAGATAACTTTTGAAGGAGGAAGCATTTTGTTATCAGAAAAAATTCCGGCAAAAGGATTTTATGTTTTGGAAAAAGGGGACGATAATGTCTTAGATACGCCCGCTGATAGTATTTTTGAAAGCGGTTTTTCAGGCAGATTTCTTTATTTGAAAGACAGTAAAAACAGGCGTGTTGACGAGGTTTACGACAATGGAGACTGGAACTACTGTAATGTGGAACAAAATAATTTTTCGTTGGAAAGGATAAGCCCGTATTCTTTTGGGTTTGTTAAGGAAAATTGGAAGCTTAATGACTCAAAAAAAATGAACGGTAAAGACCGGGATGGAAATTCTGTTTACGGCACTCCGGGAAATGAAAACAGCCATTACCAACTATATACGGTTTTGCCAACTGGTTTTGGCAGAGATATTGTTTTGCCAAAAAATTTAAGCCCTTATACGTTTTTTGAAAATACAAAAGTTTTTGAGGGCACAAAGTTAACAGTTTCCGAGGGGACTGTTTTAAAGGCAATAAATCCGTTTGGCAAGATTGTAATTGAAGGGACATTAAAGGCAATTGGCAGTTCTGAAGAAAAAATCGTTTTTACTTCTGTTCTTGATGACGAGTTTGGCGGAGATACAAATGATGACCTTTCAGAAACTGTCCCAGGCCCTGGAAACTGGTTTGGCATAGAGTTTACCAAAAAAAGCGTGAATTCTGAGATAGATAATGTTATTTTCCGTTATGGCGGGTCATCTTTGATTGAATTTGGCGCTAGCGTGAAAATAAATCAAGCTGCTGTGAAAATAAAAAATTCAATATTTGAAAATAACCTTAACAAAGGATTATTTTTGGTAAATTCATCATCTGAAATTGAATCAAGTCAATTTTTAAATATGCAAGAATCCAGCCCAAACACCGGATTTAATGCGGTGGGAATTTCTGTTTTGGGCGGAGCGGATATTATCAAAGACTGTTATTTTAAAGAAAACAATTATGGAATTACAGTTGAAAATTGGAATGATGAAAACGGTGAAGTTTTTAATTCTCAAGTTTTAATACAAAATAATAATTTTGAAAAAAACGGAAAGCCAATATATGCCGGGACCCTGAATAGTCCTGTTTTTTCAGACAATAAAGCTGTAGAAAACGATTGCAACGCAATTGTATTTTTCAGGCATGCAATAACAAATGATTTAACCTTAAGGCCGGATTTGCCATATTCGGCAGATGGGTTCTTTTTCGTTCCGGAGAACGCAACATTAAGCTTGGAGCCAGGAGTTGTGATGAATCTTTCTGGAATAAATATTGACGGAACATTAAAGGCAATAGGAACACAAGAAAGTCCAATTATCTTTAGGGATTATTATTGGGACCAAGAGTGGGCTCAAAGGCCAGGCAAGTGGCATGGTTTAAGATTTTCAGAAGCAAGTAAAGATTCAGAGCTTGAAAATATTGAAATATCTTTTGCCGGGGATAATTCGCTTGAAGGGCGTGAATTTGAGGCGGCAATAAGGGCAGAAAACTGCAATATATCTTTAAAAAATTCAAATTTGTATGATAATCAAAATAACGGGTTGTATTTGATAAACGCAGATGCAGTTGTTGATACGGTTGTTTTTAAAAATCATACTGAAGTGGGATATCTTGGGGCAAGCGCAAATGCAATACATATAAAAGGAGGCAAAACAGAGGTAAAAAACTCATATTTTGAAAACCAGACATTCGGTATTTATCTGGAAAAATGGATAGACCCTGATGGCAATGAAATTCTTCCTGATGCCAATTTGCATACAGACCCAGATGACCCTGAAAAAAATATTTTTGTAAATACTATCACTCCGGGAGGGGATATCTTTGACTCCACTCTTCCTTAATAAAAAAGCCCCCAGAATTCCTTCTGAAGGCGTAATTGGTTTCTATGGGGCTAACTGCAGAGAGATGCCCATCTCCTGAAGAAAGATTTCTTCGGTTTTGGGTTAAAATCAGTGCTTACTCCCCACAAATTACCACTTTGAATAAGCCCCAAGATCTTGTCGCGAAGCTTGTTCAAATTGCCTGCCGACCTTGCCTGTACGGCAATGGTCAATGTACGGCAGGCGTACTTTACATCGTTTGCAAACCTGCCCTCTTTGACAAGCTCTTTGAACCCATCGCTACGCACTTGGCCCCAAGCATCACCGAGGTAAAAATATGCCAGAGGAGGCTCTCTGTGGCGGATGTTATCAAGGGGGTCCCTAGATGAAACCTCAATCTCCTCTTTCCAACTCACTGTCATACCTTCTGGCACAACAAAGTTTTCTGGCAAGGAAACAAATTGAAGTTTCCTTGCAACCTCCCCCTCGCTGTTTAAAAGAACCAAACTAGACATAGCCATTCTCCTTTCTTCTTTGCGTCTTGAGTGGTCTCAAGATCGCTAGTGGAGTGAACAAATCCTATATATTATATATATCACATAAATATTATTTTTGTCAATAGAATTGACATAAATATAAAAATGAATTATATTTTATGTCAGGTGAATGCGCGTTGCATTTACAACGTTCTTTGTTCTTTTTTTGGAGGTGCGTTATGGCCGACACAACTAAACTGGCCGATACGTTTCCCGCGCTGCGCATTGTTGTTACGGTAAGCCCGCAAAATCTGTACGTTACTCTCGAGCATTGCAACAATTTGGGGCTTCTTCCCAATGTGTGTGGCTATGAACCTCGGGGGAATCTTATTTTGTTTCAAGTTCTTGTGCCCGACCTTTCTTCTGGCGCCGAAGAAAGATTCAGTGCGGAAATAAATCAGTTTGGCGCGAGAATTTGGAAAGTAACCAAAACCAAACTGATATGTCCGGTTTTCTGATAGCCAACACTAGCCCCCTGCGTATTTAAAAGAATACATAGGGGGATTTTTTATGGTATTTTGACTTTTGGTTTTTTATTTGATAAATTTAAAATAATTGGCGCAAAAATGCGCGTATAGTTTTGTTTATGCTTTATATTTTTTGAGCAAGATAAATCATGAAAGAGGATTTTTTAAAATTAACCAGTTCTGCCTACAGATTGTCAGAGTATTTTCCAGAGTCAGACCCTTTGAAGGCAAAAGCAAAAGAAAGAATTTTATCTGTAATGGAAACGCTTGTTGCAATTGGGTGCGAGGCAAATTGGGCTGTTTTAGGAGTTTCAAGCCAACAGCGAATAATAGGGGATATTGACGCTCTTTTGGGATATTTTGAAATTGCCAAAAATCAGGAATGGGTAAGCTCAATAAACTATCTGATAATTTCAGGAGAATATAAAAAGATAAGAGATGAAGTTTTGCAGGTTAAGGTTGTTAAAGAAACAATAGCAGATAATAGTGATAAAGAAACGGTTATCAGGCAGAATATAATAGTTGGTGATTTAAAAGAGCAAAAATCGCAAAAGTTTTCTGAAAGACAGAAAAAAATAGTTGACTTTTTAAAAGAAAACAAAAAAGCCCAAGTTATGGATTTGCAGGCAGTATTGCCAAACATAACAAAAAGGACAATAAGAAGGGATTTGGACCAATTATTGGCAACAGGGGAGGTTATCAGAATGGGGGAATTTAATCAGGTATTTTATAAAATAAGTTGATGAGTTTTGATAGGACATAGTAATGTCAGATAGGACAAAAATATAAGAGATAGGACATTTTTACACAAAATAATAAAATAGTCGTATTTCCCTTGATTTATTTTTGAGTTTATAGTATAATAAAAAATCATTGAAAAGATAGATATGAATATTATTTTTAGTCGGGAAATACGACTAAATAGCATAATTAAAAAATGGACGAGATTAGAGAACAATTTAGCCGGATTTATGACCAATATATAGGCAAAATATACAGGTTTGTTTATTTGAAGGTTAGCTCAGAAGAAGTTGCGCAGGATATTACTTCCAAGGTGTTCACAAAAGGCTGGGAAGCCTATCAAAAAGGGGTTAAAAACCCAGGGGCTTTTCTTTATCAGATAGCCAGAAATTCTGTTATTGATTATTATAGAGAAAAAGGTAGGACAAACACAGTATCTTCGGATTCAATTCCTGAATTGCAAGATAATAGCAAAAGCATAGAAGAAAACGCTATTTTGGCTGCTGATGTAAAAATGGTAAAAACAGCCCTATTAAGGATAAAAAAAGACTATCAGGATGTCCTTATTTGGCATTATTTGGATGATATGCCGATAAGCCAGATTGCCGAAAATCTTAATAAAAAAGAAGGGGCGGTCAGGGTAATGATACACAGGGGCCTAAAAGACCTAAAAGATATTATTCAATCCTCCTAAATATTGGGAGGTCGGACCTCCCAATGACTAAAATGTAACAAAAGTGGGATTTTTTCGTCATACTTATAAAGGACATAAAATGGCAAAAATAACCGAAACACAACTTATTGACACATTGAAAGGACTTAAAGATATCAAACCCAATAAACAATGGGCTGTTTTGCTTAAAAGCCAGATATTAGATTGTGGGGCAGAAAAGCAGGTTGAATTTAACGCCGCAGATTTTCGGACAAACAAAGCAGGAATTGGAGAGATTGTTTTAAGAATGTTTTCTCAAAAGAAACTTGCTTATGCTTCAGCAACTTTTGCGTTCCTGGTTATTGGAATTTTTGGATTTGCAAGATATACAATGCCGGGCGACATATTTTATCCTGTTAAGAGAATAGCAGAACAGACACAGCAAACTCCGCTTCAGATTGCATATAACAGGTCAGAAGATTTGATTAAAGTTGTAAAAGAAAATAAGACTCAGAATTTGGCTCCGGCAATAACAGAATATAAAGCCAGCATATCGGATGCAGTTAAAAATTTATCAGACAGTTTGGTTGTTGCCAAGGGAGGGGATAAAAATGCTGTTGAAGAGATTATAAACGAAGTCAAAAAAATACAGGAAAACCAAAAGCAATTGGAAACTTTAGGAGTAAATATTGAAGATTCAGAACAGATTTCCGAGCTTGATGCTGCATTGTCTTTTATAGTTGAAAATCAGATAGCTGATTTGGAGGATTCAACCCTTACAGATAAACAGCAGGAAACTTTGGAGAAGGTAAAAGAGTTGTTTATGCAGGGAGAATATTCCCAGGCACTGGAAGAAATTTTACAGATGTCAGAATAAAATTTAAAAACATTGTTCCGGGGTGTTTGCGTATACCCCGTTAGAAATTTACGATTTTAAAATGGCAAATTTCTAACGGGGTAAATCCCGGGCAAATTATAAACAATGGACAAGTCGCAGATTCGTTGTTAGTACGTAAAGCAATGAGTCAATATGGTCGACCGGCGAGAAATAAAATTATTATAAATTTAACTAAAGAAATACACACACAACAATGAGTATAAAAAGAACAATTATTTCGACTATAGTCGCTTTGGCTATGGTTGCGACAGTTGCTCCTTCAGTTGCTCAGGGTGTAACAATTGAAGAATTGTTAGCCCAGATTGCTGCTTTGCAAGCTCAATTATTGGCTTTGCAAGGAGGCACAACAACAACCGGAACATCAACTTATACAGCTTGCGCTGGAGTTACCTTCACAAGAGCTTTAACAGTTGGTTCAACCGGATCTGATGTAAAGTGCTTACAGCAAATCTTAAATGGAACCGGTTATACGGTTGCAACAACAGGAGCAGGCTCACCAGGCTCAGAAACAACCTACTTTGGAAATTTAACCTTAGCGGCTGTTAAGAACTGGCAGGCAGCTCAAGGATGGACACCTGCAAACCAGGTTGGCCCATTATCAAGAGCCAAATTAAATTCAATCCTTGCTGGTTCTTCAACTGGCACAGGAGGAACCGGAACAGTTATTCCAACAGGCGCAGGATTATCAGTTGCATTAGCGTCTAATAATCCAGCATCAGGAACAGTTGTTGCCGGACAAGCTCAAGCTCCCTTGGCAAGACTGGTCTTTACAAACGGCGATAATGCCGAGGTAAAGGTTACAACATTGAGATTGATGAGAGGAGGCGTTTCATCTGATTCGGCTTTATCAAATGTTTATTTGTTTGATGGAGCAGTCAGGTTGACAGATGCAGCTTCAGTTTCGGCTGGAGTCATTGGTTTTAATGATTCAATGGGACTTTTCACAATTCCTGCATACAGCTCAAAAACAATTACAGTTGCAGCTGATATCTTGAGCACATTAACTGGCGGAACAGTATCTGTAAGCTTAAATTCATCTTCAGATATCACAGCAAATTCAAGTTCCATAAAAGGAATGTATCCTTTGTACGGGAATACAATGTCAATCGTTGCTAACAACAACAATTTGGCAACAGCTTATTTCTCGGTTAACAATGGAACAAGCGGTTTGGATGGTTCATATAACCCAGACGTAACACCAGCAGGAACATCTTCAACAAGCGGAATTGACCCGCAGAATGATTATCCTGTTTGGTACACAAACCTTAATGTAAACATTAGCAATGGAACAGTAAGAATGAGCAGGTTTGCATTAAGAGAAGTCGGCTCAATCAACTATTCTGATCTTCAAAACTTCAGGTTATATGTTGATGGAATACAGGTAGGTTCAGCAGTACAAAGCCTGGACGCAAACGGATATGTAACATTTGATTTGTCATCAAGCCCGGTTTCAATGCAATCCGGAGCAAGACAAATAAAAATGTTAGCAGACATAACTGGAGGATCAAGCAGGTACTTCAGCTTCCAGTTAAAAACATCAGCCGATATCACATTAACCGATGGACAATACAATGTTAACATTGCTCCAACTTATAACAATGGTTCAGCCACTACAACAACATTTACAGCATTGAGAAGCTGCTGGTATAATACCGGTTCAGCGTATCAGTGTTATATCAATTCAGGTGCCACCACAACAACAAAGACATCTGATTCTCCATCAGGAGATGTTGTTAATTCAGCAAGCGGACAATTGTTAGGAAAATGGACATTGAAATCCAACGGTGAAAGAATTAAAGTTGATACTTTAAAGGCATACGTATTGTTTGGAAACACCGTAGCTACGGGAGATGATACAGAGTCTGCAACTTCTACAACATTGAGAAATGCAGCTTTGTATGCCAATGGAGTGCAGATTGGAAACACGGCCAACTTAGCAACAGTAACATCAACCTATGTTGGTTCAGTTACTCCAACTACATTCAATTTGGGATCGTCTTTAATAGTTGATCCGTCAACTCCAGTAACATTGGAGTTGAAGGCAGATATCTACGATAACGCAGGTAGCAACAACGACATTGACGCAACCGACACATTGCAAGCAAAATTGTATGTCGGTTCAGGAAACGGTCAGGGAATGGTATCTTCAACAACAAGCAATGTCCCAACAGCAACAACTGCAGCTAACCAATTGACAGTTGCGGCCGGAGGATTAACGTTGTCTCAGTATACAGCTTATACAGCTCAGACAATCGTTGCTCCTCAGACAAACTTTAAATTAGCTCACTTCACATTATCAGCCAGCACAACAGACACTGTTAATGTTTCAACAATTGAAGCTGATTTAGACTATGTCTCAGCCTTTGTAACCAATCTTTATGTAAAAATTGGTGATTACATGACAACGACAAAGGCCACAGTATCAGCTGCAAACACATGGTCCGTTAATTATGCTTTGCCAGCAGGCAACATAGTTGATGTAACGGTATACGGAGATTTGTCATCTTCAGCAGTTTGTCCATCAGGAAATCCATGCAATGCCAGCGTATTGGTATCTGGAACAACAGCCAATTCGGCAACATCTGTAACAGGTCCTTCCAATGGAAGTGCCGCTACGGGTCAATCCATTGTGGTTGGAACAGCTTCCTTCACAGGAACAGTTGACGGCTCAACTCCGTTAGCCGGAGCAGTTGCCGGAAACCAGTTGGTCGCAGGAGCCAAGTTTAAACTTACGGCTCTCTATGATAGCTACACGGTTACAGAAGCTAAAGTGCAGGCAAAAGACGACAATAACAGCAACAATGGAGCCGTTATTAAATCAGCCACTTTAACTGATGGAATAAACAGCTACACAGTTCCATTTGACTCAGCGAATAACTACTTCTACTTTACCGGAATGAGCATTCCTGTTACCGCCAATTCAAACAAGGTATTAACAGTTAACCTTGATTTGTCTAATCCTGTAGCAGACACGTCAACAACCGGACAAAACGTAAAGCTTACTTTGTACGGATTAAAGGCTCTTAACAGCCAGGGAGAAGTGAAAGCCGATGGAACAGGTATTACGGGATCTGGCATCACTCTAAGTAATGCTGCCGGAAACCATATGTATGTTTACAGGTCAGTTCCAACCTTCACTAAACTTGCTGTAACAGGACAGGGAACAAATTTGAAGGCAGGCAGTGAAATCGTTTTGTACAGATTTACTGCAGGGGCTGATGCAAAAGGACCAGTTGCCTTGAAACAAATCAAGTTTACGGTAACAGTAGCTGATGATCCTGCTGCAGATACTTCACCTGTATTGGGAACCTTCAAGTTCTTTAGAACTGCATCAGGAAGCGAGACAGATATTTCTGATTATGTCCATATAACTGGAAATGGCTCAACTGATTTGGAGGCATCTGACACAATCGTAGAAGGAGGCAGCACTTATGCATACGTAATCTTTGATACAGAGGAAACAATTCCAGCTGGTCAGACATATACATATGAATTAAGAGCAACTCCATCAGGATTTGCCGGATCAACTACAGATGCTGACTCAGTCGCAACAAGCGTTGCAGTTGATTCAGCTCCAGCTGATACAACAGCGGGATACGATGTGACAGAGCCATACTTGTCAGCAGCTAGTGCATACAACATCTATACATTGCACTCAGCTCAAAACGGTGGTGGGTCAGATACAGCTGAAAATGTCATCTGGTCTGATAACTCAGCTCTTAGCCACGACTGGACATACTCAGCTTCTTCAGCTGACTGGTTCGGAGGCTACTTGATTAAGAGTTTGCCACTTTCAGCCACAGGTATTAACTACAACAACTAGTACTTGCCTCTCACCTTGCTTGTGACAAGGTTGCGAGAGAAAAACAAAAACTCCCCTTAAGGGGAGTTTTTGTTTCTGGGTTGTTGAGAATTAGTGGGGAAGAGTTTGAAGAAACATATCTACCTCTTCTTTTGCATCAGGCATAAGCTGTAAAAATATCATTGCTTGTTCCCTTGCTTTTTTATATTCTTTTAATTGGACATAAACAAAAGCCAAAGAGGCATAATTTTGTGCAACATCGGGTTTTCTTTTTATAATTTCTTGGTAAACAATTACAAGGCTTGAATAATCATTTATCTCAGTAAAAGCATTTGCCAGTTGATATAAATAAGTTATGCTGATGTTTCCATATTTTTCAATAAATGTCTGAAAATTTTCATTTGCTTGTTCTATTTTTTTTAAATATATTTCCGACATAATTTTTATCCAATAGCATTCTGCTAAATCTGGCTCCAATTCAATACACTTTAGTGCCATTTTTTCCATTTCTCCATAATTTCCTGCTACCATATTAAGCTTTGCTTGTTCTATTACTACTTCTGGATGAAGGGGGGCCAGTTGCTCTGCTTTTTTAAGATAAGAGTCAGATTTTTGTAATAATAAATCTTTTTGACTTAAGTCTTTTTCTGAAGCTGCTTTTATATTTGTAAATCCTCCCAAAAAAAGCCAAAAACGAGAATATGTTGGTCTAATTTCTATTGCTTTTTCTAAAATTTTGCTTCCCATCTCTGCATATTCTAAATTTTTATCAGGATTTATTGATGCGCATAATTTTATATTTTCAACATAATGAATTATAATGTGCGCATCTAAAAAACTGTGTTTTTTAAGAAGATTCTCAGATATTGAAAAAGATTTTTCGCACTTTTCGTTTTCCGCAAGGTCATCTGCATCGTTAACTTGTTTGTTAATTTGCAGAGGCAAAAAATTGTATTGCCATAAAAAAATCAATAAAAAAACAGATAAAACAGTTACAATAAATCTTTTCCCTTTTATTTTTTTATAATTTTTTTGATTGTTTGCATCTTCATTTTTATGAGGATATATTAAAAACATTGAATATCCTACTATTAAATAAAATAAAAGGTATGAAGAAAATCCGTCAAAACTAAAAAAGTTTGCAGCAGAATATGCAATTATCGTAGCTTGAATTCCATGGCAAATTTTGTTATCGCTGACCTTCTTATTTTTTTGTAGGAGTAAAAAAATTGCCATAAAGAGAACAATATATACTATAGTAGCCGGAATTCCGCTAGTTACCGCAACATCCAAAAATGCATTGTGAGACCTGTCCCACCATCCTCCCCATGTTTTTGATATATAAGGAAGGGAAGGGTCATAATGTTTATCAAATCCAATAGCAAGATTTTCTGGACCCCATCCTAAAATAGGTTTTTCTATTATTGCTTTTATAACTACTTTCCATGCAGAAAATCTTGGGTCTGCTAAGGCTGAATCTATGGAAAGTCTGTTTTTAACTGAGTTAAAAATTCTATTGTCTTCCAAGAACTCCGGAAATATTTTTTGAGAGTTAATATAATAAACGGTAAAAAATCCAAGAACAATTAATGCCCCAAAAATAATTTTTAAAATAATAATTTTTTTAAAAACGGGTTTGTTTTTGGGTGTATTTTTAATCGGATAAAACAATAAAAAATATGTTGCTCCGGCCAGTAATCCAATATATGAGGCCCTAGACCCCGTTATTAGAATTGTAAATAAAAATAATAGAACAGCTGAAAAATAAAAGATTTTACGCCAGCGGATTTTTTCTTTTATGGCAAAGACAAATGTTATAAAAAATAGCAAAAGAATATAAATACCCAACATTATTGGGTTTCCCATTGTTGACGGAGGCCTGTCTCCTGAGGAAATAAATATATTGCTGAATAGTCCATAGTACTGGATAAAGGCTATTAAAGATGCCAAAACCCCTACAAGTATAGAGAAATCAAGAAGTTTTTTCCAGTCTTCTGCTTTTATACTTAAAAAAGTAAAAACAGCAAAGATTATATAAAATAAAAAATTTATCGCACCTTGTGCTCTGTAGGGAGAGCCCCATAAACTAAAATTTATGTCTTGAGAAAATATTGTTGATAATATTATTAACAGAAAATATATCCCAAAAATCCAAAAAACTTTGTTGTTTTTGAAGCTTGGCAGGTGTAACTCGTTTCTTTTATAAAGGAATTGCCACATAAAAAGAAATAATAGAATTGACATGACAATTCTAAAAATGATTCCTTTACCCCAATCAACAGGATGGAGATAGTTAGGACCTGCTAAAATTGGCAAAAATAAAATTATTAAAATTCCTATAAGATAAACCTTGTATAATGAATTTTGCATGGTTTTTTAAAATAAAGGATAAATTAACGGAGCTATTGCCGAGCTTTCTGCAAAAATTATCAATAATCCGCAAATTAGCAGAAATATTATAATAGGGGCCAGCCACCATTTTTTTCTGGTTTTTAAAAAATCCCATATTTCTCTGACAATCAAAATTTTGCTCATGTATTTTTATTTAAGGTATTTCAAAATTGTTTTTTATATTCTTCTTTTTTTATATCAGCAGTTTTTACAACTGTCCAATAACTTTTGGATTTTTTATCTATTTTTATATTCAGGAGGTCTTTGCCTGATAATTTTAAAAATAAAGAAATGGGAGTTAATATTATAAAAAATAATATAATCAAAATCATGGATGATATTATTATCCCAATAATGATTCCTATCGTCATCCATGTTTTTTGCAGGGGCTTTAACACAGATGGCAGAAACAAGGATAATAGTAAAACAGCAATAGATGCTAAAAAAAGCAACAGAGAATAATTATATTTTTTAAGAAAAATAAAATATACAGCAAAAATAACCATTAAGGATACTAAAACAAGAGAAAATTTTGATATCTCCTTTTTATCGCTTTTTATATTTTTTATACTATCTAACATTATTTTAATTTTTTTAATCTATCTCAAAAGTTTTTTTCCAGTCTGTATCATTTTTAATTGGTTTTTGCTCTTTTTTATCCAAAAGAAAATCTCCAAGCAAAAGATAATCCATGTTTGTTCTTAAAAAACATAAATACGCGTCTTTTGGTGAACAAACAATTGGCTCTCCTCTTACATTAAATGAAGTGTTTACAATTACAGGACAGCCGTATTTTTTAAAAAATGCGGCAATAATACTGTAGTAAAATGGGTTTGATTCTTTTGCAACAGTTTGTAATCTGGCAGAAAAATCAACATGGGTTACAGCAGGTATTTTAGAGCGGATTACATCAAGTTTCATTTCTTTTTCCGATTTATTTTCGCTTACCTCAAGGCGTAAATTTTTATTTACAGGAGCCGTTAAAAGCATGTAAGGAGACTCTGTATCTAAATCAAAAAACTTTTTTGATTCTTCAGTTAAAACAGAAGGAGCAAATGGCCTGAAACTCTCCCTGAATTTTATTTTTAGATTCATTATTTTTTGCATTTCAGGGCTTCTTGGGTCTCCGATAATAGACCGATTTCCAAGCGCCCTTGGCCCAAACTCCATTCTGCCATGAAATATACCTATAACTTTTTGGCTATTTATAAGGTCTGCAATTTTATCCGGAATTTCTTCTGGAGTTAGCTTCAAAGAGGGGATATTATCAGATTCTAAAAAATTTTGTATTTCTTGATTGCTAAATTCTGGACCAAGAAGAGATGAGTTTTGAAAGTCATGGATTTCATCTGCTATTCTTTGATTTTGCAGATATTGGTAAAAAACGGACAATGCGGCCCCTAAGGCCCCTCCGGCATCTCCGGAAGCTGGCTGTATCCAAATATTTTTAAAAGGTCCCTCTTTTAAAATTTTTGAATTAGCCACACAGTTTAAGGCTACTCCTCCTGCCATGCATAAATTTTTTTGCCTAGTAATTTTAAAAAGATAATTTGCAGTTCTAAGAACTATTTCTTCTGTAACATCTTGTATTGACCTGGCAATGTCTGCCTCTCTTTGGCTAATTGGGGTTTCTGGTTTTCTTGCAGGTCCCTTAAAAAGTTTTTCAAATTTTTTGTTTGTCATTTTTAATCCTGTGCAGTAATCAAAGTAATCCATATTCATTCTGAATGAGCCGTCTTCTTTAAGGTCAATTAATTCAGAAAGTATTATTTCTTTATATTTAGGTTTTCCGTAGGGAGCTAATCCCATTAGTTTATATTCTCCGGAGTTAACTTTAAATCCGCAAAAATAAGTGAAAGCAGAATAAAACATTCCCAAAGAATGGGGAAAATTGATTTCAGAAATCATTCTTAACTCATTTCCTTTTCCTATCCAACAACTTGTGGTGGATTTTTCTCCAACAGCGTCCATTATTAAAATTGCTGATTCTTGAAATGGTGAGGCAAAAAAAGCCGATGCGGCGTGAGACTGATGATGGCTTATAAATAAAATATTTTTAGCAGGATTTAGTTTTTTTTCTATGATATCTTTTATCCAGATTTTTTCTTTTATCCATAAGGGCATTGATTTTAGAAAAGACTTTATGCCAAAAGGCGCAAAAGAAAGATAAGTTTCCAGTAGTCGCTCAAATTTTAAAAACGGCTTTTCGTAAAAAGCTATATAATCAATATCTTTTTCTGATAACCCCTGAGATTTTAAGCAGTAGTTAATTGCGTTTTGTGGAAAAGAAGCATCATGTTTTTTTCTGGTGAATCTTTCTTCTTGGGCTGCGGCTACTATTTTGCCGTCTTTTACAAGACAGGCCGCACTATCATGATAAAAAGCTGAAATTCCTAAAACATTCATTTTATGTTTTGATTTAAAAAATCAGTAATAATATTCCCCGAGAGAAAATGCCCCAAATCGTTCAAATGTTCGTTATCTTTTGAGTATATATTTTTGTAATTATTATTTTTTACATAATCCCTGAAATATGGTAAAAGGTCAAGGTAGGGAATTTGATTTTCTATTGAATAATTTTCTATATATTTTTGCGGAAAATTAATGTCATAATCTTGGCCGGATTCTGCAGTAGCATAAACTTGGTTTTTAAAAGGCAGAGTCACAATCATAAGTTTTATATTATTCTCTTGGCACAAATTTTTGATGGCTTCCAATTCCAAAGTAACTTTTGAAACAGTTTCTTTTCCAATCTCCGGATATTCTTTTTGGCACCAAAAATTAGAAGAAGCAAAAGATTTATTATCCGTAAAATCAACGGGGCCATAACTGTTGTCTGATTTTTGAGCTACATTTTCTAAAAAGCTGTTTAATAGAGTATAAAAGTAAGTGTTCCTTATTGCAATAGTGGTATTTTTTATAAAATAGAGAATAGGATTTTTAGGATTTGTTTGGGGAGTTATAAAATCTTTTGAAATTTCCTGAGGCATATCTTTTAGCAAATTTTCATTAAATACCAATATCCCTCCTTCTTCGTTAAATAATTTTTCACCAAAATAAGTGTCTCTAAAATCATTTCCGTTATAGGAAACTAAAATGAGATATTTGGGCCCAAAATTTATTACGTCGTTTTTTAACTGAATGGCCTCGTGGGAAAATCCATATCCTGGCATTCCAAAGTTTATTACTTCAAATTGGTTTTGGTTTATCTTGGAGTTAAATACTCCAACAAAAGAATTTTCAACAGTTGAGGACCATGCGCCAAAAGTTTGAGAGTCCCCCATAAAAGCAATGCGCTCTTTTTCAGAATTATTATTGATGGAAACTTCCTGCCATCTTAATCCCATTGAATTTGTTTTTATATTCATTGTTTGGCCTCCTATCGTAATATTTATATCCAAATTTGGTTTTGTTTTATAGGGCAGGTTATCTTCTCCTTTTTCAAAAATTTGTAAACCGCCACGCTGTTTTAAAATAATTTTTTCAGAGGGAATAATTAAGTGCAAAACCCCTTCTGCTGCAAAAAAACATAAAATTAAGGAGGTTATAAAAATAAATATATTAGTTTGTTTGCTTAGATTTTTTCTATATAATAACAAGATAGCCCCAATTGTAATCAAAATAATAGAGCCCGTCCAAAGCATAATTTTATGGGAGAGCGGAAATTGACTGCCTTGCCATACAAAAAGTTTTGCTAAAACCCATTGGTTGAATACAATTGGAAGCGCAACAAAACCAAACCCGCAGGCTGTGTATATACCGGATAATATTCCTTTAAATTTAAGGACATTTTTCTTTTCTAAATGCGGTTCCATTCTCTTTTTATTTTTGTTATTTTATGATATAAAAATAGTATCTTATTCCCAAGAGACATAGTTGTATTATTATTGATAATACCAATTTAACATGGTCAAATCAATTAAAAAAATAGTGGTCACTTCCGGATTTTTTAATCCTATGCATATTGGGCATATTAACTTGTTCAAAGAAGCAAAAAGCCTTGGGGATTTTTTAGTTGTAATAGTAAACAACGATGAGCAAGTAAAACTAAAAGGAAGTTTTCCTTTTATGTCAGCCCAAGAGAGGTCAGAGATAATAAAGGCGTTAAAATATGTTGATGAAGTTTTTTTATCGGAAGATTTTTTTATTGACGGAAAGGAAGTTCCAATTCCAAAATCTTTGCAGATAATAGCTGAAAGGTACCCCGGAGAGTTAATTTTTGCAAAAGGCGGGGACAGGGATATAAATCATATTCCTTGGCAAGAAAAAGAAGTTTGCGATAAATTTAAAATAAAAGTAGTTACGAATGTTGGGGGAGATAAAATCCAAAGTTCTTCCTGGCTAATATCTAAGGTTGTCACTAAAAATTGAAACAATGTTTTTGAAGGTCCAAAAATTTTTGTTTGAGAATATATCACTCAAGCAAACCATTTTTAAAAATACTTTCTGGCTGGCTTTGGCAGAATTAGTTTCCAGACTGCTTGAAGCGGTTCTTTTTATTTATATAGCAAGAATTTTAGGAGCCGAAGATTTTGGAAAGTTTGCCTTTGCCTTGGCAACTTCTTCAATATTTATAGCATTCTCAAGTATGGGGTTTTCTGATGTTTTTACCAGGGAGTTTTCTGGCTCAAAGGAAATTAAAAAAGAATATTCAGCTGTTTTAACCCTAAAGGTTATATTGGGAATTTTAGCTATATTTTTAGCTATAATTGCTTCATTTTTTATAACCACAGACCATACAATTATGCTAATGATAGGGGTTTTGGCTGTTTTTTATTTTTTTAATGATTTTTTTCTCTTTATATATTCTTTTTTGAGAGCCTACCAAAAAATGGAATATGAATCGGCTTTTAAGATATTTAGGTCTTTGGTATTGTCGGCAGTAGTGCTTTTTATAATTTTTGAAAGCCCCTCTTTAAAAAATATCAGCCTTGGATATTTGTCAGCTAATATTTTTGCTTTAATTTTGGTATTAATCTTTTTCCATTTTAAGATTTACCCCTTAAAGCTGGACTTCAATATAAACGTTTGGAAAAAATTTTTAAAGCTTTCGTGGCCCGTGGGGCTTGCTGCCATTTTTGGAGCAATTTTTATAAATGCAGATTCTGTAATTTTGGGATATTTTAATCTTATAGTTGAAAACGGATGGTATGGAGCCGCCAGAAGAACTGTGGCGATTATAATTATACCGTCATCTTTGGTTTCAATGAGTTTTTATCCTGTGTTAAGCCAGTTGTTTTTGGAGTCAAAAGCAAAGATGCAAAAGGTTTGGAATTATTATTTGGGCTCAATGATAATTTTTGCTTTGCCCGTTACCTTTGGAGGGGTGGTAGCTGCCTCTAAAATTATTAATTTTATTTATGGGCAAAACTTTTCTCCTGCAATTCTTATTTTTCAAATTTTGATATTTATTGCCGGAATAAATTTTGTATACAGCGCTTATTCTATAATGTTGATAGTTTCCAGACACCAAGAAAAATATTTGTTTATAAATATGACAGCTGCTTTGATTAATATTGTTTTAAATTTTGTTTTAATATCTCTATATGGTCCGTATGGGGCAGCTGTTGCGGCTGTGATTACTTATATTATCTTGTTTTTTATGGCAGTTTTTCTTCTACATAAATTTTCAATTATGACTACTTTTAACATATATCTATTCAGGATTCTTATTTTATCTGTTATCGCGACTGCAATAATGCTGATTTTCATAGGTATTCCAATTATTCAAAGCCTTAATGTTATATTCTTAGTTTCTTTTGGAATATGTATTTATTTTGTTGTGTTTTCCGGCCTATATAAAACTTTTCAAAAAAAATGGAAATTGCCTCGATTAATATTGTTTAAGTATGATTAAAAAACAAAATAATAAAATAATAGCTGTTACCGGAGCCGATGGGTTTTTAGGAAAAAAACTTTGTTTAAGGCTTGAAGAGCTTGGTTATGAAGTTTTAAGGCTTGACCTTGAAAATTTTGATGTAAAAAATAAAATAGAATTACCTCAAAACATAGACGTTATATATCACTTGGCCGCCATCAATAAGCCTTATTTATCAAAAGAAGCGCCCCTTGAAACCTTCAAAACAAATGTTTTGGGAACATTAAATCTATTGGAGGCTGTAAAAAATTACGGCGTTAAAAAAATAATTTTTACTTCATCTGTATTCGTTTATAAGGACCTGCAAAAAACTAAAGAGAGCGATTTGGTAGAATATAACGGCATTTATCCTTATGGATTGGAAAAATTGGTTTGTGAAGAATATATAAAGATATATTCTGGCTTGTGCGGATTTGATTATGCAATACTAAGAATTACTGGAGTCTATGGTCCCGGAATGTACAAAAATCCTATTTATGACTTCATACAGGGATTTTTGAGGGGAGAGATTAACCTTTATGTAAATAAAAAATCCGTATATAATTTTGTTTATATTGATGACGTTGTTTCAGGGCTTATAAAAGCATTAAAATGGAAAAATCAAATTCTTAATTTATGTTCTGACAAAAGCGTAAAACTGACAGAAATTTATAATTTATTGTCTAAAATGTTAAAAAATAAGTCCGAAGTTAGTGACACAAAAAATATTATTAAAATTAAAGGTAATAACAAAAAAATAAAAAAAATGGGCTGGAATCCAGCTTATTCTCTTGAAAAAGGATTAATTAAAACTTATAAATTTTTAAAAGATAATGAAAAAAAATAATTACGACAAAAAAGAATGGGCAAGCCCTTACAATGAGTTTAATTCCATAAAAATTCTTTATTTCAAAGAGCACTTGGATGGGATAATAAAAGGCAAATTTTTGCCTCCTATCACTGTTGATACAGACCCTACCAATTTATGTAATTTTAATTGTATTTGGTGCAATGCCAAAGGATTCAGAAAAGAGTCGGCTTCCTCAATGCCCCGTGAGCATTTGCTTAAATTGGCAGATTTTTATAAAGAATGGGGGGTCAAATCAACCTGTGTGGCAGGCGGAGGAGAGCCAATGGCAAATCCGGGTTTTGCTGATTTTTTAAAAAGATTGCATAAAAACGGAATAAAAATAGGGGTAATATCAAATGGCAGTTTATTGGATCAAAAGAATGCAGAAGCTGTTGTAAAATATGCAAGTTGGTGCGGAATTTCAATGGATGCGGGAAGTAGCAGTGTTTTTATGAAAATAAAAGGTTTGAAAGACAAAACAATGTTTGATAAGGTTGTTGCCAATATAAAAAGAATGGTTGCTTTAAAAAGAAAGTTAAAATCAAACGTGGAAATTACTTACAAATACCTTTTGCATCCCTATAATGTTAAAGATATCTACAAGGCTGCAAAGCTTGCAAAATCCTTAGGAATGAATACCTTTCATTTAAGGCCTGTTTGCTGGGATAATTTATATAATCAAGAGCATTCAGAGCCCATAAATTTTTCTGATTATACAGAGTTAATAGAGAAAGAAATAGAAAAGGCCAAGAAATTGGATGACAAGAATTTTAAGTTTTATAGCGTTAGGCATAAGTTTGGAGAAAATTTTGAAAGAAAAATTAATTTTAAAAAATGTTTGGCAACGCCATTATTGGCAACTTTTGGAGCGGATGGGAACGTTCATTTATGTTTCGACGTGAGGGGTAAAAAAGAGTGGGTGCTATGCAGTCATTATCCTGACCCGCGTAAAATTTTAAAAGTTTGGGGCAGTGCTCGTCATAAAAAAATTATAGACAGCATCAATGTTAAAAAATGCCCCAGGTGCACCTTTGGGCCGTATAACGAGATAATAGAAAAGGCGGTAATTGAAGACAAAATGTTTTTGGATTTTATTTAAATCTTGTATGAAAATATTTTACGCGGCTTTTAAATATGAATATGGGAACGTTGAGCGCGGTTTTAGTTTTGAACATTATAATTTTTATGATACGCTGGTAAAAATGAATGGAGGAGAAAACAGCGTGATTTATTTTCCTGTTGATCAAATGTTAAAGGAGCACGGCAGAGATAGAATGAATAGCCTTCTTTTAGATATTGTTTTCAAGGAAAAACCGGATTTATGCTTCTTTTTTCTTGTTGGAGAAGAAATAAAAAAAGAAACAATAGGGGATATTACCAAAAAATCTGGAGCATTAACTTTAAATTGGTTTGCTGATGACCATTGGAAGTTTGATGTTTTTTCTAAGCATTGGGCCCCATGTTTTAGCTGGATTGTTACAACAGACCCTTTGGCTGTTGGGAAATATTATAAAATAGGTTACAAAAATGTAATACATAGCCAGTGGGCCTGCAACCATTTTTTGTGCAAGCCCTTGGATTTACCTAAAATTTATGATGTCACTTTTCTGGGCCAACCTCACGGCAATAGAAAAAAAATAGTAAAAAAAATCAAAAAAGCCGGGATACGCATAGAGTGTTGGGGATGGGGATGGCCTCGAGGATGTGTTTCGGAAGATAAAATGGTTGAAATTTTTTGTCAGAGTAAAATAAATCTTGGTCTGACTAATAGTTCCTTTGAAGGACTCTTGAAGTCATTATTCAGAATATTTTTAAAAAAATCCACTGACAAAAAGATAAAGATTAGTAATCCTTTCCACTGGATAGGAAATTTAAAAATGATTTTGAATAAACGGAAAAATCAATTAAAGGGAAGAAATTATGATATTCCCGGATGCAGGTCTTTTTTGCTTACTCAGGATGCAGATGATTTAAAGAAGCGCTATCAAGATGGTAAGGAAATAGTTATTTTTAAAGATGATGATGACCTTATAAAAAAGATAAAATTTTATTTAAAAAACGAGAAAGAAAGAGAAAATATTGCCAGAGTAGGGTATGAAAGGACTATTAAAGAACATACTTATGAAAAAAGGTTTAACGAAATTTTTAATATAATGGAATTAAATAAAAATGGATAATCCTTTAGTTTCAGTTGTAATTACTGTTTATAATGGGGAGAAATTTATTAAAAGGGCCGTTGATAGTGTTTTGCGCCAAAGTTATAAAAATATAGAGCTGGTTTTGGTTGATGACGGCTCAAAAGACAAAACATTAGAGGTGTTAAGAGAGCTTGAGAGACAGAATGAAAATGTTATTGTTTTGGTTAATGAGCAAAATCTTGGTTTTGTAAAATCATTAAATAAAGGAGTTGGGGCCGCAAATGGAAAATATATTGCAAGGCTTGATGATGATGACTTTTGGTTTGACGACAAAAAAATTGAAAAGCAGATTAATTTTTTGGAAAAAAACAGCGATTATGTGCTTTGCGGAGGCGGATTAATAAAAATAGATTTTAATGGTTCAGAAAAAATAAGATATTTGTTTCCGGAAAAAGACCAGGACATAAGAAAAAATATTTTAGTTGATAATCTTTTTGCCCATAGTGCCACGGTTTTTTTGAAGGAAGCTTTCTTGGGGGCTTCAGGATACGACCAGAATTTTGGATTTTTTGCAGATATGGATTTATGGTTGAAACTTGGAAAAATAGGAAAATTTTATAATTTTCCCGAATATTTCGTTTATTATTTAGATAAGGAGAGTGATAATAACTATAATACCAGAAATAATCTCACAAGAAGGAAATTTTTTTCTAACATTAAACTGAGAAGTAAATACAGGAAGGATTACCCCGGATTTTTCAAATCAATCCTTGTTTGTTTTGCAAGCTTTATTTATTCTTTTTTACCCCTTAGAAACAAATTTTGGAAAATATTATTTAAAACAAGGTCTTTGGTTGTCGGAAAACCTCCCTATAAATATTACAAACAAAAATGACTATCCAATTTATCAAAAAAATATTTCCAGAAAGAATAAAGTTTTTAATTCGCCCCATTTATCATTTCTTTGATATAAAAATCAGCGAAGAGATTATAAGGGATTTAGAGGAATATTTTAATTTACCTCGGAAAAAGGTAAAATATTTTCTAAAAAACGGCCATAAATTAAGCGCTGATTTATGGAAATGTTTTAACCCAAAAACAGAAAAAGAAATCAGCGATTTTTATAAATTGAATCCTTTTTATGTTTTTGACCTTTTATATTGGCAGGGAACGTCGATGCAAAAAGAATTCAGACAAAATATATTAAAATTGGCGAAAGGTAATGTTTTAGATTACGGGGCAGGAGCCGGAGATATGTCAGTCGCGCTTTTTAAAAGCGGATTTTCGATTGATTATGCGGATTTGCCCTCAAAAACTTCTGACTTTGCAAAGTGGTGGTTTAACAAGCATAATTGTAAAATAAAAATAATTGATTTAGAAAAAGAACAAATTTCTCAAAAGTACGATACCGTTTTATGTTTGGATGTTATAGAGCACATTGTAAAACCAGATGAATTATTAAAGAAGTTTTCAAATTATTTAAACAAGGACGGAGTTCTTATTATAACTAACTTAAAAGCAGACGTTTCAAAAGACGCCCCAATGCATTTTAAGATAAATTTTGATGCAGAAAAATATCTTAAATCTTTGGGAATGGAAAAATCAAAAAAGCCGTTTTTATGGATAAAAAAATAAAAAAAATTTTAATTACAGGGTCTTCGGGTACTATTGGCACGCGGCTTTTTGAAAAGCTTTTAGAGGGAGGATTTGAGGTTATTGGTTTTGATAAAAGAAAGAATAAATGGCATAAAAGAATAAATGATTTGACAATCATTGGAGATTTATTGAATAAAAAAGATATAGAAAAATTAACGAAAGACTTTGATTTGATAATTCATTTGGCAGCTAACGCAAGGGTTTATAAACTTGTTTTAGAGCCTAAATTGGCCCTAGATAATATAACAGCAACTTATAACATTTTAGATTTTGCAAGAAAAAATAATATAAAAAAAATTATTTTTTCAAGTTCAAGAGAAGTTTACGGCAATAGAAAAAAGATAACTGCGACAGAGAAAGAGGTTGCTTTGCAAACATGCGAAAGTGCTTATTCAGCCAGTAAAATGTCCGGTGAAGCACTTTTATATTCCTTTTCTAAATGTTACAGAATGGACTATATTGTTTGCAGGTTTTCCAATGTTTTTGGCATGTACGACGATAGTGAAAGATTTATGCCGTTGGTGATAAAGAGAATGAAGAACAACGAAGATATAAAAATATACGATAAATCTAAAGTGCTGGATTTTACCTACATTGACGACTGTGTGGCGGGAATAATAAAGTGCGTTGATAAGTTTGACAAGGCAAAAAATAATACTTTTAACATAGCATCAGGTCGTGGAGAAAAAATTTTAGATGTTGCAAAAGGAATCAAGGATAAATTAAATAGCAGTAGCAAAATTATTTTGAAAAAAAATCTTCAGGGAGAAATTATAAAATTTGTTGCCGATATATCAAAAGCAAAAAGGCTGCTCGGTTACAAGCCGGAAAATTTTATTGGAAAAAGCATTGATAAAACCATTGATTGGTATAAGAAAAATTTATGGATGTAATAATTGTTTGCCATACTGAATTTGGGTTTGTTAGCGGAAAAAAAATAGTTTTTGATAAAAAAGCCGCGCAAGGGGTCACATCCGGAGTTTTAAATTTAGTAAAAATTGCAGAAAAATACGGAGCCAAAGTATCTTTCGCTGTGATGCCAGAGGTTGCAAGCCATTTTCCTCAGAATATAAAGCATGAGATAGGCTTGCATATCCATCCGGGTTGGCAAGAATTTAAAGAAAAAGATTATTCTTTTTTTGTGGGAGACGCTTATTTTAAAAAAAACTGCAGGCAAGATTCTGATTCAACGGCTCTAAGAGACCACTCATATCAAAGCCAATTTGATATGATTAAAACAGGCAAAAGTTATCTGAAAGAAACCCTTAATTGCGAACCTAAATTTTTTGTGGCAGGCAGGTGGTCTTTAAATAACGACACCATAAAAGCCCTAATTGAGAATGGATTTGTTCATGATTGTTCTGCGGTTCCAAATTCAAAGGCGGGCCATCATAACTGGTCAGAGCTGCCAAGAATTTGCATGCCTTATAATCCTGATAAAAATGATTATCAAAAAGAGGGGAGTTTGCCCATTTTAATGGTTCCTGTTTCCCAGTTTTTTCCGGCAGGAAGTGTTAATGTGGAATCATTCCCTTATTACGGGCTTTCTTGGCTAAAAGCCTGTTTTTTAGAATATTATAAACAGGGCGCTCCTTTGTTCCATATTTGCCTTCATTCTCCTTCAATGACAGATGATTATTTTATTTCTGCATTGGACAGTCTTTTATATTTTATTTCAAAACATAAAGAAATAAATTTCAGATTTGTTTCTGAAATTAAAAAATATCCGGAAAAAAAATATAAGACCAATCTTGTGCCCTATATTTTAAATATCAATTCTAAAATTATAAAAAGATTATTTTTTTAAGATTGCTTTATAAACGCCCTTTTCATCTATTTTATGGTAGGATTTTAAAAATGATTTTGATCCGGAAATATTTTTAAATTTATCTGCCACACCAAGATTTTTTATAATTTTATTTTTAATCCCGTTTTTTACCAAAATTTGGTTAACAATGCTTCCTAGCCCACCCATAATACTGTGTTCTTCTAAGGTAATTATTTTTTTGATATTTTTCAATTCTTTTATTAAAAATTTTTCATCAACTGGTTTTAATGTATGCATATGTATTATTTTAAAATCAAGATTATCTCTTTCCGCCAAGTTTGAAACTCCAAGGGCAACTTCCAAACAAGTTCCTGTTGTTATTAAAGCAATTTTTTTTCCGTTTTTGTAAACAACGGGCTTTCCTATGGAAATTTTTTTAATTTTTTGATGTGTTGTATTGCCTGATTTATCCATCCTCATATAGGTTGATTTTTTGTTGGCATAAGATTTTAACATAAGTTTTTCTGTTTCTTCTGGATTTGCCGGAGATAATAACACTAAGTTTGGCAAAGCGTTTAATATTGAAATATCTTCTATTCCATAATGGGTAAAATCATGCGGACCATAGGAAAATCCGGCTCCCATCCCAATTATTTTTACATTTAGATTTGGATAGCAGATGTCGTTTCTTACCTGTTCAAAACACCTCATTGTTGCAAACGGAATAATAGAATAAACATAGGGTTTTTTCCCTTCCAATGCCAATCCGGAAGCAATTCCCATCATTGTCTGTTCAATTAACCCGCAATTTATGAATCTGTCTGGGAATTTTTTTGCAAAATTTTCAAACACAGAAAATCCAAGGTCTCCGGTCAGAAGATAAATATTTTTATCTTTTTCTGCTAACTTTTCCAGTGTTTTTATAAAAGCCTTTCTCATTTTTAGTTTTCAAGATTTTTTAAAAATAATTCATATTCTTCTTTTCCTGGAGATTTATAATGAGACTCCAATTTTCCCTCCATTGTTTTTATGCCCTTACCCTTTATTGTATCGGCAATTATAACATTGGGTGCGTCTTTCTTAAAAGGAAGATCTTTTAAAGTTTTTTCTATTTCATAAAAATCGTGGCCATTAATTCCTTTTACCTGCCATCCAAACGAAATCCATTTTTCTTTTAATGGCTCCAAATTTAGAACTTCATTGGTTTTTCCAAGAGCCTGCAGTTTGTTATAGTCAATAATAACGGTTAGGTTGTCTAATTTATGATGGCTGGCAAATAAAGCCGATTCCCAGGTTGTTCCTTCATCGCATTCTCCGTCTGAAATTAAAACAAAAATGCGGTGTTTTTCTTTATCTTTCTTTGCGGCTAAAGACATTCCAATCGCAATGGGAAGGCCGTGTCCTAAAGCTCCTGTTGAAGCTTCAATCCCGGGAACGGTTCCTTTTGTGGCATGTCCAGGAAGTCTACTTTTATTTTGACAATAAGTTTTTAACAAGTCTTTTGAAAAAAAACCTTTTTCTGCCAGCACAGCATATAGGGCGCTTACAGCATGGCTTTTACTCATTATAAACCTGTCTCTGTTTTTATTGTTGGGATTTTTGGGTTCAATGTTCATTATCTTAAAATATAAAACAGCCAAAATGTCAGCGCACGACAAAGCAGACCCAATGTGCGAGTCTTGGGAAAGATAATGCATGTTTAATATACTTTTTTTTATTTCTTTTAAATAATTATTCATATAAGTCAATATTTTTTTTGAACCATTCTATGTCTTTTTTTATTCCTTGTTCCAGGTTATATTTGGGCTCCCAATTTAAAAGTTTTTTGGTCTTTGAAATGTTTGCTACCCAGCTTTTTGGTTCTGTTTGGGAGATTTTCATTTTTCCATAGTTAGGCCTTACTGAACTCATGGCGATTTTTTTGGTTGTTTTAAATACTTGGTCTATTGTGCTTTGTTTGCCAGATCCTAAGTTAAAAATTTCACCCTTAACTTTTCTAATATTTTTGATTGTAGCCAAGTATCCGTCAATTAAATCTTCAATAAAAATAAAATCCCTTACAGATTTTGGGTTTGAAAGGTTTAACTCTGTATTTTTAAGACAAGATTTTATAATGTCTGTAAATAATCTTCCTTCTTCTTCAAAATATCCATAAACAGCAAATGGTCTTATAGTGACAATGGGGAAGTTAAATTTTCTTGCCATCATTTGGCCGTATTGGGTGATAGCTGATTTTGTAATGCCATAAAGATTATCTGGCTCTAAAACATCGGTTTCTTTCATTGGCTTTGACTTTATGCCGTATTCGGAGCTTGAGCCTGTGTTGATAAAACACTTAACGCCAACCTTGTCGCAGGCGTTTATCAAATTTATTGAGCTTATTACATTTGTATCTATTGTGGCTTCTGTATCCTGTTGAAACCTTTGATATGCCCCGTAAGCTGCAAAATGTATTACAATATCGGGTTTGATTTTTGATATTATTTTTTCAGTTTCATTATAGTCTGTTAAATCGGGGGAGTATAAATGTATTTTATTTTTTATTTTTTCAATGCGCCATAAATTTGCTTCTTTTCTTTCAAAAACAGAAACGTTGTGTCCTAATTCTAAGAATTTATAAATAAAATTAGCGCCGATAAACCCGGCACCACCAGTAATCAGAATTTTTTTATTATTTTCAACCATTTTTACCTATTTAATTAGATTTTGGTTTTTATCCAGTCAAAGGTTTCTTTTATTCCATCTTCAAAGCTTGTCTTTGGCTCCCATTCAAGAACTTCTCTTGCTTTTGTCCAGTCAAGATATTGCTCTGGTATTTCGTTTTTAGAAATATTAAGAACTTTATAATTTGTGTTTGTATTTAGGGCTTTGTCTATTTTATTTACTGTTTCTATAACATTAAAAATATTTTTGCTGCCAAAATTAAATGCCTGCCCCAAAACTTTTTCTTTATTTTCAATAAGTTTTATGCATCCTTGCACAATGTCTTTTACATAAGTATATTCTCTTATCATTTTCCCGTCGCTTCTTATGGGAAATTCTTTATTTTTAATAATTGCTTCCATTGTGCCTGGAATTATTCTTGAAAGATTTAAATCTCCTGGTCCGTAAACATTACTGAATCTTGTTATTACAACAGGAAGTTTGTAGGTTGAAAAATATGTTTGGGCAATTAAGTCTGCTGAAGACTTTGAAGCGTCATAGGGGTGGTCTCCTTTAAGTGGGCAGGTTTCTTTATAGGGTAGTTTTTCGGCTTTTCCATAAGCTTTGTCAGAAGATACAACAACAATTGTTTCCAGATTTCCTTGTAGTCTGCAAGCTTCTAAAATATTAACTGTTCCCATAACGTTTGTTTCTATTGCCTCGTAAGGATTTTCAAAAGCCTTATCAACAATTGGCTGAGCGGCAAAATGAAAAACGATATTTGGTTTTTCATTTTCAAAAATTTCAAAAATAGCTTTTTTGTCTCTTACGTCAGCTTCATAAAATTTGGTCAATGAATTTATATTTTCTTCTTTTCCAGATGACAAATTGTCTATCACAACAACAGCATGATTTTTTTTAACCAATTCATTAACTAAATTAGACCCTATAAACCCAGCTCCGCCAGTTATGATTATTTTTTTAGAATTTAATTTTGCCATATTTTCCATTTTGGGTCTTTTTCCCAAAGGTCGTTTAAAAATAAATAATCTTTATATGTATCCATTCCATACCAAAAACCATCGTGTTTGTATAAAGCGATCTGTTTTTCTGAAATTAATCTTGCCATAGCATCTTCTATCATATCTCCGGGCTTTAGATAATTAAAAAATTCTTTGTTAAAAACCATAAATCCACCATTTACATAATCATACAACATTGGCTTTTGGGCAAATTCTGTAATTAAATTTTCGCTATCAGAATTTACTAACCCCCATCTTGAAACAGGATGAACTCCTGTAACGGTTCCAATTTTTCCGTGTTTTTTATGGAATTCAATTAATTTTTCTATATTAATATCGGAAATTCCATCTCCATAGGTTACCATAAACATATCTTCTGTGATATATTTTTTTAGCCTTAAAACCCTTTCTCCGTGAGGTGTTTCTAATCCTGTGTCAGAAAAAATAATATTAAAATCATCTACAGGGTCATCTGGAGTATTATTATCAAATGTAATAACTTTGCCGTCTTTTGTGTTTATAGAAATATCGTTATTGCAATGTTTTTGTTTAATAAAATGTTCTTTTATAGCAGAGCCCTTATATCCCAATGCTAAAATGAAATCACGATAACCATAATGGTTATATATTTTCATGATATGCCACAAAATAGGAGCACCTCCAATTTCAACCATTGGCTTTGGTTTAAATTCTGTTTCTTCTTTAAGTCTTGTTCCTGTTCCACCGCAAAGTATTATTGTTTTTATTTTAGAATTAGGATTGTTTTGTTCCATATTTATAGTTTAATAATTTATTGGCTATTTTTTTTACCTATTTTTTTTATTGACTTTGGTAAGTGTAAATCTCCTGCAAATATATAAAAATTTTTAGAAAAAAGTTTATATCTGTTTTCAAAGCGGTCTTTTAAAGAATTTTTTTCCACTTTTGTTGCAAAGGTAATTGAATTTACGGTGTTAATATTTTTAAAATATTTTGATTTATAAACTAAATTTTTGACAACCTTTTTTGGGCCCGGAAATCCGTTACCAACACTGTCATGAAAAGCCATTATTCCTCCATTTATAACTTTAGGGAACCATAAATCAAAATCTAATTTTACAGACTCATATTTGTGGTCTCCGTCTATAAAAATAAATTCAACTGGTTCATTAAAATTTTTTACGGCTTGTTCAGATGTTTTTATAATGGGAAAAATAATATCATCTACATTTGCTGTTTTAATATTTTTTTTAAATTCTTCAAAGGTTGTTAAAGATTTTTGATTTTCAATAAGTCCTGCATTTTCGTTTAGAGAACCTGTATACGGGTCAATAGCATAAATTTTTATTTTTTTTCCTTCTTTTGACCCTAATCCTATCCAAACTGTGGAGGTTCCTTTCCATGACCCTATTTCAACAATTACGCCTCTGTCTTGGCAATTTTTTGCCGTATTAAACAAAAACAGACCCTCGTCTTCGGCTAAAAAACCATCAATATTTTGAGCTATTTTTTTAATTTCTGTTATTAACATAAAATTCTTTTGGGTTCTAAAACATCTTGATTCTAAGTATTTTAAGGAATATAATAAGCAAATAAATATTATATAAATATATAATAAATAAATAAGAATTACAAGCTTATAATAGAACAAAATAGTGCTAAAAACTTTATGAAAATTCCTAAAATTAGTGTAATGCTTTTAACTTATAATAGAGGGAAATTAGTCTCAAGGTCTATTAAAAGCGTTTTAAATCAAACTTTTAAAGATTTTGAATTGGTAATTGTTAATAATGCAGCAGAAGATAACACAGACCAAGTTATAAAGCCATTTTTAAGCGATTCAAGGGTTGTTTATAAAAAACTTGATAAAAACATAGGTCCTTTTGGCGGAATAAACACAATGTTAGATATGGTAAAGGGCAAATATATAATTAATATGGCAGATGATGATGAATTATTACCCGATGCCTTACAAATCATTTCAGATAATTTTGATAAATTTGAACCAAAAGGAATAAAAATATTGTGGTTTGACTGCGTTGACGCAGAAGCTCAAAGGTATAGCGGAATTGGTATAAGAGAGGAGGGCCCAATAACCTATGAAGATTATTTATGTAATAGGTTTCAAGGTGATTACCAAGTGATTATGTCAAGGGAAGTTATATGTAAAGAAAGGTTTGATCAAAACGCATGGGGAGGGATGACAACAGTGTTTAATTTAAGATGCCACAAAGGAAATAAAGCATATTATATACCAAAAGTTATTGAAAAAATGTATAGAGAACATGGAGAAAGCCGTATTACTGTTCCTGAAACCTCTTTGCTTAACCATATACCCAAAATAGTTTGTACAATGAAAATGTTTATAGAAGAATTTGGCAAAGAAATTAAAAACTTATGCCCAAGATGCTATGGACCAAGACTGGCTTCTTTGGGGTTTTACCAAATTTTAAACGGAGAGAAAAAAGACGGCAGAAAAACTATTTTAGAATCTTTTAAGTATAGTTTTTCTTTATTTCACTTTTTTATTTTTTTATTTTCTTTTATTTTAAACAAAGATCAAATTAAATTTGTTTGCCTTAAATTTTTTTTGATAAGAAAAATAGTTGTTGACTTTTTAAAAAAATTTACAAAACCAGTAATTATTTCTAAGGCAAACTAAATAAAAATGCAAAAAAATGTCAGAAAATAAAATATTTATTAAAAGAATTGTAATAGTATTTGCCTCTAAATTTATAACAAGCCTTAGAGGTTTAATTTTATTGCCTCTTTTAACTAAATTTATGGGGCCATCAAATTATGGCATCTGGTCTCAAATTCTAGTAACAATTGGTATTTTTTCACCTGTTATAATGTTAAATCTAACTGGATCTACTGTAAGGTTTTTATCAGCAGAAAAAGATAATAAAAAAATTTCTCAAGGTCTTTTTACGGTTTTCTTTACAACTTTTTTTGTTGGTATATTTTTTGCTTTAGCGTTGTTTTTATTTTCAGATTCTTTTGCAAATATTTTATTAAAAGAACCGTCGGCATCTTTTTTTATTAAACTAACCTCTGTTCTTTTAATTTTAGAAGCATTAAATCAAACAGCATTAGAATCTTTTAGAGTTATAGGTCAAATTAAAAAATATTCCAAATTAACTATTTTCCAAAATATTTTTGAAGTAGGTCTTATAGCAATATTTATTTTTTCTGGTTTTGGTTTGTTTGGCGCAATAATAGCCCTATTAATAGGCAGAATTTTGATTATATTAATTTCTTTATATTCCATTATTTCTTCTGTAGGATTTAACGCGCCAAATTTTTCAGTTTTAAAAACATATTTAATATTTGGATTGCCATTTTTACCAATGGGAATTTTTGAAATGTTAATTAACTTAAGCGACAGGTATATAATAGGATTTTTTAAAGGAGCCCAAGCTGTTGGAATTTATTCGGCCACACACAGTATAGGGCTTTTGGCTGGAGTTTTTGTTTTTCCAATTGCCTATATTTTATCTCCAACTGTTTTTAAATTTTTTGATGAAAATAAAATAGATAAAGTAAAAAGTTATTTATCTTTTGCATTAAAATATTTTTTATTGTTTTCAATTCCATCTATTTTTGGGCTTTTTATTTTAGCAAAAACTATGTTAAGAACGCTTGCAACTCCAGAATTTGTTTTATTAAATAGTATGTTTATTGTATTGTGGGTTGCTATGGGGTCGGTTTTTTATGGAATTCAAGCAATTTATAGCAACATAATAATGATAGAAAAGAAAACAAAATTTTTTATTTTTGCTTTTGCTATAGGTTTTTTTGTCAATATTGTTTTAAATATAATTTTTATTCCTATTTTTGGCATAATGGCCGCAGCATTCAATGCGGCAATTAGTCATTTTATAGTTGCCTTTTTAATATATTTAAAATCAATCAAATATATTAAATTTAATTTTGATTTTTTATTTTTTATAAAAAGTATTTTTGCCTCTTTAATAATGTCGTTATCAATTTATTTTATAAATCCAATAGGGATAACAAAAACTATATTGGTGATTGTTTTGGGTGTTATTGTTTATTTTATAGTTTTGTTTTTGACAAAATCATTTTCTAAAGAAGAAATTAAAATTTTAATTTCTTCTGTTAAAAAAGATAATTTTTCTAAAAAATATTAATGGAAAATAAAATTTTATTAAGCATTGTTATACCAACTTACAATAGGGCTTTATATATAGCTAATCTTTTAAATTGTATCACTTCACAAATTAAAGAATTTAAAGATTCTATTGAAATATGTATTTCAAATAATTGCTCTACTGACAACACAAGAGAGGTTATTATAAATTTTTCTAAAAAATATCCGGAGCTTATAAAGTATAACGAAAACGAAAAAAATTTGGGATTTAACAAAAATATGTTTAAGGTAATTCATATGCCAAAAGGTGAGTTTGTTTGGTTTTTTTGTGACGACGACACTATTGCAAATAATGGAATAAAAAAAGTTATAGATTTTTTAAAAAATAGCCAAAAAGAAAATACAGGATTTGTGAGTGTGGCAACAAGGTCATATTTTATTGATAAACAAACAGGCAAACAAATAACTTATTCCAAAAGTATAGAAGAGAATAAACCCAATATTTATGAGTTAGATTTAAAAGATATTATGGGACAAACAATTCCTACATCGGTTTTTACTCCGTCAATGATTTTTAATAATTATTATTTAAAAAAAATTCTTGAGGAAGAAAAAGAATTATTAAATAAAGCGGTAGAAGCAGGAGAATATATACAAACCTTTTTATATCGTTTATTGTTTTTAAAATATCCAACTTTAAAAGCGTTGCGTTTTAATGAAGAGGTGATTAATGACGAGGCCCATCTTTATAAGTTTTACCTTGACGATATTTTTCAATTACACTATATTACTTGGACAAAGCTGTGCGACATTTTGATTAAAAATAAATACGCAAACGACTATTATAAAAAAATAATTGAGAAAGATAAAAAGAGAGCGATGAAGACTGTTATTATTGAAATGGGTTTAATGAGGTGTTTTGCTGCGTTTAATTATTCTTCTTTTTCTGGGTGTATCAAAATGTTTTTTAGAGAGGCGCCATTTTTCCGTGCGTTGTTATTTTCCATCTTTTTTATTATTTTTAATATCATTCCTCCATTTATCCTAAGAAATTTATACAAAACCTATATCAAAATAAGACATAAAAAAAACTGGAAGAAAACATGGCTTTATATTACTGTTAAAAATTCAGAGATGGCCAAGGGTAGCCGCAGATTATATGATTAAAAATATATGAATATATGATGGAAAAAAATGTATATGACGATATTGACCCTGAAGTTTACGAAAGCAGGCGGGGTCAGGATCAAAAGCAAGAATATTTATATGAACATTGGGAACCCTTTGTATCAGATTTAATTGTTAAATATTCAAAAGGACATATTGTTTTAGACTTAGGGTGCGGAACCGGAAAGTATTCTTTTGAAATCGCAAAGCATGCTAAAAAAGTTTTTGCATTAGATTCTTCAGAAAGAATGTTGGATTATGCTAAGAAAAAGTATCCAGAGATGAAGTTTATATATGCTGATGCAACAAACACTCCGCTTGAGGATAATAGCATTGATGTTGTGTTTTCTTTTGGACTTCTGGAATATGTCAAAAATAAAGAAAAGTTAATTAAAGAAATATCAAGGCTGTTAAAACATGGAGGAACAGCTATAGTTTCATCAACAAATATATATAGTATTCCCTGTTTTTTTATAGCGATATATTATAAGATTATTGGCAAGAAGAGAATGACTACAGAACCCTCTTTTGGCAAGATGAAAAAAATATTTAATGCTCTTGGTTTTGAAATTATCGATTATAAAATGGATGATGGATTATTCTGGTTACCGTGTAAATTGGATAAACTCTTTGGTAAAAAAACATATTTATTTATAGAAAATTTTTTTAAGATTTTTAAACGGAATCCTTTTAGTACGGTAATGTTTTTTATCATTAAAAAATTAGATTACTAAAATTAAAAAATAAATATTAATTATTATTTTAAAAAATTATGTTAACAAAAAATTATTTTATTAAAATTTTAAAAAATATATATACTAAAATACCCGGCAAAGGGATGCCTCGCAGATATAAATATCTATGTAAAACCGTAAAAGAAAATAAAGCCCGCAAGATTATGGAAATAGGCACTTGGACGGGCATACATGCTTTAGAAATGATAGAAGAGGCAAAAAAGAATTTTAAGCCGGAGGAAATTGAATACTATGGTTTTGATTTATTTGAGATGTTAGATGAAAATACTAGCACAAAGGAGTTTTCTATTCCACCACCATCCTTTAAAGAAGTTGAGGAAAAATTAAAAAAAACAGGAGTGCATATAAACTTATACAAAGGTTATACTAAAGATACTCTTGCTGAACAGGTTGGTAAATTACCTAAAATGGATTTTATTTACATAGACGGAGGACACAGTGTTGAAACCATTGAAAATGATTGGAGATATGCGGAAATGTTTATGGGTAAAAATACGGTAGTCATCTTTGATGATTATTGGAATAAAGACGATGCGGGTTGTAAAAAGATTATTGAGAGTATAGATAGTAATAAATTTGATGTAGAAATTTTGCCCGTACAAGATAAGTTTAAAAAAGATTGGGGAATTTTAACAATAAATTTTGCAAAGATTACTAGAAAATAACAAACATAACATAAATGAAATATAATAAATTTTTTAGGTTTTTAATTTTTTTTACAAGAAGGATAAAAGACAATCTGATAAGACTTTGGGTAATGCCTCAAAATAAGTTAAGAATTTTAAATTATTTAAAAAATCATAATATAAAAAAATTGCACTTAGGAGCAGGTGGAAATATTTTAAAAGATTGGCTTAATACAGATATAAACCCTGATATTAAAACAGGGGCTTATCTTAATGTTGCAAAAAAATTTCCTTTTAAAAATAATACTTTTGACTATATATTTTCAGAACACCTTATTGAACACCTAGAAATTAGAAAAGGAATTTTTTCATTAAAAGAATGTTTTCGCGTTTTAAAACCGGGTGGAAAAATAAGAATTTCTACTCCTAATCTTGGATTTTTAATAGAACTTTATAATCCACAAAAAAGCGAAATACAAACTCAAGAAATAAAAAGAATTGTAGATATGGTTTATGCTGATTTAAAAATATATCAAGATATTTTTGTGATAAATAATTTTTTTAGAAGCTGGGGGCATAAATTTATTTATGACTATAAACTACTTAAAGAGCTTGTAGAAAAAATAGGGTTTATAAATGTGGGTAGTTTTGAAGTTAAAAAATCTGATGATGAAAACTTGCGGGGATTAGAAGCACATGGAAGATTTATTTCTGAAGAAATTAATAAACTACAAACATTTATTATTGAGGCACAAAAACCTAAAAATTAACCATGAAAATAGCAATTGTGGCTTCAAGATTTCCACCACAAGGAGAGGTTGGTGGAATTGAAATAGCCAGTCAAAACATATCAAATCAATTATCAAAGATGGGAAACAATGTTTTTATTGTTGCTTTTGGCAAAGAAAAAAATATAGAAATTTTAGATAATAATTTAACTATATATAGACTGTCGTATCCTAAAATAAAAATTTTAGGCAATTTAATTTTTTGGATTAAAATTTTTTTTGCGTTAAGAAAAATAAATCCAGACATTGTCCATTGTCAAACAATACAAATGGGCTTGCCGTGTTTTTTATTTAAAAAAATTTATAAAAAGCCATATATTGTTTGGTGTCATGGTTTTGATGTTTATTTTTTATGGAAATTTAAAAAAATTATTTCTAAAATTGTTTTAAATTCGGCAAATGCTGTTGTTGCGCTTACAGAAGATATGAAAAAAGAGATTAAAAAGAATTTTAAAAATGAAATTTTAGTATTGCCAAATGGAGTTGATTTAGAAAAATTTAAGGGGTTTTCAAAAGAAATTGTTCATGATAAGCTCAAAATACCAATTGAGGAAAAAGTAATTCTTTTTGTGGGGGAGCTTAAAAAAGTAAAGGGACTAGAGTATTTGATTGAAGCTTTTAAAAAAATAAATCAAAGATTTGTAAATTCTAAATTATTATTAGTAGGAGGCGGGTTAGAAAAAGAAAACTTAGAGAATATTGTTAAAAAAAACAATTTGCAAAACAAGATTATTTTTGTGGGCAGAATTGCAAATCAAGAAGTTTGTGAATATATGATAGGATCTGATGTATTTGTTTTACCAAGCTTATCAGAAGGTTTTCCATTAGTTATTTTAGAGGCAATGGCATCTGGTCTTCCTATTGTTGCAACAAAAGTAAGAGGTTTGTCTGAAATATTAAAAGATAATAAGAATGGGTTTTTAGTTGACCCAAAAAATTCAGAAGATCTTTTTCAAAGAATTTTGATTCTTTTAGAAAACGACCAGTTAAGAAAAGAAATATCTAATTTAAATAAAAATCAGGCAAAAGAATATAGTTGGGAAAAAATTACAAAAGAAATTGAAAAAATATATTTAAAAGCAATATCTAAATAATATGAAAATATTAGTTACCGGCGGAGCCGGATTTATTGGTTCTCATTTAGTAAATGAACTTATAGAACAGGGGAATGAAGTTGTGATAATTGATAATTTGTCTACAGGTAAAAAAGAAAATATAAATTCAAAAGCAAAATTTTATAATCTTGATATTTGCGAATTTGAAAAAATTAAACCTGTTTTTAATGGCATAGATTTTGTTTTTCATTTAGCTGCTATACCAAGGGTTCCTGTTTCAGTTCAAAATCCAATTGAAACCTCAAAAGTAAATATTTTAGGAACAATCAATGTTTTTAAGGCATCTGCAGAGGCCAATGTTAAAAGAGTTGTTTTTGCTTCTTCTTCGTCTGTTTACGGTGACCAAAAAACTTTGCCCTTAAAAGAGGATATGATATCAAGTCCAAAAAGCCCTTATGCTCTTCAAAAATCAGTTGGAGAGCAGTTTGCAAAATTGTTCAATAATCTCTATAATATACCAATAGTTTCTTTGAGATATTTTAATGTTTATGGCCCAAGAATAGACTTTAACTCTGAATATAGTTTGGTTTTGGGAAAATTTTTAAAATTAAAAAGCCAGTCAAAACCCCTAACAGTTTTCGGTACGGGTAGTCAAACAAGGGGTTTTTGCTTTATTGATGATGTTGTAAAAGCTAATATTGCAGCCGCAACATCCAAAAATATAAAAGGAGGAGAGGTTATAAATGTGGGAAGCACTAAATCTTATTCAATCAATTATTTGGCAGAGTTTATAGGGGGCAAAATTAAATACCTGCCTGAAAGGGAAGGCGATGTAATGCACACGAAAGCTGATATATCTTTGGCAAAAAAACTTCTTTTATGGCAACCCGAAGTTTCTTTTGACGACGGGGTTAAAAGGGTAATAAATTGGTTTGAAAAATTATACAGTTAAATTAAACAAAATAAAAATATGGAGAAATCTTTAAAAGATATAAAAGTAGGCATAATAGGGGTTGGAATGGTTGGTGGGGCGCTGAAAAGATATTTTGAGAAAAAAGGAATTACACCCTTTGCCTATGACAAGGGCCAAAATTTAGGGTCTATGAATAATGTTAACCAAGCAGACATGATTTTTATTTGCGTGCCAACTCCCTTTGATAAAGAAAAACAAGGTTTTGACCTGTCTTATGTAAAAGAAGCATGTAATAATATTAAAGGTGAAAAGATCATAATTATAAAATCCACAGTTGTTCCGGGAACTACAGAGAATTTTCAGAAAGAATACCCTCAACACAAATTTTTATTTAATCCAGAATTTTTAACAGAGCTTACCGCTGACCAGGACATGGGTTATCCTGATAGGCAAATCGTAGGATATACAAAAGAAAGTTATAATGTGGCGGGAGATTTGCTCTTAATGCTCCCGTTGGCTCCTTTTGAAAAAACTATGCCTGCCAAAGAAGCCGAGCTAGTCAAATATTTTGGAAATACCTGGTTTGCTGTAAAAGTTGCCTTTGCAAATCAAATGTATGACTTGTGCCAAAAAATAGGCGTAAATTATGATACTATAATGGAGTCTGCTTCAGCTGATAAAAGAATCGGAAGGTCTCATTTAGAAGTATGGCATAAAGAATATAGAGGATATGGGGGGAAATGTTTGCCAAAGGATATTAGAGCTCTGATACAATACGCAAAGGCAAATGGAATTGATTTGACACTTCATAGAACAGCAGAAGACATCAATAACAAGCTTATGGAAGACCAAAATATTCAGGACCCTGAAAAATTTTCAAAAAGATAACTTTAAATGCAGAATAAAACGAAGGCAATTTTTATAACTTTCAATGGAATTTCGGATCCGCTTGGGCAGTCGCAGGTTCTGCCATATTTGCAGGGATTAAGCAAAAGCGGAATAAAATTTTATTTGGTGAGCTTTGAAAAAAATATTAAAGATTCAGCAAAATTTTTTAAAATTTTATCCGAGGCGGGCATAAATTGGTATAGACTGAAATATTTTAAATTTCTTAAACTTGGAATGGCCTTGAATATTTCGCAATGTTTTTTCTGCGTTAGTTATTTGTTAATTTTAAAGAAAGCAAGAATTATTCATTCCAGGTCATATCTTCCGATATTTTCTATTTTTTTTATTAAAAAAATATTTAAGGCAAAAATTATTTTTGATATGAGAGGATTTTGGCCAGAAGAGTTAATAGATGGAAAGCGCATTAAAAAAAGTTCATTTTTTTATAAAATACTGAAATATTTGGAGAAAAAGAGTATTTTGGCATCGGACTATATAATAACTCTTACTCCGGAGGCAAAAAAAATAATTGAGGACAATTATAGCCAAAAGAAAGTGGTATGGATGCCAACATGTGTTGACCCAGATAAATTTAGAAATAAAAGCGCAGTATCTCTTGAAAAAAGATTTACAATGGTTTATGCTGGCAGTTTGTGGAGTTTTTATGATTTAGGTTCTTGTGCAGATTTTTTTAATATTTTAAAGACAAAGATTTCCGGAGCGCATTTTTTAGTTTTGGGAAATAATAACGAGCAGAAGTTAGACAAGCTTTTTTTAGAAAAAGGTTTGAAAAAAGAAGAATACACCATTATGAATTTAAGGCCATTGGATGTTCCTGGATATCTTTTGTCAGCAGACTTAGGAATATCTTTTAGATATGATTTTTATTCTCAAAAAGCGGCTTTTCCAACAAAACTTGCAGAATACCTTATTGCTGGTTTGCCCGTGCTTATAAATACTCCCTCTGATTTTATTAAAGAATTTATAGAATCAAACAAAATTGGGGTTGTTGTGAATAATTTTGACAAAGAATCTTTTGAAAAAGCGGCTGATAAATTATTGGTCCTGCTGTCTGATAAAAATTTAAAACAAAGATGCGAGATTGCGTCCCAGAAATATCTATCTAAGAATGTTTGTGTTGAAAAATATACGGAAGTTTATCAAGAATTAACAAAATAATATTTATGATATTTCATAAAAATAAAATTGAAGGTCTTTATACGATAGAGCAGGATTTAAAATCAGATGAAAGGGGATATTTTGTCCGAAATTTTTGTTATAAAGAAATTTTAAAAGCAACCGGTGTTGAGTTCAATATAAAGCAAATAAACCAGTCGCTTAGCAAAAAGCAGGGAACCTTAAGGGGGGTGCATTTTCAGATTTACCCCAAGGCTGAAAATAAAATAGTGCAGTGCTTAGCAGGAAAAATTTTTGATGTTGCTCTTGATTTAAGGGAAGGGTCTGCCACTTACGGACAGTGGGTGGGAGAAGAATTATCTGCTGAAAATAAAAAACTGTTTTTTATACCGAAAGGATTTGCTCACGGTTTTATATCTTTAGCGGATAATTGTTTAATACAATATTATTTATCCGAATTTTATTCTCCAGAATATGAAAGAGGTATTCGTTGGGATGATGCTTATTTTGGCATTAAATGGCCGGTAAAACCTTTGGTTATTTCTGAAAAAGATAAAAATTGGCCGTTAATCAAAGAATGAAAAAAATTTTATTAACAGGAAAGACAGGACAGTTGGCCGGAGAAATTATAAAGGACGCAAAAAAATTTGGGTTTAAAGTTTTTGCTTTTGACAAACAGAATTTAGATATACAAGATAAGAATGAAGTTGAAAAAAAAATCAGAAAAATTAAACCAAACATACTTATAAATACTGCCGCTTATCATGTTCTTTCCTCATGCGAAGAGAATCCTCCCTCTGCAATGAACGTTAATTTTTTAGCAGTTGCAAATTTGGCTATGTTATGCAAAAAATATAAAATAAAATTTATAACCTATAGCACAGATTATGTTTTTGACGGCAAAAAAGACTCTCCCTACAAAGAAAATGACACTCCAAATCCTTTGCAAATTTACGGAATTTCAAAACTTGCCGGCGAATATGCAGCTATTAATATCTATCCTAAAAATAGTTTTATTATAAGAACCTGCGGGCTTTACGGTGGAAAAACGGGGAGTCCGGAAAAAGGCGGAAATTTTGTTTTAAATATAAGAAAGCAGGCCCTTAGAAAGGATAGTATAGAAATCAGTTCAGAGCAGATTGTGAGCCCCACTTATGCAGGAGACTTGAGCAAGGCAACACTAAAACTTATTAGTAAAAAAATTGCAAAACCCGGGATATATCATCTTGTAAACAAAGGATTTTGCAGTTGGCATGAGTTTGCAGAGGAAATATTTAATTTATCAGGCATTAACACAAAAATTAAGCCAATTGACAGAAAAGGAAGTTTTGAAAACATCAAAAAGCCAAAATTTTCCGCCTTGGAAAATACCAGGGCAAAATTAATAGGTATAGGCCTCCCTCATTGGAAAGAAGGGTTGAAAGCCTATTTTAAGGAAATTTTATAGATTTATGAGAGTATTATTTTTAGCCGCTTATTCTGAAATAGCAGCGGCTAGCAGAATTAAGGTTTACCAGCTTTTGCCTTTATTAGAGAAAAAGGGAATAAAATGCAAGGTCATTTGTTTTACTCCGTCTTTTGTTTTCAAAATAAGACAAGCTTCTGTTGCAAACAGGAATTTATTGCTGGTTTATTATGCTTTTCTTTACCTTATCAGGCCGCTTAAAACTGTTCTGGCTATTTTATTGGCTCCGGGATTTGATATTGTTTATATTCAAGAACCCATAATCCCATTTGGCATGGAAAGAATTTTGAAAATAGCAAACAAAAATATAGTTTTTTTGTTTACGGACGCTATTTTTTTAGGACCCCAAAAAAAAGATAAATTTTTGGAAAAGGCAAGAAAAAAGATTTTATCAAAATATTGGAAAAGAATATCAAATGTTTCCAAATACTGTCTGGTTGAAAATGATTATAATAAGGAAGCTGTATTGAAATTTTGTCCTAATGTAGAAAAAATAGCAGGGCCAATGGATACAGATAGGTATATTGTAAAGGAATATAAAAAACATTCCGGCCCTATTGTTATCGGATGGGTTGGAACTGTTTTTACTTCAAAATATTTATATGGAATTAAAAGCGCCCTTCAAAATTTGGCAAAAAAACATGATATTGTTTTAAGAGTAATGGAGGCGACAAAAGATTTTAATATTAAGGGGGTAGTTTGTGAGAAAAAAACATGGAAAAAAGAAATAGAGCTTGATGAAGTTTCAAAATTTGACATTGGAATTATGCCTTTGCCAGATGATGAATGGACTAGGGGAAAAGGGGGGTTTAAGCTTTTGCAGTATATGTCTCTGGGAGTTTGCGCTGTTGCTTCTCCTGTTGGAATCAATAAGGAAATAGTAGATGACGAAATAAACGGATTTTTAGCAAAAGACCAAGAAGAATGGGAGCAAAAACTATCCAGACTAATTGAAGATGAAAATCTGCGCCGTAAAATGGGGGAAAATGCCAGAGCTACAATTGAAAATAGATATTCTTTGCAAAAAGCTATTGAAAAAATATTAAAAATTTTTAACCAAATTCAAAGCAATGGAAATTTTTAAAAACAAATTATTTTCAACAATAACAACGCTTTTTTTAATTTTTGTTTTACTGGCAATATTTTATTTTGACAAGGCCTTATTGGTTGGCCTTGTTTTTGTCGGGGTTCTTATAATACTTACTTTTTTAACGCTTAAAAAGTACAATTTATTGGATAAGCGAGTCTCTATAGCCTTCTGGTTTGGGTTTTTAATTCATTTTATTTTAGCTTTGCTTATGTATTACGCTAATTTTCATCCTTTGGGGCAGGGAGATTTTGTGTTGTACCACCAAATAGCAGAAAACGTGGCGAATAGAATTCATTCAGGAGTTTTTTATTTGGACGGTCTTAATTATCTGCACTATTATCCTGTGTTAATTGGCGCAATTTATAGCTTTACAATACCCAAAATGATAATAGGCCAAATTTTATCAGCCTGGCTGGCAGGTATTTCTGTTTTGCTTGCTTATTTTCTGATGATTGAAATTGGAAGCTCAAAAAAAATGGCTTTCTTGGTCAGCGCAATCATTTGTTTTTATCCAAGTTTTGTTTATTTTGGAAGCTTAATGCTTAAAGACACTGTTATTTTACCCTTAGTTCTTTCTGGATTACTATTGTGCGTAAGAATGTTTAAAAATTACGAACCCTTAAAATTTTTTTCTTTTTTTATTATTTTAACTTTTATAATCCATCTAAGGTTTTACGTGGGTTTTGCATTAATGTTTAGTTTTATTATCTGTTGGTTTTTGATTTCTAACCTAAAAATTAAAAAAAGAATTGCATATGGTTTTATTTTTATTTTTATTTTAGGTTTTTCTCCATATATTATAGGATATGGTTATTATGGATTAACACCCCTTAAAGGATATTTAAACAAAGAAACAATAATAACCTACAGGGAAATCGTTTATGCCCCAACTCCAGCAATTTCTGAAGCAAATCCGGCTTCAGGATCAGGTTTTGGATTTAATATTGGCTCAATTTTTGGCATAAAGCCGGAAGGATCCAGTTCAGGTACGGGCACAGGGTCGTCTTTTATTGTAAAAACAGGCCTTGAAGAAAACAACGCAAAATTCATTGAAAATTATTTTATTTCTTTTGTGTATGCATTCTTAGGTCCCTTTCCATGGCAATTAAAAAGTTTAAAACACTTGCTTTTTCTTACAGAGACAGTACCGTGGTACTTTTTTCTTTACTTGATTTTATCGGGAATATCAAAATCATTTAAGACAGCAGGATTTTTTGAAACAATAAATCGTTATAAATTTTCGTTGATTCTTTTGCTGTTTTCTGCTATGGCTTTGGGGGCTCTTTCTCTTTTTATAAATAACTTTGGGATTATCGTCAGAATAAGGATACCCGCAGTTATTGCTATTTTATGCCTTCTTGGAATTGATAAAAATATGGATAATATAATTAACAAATTAACGGGATATTTTTATGAAAAAAAATTTGTTAAATTTTTTGGTTTGCCCGGATTGCAAGGGAAGTCTTAATTTAAAAGCACTTAAAGAAGAAAACTCAGAAACAAAAGAGGGTATTCTTTTGTGTAACTGTGGACAATTTTTCCCTGTAGTGAATTTTATCCCAAGAATGCTTACGGGAGACTTAAGGGGCATGCTTTACGAACAGTTCCCTGATTTTTTTCTGGAATATAATAATCTATTGCCAAAAGAGAATAAAGATTTTCAAATAAAAAAAGATGCCCAGAAAAAGAAAGAAACTTCCAATAGTTTTGCCTATGAGTGGGAAAAATTTTCCGAAATGATTAGAGAGTGGAAAGAAAATTTTGATTTTTATTTCCAGCCGCTTGAGAACACAGATTATTTAAAAGAAAAAACAATTTTAGAGGTTGGGTGTGGCAAGGGAAGGCACACTTTTTATGCTTCAAGGATTGCTAAAGAAATTGTGGCGGTTGACTTAGGAAAAGCCGTGGATGTTGCGCTTTTAAACAATAAAAATTTCGGCAATATCCATTTTGTTCAAGCGGATATTTATAATATGCCGTTTGAAAATAATCTTTTTGATTTTGTTTTCTGTATAGGTGTTCTGCACCATTTACCAACGCCCGAGCAGGGTTTTAAAAAATTGGTGAATCTCATAAAAAATAGTGGAGATATACTTATTTATGTCTACCACAGTTTTAAAAAAGGAACTTTTAAATATTATTTATTGAGGTTCGCAAATTTTTTTAGGCAATTCACAACAAGAATTCCACATAAAATGCTTTATGTTTCATGCTATCCTGTTGCCTTTCTGACATATTTGGTTTTTATCCTTCCTCAGAAGATATTTTTTGGTAAAAACAAGAAGTCCAGCTGGCCCTTTGCAGGATATGTTGGCTATCCGTTTTCAGTTATTTTAAATGACACTTTTGACCGATTTTCAGCACCAATAGAAAACAGATATTCAAAAGAGGAAATTTTGCAGTGGTACCAAAGGGCCGGATTCAAAAATATTAAAATTATAGGAGGGTCTGGCTGGAGAATTTTGGGAAAAAAAGATTTTGATGTAATCTTATAATAACATGTGCGGAATAACAGGAATCTACAATTTAGACGGAAAACCGGTTGATTTTTTGCTATTGCAAAAAATGACAGACTCTTTAAGTCATCGGGGCCCGGATGATGGGGGTTTTTTTGTTGATAATAATGTGGGGTTGGGGCATAGAAGGCTTTCTATAATTGACCTTTCGTCGTTGGGACATCAGCCTATGCAGGATGCGGGGAAAGATTTGACAGTTATTTTTAACGGAGAAATTTATAACTTTCAGGAAATAAGAAAGGAACTTCAATTAAAAGGGCATAAATTTAAATCAAAAACAGACACAGAAGTAATTTTATACAGCTATAAAGAATGGGGAGTTGATTGTGTAAAAAAATTTAACGGCATGTTTTCTTTTGCAGTTTTTGATAAAAGGAACAGTCAGCTTTTTATCGCAAGAGACAGATTGGGCGAAAAGCCTTTGTATTATTATATTGATGGCAAGAAATTTGTTTTTGCCTCTGAAATAAAAGCAATTTTGGAAGACAAAGATATAGCAAGAGAAGTCAGCTCGCAGGGATTGGTTAATTATTTTTCTTTTGGGCATTCTGTGGGGCCAGACACTATTTATAAAAATATAAAAAAGCTTTTGCCCGGACACAGTTTGATTTTTAAGAATAATCAGATTGATATAAAAGAATACTGGGCATTAGATGTTAGCGGCGAAAAAGACGATAGGGGAGAGAATTTTTATAAAAAAGAAATTAGAAAACTTTTTGAGGAATCAGTCAGGGAAAAACTTGTTTCAGATGTTCCTTTGGGAGTTTTTTTGAGCGGAGGAATTGATTCAAGTTCTGTTGTGGCCATGATGGCAAAAAACAGTTCCATGCCCCTGAAAACTTTTTCCGTTGGGTTTAAAGGACAAGGGACCGAATTTAATGAATTGGCTGATGCTAGAATAGTTGCCGACTATTTTAAAACAGACCACCATGAAGTCGTTTTGCAGGAAATTGATTTAGTTGATACCCTAAACAAGCTGGTTTATCATTTTGACGAGCCATTTGGAGATGCTGCTAATTTTCCGGTTTTTTTAATGAGCCAGTTTGCCAAAAAATATGTTACAGTGGTTTTGACCGGAGAGGGAGGAGATGAGCTTTTTGGGGGGTATCGCAGGTATATGGTTGAAAAAGTCAGGCCCAATTTTTTATTTTTAAACTTATTTTTTGGAAATGATTTATTTAAAAAATCAGTTGATTTTCTGCCAAAGCTAAGAAAGGCAAAAAAACTGATAAACAGTTTTTCAATCAAAGATGACCTGGAGAGGTATGCAAGCTGGATCGGCTTTTTTTCAAAAGATATGCAGAAAGATTTATTATCTCAAACTTTGAAAGAAGACCCCTTTAAAACATATCAAAAATATTTTCTGCAGTATAGAGGGAAAGATTGGGTTGATAAAATCATGTATCTTGACCAAAAAATTATTCTGCCTGACGGTTATTTGGAAAAAGTGGACAAAGCCAGTATGGCTTGGGCAATTGAAACAAGAGCGCCCATTTTAGATTATCGTTTTGTTGAATTGGCAAACTCCATTCCTTCGAAATATAAAATAAAAGGATTTAACGGAAAGGTTATTTTTAAAGAAGCAATGAAGGAATTTTTACCGCAACAAATTTTGCATAAAAAAAAGCACGGCTTTGCCGTCCCAACAAATGCCTGGTTTAGGGATAAACTGAAGAATTATTTGTTTGAAGTTATTTTTGATTTAAAAACAAAATCGCGTGGATATTTTAATTATGATTACATTGAAAAAATTTATAAGCTGTACCAGACAAAGTCCCGCTTTTTAGATTCACAACTTTGGCTGCTTTTAAATTTTGAGCTGTGGTGCCGGAGATTTTTAGACCAATAAAAATATGAAAGAAAATAAAGTCAAAATTTGCCATGTGGCTGCCGTTGACATTACTGTTAAATTTTTACTGCAAGAACAGCTCAAATTTTTGGTTAAGGAGGGATATGATGTTTCTGTTATTTACTCTAAGGGGAGATGGAAAAAAGAAATGGAAGCCTCTGGCATCAAAGTAAAAAATATAAGGATAACAAGAAAAGTTACTCCATTTTCTGACATAGTTTCTTTTTTAAAGCTTTATTTTTATTTTAAAAAAGAAGGATTTGACATAGTGCATACCCACACCCCAAAACCGGCTCTTTTGGGACAGGTTGCGGCCAAGCTGGCAGGAGTTCCTGTAATTATAAATACAGTGCACGGACTTTACTTCCAAAAAAATTCATCTTTTGTAAGGAGAAAATTTTATATTTTTATTGAAAAAATCGGGGCAAAATTTTCAACCTTGATTTTTTCCCAAAATAGAGAGGATATTGATACAATGGTAAAAGAAAAAATCGCAGCTTCGGAAAAAATAAAGTTCTTAGGAAATGGGGTTGACGTTGAAAGGTTTAATCCCTTAAAATTTTCCAAAGAATTCATTAAAAATAAAAAAAGAGAGTTTAGCATAAAAGAAAATTCAAAAGTCATAGGAACAGTGGGCAGGCTTGTAAAAGAAAAAGGGTATTCTGAACTATTTTTGGCTTTTAAAAAAGTTTTAAAAAAGTTTCCCCAAGCCCAGCTTCTGGTTATAGGCCCCAAAGATTTTGAAAAAAAGGATGCTTTTTTTCCAGAAGACTTTATAAAGGAACATGGCATTGAAAACAATGTTTTGTTTTTGGGAGAAAGGCTGGATACAGAAGAACTGTATTCTTTAATGGATGTTTTTGTTTTGGCATCCCATAGGGAAGGATTTCCAAGGACAATCATTGAAGCAATGGCATCCGGCAAGCCCGTTGTGGCAACTGATATAAGGGGTTGCAGAGATGCTGTTGAAGATAAAGTCACCGGTAAACTGGTTCCGGCAAAAGACCATGATAAATTAGGAGAAGCCATTATTTATTTTTTAAGCAATTCAATAGAAGCTCAAGAAATGGGAGAAAACAGTAGAAAAAAAGCAAAAGAAAAATTTGAAGAGAGGTTTGTTTTTGATAGAATAAAAGAAGGGTATAAAAATATTATTGGCTGTAAAAAGATAAAAAACAGGCCATTTCAGGCAGTTTTAAAGCGAGTCTTTGATATTTTTGCCTCTATAATTGGTTTGATTTTGTTATCTCCGCTATTTTCATTTGTTGCTATTTTAATAAAATTAGATTCTTCTGGGCCTGTATTTTTTTTGCAGGAAAGAATTGGAAAAAATAAAAAGTCGTTTTTTCCATATAAATTTAGAACAATGGTGCAAGGGGCCGCAGACAAGGGGCTTGGGTTTACAGTTGCAAAAGATGATGAAAGAATAACAAAAATAGGAAAGTTTTTAAGAAAATACGGAATAGATGAGTTTCCCCAACTAATCAATGTTTTAAAAGGAGAAATGAGCCTTGTAGGTCCCAGGCCAACATTAAGATACCAGGTTGAAAAGTACAATGAATTTGAAAAGCGCCGTCTTTTGGTAAAACCGGGCCTTGCAGGATGGGCCTTAGTGCACGGCAGAAATTCTTTGACATGGCCAGAGAGAATAAAGTATGATGTTTGGTATGTTGACAATTGGTCGCTTTGGCTTGATATTAAAATAATATTAAAAACTTTTTATTTAATTTTTATCAGACAGGAAGGAGTTTACGGCAAAAGCGGCGTAAATGACCCTTTTGACAGATAAACCAAAAAAATGGACAGATTTAAAAACTGGAAAAAGCCAACAATTAAAGAAGGTGTGCCTACAAAATGGAACTGGATTGTTCGGGGCGTTAAAAATTTTCATCTTGGAAAAAAAACAGACATAGGCGCCTTTACATATATAAACGCAACAGAAGGGGTTATAATAGAAGACAGTGTTCAAATTGGTTCACACTGTTCTGTATATTCTGTTTCAACCATAGATAACAAAAAAGGAAAAGTTATTTTAAAAGAAAATTGTAAAATAGGCACGCACTCTGTAATTATGCCGGGCGTAACAATCGGAAAAAATTCAATTATTGGGGCGTTTAGCTTTGTAAAAGAAGATATCCCTGACAATGTAATAGCTTTTGGAGTTCCTGCCAAATCAATTAAAAAAATAGAAAATACAAATGTATAAAATTCCGCTTTCAAATCCAGATATCACAGAAAAAGAACAAAAAGCTGTTTTGGAAGTTTTAAAGACTTCCTCTTTAAGTTTGGGAAAAAAATACCTTGAGTTTGAAAAAATAACAGCAAAGTTTGCAGGGGTAAAATATGCGGTTGCAGTAAACAGCGGAACAAGCGGACTGCATTTGATTATAAGAGCTCTGGGAATTTCAGAGGGGGACGAGGTTATAACAACCCCGTTTTCTTTTATATCGTCTGCAAACAGCATATTATATGAAGGGGCAAAACCGGTTTTTGTTGATATCAAAAGCGACACTTTTAATATTAATCCTGAGCTTGTTGAAGGACTGATAACCCCTAAAACAAAAGCCATTTTGGCGGTGGATGTTTTTTCCCAGCCTGCTGACTGGCAAGAGCTTAAAAAAATAGCAAAAAAGCACAAACTCTATTTAATAGAAGATTCAGCTGAAGCATTGGGTTCTGAACAAAACAAAAAAAGATGCGGAAGTTTTGGGGATGCCGCTGTTTTTGCATTTTATCCCAATAAACAAATTACAACAGGCGAGGGCGGAATGGTTTTAACCAACAGCAAGAAAATCGCGGATTTTTGCAGAAGTTCGGCAAATCAGGGCAGAAAAGTTTCGGGCGCAAAATGGCTGGAGCATATAATGCTGGGATATAATTATCGCTTAGATGAGATGAGTTGCGCATTGGGGATTTGCCAGATGCAAAGGGTAAAAGAAATTTTGGGTAAAAGAAAAAAAGTTGCCGAATTATACAACAAGAAACTAAAAGGCATTGAAGGGTTAGAAATCCCTTATATAAAGCCAGGCAACACATTAAGCTGGTTTGTTTACGTGATAAGATTATCAGAAAAGTTTGCAGGCAAGAAAAGGGACAATATTATAAAAGAAATGGCAGAAAAAGGAATACAATGCGGAAATTATTTCCAGCCAATACACCTTCAGCCTTTTTATAGAAAAGAGTTTGGATACAAGCAGGGGGATTTTCCTGTTGCGGAGTCTGTCAGCAAAAGAACTATTGCTTTGCCGTTTTATGGAAATTTAACCGAAAAAGAAGTTGACTTTGTCGTGGGCAGTTTAAAAGAAATTGTTTTAGCGGAAAAATAATTATGTTTAGTTTTAAAAAAACAAAAACAATTAAAACAATCTTTTTTGTCTCAGCTGATATTTTTTTGATAAGCTGCTCCGTTTGGCTGGCATTTTTTTTAAGGTTTGATTTTAATGTTCCGGATTTGTATATTCCACTGATATACAGGATGATTTTTTTAGCGGTTCTTTTTACCCTGCCTGCATTTTATTTCAATAAGCTTTATTCTTTTTCGTGGTCATATGTAAGCACAAACGAACTGGTTTCTATATTTTTTGCAACAACAGTTTCTTTTTTCTTTGTTACAACATCTGTTTTTGTTTCAAATTATTCCCCAAATTTTCAGAATTTTCCAAGGTCAACGCTTGCAATAAGCTATGTTTTAGTTTTTTTGACCTGCGGATTTTTAAGAATGTCAAAGCGAATTTACAAGCATGTTTTTAAGGGAGAAAAGTTTTCGGAAAAAGAAAGGACAATAATTGTTGGGGCAGGAGACGCTGGAGAACAGATTTTAAGAAGTATCTTATCCACAAGAAAATCAAATTATTTTCCAGTAGGATTTGTTGATGACAACCTAATAAAACAGGGAGTATCTATACACGGGATTAAGGTTTTTGGAAGAATTGATGACCTGCCAAAAATAATAGAAGAGACCAACGCAAAAAAAGTAATTATTGCTTTGCCGTCGGCAAAAAACAGCGTAATACAGAAAGCAGTGCATTTGGCAAAAATATCAGGCGCCAGAAAAATAAAAATAGCTCCAAGTTTGCGCGAAATAATAAAAGGGGCTGTTTCTTTTAAAAATTTGAAAGATGTTGATGTTGAAGATTTGCTTGGCAGAGAAAAAATGTTTTTGGATACAAAAGATATTGAAATCTTTTTAAAAAATAAAACAGTTTTAATAACGGGAGCTGCAGGTTCAATTGGCTCTGAACTTTCAAGGCAGGTGCTTAATTTTAACCCGCAAAAAGTTTTGTTTTTAGACCAGGATGAAACCGGAATTTTTAATCTTTTAAAAGAAGCAGAAAGTTTTCCGTCAAATAAAACAAAAATTATTCCACTGATAGCCGACATTACAGATAAAAAAAAGATTGACGGAATTTTTGAAAAGTTTAAACCCCACATTGTTTTTCATGCAGCCGCTTATAAGCACGTTCCCTTAATGCAGGAAAATCCTGACGAAGCGGTGAAAAACAATATTTTTGGAACAAAAGTTTTAGCTGAATCAAGCGCAAGACACAATACGGAAAAATTTGTTTTTATTTCAACAGACAAAGCGGTAAACCCAACTTCTGTTATGGGGGCCACAAAAAGGACGGGGGAGATGATATGCCAAGCAGTTGGCAGTAGCGCCAAAACAAAGTTTGTTTCAGTAAGGTTTGGAAATGTGTTAAACAGCAGGGGAAGCGTAATCCCGATATTCAGGGAGCAGATAAGCAAAGGCGGGCCTGTTGAAGTAACTCATCCTGAAATGAAAAGATATTTTATGCTTAACTCCGAAGCTTGTCTTTTGGTAATGCAAGCCGGAGCTATGGGCAAAGGCGGAGAGGTTTTTGTGCTAGACATGGGAGAACCGGTAAAAATATCTGACCTGGCAAAAGATATGATAAGGCTTTCGGGATTTGAGCCCGACAGAGACATTGCCATTGTTTTTGTGGGCACAAGGCCAGGTGAGAAGCTGTTTGAAGAAATCCTGACAGCAGAAGAGGGTACACAGGCCACGCAGAACAAAAAAATATTTATTGCAAAAATCCAGTCAAAGTTTTCTTCGCAGGAACTTGAAGAAAAACTTAACAGGCTGGAAGCAGAGCTTGGCTTTTCAGAAAATGAAAAAATTACCGGACTGTTAAAAGAGATTGTTTTAAACTATAATGAAAGCCCGGATATTTAAAATAAAAAAATTTGTGGTAGAATAGATATTACAAAAACTAATGAAATTTAAAATTTTTTCGAACTTAATATTTGTTTTTTTGATTGTATTTTTAATTTCTTTTCCTTTTGAAGCGCCGGCCGAGTCCATAGGCGAAGTAATTGATTTTAGTGTGGATAAAAATTTTGATGCAAGTTCAAGAAGCGACATATCCGCAAGGCTGGTAAAAATAACAAACAGCATTTATTTTTATATTGAAAGCCAATGGTGGGATTCGCAGGTTCAGGCCAAAAAAAATGAAATTCTGTCAGGGCTTGATGCTTTGTCCCTTGAATTTTCAAACAAAACTTACCCAATTTTAACTTCTGTTTTTGGAAAAGAATGGTCTCCCGGAGTTGATGGAGACACAAAGATAACGGTCTTATTTCACGCAATGAACTCAAGCGAGGGCGGATATTTCAGGACAGCGGATGAATATGTAAAATTACAGGTTCCCGATTCCAATGAAAGGGAAATGGTATATTTGTCTTTAGACCAGATTGACAACCCAAAACTAAAAGTTATTTTGGCGCACGAGTTTGTGCACATAATAACCTTTAACCAGAAAAATAAAAATTTTAAGGTAGAAGAAGAAACATGGCTTAACGAAGCCCGCGCGGATTATTCTTCAACCGTTCTGGGATATGATGATAATTATTCTGGCTCAAACCTTCAGTCCAGGGTAAAAGACTTTGCAAGCAATCCGTCTGATTCACTTACAGAATGGAAAGGCACAAAATATGACTACGCATCAGTGAGCTTGTTTACTCATTATTTAGCAGACCACTACGGAATTGATACTTTAATAGACTCTTTAAAATCAGAATATACAGGCATAGAGAGTTTAAATCATACCCTTGGAAAATTGGGTTCAAAAGAAGATTTCAGCCAGATTTTTACCAACTGGACAATAGCGTCAATAGTAAATGACTGCTCATTGGGAGAAAAGTATTGTTATTTGAGCGGTAATTTGAAAACCCTTAAAATAACTCCGTTTTTAAATTTTATTCCAATACAGGGAAATGTTTCTTTGTCTGTGACAGATGTTACCAAAAACTGGACAGGCAACTGGTTAAAATTTATAGGCGGCAGCGGAAATTTAAGACTTGGATTTTCAAGCCTGGCAGGGCTTGATTTTAGAATCCCGTATATTATTGAAGACACCCAGGGAAAACAGACAATAGAATTTTTACAGTTAGACAAAACCCAGAAAGGGGAAATAAAAGTGCCGGACTTTAGCGCAGGCTACAAATCAATAATTATAATCCCTTCTTTGCAGTCAAAAGTTCCGGGGTTTGACGGAACAGAGTCAACGTATCCCTTTACTTATTCTGTTTCAATGGAGGGTGAACAGTCAACAGAAGACCAGGCAACAATACAACAGCTTTTAGACCAAATAGAATTACTAAAAGCCGAAATAGCCAGGCTAAAAAGCAAAAACCCCGACACCCCCAGCGTTACAGGGTGTTCTATGCTTGAGAGAGACCTTCATTATGGACTGCGCAGTAATTCTGACGTTGAATGTTTGCAGAGATTCTTAAAACTGCAGGGACAGGATATTTACCCAGAAGGCTATGTGACAGGCCACTTTGCAACCCTTACAAGGCAGGCGGTTATAAGATTCCAGGAGAAGTACGCCTCTGATATTCTAATGCCATTGGGATTGTCTGAAGGCACAGGATACGTTGGCAAATTGACGCGGCAGAAAATAAACCTTTTGATGGGCGCAACCTCAAATATTTAAAAAACCTTTGCAAAAGCAGAGGTTTTTTAAAGCGTTGACTTTATCCAAAAACAGAGCCAAACTAAAATAATTTAACATTAAATTCGTCGGTTTGATGTATAAATATCATACATCAAACTGTCTAAAGTATTGACAAGAGCTTTAAAAAGATTATAATAAAAATATAGATATTTTATTATGGTTAATAATTATTATAAGTTTATAAGGAATATTAGAGAGAAAAAAGGACTCTCTCAAGCAGAAATCTCAAAAAAAATTGGGATTTCTCGCTCTTCATATATTGCTTTTGAGAAGGGGAAAGCTGAATTAAGTTTATGTCAAGCCACAAAACTAGCTGATTTTTTTGGTATTTCTTTGGAAGAGTTAAGAGGGGGAGTAATGCCAAACTATACCAAATACAAACAGATGATATTGGCTTTTTTGCGTAACTCAGGTTCCAATGACGGAAAAATGACAAAAACAAAACTTGCCAAACTTTTATATCTTGCTGATTTTGCATGGTTTTATAAACATTTGGAGAGCATGAGCGGAATGTCGTACAGAAAAATAACATATGGGCCTGTTCCTGATAATTATTTTCGTGCTATAGACGAAATGTTTGAGGATGGGACTATTAACGTGGATAACACAAAAAATGACGCTTTTATGATTTCTGAAACCGATGCCGGTAAGCAGGAAAAATTATCAGAATTAAATAACGAAGAAAAAGGCATGATTAATGATATTTCAAAAAAATGGAAAGAAAAAAGAACCCAGGATATTGTCAAATTCACACATGAACAGCTGCCGTATTTAATTTGCGAGGACGATGAAATAATTCCTTACGGATTGATTACCCAAGAAGACCCTGACCATGTTTACTAAGTATTCTGTAAGCGTTGAAAATTATGCCCAAAAGCATTTTATTAAAAGCTTTGAAAAGAAATATCACAGGGCATGGGATATTACAATGGACGCTTTAATTAGGGAGCTGCAGAGTTTCGAGGTTTTGCTGGACAGGGGCATTGCAGAGAAGATAGTTAACATTCAAAAAGTAAATATTTGTAAAATTGAATTTAAAGTTGCCGGAACAAACCAATCCCGCCACGGTTCTGGCAACAGGGGAATAGTGGCAGTGCACAAGGATTCTTGCATAATCAGAATCCTTTTAATTTACCATAAAAATGATTTGAGGGATGGAAATGAAACAGCGCAGTGGAAACAATTGATAAAAGATAATTATCCCGAATATCGTGGATTGTTATAAATATTTGTTATAATCTAAATGACAGAGCCAAACTAAAATAATTTAACATTAAAAGAAACTGGAGAATAAAAATAATGGGGAAGTTTAATTTTAATCAAAACGAGTTTGACGAAGTCAAAAATAGTGCCGAAAAATTATACAAGGAACTTGAGTCGGTTTATTGTCCTTATTTTAAAGAAAAGTTTCGTTTAATGCAAAAGGACTGCGTCATTTAAAATTTAAGTCCGACCAGCAATCCAGACCATGTAAAGATCAATATCCACGGCTTAGGCTTTTGCACTTAGCTCCCCAAGGTAATTGGTGTTTCGCATACTTTGCAGGGGATTTGGGAAACAAAAAATCATTGGGAGGTCCGACCTCCCAATGATTTTTTGTTTTACAAAAGGGATTTTTGTAGTAAGATAAACTACAGGATGTATAAGGCATGAAAGAAAGTATTTTTGCAAAAATTAAGAGCGAATTTCCTGCAGTAAGGGAAAACGAATCTTTGAAAGAGCATACAACTTTTAAGGTTGGCGGAAGGGCCAAATATTTTTTGGCTTCAAAAAATAAGGAGGAACTGGCAAAGGTTTTAAAACTGGCAAAGCAGTTAAAATTGCCTGTTTTTGTTTTGGGCGGAGGAAGCAATGTTGTTTTTGAGGACAAGGATTTTAAGGGCCTTGTTATTAAAATGCAAAACCAGGTGTGTGAATTACAAGGAAACAAAATTGTTGCCGGGGCAGGGACAACTTTGTCTGACTTAGCAAAGTTTGCGTTTGAAAGCGGATTGTCCGGTTTGGAGTGGGCGGCCGGAATTCCCAAGGCAACTGTTGGGGGAGCTGTTTTTGGAAATGCGCAGGCATTTGGGGATAGAATTTCGGATGTTGTAAAAGCCGTTGAGGCTTTGGATGCAAAAACATTGGAATTTAAAAAGCTTACAAAAGACCAGTGCGGGTTTAATTTAAAAAATAGTGTTTTCAAAAAAACCGTAAAAAATGCCAACAGACTTATAATTATCTCCGCTGTTTTTTTATTAAAAAAGCAGGACAAGGAAATAATAAGAGAAAAAATAAAAGAGCTTTTAAAGTACAGAAAAGACAGGCACCCTTTAAATTTTCCTTCTGCCGGGTCTGTGTTTGTAAATCCGGAAATTTATCCTGTTAAGTTTGCGCAAACAGGGTCTGCGGGCAAATCTGCAGGTTATGGAGGGCAAAAAACAATCAGCAAGGAGCTGGTTGAAAAGTTTCCTGAATTGGAAGACTTTAATAAAAAAGGCGTAATACATGCAGGATACTTGATTGAAAAAGCCGGATTAAAAGGTAAAAAAATTGGCAGGGCGCAGATTTCTGAAAAGCACGCAAATTTTATAATCAACCTTGGCGGGGCAAAAGCAAAAGACATTGAAGGGCTTGTAAAGCTGGTAAAGCAGAGGGTAAAAAAAATATTTAACATTGACCTTGAAACAGAAATACAAATAATAAAGATGCCGTAGCTTGCAAAAGTTATCAACCAGCCTATTGGCAGATTGCATAATTTTGGGCTTGCTTGGCAAATTATATGGAAATAATAATTAAAACAAAAAATTTGGATTTAACTCCAATCCTTCAGCAATTTATTGAAGAAAAAATAGGCAGTTTAAAAAAGTTTTTGGATGTTTTAAAAAAAGAGGAATCAGGGAAAACGTTATCTGAAATTTTTGTTGAGGTACAAAAAGCCACAATGCACCACAGGAAAGGGGATGTTTTTGTGGTAGAGGCAAAGATTTATCTGCCGGGCAGAAGTTTGATTGCAAAAGTAACAGGAGACGATATGGAAAACGCAATAGTTGAATTAAAAGACGAGCTTCAGCAGGAGATAAAAAAATACAAGGTAAAGAAAACAGACATAGCAATCAGAAAGCAAAGAAAAAACAAGGATGTCAATCTTTAGTAAAATATTCGGGGACCCGAATGAAAAATATATAAAGTCGTTAAGGCCGGTTTTGGATAAGATAAATTCTTTTGCAGAATCTTTTGAAAAACTGTCTGGAGAAGAATTAAAAGCAAAGACAGCAGAGCTAAAAGAAAATCTTTTGCCAAAAAGCGGCAGTGGAAAAACTTTGGACGATTTGTTGCCCGAAGCTTTTGCTTTGGTGAGGGAGGCCTCAAGAAGAACTTTAAACCAAAGGCATTTTGAGTGCCAGCTGATTGGCGGGATTGTTTTGCATCAGGGCAGGATTGCTGAAATGAAAACAGGAGAAGGAAAAACATTGTCGGCTACTTTGCCAACTTATTTGAATGCGCTTGAAGGCAAGGGAGTGCATATTATTACAGTAAACGATTATTTGGCAAAAAGGGACATGGTTTGGATGGGGCAGATTTACAATGCGCTTGGGATGTCGGTTGGGTGCATTACAAATGAAGGTGGGTATATATATGATGCAGAATACAAAAATAAAGAAGAGGATAAAGAAAGGGATATTGTTGGGGGGTTTAAGGTTGTGCAGGACTTTTTAAAGCCTGTTTCAAAAAAAGAGGCTTATGGGGCAGATATTACTTATGGCACAAACAACGAGTTTGGGTTTGACTATTTAAGGGACAATATGGTCATTGATAAAAGCCAGGAAGTGCAAAGAAGCCATAACTTTGCCATTGTTGACGAAGTTGATTCAATTTTAATTGACGAGGCGCGGGTGCCTTTAATTATTTCAGGGCAGGGAGAAGACGCCACAGACAAGTATTATAACTTTGCTAAAATTGTTTTGCCCTTGGAAAAGGATATAGACTACACAATTGATGAAAAAATGAAAACAGCAACCTTTACAGAGCAGGGCCAAAACAGGGTTGTAAAAGTTTTGGGAAGCGATCCGTGGTATGACAACGACATTACCACAACGCACCAGTTGGAATCTGCATTAAGGGCAAAAGCTTTGTTTATAAAAGACAGGGATTATACTGTAAAAGGCGGAGAGGTTTTAATTATTGACGAGTTTACCGGAAGGATTTTGCCGGGGCGCAGGTGGTCTGGCGGGCTTCATCAGGCTGTTGAGGCAAAAGAGGGTTTAAGAGTGAATCCCGAATCTTTAACAATGGCAACAATTACTTTCCAAAATTATTTTAGGATGTACAAAAAGCTTGCCGGAATGACGGGAACCGCTTTGACTTCGGCAGAAGAGTTTGACAAGGTTTACAAGCTGGACGTTGTTTCAATCCCAACAAACAAACCTTTGCAAAGAAATGATTCTGCAGACAAAGTTTTTAAAACAGAAACCGGAAAATATAAGGCAGTTGTAAAAGAAATTGAAGAACTTCACAAAAAAGGCCAGCCAATTTTGGTTGGCACAAAGTCTGTTGAAAAAAATGAGTATCTTGGAAAATTGCTTAGCGTGCAGGGAATACCCCATGAAATTTTAAATGCAAAGAACCACGAAAGGGAAGGAGAAATAATAGCGCAGGCAGGAAAAAAAGGGTCTGTTACAATTGCAACAAACATGGCAGGGCGTGGAGTTGACATTATTCTGGGAGGGAACCCGTCAACAAAAGAGGAGTCGCAAAAAATTAAGGAGCTGGGCGGGTTGCATGTTATTGGAACAGAAAGGCACGATGCAAGAAGAATTGACAATCAGCTTAGGGGAAGGTCGGGCAGGCAGGGAGACCCTGGTTCAACGCAATTTTTTATTTCTTTAGAGGATGACTTGATGAGGATTTTTGGCGGAGAAAAAATAAAGTCATTGATGAATGTTTTAAATGTGCCAGAAGACGAGCCCTTGCAGGCCGGGATGATTTCAGGGGCAATTGAGTCTGCCCAGACAAAAATTGAAGGGTTTAATTTTGACGCAAGACATCACTTGCTTGAATATGATGACGTTATAAACAAGCACAGGGAAATAATATACAAGAAACGCAAGGCGATTTTAGAAAACCCCAAATCAGAAATTTTAAATTCCGAACAGATTAAAAATGAAGATTTTAAAAATGAACTGGACAAAAAAGAAAAAGAACTTGGCGAAGAAAATTTTAATCAAGTTTGCAAATTTGTTAGTTTGAAAGTTTTGGACACTCTGTGGCAGGAGCATTTGTCTTATATGGACCATGTAAGGGATTCTGTAAGGTTAAGGGCTTATGCTGGGAGAGACCCTTTGGTGGAATATAAAAACGAGGGGCGCAAGGCGTTTGCGCAGTTGTTGGCAACAATTGATTCAACAATTGCAGAAAACATAATAAAGGCAGGCTTGGTTAAACCTCAAAATTCAATGCCAATTCGCCAACCGGCGGATCAAAATAAAGAAGTTGGCAGAAACGACCCTTGCCCTTGCGGTAGTGGTAAAAAATATAAACGTTGCCATGGCAAATAATATGGATGAAAAAACTTTTGAAAAAGAAATTGCAATGTGCAAAGAGCTATCTAAAAAGAACGGTGGCAAATGCAATTGGGGCGAATGTGAAAAATGCGGCGTTGTTCCTTTGTTGTATAAGTTAGGCAAAGGTAAATTATACGAAGCTAAAGACGAGGTAGAGAAAATTAAGAAAGCTACATTACAATAGAAACACATTATAGATTTTTGATGGATGTCTGTAAAAAAATTGTCTGCGGCCGCAAAAGCGGTGCGCAGATTTTTTTTGTGTGGTAAAATTAGTTAAATAGGAGTTTAGAGATAAAATTAACGATTAACAAAAATATGAAATATAATAAGCTTGTAAGGGATAAAATTCCCGAATATATAAAAAGCAAAGGCGGAACGCCAATTATTCATATTGCAGACGATAACGAATACTGGCAGAAATTAAAAGAAAAACTTCAGGAAGAAACAGAGGAATTTTTTGAAAAAGAAGTTATTGAAGAAATGGCGGATATTCAGGAAGTTGTTGATGCTATGTGTGACTATAAAAATTTTAACAAAGAGAATCTTGATAATGTCAGGCAGAGGAAAACTGAAGAACGCGGGGCATTTAAGAAAAAAATTATTTTGGAAGAATCATGAAAAAATTGCAGACACTGATAATAATTCATCAGCATCCCAAAATATTACTTGGAATGAAAAAGCGCGGATTTGGCGCAGGCAGATGGAACGGCTTTGGTGGAAAGCTTGCTGACGGAGAAACAATTGAGCAGGCGGCTCACAGGGAAATTTTTGAGGAAGCCGGCATAAAATGTGATGGCTTGCAAAAGGCGGGAGTTATTGATTTTGAGTTTAAAGGAAAACCGGAAATTTTACAGGTGCATATTTTTAAGGCCGATAATTATTCAGGCAGTATAAAAGAAACAGAGGAAATGAGACCGCAGTGGTTTGATGTTAGTGAAATTCCGTTTAAAAATATGTGGCCGGATGATATTTATTGGTTGCCGATGTTTTTGGACGGTAAAAAATTCAGGGGAAAATTTGTTTTTGGGGAGTCTGATGCAATTATTGAAAATGAATTGCAGGAAGTAAAAGAAATATAATCAGAATATGGCGGGCTATAAAAAAATAATTATTTTTTTGATTATAGTTTTCTCCCTTGGGGCCGGTTTTTGGTTTAGGGAAGATATTTTGAAATTTTTGGATTATGCCGGCTCGCAAATAAACATAGGTATTAATGATTTTCAAAAAACAGAGGTGGGGAATCTTATAACAAGGGCGCAAAAAGAAATATTTACGCCTTATCCCTTGAACATAGGCGGAGCCAAAAAAGAAGTTGTTTTATTAAAAAGCAAGATTATAGAAGAGACAAATTTGCAGAGAAAAACCGCAGGCCTGCCGGAGCTTGCTGAAAACGAATTATTAAACCAGGCAGCTTTGGCAAAAGCCAACGATATGTTTAAGAATCAATACTTTGAGCACATATCTCCTGAAGGAATAAGCTCGGGGGATTTGGTGCAGTTTTATGGATATGAATATATTGTCACGGGGGAAAACCTTATACTTGGAAATTTTGAAAATGAAGCTGAGCTTGTTGAAAGCTGGATGAACAGCCCGGGCCACAGGGAAAATATTTTGAATTCCCGATATACTGATATAGGAATTTCTGTTGTGCAGGGAAACTATGAGGGTCATTCTGTATGGATATCTGTGCAGGAATTTGGTTTTCCTTTGTCTGTATGTGAGGAGCCTGACAGCGGTTTTAAAAATCAAATTGACAGTAAAAAAACAAATTTGGACCAGTTGGGGCTTAGTATTGACCAAAAGAAAGCGCAAATTGAGACAGCAGACAGAAATACGGCATATTACAATCAGATGATAAATGATTATAACTTGATGGTGCAGGATTATAATAGCTTGGCAGAGGAGCTAAAAGAAATGGTTTCAGTATATAACAGGCAGGTAAATGATTTTAACAATTGTGTTAAAGGAAAATAAAAAAACCGTGATTTCCTTTCACGGTTTTGTCTTGCCTCACGGCGTTGAAAGAACTTATGCTCCGTCGCCATTGATGTGGTTTCTCTTATGAGGTCCCCCAAGGATTTTGTCTATCTGTACAAATTTAACTTCGCAACATTCATCTTCTTCAAATAATTCGTCTGGACTTAAAGTCATGGGGACGCAGTTTTGCGGAACAAGATCTTCGGGAAAAGCAATCACTATGTGCGCCTTTCTGTCGCTATTACTAATAAAATAGGTCTCTCCAGACCGAAAACCTTTTCCTTTTTCACCCCAGATTCTTCTGACAATTATTTTTTCTCCCACGGTATTTTCTCCTATCCAAAGAGAAAAAACTTAGAAAACAAAGAGCTTTAAATATAATAACTTTTTTTAAGGTATAATAGCAATAGTTGTTTTATAAAATTTTTTAAATTAAGATTATTAAAACAGTAAAAAAGAAAAAATATGAAAATTGCAATCATTTCAGACACTCACGGAAATACGGCAAATTTTAAAAAAGCAATTAACTGGATAAATAAAGAAAACATCGGTTTGGTTTTACATTGCGGGGATATAGGAGCTCCTGAAACATTAAAAGAATCTTTAGAAAATTTTAAGGGACAGCTTTTTGGAGTTTTAGGAAATATGGATGCGGATTATAAAATTTCGGTTGGCGAGTATAATAAAATTCCAAACGTAAAGATAGAAGAAAAAATTTTAGAAATAAAAATCACAAATAAAAATATCGCCCTAACCCACAAACCGGAAGACGCCAGGGAATTGGCTGAATCAGGAAAATATGACTTTGTTTTCTATGGACACACGCATAAACCCTGGGAGGAAAAAATTGGAAATTGCAGAATGATAAATCCGGGAGAACTGGCGGGACAAATTTTCAAGCCCAGTTTTGCAGTTTATGATTTTGAAACAAATTCTCTTAATCTTAAAATTTTAGAAAATATATAGTTTTTAAGATTGACTATTTCAAAATCAAGGGATATAATATTAAATTATCTCTAAATTTAATATACTCCAAAATGCAACAGAAACATTATATTTTTATAGTAGTTGTGGTCTTGGCTGTTTTTGCCGGGATTTTTTCATATCCAAATTATTTTAACAAGGCAGTTGATTATTTAAATTTGAAAATGTCTTGGACATTGCCGCACTTTTGGGAAAGAAATTATTTTTTGGGGCTTGATTTACAAGGAGGAGTAAGTTTAGTTTACCAGGCAGACCTTAGCGAGGTTTCAGAAAAATCAGAAGCAATGGAGGCGTTGAGAGATGTCATTGAAAGGAGAATAAACCTGTTTGGGGTTTCAGAACCTGTTGTGCAAATACAGGGAGAGAATAGGCTTGTCATTGAATTACCGGGAGTTACGGATGTGGAGCAGGCAATTAAAATGATTGGAGAAACTCCTTATTTGGAATTTGACGAGCAGAGAACCGAAGAAGAAACAAAACAGATAACAGACAAAATACAAGAACTTCAAAAAATCCAGGAAGAGGGAGGGGATATTACATCTGTTGAAAATTGGTCAATTGCTTTGCAAAACCCATACTTTAAACCAACAGAACTGACAGGAAAATATTTAGAAAAAGCAACAGTTGTTTTTGATAATACAACTTACAAACCTCAAATCCAGCTTAAGTTTGACGACGAGGGGGCGGAGATTTTTAGGCAGATAACAGCAAGAAACATTGGAAAGCCTTTAGCAATTTATTTGGACGGATATTCAATTATTGACACATCCGGAGACGGAGTTATTGATACATCTGATATATACGCCCCTATTGTACAAGATGAAATTCCTGGCGGGGAAGCTATCATCACTTCAACCGATATGAATATACAAACCGCAAACTCAATTGCAACCAGATTAAATTCTGGGGCTTTGCCTGTTAAGATTGGAGAGCCAATTTCACAGGAAACAGTGGGGCCCACTTTGGGTTCTGTTTCTTTGGAAAAATCCCTGATTGCCGGAATTTTCGGGTTATTGGCGGTTATTGTTTTTATGATTCTGTTTTACAGGCTGCCGGGCCTCTTGGCATCTGTTGCATTGATAATTTATGTTGCAATCAACCTTTCAATATTTAAATTGATTCCCGTTACATTAACAATGGCTGGAATTGGAGGATTTATACTGTCAATTGGAATGGCCGTTGACGCAAATATTTTAATTTTTGCAAGAATGAAAGAAGAAATAAAGCAGGGAAAGTCTTTGTCCCAGTCAATAGATGAAGGATTTAAAAGAGCATGGCCTTCAATTCGCGACAGCAACCTGAATTCTTTGATTGTCTGCGCCATTTTATTTATGTTTTCAACTTCATTTATAAAGGGATTTGCCCTAACGTTGTCTTTGGGTATCATTGTCAGCTTGTTTTCCGCAATATTCATAACTAGGATTTTGTTGATGATGTTTATAGGAAATTGGGTAGAAAACAAAAAGTGGTTGTTATAATTTAAAAAATAAAAATGCGCCAGATGGCGAAAATCAAATGAACTTCCAATTTACAAAATATTCAAAAGTTTATTATATTTTTTCAGCGATATTGATTGCGGGCTCAATTTTTGCTTTGTCTGCGTACGGACTAAAATTTGGAATTGAGTTTGCCGGAGGGAGTAATATGCAAATTGAATTTGAGGGTGTAAGGCCTTCAAATGAATCAATACAGCAGACGCTCGCGGAATTTAATTTGGGGGAAATAACTGTCCAGCCAACGGGACAAACAGGCGCAATTTTAAAATTTCAGGGAGTTGAAGAATCAGTCCATCAGCAGATACTTGCAAAATTGAACGACACTTATAAAGCAACCGAAAAGAGCTTTCAGTATATTGGTCCTTCTGTTGGAAAAGAGTTAAGAAATTCCACACAGGTTGCAATAGCCTTGGCTCTTTTGGCAATTACTATATATATAGCTTTTGCCTTCAGAAAAGTTTCAAGGCCGGTTTCTTCTTGGAAATACGGAATAGCATCTTTGATTGCGCTCTTTCATGATATTTTAATACCGATTGGAATGTTTTCTGTTTTAGGAAAAATTTATAATGTTGAAATAACAATTCTCATTATAGCGGCCCTTTTGACTGTTTTGGGATTTTCAGTGCATGATACAATTGTTATTTTTGACAGGATAAGAGAAAATATTTTGAGAAAGGGGATGGGTCAGTTTGAGGATACTGTGAATTGGAGTTTAAATCAAACACTTGGCAGGTCTTTGAGTACGGTTTTCAGCACATTAATAGTTCTTATATCAATATACTTTTTTGGAGGAGATACGCTTAGATATTTTTCATTAGCCTTGATTGTTGGAATAACGTCTGGAGCGTATTCATCTATTTTTATAGCCAGCCCCTTGCTTGTTTCTTGGTATAAATTTGGATTAAAGAGGGGTAAATAAAAGATAACTCCAATATATGTTAGCTTAAGAGATTTAAGGTATTTTTGTTAAAAAAGATAGTAGGTAGTTGACAAGGTATTGTTAATATGGTAAACTAAAATAATTAAAATTTAAACATATGGAAAAGGCTAGTTATAAACAAATTTACCAAAAACTTACCAATGGTCTTTCCCCCAAAACAAAAGATGTTTTGAACCGCAGATTTGGGGTAAAAACAGGCACACCTGAAACCTTAGAATCAATAGGAAAAACCTTTGGAATCACAAGAGAAAGAGTCCGCCAAATAGAGGAGGTTGGTTTTAATTATATTAGAAAGCAGAACAAGGAAATCTTGGATGCTGTTTATGCTGATTTTACCAAATATTTTGAAGAAAAAGGCGGGTTCAAAAAAGAAGAAGTTGCATTAGAAGAGCTGGGAGGAAAAACCCAAAAGCCATATGTTTTATTTTTACTGACACTTGGAAGCCAATTTTCAAAGATTTGCGAGAAAAAAGATTTTTACTATTTCTGGTCCACTCTGCCCGAAGCAAAAACAGAAGTAAAGAAAAACCTGGACACCTTGGTTTCTGACATTAAAAAAATAGGCAAGCCCATTTCTAAAGAAGAATTTTATGGAGAGATTTCTTCAAAGCGCGGTTTTTCACAGTTGGCGATATTGTCATATCTTGAAATTTCAAAGAGAATCCAAGAAAATAAAGAAGGAAAATTGGGCCTTATTGACTGGCCAGAAATAAAGCCAAGAGGAGTAAGAGACAGGGCATTTTTAGTTTTCAAAAAACACCAAAAACCTTTGCATTTCACCGAAGTTGCAACGTTGATAGATAAATTAGAATATAATTTGCCAAACAAAAAAACATACGCGCAGACAGTGCATAATGAGCTGATTAAGGATTCAAGGTTTGTTTTAGTGGGGCGTGGAACGTATGCTTTGGCTGAATGGGGCTATGCTCCCGGAACAATCAAAGATGTTATTACCGGTCTTTTGGAATCAAAACAAGAGCCAATGCACAGGGATGAAATCGTAAAAGAAGTTTTATCGCAGAGATTGGTTGCAAAAAATACTGTTTTAATGAACTTAAACAATAAGAAATATTTTGAAAAAGATTCTCAAGATAAGTATTTCTTAAAAGGAGTTCAGCAAAATTAAAAATTACAAGCAAAAAGGCGGGGGAAACCCCGTTTTTTGCTTTCCGGCAGTTGGCGAATTAGTTTTCCACAGAGAGATGTCCAGCTAAGTTGGACAAGTTGTACCAATAAGTTAAAATTAATATAAACGCCATAAAAGACCATGGACTTAAGCCCGTGAATTTATATTTTGACAAAAAACAAGCTAAAAACTATAATAAGGTAAGTTTTTTAATTTTATGAAAAACATCGGAAAAACAGTTAAGTTTATCAGTAGATGTTTTTTGGCGTTCATTGTTGCGGGAGCTTTTTTGTATACATTGTTGGTTTTGCCAAAGATAAACGACGAAAATTTAATTGATTTGGTTATGGAGGGGGCTCACACAGGATTATCAAAGCCGGTTGTTAAAATAGCGTTTGAGGGTGAAAATAAGGCAAGCGACAGAATTGCCAAGATAGAAAATCCCAAAGGAACATCAGTACAAAAACAGGAGGTGGCAAAGGGGGATTCGCCAATCGTTCTGTTTGATATTTCCGCTCAGCCTGTTTTTGAGAAAAACAATAAGGCAGTCCTTATTTTATGGATTTTAATTTTTGCATCACTTGTTGTATTTATAATTGCGTTAATCAGAAGAATGGTTAGAAAAGCAAAAATTAATAAAATTAAAGAGGATTAATAAATTAAAAGAAAGCATTTCCAATGCCCAAGAACTTGAGCCGTAAAAACATTAAATTTTTAATTTTTTCATTGGCGTTTTTATCAATAGGATACGGATTTTATATCGAAGCAGAGGATTATACCGATGCCAGCCCGATAGAGACAAAATCAGAAAATTCAGAAAACAGAATTGCTCCCGGGGAATTCTTGCCCGTATCTGTTAAATTGATAAATTTCGGTTCTTTAAAAAGAGTAGATGTAATTGTAGATTATAAAATTTTAAATAAATACAACGAAGAAGTTTATTCAGAAAATGAAACCGTAGCCGTTGAAACAACAGCATCTTTTGTAAAACGAATACAAATTCCAAACAATATTGATTCCGGAAACTATACCTTGGTTAGTATTCTGACTTATCCATATCAGGAACAGCCGGCAGTGTCTAAGTTTTCATTTACTGTTGAAAAAAAGATAGGAGGATTTTTTGCAAATGATTTGATTTTATATTCAGCTATTGCCTTTTTACTTATTTTTGCCGGATTAGTTTTTGTCTATTTTTTTACAGGATACGGTCAGAGGCATAAAGTTATGCTTTATGACTATAGCGACAAACCAAAAAGTCAAATTATTTATTACCAAATTTTAGGCAACATTATTTCTGAAATGCGTTTGAGAATAGGGGACGATGCCATTGATATTGCTAAAGATATTCCAAATTTGCATATTAACGAAAAAAATGGCTATATAATTGATATTAAAGACGCGCCTGCAAAAATTATAGCTTTACTTATTTCCCGCTATGAAAAAATATCCGGACAGCGTCTTAGCTTTAGCTTACGGCCCAAAAAATAAAAATCATTAAAAATTAAAGGGTATGAATAAAACAAATAAAAACACAAAAATTTTAATTGTTGAAGACGACCCTGCGGCAAGAGGTGTTTATTTGGCTGTCTTAGAAAAAAGCGGTTTTGAGGTAATAGTTGCCGTAAATGGAAAAGACGGGCTGGAAAAGGCTCTTGAGGATACTCCAGATTTAATATTGCTTGATATTTGCATGCCTGTTATGGATGGGTTTGCGATGCTTAGTGAATTGAGAAAGACCGGAGAATATGGAAAAAATGTTCCAATTATTCTACTGACAAACTTAAGCGCAGATGATGAAGATATCATAAAAAAAGTTGTCCAGACAGAGCCCGTTTATTACATAGTTAAATCCGGATTCTCTATAAACGACCTGGTCAACAAGATTAACGAAGCATTATCTTCCAAATAAATAATATTTTTAAGGATTTTTTCTGTGGATATTTTTAATTTATTGTTAATATTATTGTTCGTGGTAACGGCAATTTATTATATTGTATTTTTTTCACTTACTTATTATTGGCACGAGAACAAAACTACATTTATCGTTGTTCCGTTGATTTATACGTTTGAATTTTTTGTCGCAGGATTTTTAGTTATTTCAATAATTTCAATTGTTTTTAATTATTTTCCGGAATTGTTAAATTTTTTATAAAATAAATGCCTTTTAAATTATCTCCGCTATTATTTTGGAAAACCAGCCTTAAAGAAATAATATGGGACCCTTTTTGGTGGATAATTTTGTTTATAATTATTTTGTGTATTCCATTTTTAAGAGTTTGGTGGTGGTTTTTTTTGCCTATTATGCTGGCGATACAACTAAGAGTTCTTTATTTATGGTGGATAAACTGGGATTTTGCTTATGCCAAGGTAAAATGGAAAATTCTGGAAATAATTCCGCCAAGAGAAGTTTTAACTCCCTTTAAGGCAATGGAGGATGTTTTTAATTTGGTTTGGCCTATTTGGGATGGGGCGAACTGGAGAGAAAAGTGGTGCGAGGGAGAATTGGACAACTCTCCATTTTGGTGCTCATGGGAGATAGCCAGTTTGGAAGGGAAAATCCATTTTTATTTAAGAACTCTTTCTCAGCACAGAACATCAATAGAAAGCGCCCTTTATGCCCATTATCCCGACATAGAAATAACAGAGGTTTCGGATTACACAAAGTTTGTCCCACTCACAATCCCAAACGAAGATTGGGATCTCTATGGAGAGGATTTTTATTTGGTTAGAGACCCGGGTTATCCGATAAAAACTTATGAAAAATTTTTTGAACCGCAGGGAGAAAGAATTTCAGCGGAAGAAAAAAGAATAGACCCGATTATTTCCTTATTGGAATCAATGTCAAAGCTTGGGCCCGGAGAACACTATTGGGCGCAGTTTATAACAATTCCGATTGCCGATTCAGATTACCCCTGGAAAATTGGGGCCCAAAAGATAGTGGATACTATTTCCAAAAGACCTCAAAAAAAAGAGACAACGCTTATGGACGACTTAATATATATAGTAAGGCAAATTCTTTTAGGTCCTGAAAAAGAAGGTTCTGGCGATAAAGCAACATATAAATGGTCAGACCCCGAGAAAGAAGAATCCGGTGAAAGAGAAATGGTTTTAACCCCAGGCGAAAGAGAACTTATTTCTGATATTGAGAACAAAATGAAAAAATCAATTTTTAAGGTTTCTATAAGGGGTGTTTATGTTGCAAAAAGAGAAAATCTAAAAGGTTCGCACAAGGTTTTGGTTAGGTCGTACCTTCAGCATTTTTCTTTGCAAAATGCAAATAGATTTTCTTTTTCAGCCGAGACAAGGCCAAAAGTCCATTATATTATGAGAAAAAGAAGAGCATATTTGAGGGCAAGAAAAATATTAAAGAATGCGATTTCAAGGCTTACCCCAATGTTTCCTGATAGGGAAAAATATTGCGCTATTCTAAGTTCTGAAGAGCTGGCGACAATATTTCACTTCCCATTAAGGGTTTCAGGAATGGTTTCCCCAACAATGTCTAAAGTTGAGTCCAAGAAAGCTGGCCCTCCGCCAAATTTGCCAATAGAATAATTTTATAAAATAAAAAATGGAAGAAAACAGCGAAATAAATTTTTTCGGGATGACAAGCTTTAGAAGCCAAAAAAAGAGATTTGGCATTAAAACCGATGATAGGCGGAGGCATTTTTATTGTATAGGAAAAACCGGAATGGGAAAATCAAACTTAATGGAAAACATGGCAATCCAAGACATTCAAAAAGGCAGAGGAATAGCCTATGTTGACCCGCATGGAGAAGGGGCTGAGAAACTTTTGGATTTTGTGCCTTTGGATAGAATTAATGATGTCGTGTTTTTTAATCCTGCTGATTTAGATTATCCAATTGCTTTTAATGTTATGGAAAAAGTTGATTTCAGATATAGGCATTTAGTCGCAGGAGGATTGATGGGAGTTTTTAAAAAAGTTTGGCCGGATGTATGGTCAGCCCGTATGGAATATATTTTAAACAATTCTATTTTGGCTTTGCTTGAATATCCTGATTCAACTTTATTAGGAATAAATAGGATGCTTGCTGACCCGGAATATAGGCAGGAAGTTGTTTCCAAAATTACAGACCCGATTGTAAAATCTTTCTGGGTGACAGAATACGCAAGATATACCCAAAGATATGAAATTGAAGCAACCGCTGCGATACAGAATAAAGTGGGGCAGTTTATTTCAAATCCATTGATAAGAAATATAATCGGCCAGACAAAGTCCACAATAAATATGAGAGAGATTATGGATGAAAAGAAAATATTTATCATAGATTTGTCCAAGGGAAGAATCGGCGAAGACAATTCAAGGTTGTTGGGTGCGCTTTTAATCACAAAACTTCAGCTTGCGGCAATGTCGCGCGTTGATATTACAGAAGATGGCAGAAAGGATTTTTATCTTTATGTTGATGAATTTCAAAATTTTGCAACAGAATCTTTTGCTAATATTTTATCTGAAGCCAGAAAATACAGGTTAAACATTACGTTGGGGCATCAATATATAAACCAGATGGATGAAATCGTCAGGGACGCTGTTTTTGGAAACGTGGGAACCCTTGCTGTTTTTAGGGTTGGAGCAGAGGATGCGGAATTTTTGGAAAAAGAATTTTCTCCGGAATTTACTGCAACAGACCTTGTTAATTTGCCTAAGTACAATATTTATTTAAAATTAATGATAGACGGAATTTCTGGTCATCCGTTTTCAGCTCAAACTTTACCCCCTCCCGAACCCCTTGAAATTTCAAACAGGGAAAAAATAATAAATGCATCAAGGCAGAGATATGGCGTTAAAAGGGACATAGTTGAAGAAAAGATTTCCGACTGGTCGGGAATCAATCGGGAAGACGGGGGTAAAAAGCCAGATATAGGCAAGGAAAAAAGAATGGAAAAGAATGATGGGCAAAATAATCCGACAGCCCTTTACGATGCTATTTGTTCAAACTGTAATAAATCCATAAAAGTTATTTTTCCTCCGGAAAAAGGAAGGCCCGTTTATTGCAAAAATTGTTTAAAAAAAATAAAATTCAAAGATGATCATGCTGTTGTTACAACTGGTATAAGAGAGAATGCCATCGGAAGAAAGTCAGGCACAGAAAATATAGAAAAAGAGAATCGGGCGGAAAACGATAAAAATTTTGATAGAGAAGATAAAATAGAGAATGTTTCTTTTGAAAGGATAAAATCAGACAGGCAGATTTCAGAAAACATTAAACAAGCAGAACACAAAAGGAAGGAGATAAATTTGTCGGAGTTACGTAGGGTTATAGAAAAATCTTTGAATTCTACAAAACAGGAAGATTTTGGCGATAAAGATAATCTTCAGAAAAAAAATGATACTGAAAAAGAATCTTCAATTAAAACAACTGATGAAAATAAACAAGTATTACTTGATTCTCCTGCCAAAGATAATAAAATAGAAGACGCAATATTGCTTCCCGGGGTAAATTTAAAAAAACAAATAAAACCCGGAGAAAAAATAAAATTATAAGGAATGATTAATTTATTGAAAAATTTGGATGTGAGAAAGCGCGTTTTGGTGAGGTGTGATTTTAATATTCCCTTGGATGAAAAGGGGGATATTTTGGATGATTTCAGAATACAGAAATCTTTGTCAACAATAAAATATTTAATAGAAAAAGGAGCTAAAATAATTTTGATGAGCCACTTGGACCCGAAGAGTACGGGCGTAGCCGATAGAAAATTTAATTTTAATAACATCGGGAAAAAATTATCAGAGCTTTTGGATATTCCTATTATAAAAATAGATGACTGTATAGGTCCGGAAGCTGAACAACAAAGCCAGAAGTTAAATCCTGGAAAAATATTGTTGTTGGAAAATCTGAGATTTTATAAAGAAGAAACCGAAGGAGATGAAAATTTCGCCAAAAAATTGTCTTTTCTTGGAGATGTTTATGTAAACGACGCTTTTTCTGTTTGTCATAGGGACCATGCGTCAATTACGGGAATTCCCAATTTTTTGGAATCTTGTGCGGGTCTTTTGTTGGAAAAAGAAATTGAAATTTTGGATAAAATATTGAAAAATTCCCAAAGGCCAATGATTGCCATAGTGGGGGGAAAAAAGGTAGAAACCAAAGCAAAATTTATTGAAAAAATTTCAGAGGTTTCTGATTTTGTATTGGTTAGCGGATTGATAAAAAAAGAAATTATTGAAAAAAATATAAAGTTTAATTATCCTGAAAAAATAATTGGGCCTTCGGATAATCTGGATGCGCCGGACATTGATCAAAAAACAGCTGAAATGTTTAGGGAAAAAATATTAAACTCAAAGACAGTCTTATGGAATGGCCCTTTTGGAAAGTTTGAAGACGAAAAATTTGCGGCTGGAACCTTGGCCTTGGCTTTGGCAATAATAGAAAGCAAGGCATTTTCTGTTGTTGGCGGAGGAGAGACAATTGAATTTTTGGAAAAACAAGATATGATTCATAGTTTCTCCCATGTGTCAACCGGGGGCGGGGCAATGTTAAATTATCTTTCGGGAGACGAATTACCAGGAATAAAAGCATTGCAAAAATAAAAAATTTAAATAATTATTGCTTGTAGTATTTAGGAAAGAAATAATAAAATATGAAACAAAAAATAAAAGGACTGGAAGAAGTCTCAAAAAGGATAAAAAAAGCCGTTCAAGAAAAAGAACGGATTATTTTGTATGGAGATTCAGACCTTGATGGAATCTCCTCGGTTGTTATTTTGGAAGAAGCAATAAAAAGCCTGGGTGGTTCTATTGATTCGGCATTTTTTCCTGACAGGGAAAAGGACGGATACGGCATAAACCCGAAAGCACTTGATGTTTTAAAGAAAAAAGCGCCAGCTCTTCTTATTACGTTAGACCTTGGAATCAGCAATGTAGAAGAGGTGGATATTGCCAATAAAATGGGTTTTGAAGTAATAATAATTGACCATCATGAAACATTAACCGGAATTCCAAATGCCTTGATTATAGTTGACCCAAAGCAAAAAACAGACAATTATCCTTTTAAGGGTTTGGCAAACGTAGGAGTCACTTTTAACCTTTGCGAAGAATTATTAGACAACCCTCCGATTGGCGGAATTTCTAAAAGTTTGAAAAACAGTTTTTTAGAGCTTGCCGCTTTGGGCACAATTGCGGATATGGTTCCGCAAATTGACCAAAATAAAAAAATTATTGAAGAAGGCTTGAGGTCTTTAAAAAATACTTATCGTCCCGCATTGCGGGCCTTTTTTGATGTCTTGGGTAGCACTGCTGTTTTTGGACCGGATTTGCAAAAGATAATATCTGCCCTTAATGCCGCAGAAAGCATTGATTTTGAAAATGAATCTTACAGGTTGTTAATAAATTCTTCTGCTAAAGAATGTAAAGAGATGGTTCAAAAATTAATTCTGAAAAACCAGGATAAGCAAATCCAAATCAGAAATATAGTCCAAGAGACTGAAAGGAGGATATTGCAAAAAACAGATAAGTCTATTGTTTTTGAGGGGGATAGGGCATGGAGGCTTACTTTGGCCGGGTCTGTGGCGTCAATACTTTGCAATAAATATCAGAAACCCGTTTTTATTTTCAGAAAGGGCGACAAGGAAAGTTGCGGTTCTGTGAGAAATCCTTTAGGCACAAATTCAGTTGAAGCGATGAAGTCATGCAATGGTCTGTTGATGACTTACGGAGGGCATGCACAGGCTTCCGGTTTCAGGATAAAAAATGAAAATTTAGATGAGTTTGAGGATTGTTTGATTAATTTTTTTAAAAAATGAAAAAATTTGTAATTTACACCGATGGAGGCTCGCGCGGGAATCCGGGTAGGGCGGCTGTCGGAATTGTTATCTGTAATGAAGTGGGTCAGGTTGTTAAAAAATACGGGCAATACCTTGGAGATAACTTAACAAATAACGAAGCGGAATATGAAGCTGTAATTTTTGCTCTTAAGAAATTCAAGAGTCTTTTTGGAAAAACTTTGTCTAGGAGTACAGATACTGAAATAAGGAGCGACTCTGAATTTTTGGTAAAGCAGATGAATGGTGAATACAAAATTTTAGACGAAAAAATTCAAAAATTATTTATTGAGGCCTGGAATTTAAGATTGGATTTTAAAAATGTAAAATTTAAACATATAGGTCGAGAAAAGAATGCTATTGCAGACCAGCTGGTTAATGAAGCCCTGGACTCGCAGGCCGAAACCAAAAAACTAATTTAATTTTTTTATTGTCAAATGACAGTAGAGATAAAAAATCCCGCAATAAAGCGGGATTTTTTATTATCCTAATAAGACCGTAAGCCGAATTCTGTTTTATGCAATCATCTATCTGCCCATTCGATTACTCTCAGGGTCAAGCGAACTACTTTTCTCCTTTAAAAGGCCTAAAATTCATAAATGAATTTTCCGGGGTTTTGCCCCGAGCCTGCTAAAGGGTTTGTTCTTGCGCCCAATAAGGATTTAGCCGTTTCATTCTGGCATTACTGCCAGAGTCGCCCAATCCCTTGCGGGATGGGCGCCCGACCCTTTCGGGTCTATGGCGTTTCTGTTCGCACCTCGTCCCGCCGAAGCGGGAGACGGCTGTTAGCCGCTATTTTTTTATCCTTCACTGATAAATCAGTTCAGGAGGGTGTTCGGACTTTCCTCCCTCTTGCTGTTATAGCAAAAAAGCGATTGCTCGTCTTATTAGGATGTTTTAATTATATTAACATATTATATCTTTGTCAAGGGGTTGGAAAAAAGCCAAAAAAAGATTAAGATGAAACATTATTGTCTTTTTTATTTTATCTGATAAATGATTAAAAAAATTTTAAATTCTCAGACAAAAAGCATAAGTTCGGCATCCTTAATTTTAGCCGTCTCATATTTTTTGAGCGCTGTTTTGGGATTGTTAAGAGACAGGTTACTGGCGGGGACTTTTGGGGCAGGAAACGAACTGGATGTTTATTATACTGCTTTTACGGTACCCGATTTTATTGCTTTGATTCTAATTTTTGGGGCAATCAGTGCGGCGGTAATTCCTATTTTTAGCGAATATTTGATAAAAGACCAAAAATCAGCATGGAAGTATATTTCAACTTTTTTGAATATTTTTCTGGGGTTTTTAATTGCGGTCTGTGGAATTTTGATGTTTTTTACTCCTGCGATTATTTCTGTAATAGCGCCAGGATTTTCAGGAGAAAAAAAGGAAATGGCTATTTTGCTGATGAGGATTATGTTCTTAAGCCCCATAATTTTAGGGGCTTCAAATATGATAAGTGGAGTTTTGCAAGTTTTTCATAGGTTTTTGATTACAGCTTTGGCTCCCTTAATGTATAATATCGGAATAATATCTGGTATTTTATTTTTTGTCCCCAAGATAGGATTATCTGGTCTTGCGTGGGGAGTTGTTTTTGGAGGAGTTTTGCATTTGGCGGTGCAATTGCCTGCATTTTTTATTTCGGGGTTTAGATATCAGTTTAATTTTAATTACAAAAATCCCGGAGTTGTAAAAACAGTGAAATTGATGGCGCCGAGGTCTCTGGGCTTGGGGGCGGGACAGTTAAATACAATTGCAACAACTGCGATTGCTTCAACCTTAATGGCCGGGTCAATTGCTGTTTTTAATTTAGCAAATAATTTGTCGTCAATTTTTGTAAATGCTGTTGCAGTTTCTATTTCAACCGCCGCTTTTCCCTCCATGTCAATGAATTTTATTAAAAATGAGGGGGAAGAATTCTTAAGGAAATTTTCGGGAATTTTAAGGCAAATATTATTTTTGACTATTCCTATAAGCTTGCTTGTGCTGGTTTTAAGAGCCCAGATTGTAAGGGTAATTTTGGGAGCAGGAAATTTTGGCTGGGCGGATACAAAACTTACAACTGCATGCCTTGGGATTTTGGCATTGAACTTGATTGCCCAGGCCTTAATTTTATTTCTGTCAAAGACTTTTTATGCCGCCCATAATACTAAAATTCCGGCGTTAATCAGCGCAGGAACAGTTGCGGTTAATGTTGCTTTGAGCCTGTTTTTAGTTTTTGTGATAAAATTTTCTCCGGACTTTTCAAATTTTTTAAAGCATATTTTCAGGCTGAACGGAACGGAAAACATTGGGGTTGTGGGATTGTCTTTGGCATATTCAATAACGGCTGTTTTGGAAAGCCTTTTTCTTTTGTATTTGTTTTATAAAAATTTTTTGATGAAAAACAGTCCTAAAAAGAGAGTAAAGGAAATTTTAGATTCTGTAAGTAGGATTTTAATTGCAAGTGTTTTTATGTTTGCTGTTTCATTTTCAATAAGGCAAATTTTTGGCTCGTTTATAAGTCTGCAAAATTTTTGGGGAGTATTTTTGCAATTGGTTTTATCGGGCACAGCAGGAATTGCAGTTTATATATTTGTCTCTTATTTATTAAAATCGTCAGAATTAGAAACTATTAGAAGTTCCATTATTAAAAAATTTTTATATCCATCCAAATAATTTGATAAAATGCAAGAAAATATCAGAAATTTTTCTATAATCGCGCATATTGACCACGGAAAGTCTACTTTGGCTGACAGGCTTTTGGAATTGACCGGCAGCATAGACCCCAAAAAAATGATGCCGCAGTTTTTGGATTCAATGGATTTGGAAAGGGAAAAGGGAATCACCATAAAGCTAAAAGCCATAAGAATGGAACTCGACGAATTAAAAATTAAAAATTTAAAATTAGAAATTCCAGATTCAAAATATATTTTGAATCTGGTAGACACTCCGGGCCATGTTGATTTTTCTTATGAAGTTTCTAGGTCTCTTGAGGCTGTTGAAGGGGCTATTTTACTTGTTGACGCAACACAGGGGATTCAAGCCCAAACCCTGGCAAATCTTGAGCTGGCAAAACAACAAAATTTGAAAATTATTCCCGTTGTAAATAAAATAGATTCTCCTATCGCGAAGGTCCAAGAAACGATTGAGGAATTATCAGGCCTTTTGAATGTTACGCCAGAAGAGATTATAAAAATATCAGCTAAAGACGGCACAAATGTTTTAGAGGTTTTGAAAGCCATAATAAAAGATATCCCTGCCCCGTCCTTCGCTGTGGCTCAGGACGAAACGGCAAATCCATTTCGAGCGTTAATCTTTGATTCTGAATATGATTCTTTCAAGGGGGTTATAGCTTATGTAAGGGTTGTTGACGGGGAAATTTTAAGTGGACAAAAAATAAAACTAATGGCTTCGGGGGCTGATGCGGAAGTCAAGGAGACTGGCTATTTATCTGCAAGGGGCAAAGACGGATTTTCCGCAAAAGAAAAAATTTCAGCAGGAGACATAGGATATATTGCAACAGGAATAAAAGAACCGGGAAAAGTTATGTCAGGAGACACAATTATAAAATTGTTTCCCGCAAACGCAAAAGTTGATATCTCTCCCTTACCTGGATATCAGGAGCCAAAGCCAATGGTTTTTGCAAGCCTGTATCCTGAAAATCCAGATGACTTTGATTTACTGAAAGTTGCTTTATCTAAATTAAAGTTGAATGACCCTGCTTTGGTTTTTGAGCCAGAGATGAAAGAGGCTTTGGGAAGGGGATTTAATTGCGGATTTCTGGGGACTTTGCATATTGAAATTATTTCTGAAAGACTGCAAAGAGAATTTGGGCTTGAGTTGGTTATATCAACTCCGTCTGTTGTTTATAAAATTTTTGACCAGAAAGACAAAGAAGTTTTAATTTATTCGGCATCCGATTGGCCCGAGCAGTCAAAAATTAAAAAAACAGAAGAGCCGTGGGTTTCTTTGGAAGTTGTTGCTCCGGCTTCCCAAATTGGAAAGATAATGGAAATTTTAAAAAGCTTAAAAGGAAACTACTTGGAAACAAATTATTTAAGCACGGAAAAAGTAATTATTGTTTTTGAAACTCCTTTGCGGGGGATTATCGCAAATCTTTATGACAAGATAAAAACAGCCAGCCAAGGGTATGCCTCAATGAACTACAGGGTGATAGGATACAGACCCGGAAAATTGGTAAAAATGGAAATATTGGTTGCGGGCCGGAAAGAAGAGGCATTGTCCAGGATTGTTTCAGAGGACGAGGCATATTTTGAGGGGAAAAAAATGGTTGAAAAGTTAAAAGACGTTTTGCCGCCTCAAATGTTTTCTGTTGCTTTGCAGGCGGCTGTTGGTGGAAAAATCATTGCCAGGGAAACAATTAAGGCATATATGAAAGATGTTGCAGGGTATCTTTATGGCGGAGATGTTACCAGAAAGAATAAACTTCGGGAAAAACAGAAAAAAGGCAAAAAATTAATGAAGGAAAAAGGAAGAGTGAATGTCCCAACAAAAGCATTTCTTGAAGTTTTTAGGGCATAATCCTGAAGACTTTTTGTTTTGATTGTCTTTTTCCTAATATTTTATATAATTAAATAATCCGCTTCCGCTTCCGCCAACTGGCGGATGGCGGGAAAAAATATTTAATTAAAAATAGAAATGATGAATAAAAAAATATTTGTGTTGGTGATATTTTGCGTTATTTTATTTTCCTCTGCTGCAAGCGTCGGAGCTATGACAGAAGCAGAAAGGCAGGCGCTTATTGCGCAGATACAAGCGCAGATTACGGCGCTTCAGTCGCAATTGTATGCAATGCTTCAGGCTCAGCAATCAGGAACCTCAAGTACAGCCGGTTCTTCATGGTGCCACACTTTTACAACCACGCTGCTTTTGGGCAGTTCCGGGCAAGAAGTTTCTTTTTTGCAGACAGCCATGCAGAAAGAAGGCTATATTATTTCTTCTTCTGAAATCCAGACATCATATTTTGGCAGTTCAACAAAACAAGCAGTTGTAAGTTTTCAAGAAAAATATAGGGGTGATATTTTAACTCCTTATGGTTTGACATATGGCACAGGGAACGCGGCGCTTTTAACCAGGACAAAATTAAACGAGCTATACGGATGTACTGGCTCAACATCATCAATAACAACCTGTACCCCTTATTGGTCATGTGGGGACTGGGGAGTTTGTTCTAATAATCAACGCACACGAACTTGCTATGACACCAATTACTGCGGAACAACCACCAACAAACCCGCAACAACTCAGTCTTGTTCATCAACTACATGTAGTCCCGTTTGGTCTTGCAGTTCATGGGGCACCTGTTCTAATAATCAACGCACACGAACTTGCTATGATACAAACTACTGCGGAACAACCACCAACAAACCCGCAACAACTCAGTCTTGTTCATCAACTACATGTAGTCCCGTTTGGTCTTGCAGTTCATGGGGCACCTGTTCTAACAACCAACAAACCAGAACTTGCTATGACACCAATTACTGCGGAACAACCACCAACAAACCAGCAACAACTCAATCGTGTTCTTCAACCTGCACTCCCAGTTGGTCGTGCGGAGATTGGAGTACTTGTGTAAATGGACAGCAAACAAAAACTTGCTATGATACAAACTACTGCGGAACAACCACCAACAAACCCGCAACAACTCAGTCTTGTTCATCAACTACATGTAGTCCCGTTTGGTCTTGCAGTTCATGGGGCACCTGTTCTAACAACCAACAAACCAGAACTTGCTATGACACCAATTATTGTGGCACAACAACAGGAAAGCCAGCAGAAACAGAATATTGTTGTGTTCCTAATTGGACTTGTGGGAATTGGAGTTTTTATTGTGTAAATAAACAACGCACCCGAACTTGTTATGACACCAATTATTGTGGCACAACAACAGGAAAGCCAGCAGAAACAGAATATTGCTGTGAAGCAGAATGGCAATGTGAAGATTGGGGGGATTGCACAAACAATCTACATTGGAGAATGTGTTGGGATATAAACAATTGTGAGCCATATATTATTGAAGAAGAGTATTGTTGTGAACCAAATTGGGAATGCACAAATTGGGGGGTTTGTAGATTTTATACACAAACTAGAATTTGCGAAGATACTAATATGTGTAATGACAACGTAAATAAACCAGAAGAATCTCAATATTGTGATGTTCCATAAATAAATATTATCAATTTTAAAAATAACAAGCGCCTAATCAGCGCTTTTGTTTTTAAACTTGTTTTTTTTAAAATTTTATGATAAAATTTATAGCATACATGTACAATATATAGGTATCGCGCCTTGGAGGAGTAGTACCTCGACAGTCTCATAAGCTGTAGGCCCCCGTGCAATTCGGGGAGGCGCAACAAAAATTGTAATATTTAAAAACCCACGGTATAATTAATAATTATATTATTATCGTGGGTTTTAAATGGCTAAATCAAAACAAAAAATAAAAGCGCTTGAGTTAAGAGAGAAAAAAGGAGAAAGCATTAAACAAATAGCGCAAAAATTAGGAGTTTCTAAAAGCACCGTAAGTTTATGGTGTAGAGATATTATACTGACTGAGAAACAAATCAAAAATTTACATAATAGAATGGTTTCTTTAAGTTATGTTGGACGAATGAAGGGTGCGCGTGCAAATCATGAAAAAAGAATAAACAGAATAAAAGAACAAAATGAAAAAGGAATAGAAGTTATAGGAAAATTATCAGAAAGGGATTTGCTTGTAGCTTCGGTGGCGTTATATTGGGGTGAGGGATGCAAAAAAAGCCGACAGTTGTCCATAAATAATTCTGACCCTGAGATGTTAAAATTTATAATGGCAGTTTTTAGAAAGGTGTGGAAAATTAAAGAAAACAGATTCGCGCCATATGTTGGTATAAATATTATCCATAAAAAAAGAGACGAAGAAATTAGAGAATACTGGTCTAAAATAATAAAAATTCCCAAAGAGCAATTTCGAAAGACTATTTTTATAAAAGCGAAAAATAAAAAAGTCTATAAAAATTTAAACAGCCATTATGGCACTCTCACAATAAGAATTTTAAAACCAATGGAAATATATTATCAGATGATGGGTTTAATAAATGGAATGGTAAATGGAATATAATAAATGCCGGAGTAGCTCAGCGGTAGAGCAATGCTTTCATAAGGCAGAGGTTTCGTGGGTTCGAATCCCACCTCCGGCACTGGATTATTTAAGAATATAAATTATAATTCAACTATGCGGGCATGGTGTAGCCTGGTCCAACACGCCTCCCTGTCACGGAGGAGATCGGGGGTTCAAATCCCCCTGCCCGCGCCATCGTGTACTAACAGAGCCCAAAAGCTCTGTTTTGTTCTTAAAATCGCCTATTTTCGTTGGTTCCAACCTTAAATAACTGGCTTCTATCGCCGGGTACTCTTTTATTATCGGCACAAACCACTCATTTGGCTCAATAATCAGTTTTTCCCCTCTAATAACTGGGTTTTGGCCCAAAGTTCTTAGTATTTCTCGCCTCAGTTCCAACCCTCCGGTAGCAAATGCCTTCCTGGCGTAGGCGGCGAACTTGAATGTCCTCTCTGTCAGCTCTAGCCACTTTTCAACCTTCGATTCGCTTTCTCCTAATTTTTGCTTGATTTGGGAGATTTTTGTTTGAATATCCTTTTTCTCTTTTAAAAATGTTTCGTCGTCAATAAGTAGGCGATACCTCATTTTAGTTAGTTCATCTAATTCAGTTTGTGCTTGTGCCATTGCTTTCTGCTGGGTTTCGTAAATTGTGTTTTTATCTGCGTTCTGCTGATCCTTGCCTTCTTTCAAAATTTCTATTGCCCAATGCAGGAACTCCGGGAGTATTGTGTACTTCTCAATTTCTTGCTCAATTTGCAGTTCCAATTTTTCCTTCGGCACAGTTTTCTTTTGCGAGCATTTAACACCCTTTCTCCTTCGCGTGCAGAAATAATATGTGAAGTTCTTTATTTTGTTTGTGCTTTTAATAAACTTCTCTTTCTCAACTGCCGTATAAAGACAGCCACACTCTGCGCAATGTATTGCGCCAGTAAATGCAAAGTGGTGCGTTTTTGGTCTTTGCTTTCCTTTACGGCCCAAGATTTTTTGAGCCACATCATATTCCTCCAGCGTTATCATTCTTTTATGTTTTCCTTCATACAATGTTTTATCTCTGCCCCAATAAAAAATCCCAGCATAAAATGGGTTTGTAAAAATTTTGTATATTGCAGTTCTCGATAATGGTCCTCCGCCTTTTCTTTTTGTTTTCCTAACCCTATATCCCCATTGATTGTTTGCTATGTTCAAAATCTGCGGAGTTGAATAGCTCCCGGTTAGCAGCAAGTCCCACATTTTACGGATCAGCGGAAATCTTTCCTCATCTACCAATATGTCATTTTCGCCCCGTTCTTTTATTTTGCTATTCAAATATCCTTCCGGGGCTGATCCGGGTCGCCAGCCTTTTATAAGCTTACTGTCGGTTCCGCGTTTCACCGCCTTTCTTAAGTCCAGTATGTATTGGTTTGCCATTCCGGTCTCCACATTGAATAACAACACATTATCGTCTGGTAAATGTTCTCTTTCAATTGTTTGTATGGATTTTAGAATTCCTTGTTGCAACATCCAGCTCAATCTCCCAGAGTCAATTGGATTTCGCGACAACCTGTTTATATGCCAGCATAATATCCCATCGGCTTCGCGTTCCTCAATCCGCCTTAGCATCTCATCAAATAGCGGGCGATTGTTCGGCTTCTTTGCAGACTTTGCCTCTGTATAGATTTTTTCAACCTTCAGGCCCAAGTCTGCAGCCAGCAGTTTTAATCTGTTCAGCTGGTCATCAATTGACTGCACCTGCCGGTCCTCTGACTCTGAGGATTTTCTGGCATATATAAAATATTTTAATCTGTTGCTTGTTTGGTTCATACTTTTGTAATTTTAATAATGGTCCAAGGATACCTTGTTGGAACCATTATGTCGCCTTGGATTTGGTAAGCAAGCTACTGCCAGTTGATATCTTCTTTTTTGCCTGCAAATTCCAGCCATTGTCCGCCGTCTTTTGGAATGCAGTATTTTCTCCCAGACTTTTCAACTATTCTCATGCCCCTATAATAAGGTTTTAATTTTTTAGAAGTATCCCTTTCTTTTATCTCCTTATTATTTAACTCCTTACTATTGGAAGTCCTTGTGGTGAACTTCATAAGTTTATCCTGTAAACTAGTGAAGTCTATGTGGCAAACTTCACTATACTCTTTCAAAGTTTCAGGATTTATCGGCTTCCAATGTTTTTTATGATGTAGTACATATCTGTTGTTGGCTGTTTTGCCTACTCTTTGTTTCCGGATTATTCCCCAGAATTCCAGCCTTTTTATCCCGTCTATTATTTTACTTCGCGATATCGCCAATTCCTCCCGGATAAAATTTATAGACGGCCAGCTCTTTTGCAGTTTGTTGGCATGCCTGCAGAGGGAGTTATAAACTCCTACGGCGTAGATTTCTAGGAATCTTGCATAGCCGTTAAGAAATTTGTCATCGGTTATATACTGTTCTTTTTGCCGAAGATCTCTTATTTCAAATTTTTCCTCGTTATTTTCCATCATGTTTGTGCAACTCTTGCCACCGCTTTTGATTGCGGGTATTTAGCATTTTTAAATTTGATACAGGAACAACTTTGAGAACACGGTGGGGAGCTAGTGTTCTTATGCCTTTTTGGTTTTTGCCTTTTTTATTTAAGCAGAATGGACAGCGATTTTCGTCTGGCAGTTTATTTCTAAGTTCTGCCTCTTTGTCTAACGGACAAACATTTATTGGGCAGAAATTAAATCGCGGGCAATCTTCAAAATAGTTTATTGTTTGGTTCATAAATTTATGTCGCCAGTTTCTTGGCGGCGTTTTTGTAAATTATTATATTCTTGTTCAGTCATTGGTTTGTAAACCAGCTCAACCATGCGAAGTAGGGAAGCTGCTTTTTCAAAAGCTTCCTCCCGGCTAATCTCCTTACCGAAGCGATTCTTGTAAATTTCCATAAAAGATATGATTTGTTTATCGGTCAGCATGATAAAGCCGCGTTTTTAAAGTTCTTAGACAATCTAAAAAAGCAACGGGTTCCACAAGGAGCTCGCGCCTCCAATATCTTTGAATTAAATCGTCTAAGTTTTTATCGCGTTGGAATAAAAAGGTTGCTTTATTATTTTCCCAATTTATTGCTTCAATTGGCCGGTTAAAAAAGCATAAGCAATTCGCCAAATTCAAATCAGATGTTTCAAAAAAGTCATTTTCTTTTAGTAATCCTGATTTCATATTTTTAGAAATTTTAATAATAAAAAAACTATATTCTGGTTTGAATATAGTCCTTTTTTCGGAACGTGTTTGAATTTTAGGCTAAATTAGGCTATTCTGGGTGATTTTTTATGTGGGCCATTTCTAATTGCTTCATGAGTAGAGCAATATTTATTCCTTTGTTTTGCAAATATTCTTTCGTGATTTTATCTCCGGCATATGTAATCATTCCTTTTTTGCTCCTTTTCGGAAAAAATGCTTTAAGAATTTCTTTTGTGAACCCAAGCTGATAAAGTATATCGGCGATACTTCCGCCGCCAATTTCTTCTTTAAGAAAATTTGGCAAATCACTTTTCTTTATTGGAGTGTTTGCATTTTTACTTCTTATAAATTCTAGGGTTTCAAAATTAGTTCCCACTGCATGCGGTTTTGAAAGGAGGAAATTATTTATCCAGATTTCCCTGTCTTTGACTGTTAGCTGAAAGGTTTCCGGCAATTCAGTTTTGACATTTTTAGTTGCAGCTATTTTTTCTATTTCTTGTCTTAATTCTTTGATCTCATTAATCAATTTATCTATTTTTTCTGTTTCTGTTTTGGCAACAACTATCTGCTCTGGATTGCCTGATTTTTGTATTTCAATGTTTTTTTGACGGACATCTCCCAAAGAAAATTCAATTTTTTGAAGCGTTGGGATAATTGTTTTTAAAGTTTCGCCCGCAGGAATTAGATAAGTCTTAGCTGAATCGTTCAAATCTTCGGCGTATTTTTTCATCCTTTGCATCTGCGGTTCTAAACTAGCAAGACTGTCAACCAAAAAATCTAAATTTGGGATTTGGCAAAAACGGCCATAGAGTTTCAAGCTCTTATCAATATCTTCCAAAATACGCTTATGTATTTCCAGCATAATTTTAGTAATCCTCTATAGTAATTTTCGCTTTTATACTGCCACTTTTCAGATATTTTTTCAAGGAAAAGGTGATTAATCATAAAAACCCCTAAAAGTACCCCTTTTTACACCCTTTGGCAATCTATTTGGAGATTTTTAGGATCTCCCAAAAAACCCGCTGTTTTGCCCTGTTTTGCCGAACAAAAGTTAGTCGTTTTGGTCGTTTATCAAGCTAAAAGACGAGCAAACGCCCGTCTTTCTCCCAAACCCCTCACAAAACCCCTAAGGATTGCTCAAAACCCTATAGTCTTTCATCTATTAGATCCCATTTATTCAGATATTTAGAAATATCCCAACCATTAAATCCTTTCCCCGGAGGAATCGCTACTGTACGAACATTGCTATCGTTATGTATTTGCCCTTTTTTGCCGAGTGCTTTCATCCACATGGAATGGGCTTCCTTAACATTTTTAGACAACTCAGAGGATGGGATAATATAGTATTCAAAATTTTGAGTCGAATCCATTATCGGGATACCGCCTAAGATCCAAAAGAAATTATTTCCGTAATCTATCTCGGCTTTTCTGCCAACGCTGCAAGTTTTATCTCCTGGTCTAAAAGTTTTTACTTGAATGTGTACAAATTTCGTACCGCCTTTATTACTACATAAAATATCAGTATTAGGACAATTTCCCATAGTTACAACTGCTACCAAACCACGACGACATAATTCCCCTGCAATAAAAAATTGACTGGCACTTCCACGATGAGTTTTGTCTGTTTTCTCGATTGTATGTTCCTCCATGTCTTTATTTTTGTTTTTATTTTTTACCAACAAATGTTAACGTTTGTTTTGATTTGTTTCTTTAAATAATCTTTAACATCGTATATTCCTCCAACCTGATCGATTAAGCCGTTATCTTTTGCCATTTGACCAAGCATTGATGAACCGTCAGCCAACTCTGTTACCTTCTTTATGTCCATATGTCTATTTTCGGAAACATATTTGATAAAATTATTGTAGAGGACTTTTACATCTCTCATAAAAAGATCTCCCTCTTCTTGAGTTAGTATTTTATCTGGATTTCCGGCATCCTTAAATTTACCTTCGCTTAATTCGTAAAATGTAAGCCCGTCAGTTGTATTTTTATCAGAGTTTCCAACATAAGACATCGTAACTCCAATACTCCCGACATCTGAATTTGCGGAAGCAATAATATATTTAGCACCGGAGGCGGCAAGATAAGCAGCTGAATTTCCTCTTTCCCTGATTAAGGCAACTGTTGGCTTTTTTAAGTGTTTTAAAGCTTCAGCAATCTCCCATCCTCCAACTGGAGAACCACCTGACGAATCGACTTGAAGCAATATAGCTTTTATTGAATTATTCTTGTTTGCTTTCTCTATCGCGGCAGTTATATCTTCCGCAGAAGCAACATCTTTGCTCGATTGACCGCTACCATCACTTGCTGCATTTTTGTATGTGTAAAGCCCGCCATAGAGTTTAATTCCTTGTACATTGCAATCACCATAAGGCAGAACGGGTATTTTTGAATCCGTCAAAATCAATAGCTGCATTAAAAATCCTGTAAGCAAAAATGCTAATCCCAGCAAAGAAATCTTTTTATCCTTCAAAAAGCCCGCCCTCGTATAAAAATGCCTCTGATCATTACTGACCTCTTTATTCTTATCTAAATCTATTAGTAAATCATCCTCCAACGCTCGTCTTGTTTTTAAAAATGGAAAAGCCAGTATCATCGTTCCAGTAATACTGAATAACAAACCTAAAATTTGAATAAAAAATATCATATTTTAATATTTAAAATCCTCTTCCTCAAATTTATCTCTTATTATTTGTTTTCTGAGTCTTAAAACTTCGAATTCTCTTTTGAGTTGATTGTTTTTATCTCTTTCCATCATAAGCATACCCTCCAATGCTTCCGTGGAATATTTCACGTCCTCACGGACTTCCTCGGTAATATCCTTCAGCTTAAAAAATAGTTTTTCTACTTTAATTTTAGCAGCCAAAAGTTCAATTTCTTCATCAGACTTTTTAATTTCAGCTTCCTTTTCTTTTAGCCGACTAATTGTATCGTCCAATAGTTGTTGTTTAATGTTTTCCATATTTTTTAATACTTTTCTAAAATTTTTATATAATTTGTTAACCTGTTCAAAAGTTCATCGTACGTAACAAAATTTATATTATTTAAGGAAAGGCACAAGAGTCGGAAGTCATCCCTCTCTTTTTGAGAATTAAGATTATTTGATCGACCAGCAAGAATTATTCCCCGAGGCCGCAAAACTTTTAAATTAATTTTAAATTTATCAAGTATATAGCCCCTCACAGCTGGTCCATTGTTGGTAATGTTTTCGATATAGTTCTCTACTTGAATTATGGCCCTTGAAATTTCTGAATCCCAAAAAAAGTTACCTCTTCCAGCATCCTCCTTAAGTAGCGGCGTAGTAGGTTTTTTAATCTCTAAAATATCGAGATAATTATCATGTGTAACTATGGAAAAATCAGGAAATTTTGTATTGCCAATACCAATGTTCATTTTTTCTATTGCGGATATATATCCCTGCTGAATTAAAAGTATGTTTTTCTTTATATATTTTTGCCAATACGTTTCTCCATACGTTCCTCCAATAGCCTTTTCTAAATCAGAAGATAATTCCTTTAATGATTTTATTTGCGCTTTGGCTTTTAAAAAATTTACAGCGCTCAGAGATTCCGAAGCGATAAATTCGGGCAGAAACTTGTTTATTGAATCTCTATCTTCTGGTGAAAGTCGTGGTAAAATTTTCTGACCTAACAGATTGGAAATTGTGCCGGGTACGTAAACTGGAGTTTCTTCTTTTTCGAAAAAAGAAGGATAAACAAGCGCAAAATAATTTAAAATTATGTCGTTTTTTATATCTCTTGTTCTTTCCCAAAGCTCCCCATTAATCATTTTAAGCGTCTTTTGAGAAGTCCTTATGCGATGTATATTCCTTTCTAGTATTATAGAATCTGTTTCTTCAGTTATTATCCATTGAAACTTTTTGAATTTTCTTTTTAAAACTTCTAATATATGCTTACCGAAATTTATTCTTCCGTCCGTAGAAAGGCCTTTTGGCCTTTTGCCCTCATAATAAATCTTCGTGCCTTTCAGCGCATCACCATAACTCCTATTTTTTACAATTACATATTTCTTTTTTGCTATTCTCGCCATAATTTTTACTACTAAAATTTTTCAACCTCTTTTTCAGCATTAGAACAGGCCGGGTAATTCCGACAAACAAGATTTTCAGTTGCTTTTTTTGCCGGCTCTCCTTCTCTTTTTAATCGTGCATATTGAGAAGGTTTCAGCGGCTCTCCGCATGTTTCACATTTTTCAATATCTTTATCTAAGGTTGCCATTTTATCTTTCGATTAATTTTTTTGTAGAATTTTCTACGATTTCCACTTCTTTATCTGTAAGTCCATACAATTTATAAACTATTTGATCTATTTCATTCTCATACTCTTTAACTTTTTCCTGCTTTACAGGATTGTCCAAGTAATCTTGCGTTTTCGTAATCGCTAAAATTTTATCAACAAGTTCAATAAATGGTTTTTGTTTTGCTTCTGAAGCTTCTTTGATTGGTAATTTTTTAATATGAGCTGGATAAATATCCAAACCAAAACTAAAAAACTTTTGGAATAACCACTTAAAAAGATTCGAGTTTATAAGTGATAATAAAAATAATAGATCATATTGCTTAGATAACTTGATTCTACCACCATTAATAATACTTTTAAGCTGGCTATACTTGTCTAGTGGAAGTGAGTAATATGGGATGATTACATACACTGTATTATCGGCGTAAAGATTATCCTGATCGTAAAGAAAAGACAACCCATCCCTTCCAATTATTCTCTTGCCAATCAATTTGTGATTTTCAAACAACTCCTGATATCTTGGCTCCCTATGGACATCTGGCGTGAATTTCAAAAATAATGTTTTATTTACTCGCCATCTTGAAATATATTTTCCTTCTATGTATGGTTTTAAATTATTTGCCTTCTGTTTATAGATAAATTCATCTTTTTTAACGCCCTTTTCAGCGTTATGAAGAACCGCTCCATATATAACAAAGCATATCTCTGAAAGATTTATTGTGTCTTTATAAATTTTTCTTTGTAGATCTGATTCTTTTTTCCCGATATCCAATCTAAAATTCATATCCGGCAATTCCTTAAAAAAATTTTGCTTGATCGTTGAATACCTGCTCTCAGTATTTATAATCATCCCTAGTTCAGAATTATCGCCGTTTTTTAAATCTGAGTCATACAGATTTAGTAACTTCACTTCGTCATTGGACGTATTCTCGTTATTATCAACGATAGTTATTGCTGTATCTACGGTTGCTTCAAAAACCTTTAAATTAAAATTGATAATTCTTAGTAAATGTTTATGTAGTAAAATTTCTCTTATTTTAGATCCATATTTTTGGGAAAAATATTTATTGCTAGTAATAAAGCAAAGATTACCGCCCTTCTTTAGCAATTGCAGAGCTTTTTCGATAAAAATAATATAAATATCGTAATGAGCAGTTGGTGAGTGAAATTCTTTTTCATAAAAGGGTTTTAACTCTCCGGTCATGTTTTTTGATGACAAATAAGGCGGATTCGCGATCACAATTCCGAACCCTTCTTTTATTCCAAACATCCATTCAGGATCAAACCAAGTTGATGCCTTGTGACCGAACGGATCCCATGTCATCAAACTTCCTGTCAAATTTGCCATTCCTCCTCTCTTTTTTTCTATAACCTTCTCAAACATCCTTTTTTGCGCCTGGACAAACTGCAATTTTAATTTCTCTCTTTCTACTCCTGAAGCATTAAAAAACATCTCACGAAGTTCTTTAAGTTCACCTATTCCACTCTCGTCTTCAAATAAACCCTGCTGATTACTCGTCGACGGCTTTGGGAGACCAATTAAGCTATTTGCGGTTACAAATTTAAAGTCCAGATTTGGGAGTGGCTCTATCCCTCTGTTTTCCAAGTCATCATGGACGCTTTCATCAACGATTAAAGTTAAAAAACACCTCAACCTTGATATTTCTGTTGCGATTGGTTGAATGTCAACGCCATAAATATTTTTTCTTACAACTCCCAATTTGCGAATATAATCAAAATTCTCGTTCTCGAATTCTCTTTTAATCACCCTTTTCATCTCAGGAGAAACGTTTTGGATTTGCTTTTGAAACCAAATCCTTCCATCAGCATCCACTTGCTGTAAAATGAAAACTATTTTCTGCAGCGCTCCAATTGGAAAAGCGCCCGAACCGCAGGCTGGGTCCAATATCTTCACACTCTCCAATGCATCGATAATTTTATTTTTGTATCTTCACTATAAGTATCTAGTTTTTTTTGCAGGGTTATAAATTCCTTTTCAATTTTAACAGGATCAATCGGTGTAATTTTTGCTTTTGTAATTAAAACAGCCACGGGATTAATATCCACGGCTATTGACGGTCGGCCCATTAATTTTGACTCGACAATTGTTGTTCCGCAGCCTCCGAACGGGTCAACTATAAAATCTCCCTCTCTCGTATATTTTTCGGCTAATCGAGAAACAATTTGAGGTATAAATTTCGCGGGATAGCGATGATATCCATGGGTAACATAGGCGGTGTCCTTTCTGGTTTTTTCGGAGAATGACCACGTCTGGTCGACTTTTGTGTTTGCAAATAATGTTTTTGTTGGGCTCATAACTTTATTAACTTATTTTGCCTTTTTTTGGATAAAAATGCAACCTTATTTATATCTATTGACTTTGGTAAACACGGGTGCTACACTTAATATAACATGGAAAACAAAAACAACCAACAAGAGTTATCCACAAACGAAAGGAAGGCGTTGCGCATTATACGCAATTGGTTTTTGCATAAAGGCAGAAACCCTTCTATTAGAGAATTGACCAAAGAAATGGGTTTTGGCTCAACCAGGTCTTCTCTTTTATTGGTTAACAGGCTTATAGACAAAAAGATTCTTCTCCGAAAAGATGACGGGGGTTTAAGAATTTTAAGTAATTTTGGAGAGCACAGGTTTGCTGCCAAAACTGTTGATGTGCCTTTAGTCGGAGTCGTTTCTTGTGGCGCACCCATTTTTGCAGAAGAGAACATAGAAGCCCTTTATCCGGTTTCGACGACATTGGCTCACCCCGGCTCTCGTTATTTCCTTCTTCGTGCCACAGGAGACTCAATGAATAAAGCTGGAATAAATGATGGCGATTTAGTGCTGGTAAGGCAACAAGCCACGGCCGATGCGGGCCAGAAGGTAGTTGCGCTGATTGACGACGAAGCCACAGTAAAAATTATTCGCCTTACTCCCGACGCTGTAATATTGGAGCCAAGATCAAGCAATAAAAACCACAAACCAATTATCCTTTCCAGAGATTTTCAAATTCAGGGAGTTGTAATCGCAACTGTCCCGATTAAACATTAATTAGGCAAATAAAATTACTATAATTATATCATTTAAATCAAGGAATTGAGCTGGGCATTTCCAAGTTTGAATGAAAATTACAATGAAAAGAGATATCCATGTAGTTCCTTACAATGGAGATTGGGCTGTTAAAAAAGAAGGCGTAAAGCAGCCGGTGTCAGTGCATCACAAAAAAGCCAATGCCGAAGTTAAAGCTATCCAACTTGGCAAACAAACTAAAGTCGAAGTCGTTTATCATGGCAAAGACGGCAAGATTCAGGATTCTGATAGTTATGGCAAGGATCCGCATCCGCCAAAAGATAAAAAGTTTTAATTATGAGGATTAAAGATTTCTTTAGAAAGATATTTTTTTATTTTTCAAAGCTGATAAGAAGAAATAAATTCCCAGTTCTTGATAAATACACAAAAGAATATATCACTTATTTTAATCACCTTTTTGCTAGAGCATCTAACGCTAATGGTTTTGATTTTCTTTGTACTATTCTGAGGGTAGAGGGTATAACAAGCGGTCATTGGGATGCTTTTGTAGAGGCCGAAGAAGCACTAATGGATTTTAGCAAAGTCCTTAGGAAAATTTCCAGGAAAAAACATTCAAAAAGAGCTTTAAGGCTAGCGTTATTTTTATATTGTCATTCCACAGAAATGTCAGCTCCGTATGAAATTATTGCCAACCTGTTAAGTTGTTGTCAGAGTAAGTCCTACAGGATGTATCCCTTTAGTGAATTGGTCAAAGTAATACAGAAAGAAGGGACGTTTCCTGAAAGGAAATTACCAAGCCCGGTTAAAAAAGTTAAATATATCAAGCAACTTGCTGATAATTGTGGCGAGTCAAGGATTGTGGAAATTATTGAGAGTTTTTTCCATCCGGAATTGAGAAACGCTTTTTATCATTCAGATTATGCAATATCGGAAGATGAATTCAGAATTATACAAGGTAGGAAAATAGGCGATGAAGTAATCTCGTTAGAAAAATTATCTGAAATTCTAACTAAATGCTTTGCATTTTATTCAGCGTTTTTTATTGCTTACAACAGAACGAAAAAGGACTTAGCTCTTGAAAAAAAATTCCACCGTTGGCCAAATTATGAAGTTTTGGAAATTTTGTCTGATAAGGATGGTTTAACGGGATTCAAAGTCCATTTCCCAAATAATACCAGCGCTTTTTTTGAAAGGAAAAAATATAAAGGCACTATGGGGATGAATCTAGGTCCAGAGAATGAAGGAATTAGTTTATTTATAGGAGACATAGAATCTTATAAAAAAGCAGAAGACTGGTTTGTAAATGGGAAACCGTTTGATGAATTTGGGACTAGATATAATAAATATGGATATTGGAAACCCATTATATTTAGAGGCAATAGCGACAGAATCCAAAGTAAGGCAGTCGATATGACAGAGGATAAAATTGTTCAAGGATGCCTTTTTTATATTTTTTCAACTGGACACAAATCCATTGAGTTTACAATTAAAAGTAAAGAAAAATTATTTGGAAGAGATGAATATTCAAGACCTCTATTTGGGAAAAACAAAAATTTCGTTATCAAAAATTTAGGTATAAATAGTAATGGGATTTACTTGTATGACGGCTCTGTTTATTTAGATTTAGTCGATGTTAAATCTGTTAAAGGTGGGATCAAAAAAATAAATAGTTGCATTGATAACTTCAAAAAAATTGATCCACATCTTGTGAGTTGTCTTAAATACCAACTTTATCACTCTGCTGCACCTCAAAAGAATAGCAATGGAACTTTTTCTATTGTGCTCAGTATGGATAGCCCTCGAGGAACCCTTGTTGCCTCCGATTTAGCAATATTTCCGAAACAAGATTGGAAGATAAAAGAAGAATGGATTTATTAAAATTGTTTAATTCTTGATTGGGCTTAAAACAAATTTATGATACATAAAAAGTTAGAAGATATTCTAATCGGAGATATAAATTATCTTGTTGAGAATAATATTCAAGAAAGAAAAACCCTTGAGTATAAGTCAGTGCTACCCAGTAATTCTGATGGGGATAAAAAAGAGTTCTTAGCTGATATATCATCTCTTGCCAACACAGAGGGTGGAGATTTAATTTACGGGATTAAGGAAGTTGCCGGAATTCTGCAAAAGGATATTGGATTTATAACTCAAAACATAGATGCAGATATAGCCCGGCTGCATAATTTAATTAGGGACGGAATATCTCCTAGGATAATAGTAGAAATAAAAACTCTTGATTGCGTCGATGGGAGAAAAATTCTTATTTTGAGAACCAAGGCCAGTGTTGAATTTCCTCACAGAGTTATTCTTGGTGCCCACGACAAATTTTATAGGCGAAATACAAATGGCAAATATGCAATGGATGTCGGAGAATTAAGGGGGGCGTTTAATAGATCAGGAGAATTAGCCGAAAGGATCAAAAGTTTTAGGAGTCAAAGAGTTTTTGATATAAAATCTGGAGAAACACCAAAACAGTTAAATGATGCTTCGTCTTTTTTTGCGATACATATTATTCCGATGTCTGCATTTAGTACTTCATTTAGTATTGGTTCGGAGAAACTACTTTCATTGAGGAACGCACAGCACGCTAATTCTTTTTGCCCTTTATATGCAAGCGGATGGAGCTATAGGATAAATCTTGATGGAGTCGTAGCTTACTCTCATAGCGGAGAAACTATTAGAAATTATACTCAACTTTACCGAGACGGGAGAATTGAGGCAATAGAAACAACGATTTTAAATAAAGGGGACGATCAAGAAAAAATGTTTTTGCCGATGGCTGCGCTTGAAAATATGATTATGCAATATACTGGAAAAATGCTAGGTCTTTTATCCGGATTTGAATTTCAACCCCCATTTTATATTTATTTATCTTTTATTGGCGTAAAGGGATTCACCGTCCTCGAACCGCCATCTCGGATTTTAGATCAAGAACCAATTACGCAAGATGATCTGTTTCTCCCAGAAATTATTATTGAGAGTTTCTCAGATAATTTACACCACAAATTTAGACCAATATTTGATATGATTTGGAACGCAGCGGGTATAAGCAGGTCGTTAGATTTTGATGAAGAAGGAAATTTTGTTCCAGTTTAGGTTTTTCAAATAAGATTTCTTGTAATGTATGCATTACAAGAGCCTAAAAGGCGCCTCTCTCCCTTCACAAAACACCCACATTCTCTTGTATTATACTTGCGCTAAAAGTTAGTCGTTATTGGTCGTTTGCCGAACAAAAGCTTTTGCAGCTCTTCAGCAGCTTTTACTGCAAACGTCAGCCGTTAAATCACCGTTTTAAAACGGTGATTTCGCTGTTTTTCCGCTGTTTTAACAGCGGCGGTCCATTCTCATTTAACTGTTAATCGACTGTTTTATCAGTCTAATTTTAATTGTTGGGTTAATACTGCTTTTCCTGCATCGAATGGCTTTACTACCATATCCGCGTTTGTGCCTTCGGCGGTCAGGTTGGGGATTGAAATATACTCTTTTTGCCCTTGAATTATAGTCTTAACCTGCCACACTACGTTGCGCATTTTAAACGCCTCATGCTGTCCGCCGGCTGGCGGATGAGGCGTTTGACTTTTTCTATTTTTTACGTTAATTTTGACTATCGTGTTTGTTTGCTTAAAAGAGTGCAAACTCTTTGGCAACCAAGCGGTTCGTTGACATTTTGTTCAATTAGAGAAAGAGAGATAGTCATGAGCCAGCCAGATAAGTGGGCATTGATTTCTGTTTGCAACAAAACGGGTATTTGCGAATTTGCGCAAGAGCTTGTTGGTTTGGGGTGGAAAATTATGGCTTCGGGAGGCACGGCAAAAGCGTTGACCGAAGCTGAAATCCACGTGAAAGATGTTGCCGAACTCGTTGGCGGCGATGCGATTCTTAAGCACCGTGTTGTCACGCTTTCACGCGAACTTCACGCTGGACTTCTCGCTGACAAGAAAGATCCCGAACAGGTCGCTGAAATGGAAAAACTCGGCTTGCCAATCATCGACATGGTTGTTTGTGACTTCTATCCGTTGCGCGATGCAATCGCCAAACCCGGAGCCACCGTTGATTCGGTGGTGGAATTGACTGACATCGGTGGACCCACCATGGTTCGTTCGGCGGCCAAAGGTGGCAGGATTGTGGTTTGCCGTTTTGAGGATCGCCAGCGCCTTTTAACCGCACTACAATTGGGCCACATTTCTCCATCGGTGTTGGAAGAGTTGCGCGCTCGTGCCGAGTTTGAAGTTGCCCGCTATTGCATGGATTCTGCGAGATTTCATAGTGCTGGCGGATTTGAGGGATTTTTTGGCGAGTTGACAGTTAATCTGCCAAAAGGCGAGAACGGATATCAAACTCCGGCTGCGCTATACAAGGACCCGGATGTTGCCAATCCCTTTGGATTAGACAAGTACCTTGTTCTTGATGGCGTGCCATTGAGTTACAACAACTACACAGATATCGACCGGTTGTATCAGACCATGTTGCACATCCTTGCTGCATGGTCGCTGAATTTTCGTTGTGCTCCATATATTGCCGTAGGCGTTAAGCACGGAAACGCTTGCGCTGCCGCTGTTGGCACAGATGTTTGTGAGGTTGTTAGGAAAGCCGCAATCGGAGACAACCGGGCAATGTTTGGCGGCCTTATGATGTGTAATTTTCCGCTTGATGGAGAATTGGCAAAGACCATAGTTACATCTGGCATGAATGGCAGGACACAAAAGTTTGATAGCGTCATCGCTACTGGTTTTAACCAGGATGCCATGAGATTTTTCCAGCGTAAGGGTGGCCGATGCAGAATTGTTCGCGCGCCGTTTGGACTGGGAAAAGGTCTGGGAATCGCCAACAAGCTGTTCCGCCAAGTGGAAGGCGGATTCCTGGTGCAACCCGGCTATGGTTTTGTGCCAGATTTCAGCAAGATGCAAGTTTGCGGAGTCCCTGGCAGGGATTTCACAAAGGATTTGGCTTTGGCTATTGCTGTTGGAAGTACATCCAACAGCAATACAATTACCATTGCCAACAACGGCATGCTTTTGGGCAACGGCGTTGGCCAGCATGACCGCGTTGGAGCAGCCGAACTGGCAATCAAACGCGCCCGCGACGCCGGACACGACAACGAACTTGAGGGGGCTTCCGCTTACTCGGATTCCTTTTTCCCGTATCCTGATGCGCCAAAAGTTCTGATTGACGCAGGCATCCAGGCTATATTCAGCACTTCGGGCAGCATCAATGACAAACTGACGCATGATCTTTGCAGGGAACGAGGCGTCATTTTGTACCAAATGCCGGACAGCGAAGCGCGCGGATTTTTCCGCCACTAATTCTCATCGCAGAATTTGATTTCTATGGCGTTGACCTTTGGTTAGCGCCTTTTTTATTTCTAGACTTGTATATTTTAAACGCCTCACACTACCAGCATGAGGCGTTTGATTTGCTTTTAATTTGGGAAGGATTTTGGTAGGATATAAAATATATCTATTGTTAAATTACATAAACTTATGGAAAAGGAAAATGTTAAAAAAATTGTAAAAGACGCTTATAAAAAAATTGCAGAGAGCAGTTCTTCTTGCTGTTGCAGTTGCAATGGCGCAAAAAATATTTCAAAGAGTATTGGATATACAGACGAAGAACTAAAAATTGTGGGTGAGGCTAATCTTGGTTTGGGGTGCGGAAACCCTTTAGCTTTTGGAAAGATAAAGGAGGGAGATATTGTTTTGGATTTAGGGTCTGGGGCTGGGATAGACGCAATTTTAGCTGCTAAAAAAGTTGGACCAAAGGGAAAAGTTATTGGTGTTGATATGACAGAAGAAATGATAGAAAAAGCAAAAGAAAATGCCAAAAAGCAGGGCATAGAAAATGCTGAATTTTTGCTGGGAGAAATAGAAAACTTGCCTTTGCCGGATAATTTTGTTGACACAATAATAACAAATTGCGTTATTAATCTTACGCCCGACAAAGCAAAGACATTTAGTGAAGCATACAGGGTTTTAAAGCCGGGTGGCAAAATTTATTTGTCTGACATTGTTTTATTGGAGGAATTAACAAAAGAGCAGAGAAATAACAAAGAGCTGATTTCCGGCTGTGTTGCGGGGGCTTTGTTGAGAGACGACTATTTAAACAAAATAAAAACTGCGGGATTTGATGTTAAGGTTTTATATGAAAACACCGGCATAAGCAAACAACAGTATAATGGAATGCCCCTTGAGAGCATAATGGTTGAATTAACTAAAAATGGAAAATAAAAATAAAAAAATTGCTCGGGTTATATGCGAGTACAAAGGGGCATACAAAGTTAAAGCTGATGCCGAGGAATTTTTGGCTAAAATAACAGGTAAGCAGATGTTTGAGGCTTTATCAAGAGAAGATTACCCTGCTGTTGGGGATTGGGTTGTCATTGAAGAATTGCCCCAGCACCAAGCTGTGATTAAAGAAATTCTTCCCAGAAAAACAATAATTAAGAGAAAGTCTGTCAGGCAAAATGATGTTCAGGTTATAGCCGCAAATGTTGATGTTGCTTTTGTCGTTGAATCTTTTGGGAGGGATTTTAATTTAAACCGCTTTGAAAGGTATTTTTCAATAGTGCATAATGGAGAAATAAAGCCGGCAATTATTTTAAATAAAATTGATTTGATTTCAGAACAGGAGCTTAAAGATAAGTTACAGCAAATTAAAAACAGGTTTCCTGATATTGATGTTATTGCCACCAGTATTGTAAATGACAGCGAATTGGACGAATTGAAAAAATATATGGAGCAAGGCAAAACATATTGTTTCTTGGGTTCCTCTGGGGTTGGAAAGTCATCTTTGATAAACAAATTGCTTGGAAAAAATATTATAAAGACAGAAGATATAAGTTTGTATTCGGAAAGAGGAAAACATATTACAACGGCCAGACAGATGTATTTTTTAGAGAACGGAGCTGTTGTGATTGATAACCCCGGGATGAGAGAGGTTGGCATGGCAGATGCAGGTTATGGCATTGATGACTTATTTGAAGAAATATCGTCCTTGTCTATGCAATGTAAGTATAAAGATTGCACGCATACTCATGAGTCTGGATGCAAAGTTTTGGATGCAATAAAATCAGGCAAAATTGACAAGAAAAAATATCTAAATTATTTAAACCTTAAAAAAGAGGCAAAGTATTACGAAATGTCTGAATATGAGAGAAGGGAAAAGAATCGTAAATTTGGAAAGTTTTTAAATAAAACAAAAAAATCTTTTAAAAAATCAAACTATAAAGATTTTTAAATATTATATAGCAATTAGAATATTTTTATTTGTATTTTTTATAAAATCTCTTGAAATAGTAGGGATTTTTTGATAAAATATAAAGTAAGTTCGCCCTATGGCGAATTTTAGAAAGAAGGTTATTTTTATAGGTAAACTCTTGACATTATATTTTAATTAGTGTATTATTAGGGATATAAAGCTCAAACAATAAGTAGCTTTTTTAATTTGAAAATTATTGTTGTTTGAGTTTTTTTATTTTGCAGATACTTTCGTAAAAATTAAAAGTAAACCAAAATGATTATACTTTCAAACGGATTTACCACTAATATGCCCAACTCTGAAGAAGTCTCTCAGGGCGGACCGGCTAATTTTGCGCGCCTTTTTTCAGCAAGTGTTGTTTCTGATGCCCGCAATAAATGGATAGGCGTAGTGTTTCAAACAAGCAATTCTGACAATGTACGCCTTAAAAAGATTTTTTCTTTTTCTCAAAAGGAATATTTAAAAATGTATATTCCCAGAAAAGCGCTTAAGCAAATTTTACAGGCGAAAAAGAGCGTTAATCCGGAAAAAATTTTTGATGTCTCAATAACTCGTCTTACTAACTTTATAAAGAAAAATAAGCCGGATGTGATATTCTTAAATGGTTTCGGAATTTTTAACTGGGTGATTCTAAAGGCAGGTCAACGCGCAGGAGTGCCGGTGGTTATTCAGCACGCCGGAATTTTAACTAAAGAAGTTAGATTGCATAAACACCTTTATTCCAAGGCTGGATTAAAGGTTATGGAAAGAATGGAAAAAGACTCAACAAATTTAACTGATGCAGAGATATTCCTTAATACATGGAGCCGTGATTATTATAAAAAGCACGTTGCAAAAAGATATGATGATAATGCAGTTGTAATACCACTTCCTTTTGATTTTTCAGCATTTAACAATACGCCAAAAGATCAAAAAAAATCAATCATTAAAAATCCCAAAGGATATCTTAGCATAGGAACTATAGCTCGTTGGGATAAAATAAAAAATCATAAGGCAATTTTAGCTTTAGCTCGCGCGGCAAAATCCCAAGGATTAGCCTGGAAATTTTATGCTGTTGCTAAGATTCCAGAATTGCATCCCTTGAAGAAAGATTATAAAAAAAATGTGACAGTTTTTCCATCACTGGATAGAATTGGAATATCAGATTTTTGCCGTTCTATGGATTTATTAATCCTTCCTTCTATTTTTGATGTTTCTCCAACAGTTGTGTTAGAGGCAATTGCCACAGATACGCCCGTTGCAATATCCGACCATGTGGGGTATGTAAACAAATTTATAGAATGTGGCGCAAAAAAATGGATTGTTGATTTTAACAATCCCGATAAAGCGTTAAGACGTATTAAATCCCTTGCCCGCAAACCAATGCCTCAAATGCTAAGAAGAGAAATAGCAGAAGACCATAATTACGTTAAAATTTTTTCTGCCTATATTAATTTATTTGAAAAAGTTATTTCTGAAAAAAATATTAGCGTTAAAGGACTGGACATTAAAATGATAGTGGATGGATTTAATAGTAGAGAAGTGTTACAGAAGCCAGCATAGTTTAAATAAGACTCAGCCCCGCTTAGCGGGGCTTTTGAGTTGTTGCAAATAGCTTGATTGTTTGATAAAATATTTAAATTGGCTAAGGATTATTAGATATCTTTGGCAATAATGCTGCGGACGCGAGTCCGTAGTTTGTATTATTAAATTATTTCTTAATATGAATTTTAAAAGAATTATTGCGTTATCGTTTTTGTTTTCAATAATGGCAATGCCGGTTTTTGCTTCAGAGCACTCAAGTCAAAGCCACGCCGAGGAAATTTCTTTGGCTTTAATATATATTGTTGTTGTATTATTATTTGCAAAAATTTCAGGGCTTATTGAAAAAGCAGGACAGCCCGCTGTTTTGGGGGAATTGATAACGGGAGTTGTTTTGGGAAATTTGGCTTTGTTGGGGATTAATTTTTTTGAGCCCATAAAAACAAATCAATTTTTGTTGTTTATGTCAGAGTTGGGAGTTATTATTTTGCTCTTTCAGGTTGGGTTGGAGTCTAATATTTCGCAGATGAAAAAAGTGGGGCTAAAAGCCTTTTTGGTGGCAACTGTTGGGGTTGTCTGTCCGTTTGTTTTGGGAACATATATGATAGGGCCGTGGCTTTTTCCAGGAGTGTCCGCAAATGCTTATTTGTTTTTGGGAGCGGCATTGACTGCAACATCTGTTGGAATTACTGCCAGGGTTTTTAAGGATTTGAATAAATTAGCAACGCCCGAAGCTCAGATAGTTTTAGGAGCCGCTGTCATTGATGACGTAATGGGACTTATAATTTTGGCTGTTGTTTCTGCGATAGCAACAGTTGGGTCGGTAAGCCTTGGTGGAATTGCAGCAATATTTTTAAAAGCAGTTGCATTCTTGGCAGGAGCAATATTTATTGGCCAGGTATCAGCTCCATTTTTAGGAAAAGTGTTTTCAAAAATACATACGGGCATAGGAATGAAATTTACCTTGGCATTGAGCTTTGCATTTTTGTTTTCTTACGCCGCCCAGAAAGCAGGCTTGGCTCCCATAGTTGGAGCTTTTGCAGCAGGGCTTGTTTTGGATCCAGTTCACTTTAAATATTTTAAAAGACCCAAAACAGCAGAAGATTTAATGAAAAACCTGGAAAAAATTAATAGTTCGGAAAAAGAAAAAATAAAAAAAATTGCCGAATGTTGTTCAGAAAAACATGTTGAAGATTTAATAGAACCATTGGCCCATTTTTTTGTACCTTTGTTTTTTGTGATGACTGGAATGAGCGTACAGATACAAACTTTATTTAATCCAAAAATACTGTTGGTTTCTTTGGGGATAGTCGTTGTGGCAATTGCAGGTAAATATGTTTCCGGATTTTTTGCAGGAAACGTTAATAAAAATATTGTTGGCTTTGGAATGGTTCCAAGGGGAGAAGTGGGGCTTATTTTTGCGTCAATGGGAATAGGTCTTGGGGTTATAAATGAAGAGATATTTTCAGTAATTGTTATAATGGTTATATTTACCACTCTTTTAACCCCACCAGTACTTACATATTTTGTAAAAAAGAATAATCAGGGTTAATTTTTAGGCTTGAGCTTGTATAATTAATAAAGAGCGCGTATCATAAATTATAGGGAGTCTGTGTAGTTTGGGCAACCTGTTTACAAATAAAACACATAAAAATATGAAAAAAATATTTTTTTTAGCGCTTTGTTTATTTTTTGTTTTATCTGCCCCATTTGCGTTTGCCGATGATGTCCAATTTGATTGTGCTTTTGAAGGACAAGAGGGAGATGTACATGGTAAAAATTGTTGCGAAGGTTTAACCAGTGTTGCTATTAATAATGTTCCATTGTCGTCAGGACTATGTCCTTCGGTTTTGCCGTCTTACGGAACTCAGTTTTATTGCATAAAATGCGGAGACGGAATCTGCGGGGAAAGAGAAAATAAATGCAATTGTCCAAGTGATTGCAATAACGGCGGAGATTCAGTTCAAAATTGTCCGGATTCATCTTCTATTGAATGTGATGGGGGGAGAATTGTTTTTGACGATACAACGGATGAAAGCGGGTGCTCTAATTTTAAGTGCATCAAGGATCTTTCTAATGGTGAGCCGGCGGAGATAAAAATAACGCCAGGGTATGCTTCTGAAACTGTTGTAGAAAAAGTTGGAGATTTGGATTTTAATGTACAGCTTCAGGAAACCAAAGAAAACAACAATTTAAAATTTGTTTATCAGACAGATGAAAAAGAAAAAGAGATAAAAATTTTTGGCTTGTTTAAAATTAAAATAAAAGTGAGTGCTCAGATAGATGCTCTAACCGGAGATATTAAAATAAAGATGCCCTGGTGGAGTATTTTTGCGTGGTAGTAATTTAATTTAAAAAAACAGCCCTGAGCATAGTCGAAGGGCTGTTTTTGTTTGACTTTTTTAAAATTAGCATTATTGTAAGGTAATACTATTAAACATCATTTAAAATATGACATCATTTTTTATATTTTTTACGGCGCATCCGTATTGGGGCAGTTTCTTGATATTTGTAGCGGCAGTTATTTTAGTCTCAATAAAACAAATAAACCAATATGAAAAAGGGGTAAAGTTCATGTTAGGAAAGTATGTGGGCACAATGGAGCCGGGATGGAGATTAATTTTCCCGATTATTCAGTCTTATCATAAAGTTGACTTAAGGGTAAAAGCAGTTGACGTTCCCAACCAAGAAGCAATCACAAAAGACAATATTTCTGTAAGCGTAAATGCGGTAATTTATTATAAAATAGATGCCGCCGAAAAAGCGGTTTTGGAAGTGGAGAATTTTTATTATGCGATTTCGCAACTTGCTCAGACAACAATGAGAAACGCAGTGGGTCAGGTGGACTTAGACGATCTTTTATCTCAAAGGAACAGGGTTTCTGAAAATATCAGGTTAATTATAGACAAGGAAACAGACCCGTGGGGGATTAAGGTTTTGAATGTTGAATTAAAAGACATAACTTTACCAGAAGAAATGAAAAGGGTTATAGGCAAGCAAGCAGAGGCGGAAAGAGAAAAAAGAGCAATAATTATTAAAGCAGAAGGAGAAGTAGCCGCCGCAAACAACATGGCAAAAGCTGCTGAAACTCTGGCTAATTCAAAAGGGGCTTTGCATCTTAGGACATTGCAATCAATTAATGATATAAGTTCTGACCAGTCAAATACAATTGTTTTCGCAATTCCCCTGGAAGTGCTAAGGGCATTTGAAAATTTTGGCAAGTCTCAATCTCAGGAGCAGAAAAATCAATAGGTCAACCGTAACATTAAACGCCCCACCCCTCCAGCTGGAGGGGTGGGGCGTTTTAAAATGTATTTTGAAATAAAAAAGATGGCTGGTGTGTAGTAATAAATGTAAGTAAAGGTCGGTTATTCCTATCTAAAATCCTGCTTTTGCAAACTGTTAAATTGACGGTTTTGCAAAAGCAGGAACCAATAATAATGAATAAAAAATATTTATTATATGCTATTTTCCCTGTAATTGCGTTAGTTTCAATTAGTGGGTTTGTGTTGGCGGATTCAACAAATGCCAATGTAATAAACCCAATGGCTAACATTGTAAATGCAATTGCAGAAAAATTTAATTTGAATGTAAGCGATGTCCAAGATGTTTTTGACGAGCAAAGGGCGACAATGGAAGCTAATCGTCAAGAACATAGGGAGGAAATGCAGGCAGACATGCAAGAAAAATTTAATGAAAGAATCAATCAGGCAGTTTCTGACGGTAAATTGACTCAGGCTCAGGCAGATTTGATTATTGCCAAAAAAGCTGAATTATGTAGCCAACAAACAAGCATGGAGGGCAAAACAAGAGAAGAAATTTTAGCCTTTCAGAAATCCCAGAGAGACTCTTTGGAACAATGGGCAAAAGACAATAATATTCCAACAGGATATATTATGTTCTGTGGAATGGGTCGCGGAAAAGGTTCTGGTGATTTTGGGCCTCAAAGAATGAACAGACCGCAAAATAGTCAAGAAACAAGTTCAGCCTCTGAATAGTTTAAGCAAGTAAAGTTAGCTAAAAACCGCCTCTGGCAAGAAAGGCGGTTTTTTGGTAGAATTAATAAAAAATAATTAAAGTTTAAACATTATGGTTTTTTTGCAGATTTTAACAGCAACTTTTTTAATAACTCTGTGTGTCTGGGTGGCGGTTTTGTTTTTATTATTTAAGAAAGAAACGCTTTCTAAGATTACAATATTTCTTGTGTCTTTTTCAGCCGGAGCTTTGATTGGCGGAGCATTTTTGCATTTGCTTCCAGAAGCTGCGGAATTATTAGAGCCAAGTAAAATGTTTTTAATTTCTTTATCTGCTTTTGTAGCTTTCTTTTTTGTTGAAAAATTATTGCATTGGAGGCACTGCCACAAAGACAACTGCGATATCCATACATTTGGACATATGAGTTTGCTTGGAGATACCTTGCATAATTTTATTGACGGACTAGTTGTTGCCGGCTCTTTTTTGGCTGATTTTAATTTGGGAGTTGTTACAACGCTTGCCATTGCTCTTCATGAGATACCGCAAGAAATAGGGGATTTTGGGGTAGTTATACATGCTGGCTTTACGCGGCTTAAGGCCTTTATACTTAACTATCTTGTTGCCTTAACAGTTGTTTTAGGAGGAATTGCCGGCTATTTTATTTCTTTTTATTCTGACAATATCGTGGGGTATATGCTACCGTTTGCAGCAGGAGGATTTATTTATGTTGCAGCCTCCGATTTGATGCCGGAGATAAGAAAAGAAACTGTCTTTAAAAAATCACTCGTTTCTTTTTTAATTTTTTTGTTGGGTATAATGTTAATGTTCATAATGAGGATGTTTGGTGAATAGAAATATAAATTAAAGAACGGCTCACCCCGCTCTCCGCCAACTGGCGGATGACGAGGTGGGCCGTTTGATTTGCGGCATTCAGGCTGTTTTTTGCTTTTGCCTTTTTGAAGATTTGTTTCTAAAAAGAAAGGTTATGTCTTTTGCCTTGCCCCGCGAAATTCCTTTATTTATTGTGCGGCAGAATACCTTGATATTAATTCCACTGCTCCTGCTTTGCCAAAAAAAATTGGCCTGGCTGAAAGAAACCAGCCAGAGGTCCCGCTGTTTGCCGTCATTGCAAGGGACCGCTCTGTAAGAATTTTCTTCTGAAACTTCCATGGCAATAATTTCGTTTGATTGGGCATCTTGAGGTTCTAAAAACCATTCGTATTCTTGTTTTGACATAACCGCCTCCCATATAAAAGTACAATTGCCAACCAACATAGCTGGCGGTAAAAGTATTGTATAATTTAAAATTTAAAATGGCAATATATCATATACAAATTGTCGTTTTTTATTCACATTCAGCTATTGCTTTGGGGTTGTTTTTAAGGTAAAATAAGAGAATATAGCCAGACTTTAAGAGAATAGATTTATGAATAAACATATTGTTATAGAGGATAAAAATCAAGAAGTTTTGATTGGAAAACTGCAGAAGAGGACAGACACAAAAGCCGAAAGAATTAAAAGGCTTTTGGCTCTTCCTGACCTTGCAAAAAAAGAAAACTCTCCGGTTAAAATTTTATTTGACCAGATAATAAACCTGCCAAGATTTAAGGATTTTGATATAGTTGAATTTCCTAAGATTATAACAACAGAACAATGTTTTGATCTTTTAAATACTCCAAAAGACCACCCAAGCAGAAAAGAAACAGATACTTATTATCTGGATGACAACCATATATTGAGAACTCAAATGACGGCTTTTTGGTCTTTTTATTTAAAGAATCCGGAAGTTTTTGAAAAACTTGAAAAAGACGGGGAAATAAAGGCATTGTCTCCGGGAATTGTTTTTAGAAAAGACGAGATAGACAGAAGCCATTATCCTGCATTTCATCAGATAGATGGTCTGTTAATTTGTAAAAAATCAAAAAGAATTATAACCCAAGATGATTTAAAAGAAGTTCAGGCAGATTTGGCAAAGGGGATTTTTGGCAAAGATATTGAGTACAAATTTATAGAAGACACTTTTCCTTATACAATAGAGAGTCTTGAAATGGATATTATGTTCAACGGTCAGTGGCTTGAAGTGAATGGAGCCGGGCTTGTAAATCCTGTTGTGCTTAAAAATTTTGGAATTAATCCTGAACTTTACAATGGCTGGGCATTTGGATTTGGGGAAAGATTAGCAATGATTAAAATGGGCATACCAGACATCAGAATTTTGTGGTCAAACGACCCAAGGATAACCAACCAGTTCAAAGATATAAACAGCAAATTTAAGGAAGTAAGCAAATATCCTGCAACTTCCAGGGATATTTCGTTTGTAATTGATAAAAATATAAATTTGAATAATTATTACGAAATTGTCCGCGACTATGCGGAAAACTTGATTGAAGAAGTAAAACTTGTTGACGAATACGAAGATGAAAAAAAATTTGGGAAAGACAAAAAGTCGTATACTTTCAGGATTGTTTACAGAAGTCCGGAAAGAACGTTAACTAATGAAGAAATAAATATTATTCAAGAAAAAATAAGAGAAAAAACAAAACAGGATTTAGACGCTGTTTTGAGGTAGTAAATTTTACTGTCATTTGACAGTGAAGTCAGACAAGCAATTATAAATTATCCAAAATAAATAAAATGAAATTAAACATAAAGTCAAAAGACGAAGAAGCTGTTGAAAAAAAGGTAGTGGCAAAGAGTGATTTGAAGAAGACAGAAAAACCAAAACCCGTAAAGCAGGTTCCTGTTTTAGATAAAAAAATTTCTGGTAAAACAACGGTCAAAAAAGTTGAAAAAACAGCTTTGCCAGAAAAAAAGGAATCTGCTTTGGAAGATATTAAAAATGAAGTTTCTGAAAAGATCGCAGAAAGGAAGGCCGGAGGTTCTGAGCTACAGGCGAAGAAAACAAGAAAAGAAGGCGAATATACTGCAAAAGATATTTATGTTTTAAAAGGGCTGGAGCCTGTAAGAATGAGGCCTGGAATGTATATTGGCTCAACAGGAGTTGATGGCCTCCATCATTTGATTTGGGAAGTTGTTGACAATTGTTTGGATGAGGCAATGGCAGGTTATGCAAAAAATATAGAAGTTATTTTATTACCCGAGGGCAGAGTAAAAATTTCTGATGACGGAAGAGGAATTCCAGTCGAAAAGCATCCTGACACAGGAAAGTCAACATTGGAAACGGTTTTGACAACTTTGCACGCAGGAGGAAAATTTGGAGGAGAAGCTTATAAAGTTTCGGGGGGACTTCACGGAGTTGGAGTTTCGGTTGTTTGCGCTTTGTCCACTTATATGTTGGCTGAAGTGAAAAGGGACGGGGGAGTATATCAACAGGAATATTTCAGGGGTAAGCCCAAAACTCCTGTTAAAAAAGTTGGGGAATCAAAAACAACAGGAACAACTCAGACATTTGATGCTGACCCGCAAATTTTTTCTGAAATAAAATATGACCCTAAAAGAATTTTAAATCATTTGCGCCAGCAGGCATATCTGACAAAAGGGGTAAAAATCATTTTTAAAGATGAAAGAGAAAAGGAAAAAGAAACGTCATACGCATTTTATTTTGAAGGCGGAGTCGGTTCTTATGTAAAATATTTGGTTGAAGGAAATAATCCGCGTCACTCAAATATCTTTTCAATAGCTTCTGAAAAAGACGGCATTGCAGTTGAGGCCGCATTTCAATATACCCAGGAAATGGAATGCACAGAAGAATCTTTTGCAAATAATATTTATACGGTTGAAGGTGGAACTCATATCTCAGGGTTTAGAACAGCCCTGACAAGGTCATTGAACGATTATGCAAGAAGGGAAGGATATTTAAAAGAAAAGGATGAGAACTTTACAGGAGAGGATGTAAGGGAAGGTTTGACTGCCGTTGTTTCTGTAAAAATAAAAACTCCGCAGTTTGAAGGTCAGACAAAAGCAAAGCTGGGAAACCCTGAAGCCAAAGCTGCCGTTGAGGCTGCTGTAATGGAGGGACTTTCAGATTTTTTGGAGAGAAATCCTTCGGATTCAAAATCAATAATTGAAAATTGTTTACTGGCAACAAAAGCAAGGCTTGCCGCCAAAGCCGCCAGACAAACTGTTTTGAGAAAAGGAGCCTTAGAAGGTTTGGCTCTGCCCGGGAAACTTGCAGATTGCTTATCCAGAAAACCGGAAGAATCAGAAATTTATATTGTTGAGGGAGATTCTGCCGGCGGTTCTTCAAAGCAGGCCAGAGACAGGAGATTCCAGGCAATTTTGCCATTGCGCGGTAAAATTTTGAATGTTGAAAGGGCGAGGCTTGATAAAATGTTAGCCTCAAAAGAAATTAAAGCGCTGATTATTGCCATGGGAACCGGCATTGGAGAAGATTTTGATATTGAAAAATTAAGGTATCACAGGATTGTTATTATGACAGATGCCGATGTTGATGGCGCTCATATAAGGACATTGCTTTTGACCTTCTTTTACAGGTATTTTAAATCTATTGTTGAAAGTGGATATATTTATATTGCTCAACCGCCGCTTTATAAAATTCAGTCAGGAAAGAATGCTCAGTATGCCTATTCAGATGAGGAAAAGGATAAGATTATAAAAACAATGGGAAAGGCTTCAGCTTCAATACAGCGATATAAGGGTCTGGGAGAAATGAATCCAGAACAACTTTGGGAAACAACAATGAATCCTGAAAATAGGACCTTACTGCAGGTCGCGATAGAAGAAGCCCATGAAGCAGACAAAACCTTTGATATTTTGATGGGTGAGGAAGTTGAGCCACGGAAAAAATTTATCCAAACTCACGCAAAAGCAGTTAAAAATTTGGATATATAATATATGTTTGATAACCTAAAAAAAATAGCAGAGCTTAAAAAAATGCAGGATTCTTTCAAAAAAGAAAAAGAATCAGTTGAGATATCCGGCGTTTTTGTTTCTGTGAATGGAAGTCTTGATATTGAAGAAGTAAGATTAAATCCAGATTTGGGTATTGAAGACCAGCAAAATATAGTAAAGCAGTGTTTCAATGAGGCAAAAGAAAAAATTCAGAAGAAATTGGCAAAAAATTTAATGGGGTCTGGATTCGGACTTTAATTTGACTTTTTTTAAATAATCGGCTATTGTAATATATAGCCCCCGTTGCGGGGTTTTAAAAACCATGAATATAACACAAAAAATCAAAGTTTTCTTTAAGGAGGTCTATGTTGAAATGAAAAAAGTGAGTTGGCTTTCAAGAAAAGAAATTGTAAAATATACATTAATTGTTCTGGGATTTACCGCAATTTCAGCTGCTTTTTTGGGGGGATTAGACTATATTTTTTCTATTATAATCAAGAATTTTATTTTAAGGTAAAATAATTTGCGCCGTTTTCAAAAAAATAGCGCCATCATATTATGCCAAAACAAGTAATAGAACAAGAGCGAAACTGGTATGTTCTTCATACTTATTCAGGATATGAAGACGCAGTGGCAAAAAATCTTAAGCAAAGGATTGAGTCTTTGGGTATGGAAGATAAAATTTTTAATGTCATTGTTCCAAAAGAAAAAAAGATAAAAATAAAAAACGGAAAAAGAAAAACAGTTGAAGAAAAGATTTACCCGGGATATGTTTTAGTTGAAATGATAGTTACTGATGCTTCCTGGTATGTTGTAAGAAACACTCCAAGGGTAACAGGATTTTTGGGGGCAGGAACAACTCCTGTGCCGGTTTCCAAGGAAGACATTGATGAGTTAATGAAAAGAATGGATATTAAGGAACCTGAATTTACCATTGATTTTGAAGTTGGGGATTCTGTCAAAATTACAGACGGTCCGTTTAAGGGAGCAGAAGGAAAAATTTCTGAAATTGACCAGGAAAAAGGAAAAGGAAAAGTTATGGTTAATATGTTTGGAAGAGACACATCTGTTGAATTAGACTTATTGCAAATTAAAAAAACAACATAAAATTTAAAAAACTAAATATTGCTTTTGGACATATGATTTTTTCATTAATCCATCACATAGTATTTAGCAAACAATATGGCAAAAGAAATTAAAGCGGTTGTTAAGGTGAATATTCCTGCTGGAAAAGCAACACCGGCTCCTCCAATTGGACCTGCTTTGGCGCAACACGGATTGAACATTGCAGAATTCTGCCAGAAATTCAATGCGGCAACTCAACAAATGGCAGGTTACACCATTCCGGCTGAAGTGACAATTTATAAAGACAGGAGTTATGACTTTAAACTGAAAACTCCGTTGGCCTCCGAGCTGTTGAAGAAAGCGGCAGGAGTTGAAAAAGGATCCGGAGTACCCAACAAAACAAAAGTTGGGAAGGTTACAAAAGCCCAGTTAAGGGAAATAGCAGAAAAAAAATTGCCCGACCTTAATACAACAGACATAGAGCAGGCAATGAAAATCATTGCAGGCACAGCCAAAAACATGGGCATTGAAGTAAAAGAGTAAAAAATTTAACAAATATTACTTTTATAACATATCATTCTATTGACAGGGTGTCCCGTCTAGGTATATACTGAAAATGTACCTGCGAGGCGTCAGTCTCTATCGGCATTTTAGCTGATGGCAGGTACACTAAAAAACCCCCTCTTTGAAGGGATTTTTTAGTGTATTTTTATCTTTATTTTATCCAGAATCTACCTTTTTTCTTGGTGCTGGCTATTTTTACATTGTCACCCATAACGCTGAAAAAATGTTTATCTTTTTTTTCCAGTTGTCTTATGACAACTTTTATTATGCAATCGTCAACCTTATCTACAAAAGTCCAAAAATGGGCAGTCGATTCTATGAGTATTTTTTCTCCGTGGCGATTTACCTTTTCTTTCGTTTCGGTTTTTCTGTAAACTATTTTAGCAGTAGGATTTTTTATTATTTGTTCAACATAGGAGAGTAAGGTAAAACGTCTTTTTTGTTCGTTTCTTGTTCGTGGAATGCGGCCTTTTCTTAAAAGATGATCAAATCCTGCGCTTGTAAATAAAACATATTCATCACCCAAAGCAGGGCATTTTATTCTGCCGATTTTTGAGTAAATTTGTTTCGCTTGTTGTTTCGCTTTTTTGTATCCTAATTTTTGGGCGTCCATAATTTAAAAATTATTTTAATATACCATAATCAAAATAATTTTGTAAATGCGTACTCGTTAAGACACCATTTTGGCACGGATTTAGCTAAGAAGGGATTTAACAACTCTTTAATTTCGGAAGCATTGGGGCACGCCCAACTTTCGTCATCATTCCAGTACACACAGATCAGAAATAAGGATTTAGAATTAGCTTTAAGAAAGAGATTAAATTAGGGATACTTGAGGGGCAAGTGAAGCCTTGACAAAGATTACTATTAGGTGTATAATAAAAATATGTACGTTGTCAATTAGTTTGTGTTGATCAAGATAAACCCATAACGAAAGGATAGAGCCATGAAACGCGTTCTGAACGTCTTTGTTGCGATATTGATGCTCTTTGCGAGCTTCGATGTCCGGGCCGAGAAGATTGGGCAAGTCCATGGATTGGACATCAATCTGCTCGGGATGCCATCGCTCGTCTACTTCGACCTGCACGGTCGCGGAATCGAGTTGAAAAAAGACGAAGTTTTGATAGTGCACTCAGCTTGTATCGTTCAGCACTTCGTCGGCGGCGGCTTTGGTTGGTACCAGGAACTTTATATCCCGCCAACCGTCCTCAAGATCATGCCGAGAACTATCGACTGCGTGTTGACGCAGACGAGTCTTTCTGCTCCGTCTCGCAGATCCAAGCGGAAGGAATCGGACAAGTCAATTGTCTTGATTCAGCCGCAGTATCCGCACGGCGGAAGGAAGCAGACGTATCTGCCAGCAGGAGTTCTGAATCTCGGTAGTCGTCTGACGCAAGCTGGAGCGGAGGTTGATTTCATCGACCTCAATCGCACAGGATTTCGGGACAGTCTCGCGATTCTGAAACACAGCGACGTTATCGGCATCACAGTTCTTGGCCCGCCGTACATTCCGGAAGTCATCAAGACTATTCGGATGATTCGACAGGCCGGACTCAATCAGCCGGTAATGGTCGGCGGACAAGGAGTGTCTCTTCTCAAGGACGAAAGCAATTTTACCAAATGGTTCGACGGCCTCGGGGCAGTTCAAATTAAGACTGCTCAGGAGATCGCCGGCTGTTGCGGAATTGCTCCGGAGAACATTCCGAGCGAGTACGAAGTTTCGCTGGTACCTATGTTTGAGAAGATGTCTGCGGAAGAACTTCGTGCCTACCTCACCAAGGAGTTCCCGCTTTTTCTGAGCCAGGGTTGCACATTCAATTGTGCATTCTGTGCCGCAGACAAAGCGAAGAAGGAGAGATATCGCACCAGCGAATCTCTTGCCGAGGAAGTGCGTTGGATATGCAAATATCTGGCGTCCATCGGACACAAGGAACTTCAGGCGTACCTCAGCAATCTCGACGGCTTTCAAACGCCGAAGGATTTTGAGGAAAAGCTGACTCTCGTAAAGAAGATTTACGAAGAACACGGAATCGTTCCGCGCCTGCGGTGTCTCGCGACCTCGCGATGCACATTCAAAGCGTGCCAGAAGGATCCGGAACTTCCAAAGTGTCTTCACGAGTGCGGCCTCGAGGTGGTTGGATTCGGAGCCGACGGCGCCGACGAAGAAGTGTGGGCCAGGCAAAACAAAACCCACAATTCGATGTCAGAGCTTCAGACCGCGGCGGATGCGATGGAGAGGGCAGGGATCACTGTGGAGTTTCTGATGGTGTTCGGATTTCAAGACGACAACATCAAGACGCTCTGGCGTGATTTCAAGTTCTCTATGCGTGAAGCGTGGAAGGGTCGTATCATTCGGCCTTACCTTGCCAAATCGCAAACGCCGGCTGGACGCTGGCAGACGAACGACCCGCTTGTTGAAGCGATGGTTGCGGACCCGACTCTGCTCTCACGGCTTGATTACGCGATGATCGGTTCTGTGCAAACGCACCCGAAATTCTTTCATCGGATGACGGCGAACGGAGCCTATTTGGCTCTTATCGGATTGCTTGCCCCGTTTGGCAAGTGTCCGACTCGTCCGTTGGTTCCGGTGCCGAAAGGTTTTGGGCGCTCAATCGCACACCTGATCAATCGGTTCATGCCGTTCGACAAATAGGGTTTGCTTCTTGAGCAAACAAGCGACATTCATGCCCCTGCATTCACACGAGTGCAGGGGCGTTTTATTTTTAAAAATTTGACACGGGTTCTTGCTGGAGTATAATTATAAAAAAGGCACACTAAAATATAAAACTTAGGAACTATTATTTTAATGGAAAGCTGGTGGAAATGCACTTGCTTTTTATTTGCTGTAAGTGATAGAATAACTAAACTAAAATTAAATTATAAAAATATGGAGGACAAAAAATATGTTCGCCCTTCGTGGGATGATTATTTTTTAAATTTACTGGACCCAATTGGCAGTAGGGGAACTTGTGACAGAGGAAGAAGCGGAGCTGTAATTGTGGGGCCGGAACATACTATAATTGCAACAGGATATGTTGGAGCTCCTCCGGGACAGCCGCATTGCGACGAAGTGGGGCATTTGATGCAGACAGTTATCCGTGACGGAAAAGAGTCTCGTCATTGCATAAGAACATTGCATGCGGAAGAAAACGCAATTTTGCAGTGCGCAAGAGACGGCATAAGTGTTAAAGGGGCCACTATTTATACAAAAATGGTTCCTTGTTATAACTGCGCAATGAGGATAGTAAGGGTTGGAATAAAAAGGGTTGTTGCTTTAAAAAGGTATCATGCAGATGAAATGTCCATTAAGCTTTTTAGGGACGCTGAAGTAAATTTGGTTATTATGGATAACACTGTTGAGCAATACAGCAATCAGGGCGGAAATAATTACAGAGAGGAGGAAAAAAGGAACATAGCAATGAACCTTTCAGAAAACCAAAGGCCTGTTATAGACGAAGACGGGTTTGTGAGCATTAAAGAAGTTTTGATGCAGGAAGGTAAAAAAGAAAATATTAACAATGGCCAGGGATTTAATGTAAGCTAATCAAATTATATGGCAAACAAAGACAATGAACAAATTTTAGTTGTAAGGTCCGATATTATTTTTGGCAAGGAAAAATGGCAGGGACTGAAAACTGATAATTTAGATTATTATTTGGATTTGATAAAAAATAATTATGAATTTAAAAGAAGAGGAGACATGGAAACAGACAGTTCTTATCAACAAATAATTCCATACATGATTTTCAGCTTTGAAAACCCGGAAAAAAATAAGGAACGCAAATTTTTTGCGTATAAGTATATAAAAAATGCGGGGGAGACGCGTTTAATAAATAATGATTATCAGCTTGGCGTGGGAGGACATATAAATAAAGAAGACATAAGCGACAATACAGATATTTTGGAACAGGGCATGATGCGTGAGTGGGAAGAAGAAGTTGATTTTAGAGGAAAGTTTTTAGATAAAAAATTGGTGGGCATAATCAATGACGACTCCCGCGAAGTTGAGCAAGTGCACCTTGGACTTGTTTATCATTTTGTGGGGGACAGCCCGGATATAAGCATCAAAGAAACAGATAAAATGGAGGGCAAGATGCTTGGATTAAAAGAAATTGGCGAGAATATAGGCCATAGTCCATGGATGCAAATAGTTTATAAAGAATATTTATTAAAATGATAAAAAATACATATCCAGGTAAATTTTTTGTTATTGAGGGTCTTGACGGTTCGGGAAAATCAGCTCAAGTTGATTTGGCGATTGATTATTTAAAAGAAAAAGGCAAGGAGGTTGTTGTTACAAAAGAGCCGACAATAGATTCAGATGCTGGAAAAAAAATAAAACAGGCGTTAAAAAAGGAAATTATTATAGAGCCGTTAGAACTTCAGGGCCTTTATGTGCAGGATAGAAAAGAACATTTAGAAAAAAAAGTTATTCCGGCGTTGAAAGAAGGAAAATTTGTTGTTTCATCAAGGTATGCTTTTTCAACTTTTGCATACGGATATTCCGATGGATTAGACGTTGATTTATTGGTAAAAATGAACGATAATTTTTTATTGCCGAATTTGACTATTATAGTTGATGTTTCTCCCGATTCTTGCGTTAAAAGAATTGAAAACAGGGGAGAAGGAAAAGAATTATTTGAGCAAAAAGAAAAATTAACAAAAGTTAACGAGATTTATAAAAAAATTCCGCAAATGTTTGAAAATGTTTTTATGGCGAATGGCGAAAAGTCTATTGAAGAAGTTTTTAAAGAAATCAAAAAAATAATTAACGAAAAAATATTATGAAAATTTTGCAAAACGCAGGCAGTTACAGGATATTGGGCATTATGGCCGGCCTTGACGGTGAAAACCCATTGCAGCTTATTGAAAGGGCCGGCAGAACTGCTTATCAAAGCAGAGATAAAATTACAGATGAATCGGCTTTGAAATTTGCGGAGATTTTAAGAAAAAGAGGTCATGAATCGGTGTTTGAACATTCCTGTATGACAGTTGAATTCAATGATGTTTCACGCGGAATGACTCACGAATTAGTAAGGCACAGAATTGCGGCTTTTACCCAAGAATCAACAAGATATGTTGATGAAAAAGAATTCAGAGTTATAGCTCCCCCGGGAAAGGATGTTGAAGAAAAACTGGTTGATTTAAATTTGCCCGGGGCTGAAAATGGGGGATTAAAAGTTTCCCTTAAGGTTTCTTTCAAAGACTGGATTGATTTAAATGAGCAAATGTACAAAGGTTTAAGAGCTCAAGGCTGGGTTCCGCAAGATGCAAGACAGATTTTACCAACAGGAATAAAGTCTCAAATTGTGCTTACTGCAAATCTGCGCGAATGGCGCCATATTTTAAAAATGAGATGCGCCCCTGATTCTCATTGGGAAATAAGGGAGGTAATGGTCAAATTATTAAAAGATGTCAAAGAAAGGATACCTATTTTGTTTGACGACTTTGAAATTGCCCAAGATGGACAAAGTGCTATATTAACAAAGCCCCAGTAATAGAAATCAAAAATGGCTTGAAACTCAAGTCATTTTTTTGTATCATTTATAAATTATGGCAATTAGTAAAGAGTTTTTACCAATATTGGAGGCTGCTAAGGCAGGGGGAAAAATTGTCAAAAAATATTTTGGCAAGGTTTTGGACATTGAAGGGAAATCAATACCATGTGATTTTAGGACAAGAGCAGATTTAGAATCCGAAAAGGTAATACTAAAAATATTATCAAAAAATTTCCCTGAATATAATATTTTTTCTGAAGAGGCTGGAGAAATAAATAAAAATTCAGAGTATACATTTTATGTTGACCCCTTGGATGGAACAAATAATTTTATTCTTGGAATTCCGTATTTTTCAGTAAGTATTGGTTTGATGAAAGACAGTAAAATAATTTTTGGGGTGGTTTATAATCCCATTGTTGATAATATATATTATGCAGAGGATGGCAAGGGAGCATTTTTAGATGGAAAGAGAATAAAGGTTAATAATGAATCTGATATAAAAAATTGTTCTGTTTCGTTGGTTGTAAATTACGGTTTTTCGGTTGATAATTTTATAAAAATGGTAAGAAATTTGTATAAAAAAGATGTCAAAAGAGTTTTAAAATTTTGGTCAGTTGCCTTAGATTATTGCCTTTTGGCTTCGGGAAAAATTGAGGCAGTTGTTCTATACGATGTTCCCTTGTATGATTTTGTAGCGGGGAAAATAATTGTCACAGAGGCTGGGGGATTGGTTAGTGATTTTAACGGCAGGGAATTGAAGAATGATAGACAGAATATTTTTTTGGCAAGCAATGGAACAAAAATTCATAAAAAAATATTAGAATCTTTAAAATAAATATGACATATAAGCCAACAATAGGTTTAGAAATTCACGCAGAGCTGAAAACTGTTTCCAAAATGTTTTGCTCGTGCAAAAATGACCCCGATGAAAAAAGGCCAAATTATAATATTTGTCCTGTTTGTACTGCGCAGCCGGGAACTCTGCCTGTTGCAAACAGGCAGGCAATTGAGAATGTAATTAAAGCAGGACTGGCTTTAAATTGTAAGATTGCCAAAGAATCAAAGTTTGACAGGAAAAACTATTTTTATCCGGATTTACCAAAGGGATATCAGATCTCGCAGTATGACCAGCCTTTGTGTGAAAAAGGATATTTGGAGATAGAAGGCAGAAAAATTGGCATTACAAGGATACATTTGGAAGAAGACACCGGAAGCTTGGTGCATCTTTTCGAGCCCGAAGGTTCTCAGAACCGAAAGCCTGAAGGAGCAGATTATTCTTTAGTTAATTTAAATAGGGCCGGAGTTCCTTTAATGGAATTGGTAACAGAACCGGACATAACTTCCGGTAAAGAAGCAAGGATGTTTGCAGAAGAATTGCAGATGATTTTAAGATATCTGGGAGTTTCTTTTGCTGATATGGAAAAGGGGCAGATGAGGGTTGAAGTAAATATTTCTGTAAGCAAAACCGATAAGCTGGGAACAAAAGTTGAAATTAAAAATTTGAACTCATTTAAAGTTGTTGAAAAAGCAGTTGACTTTGAAATAAAAAGGCAGACAGAAGTTTTGGAAGAAGGGAAAAAAGTGGTTCAAGAAACAAGGGGCTGGCATGATAAAAAAGAAATTACTTTTTCACAAAGAGAAAAGGAAGAGGCGCATGATTATAGATATTTCCCTGAGCCCGATTTGCCTTCTATGAATTTTGAAGACAACTACATTGAAGAAATAAAGGTTAAGATTCCCGAGTTGCCTCAGCAAAAAAGAGAAAGATTTGCTAAAGAATATGGATTAGATGATTCTTCAATAGAAATTTTTGTTGTTAACAAGGATTTAAGCGAATATTTTGAAAAAGTTGTTTCTGAATTTGAAGAATGGACAGAGGAGCAAGAAAATAATAAAGAGCACAAAAAAGTATCAAAATTAGTTGCTAACTATTTGATTACAGACATCAACGGCTTGTTGGCCGAAAAGGAATTTGCAGAAACTAATTTTAAGATAACTCCGGAAAATTTTGCCGAGTTTATAAAGATGATTTACAAAGGAGAAATTACATCCAAAGTGGCTAAAATGGTTTTAGCAGATATGTTTAATACTGGTTCTGACCCGTCTAATATAGTTGACGAAAATAATTTAAGGCAGATGTCAGATGATGGGGAATTGGAAAAAATAATAAAAGAAGTTGTTGCAAAGAATCCAAAAGCAGTTGAAGATTACAAGGCAGGCAAACAGAACTCAATTCAATTTTTGGCAGGCCAGGTCATGGCTGCCACTAGAGGAACAGCCAACCCAGAAAAGGTTAGAAACGTTCTTAAGAGTATTTTATAAAGTTTTTAACTAACTTATCGGCCTGTTTTTGATTTTTAATCCAATTGATTTTTTTATCTCTTTTAAACCAAGTCATCTGGCGTTTGGCAAAATGTTCTGACTCTATTTGAATTTTACCCACCATTTCTTGTTGGGTAATTTTATTTTGAAGATACTGCGCAACAAATTTGTACTCTAAGCCAAATTCTTCAAGTCTTTTCCATGATAATCCCGATTTGTGAAGGTTTTTTACTTCGTTTATAAGAGCATTATTTTTTAACCGATTTTGCAGCCTTTTTTGAATATTTTTTCTTAATTCTTCATGAGATTTATTTATGCCAATTTGTAGAATTTCAAAATTATTTCTTTTAAAGTCTTGTTTTAACTTAGGCACCGGTTTTTTTGTAGACATTATAATTTCCAATGCCCTTATAAGCCTGCGGGGATTATATTTATCAATATTTTTTGCTCTTCTTGGGTCTTTTTTCAAAAGCAAGCTATATAATTCTTGAATAGACTTTTTCTCTAATTCTTTCCTTAATTTCCAGTTTGGTTTTACTTCTGGAATTAAAATATCATTAACAATTGACTGTATATAAAATCCTGTTCCGCCAACTAAAATTGGAAGCTTGCCTCTTTTTTGAATATTTTTTATTGCCTTCAGCGCAAGTTTTTGATACTGGGAAACCGTAAATTTTCTTTTTGGGTTTGCAACGTCTAGGAGATAATGGGGGACACCTTGCATTTCTTTTTTGGTTATTTTGCCGGAGCCAACATCCAGGCCTTTGTAAACCTGCCTTGAGTCAGCCGAAAGCACCTGACCATTATATTTTTTGGCTAGCTTTATAGATAGGTCAGTTTTTCCGGAAGCCGTTGGGCCTAAAATAACCAATAATTTACCTGCCTGCCGGACAGGCAGATTTTTTCTTTTTTGCATTTACCAAATCAATTAAAACTTTTTCTCTGCGTTTTTTTTCTTTCCACGGAACATTGTCTTCTAATTTTGCCGCTGCTGTGCCTTCTCGCGGGGAGTATTTGTTAATAAAGGCAACGCCATAGCCAATTTGCTTTATTGTTTTTACGGTATTGTTAAACTGCTTTTTTGTTTCGCCGGGAAATCCAACAATTATATCTGTTGAAAACCTTGTTTTTGGTAAAGCCTTTCTGATTTTTTTGACGAGCGCTTTATATTGTGCGACTGTATAGGGTCGATTCATTTTTTTAAGAATTTCGTCGTCTCCTGATTGTATGGGCAGATTCAAATCTGTTGAAAGCTTTTTGCATTTTTTCATTGTTTCTATAAGTTCATCTGAAAAATCTTTTGGATGGCTGGTTGTAAAGTTTAAAACAAAATCTCCTGGAAATTCGTCTATTTTTTTAAGCAATTTTGGAAAATTAAAATTTTTATTTTTGTAGCTATTCACATTTTGGCCAAGCAGCCAGATTTCTTTTTTTCCTTGTTTGACTAAATTTTTTACTTCCGCGATTATTTTTTCTGCCGGGTAAGAAACCTCCCTACCCCTTGTGTGGGGAACAACGCAATAGCTGCAAAAATTATTGCACCCCGTCATTATCGGCACATAAGCCGTTTTATTTGAGGAATATTTTGGCGCAATTTTAAAATTTATAATATTGTTTATATCAACAACCTCATCAAACTTTTTTAAAAATTTATTTTTGTCTTTTGGCAGAATGCACCCGGTTAAAATTATTTTTGGTCGTTTTTTAAATTTTTTAATTTTTTCTAAAATTCCGTAAACGCGGTCAACCGCAGATTGCCTTACAGAGCACATTACAACATAAATTAAATCAGCCTTGTTTATGTTTGAGGTTTGCTTGTGATTCATGCTTTCTAAAACAGCCGCAAGTCTTTCTGCGTCTGATGTGTTCATTTGACACCCGAATACAATTATATAGTATTTCATAATTACCTTTTTACCTTATTTCTTCCTTTTTATCCTTTATAAAATATCTCCATTTTTCCAAAAATTCTACAAAAACAGAAAAGGGCATATCTATTAATGCGTTGAAAAATGCTGCAACAGCGTTGTATTTTTTCCACTTAGAAGACAGCCATTTACCCAATCCCTGCATTGGCAACAAAAATACATCGGCCAGAAAGCTTATAAAACCCTCTTTCTCATCTTCTATTGTCAATTCTTCCGCTCTTTTTGCTATTGCTGTTCCTGTAAACAAAATTAGGGCTATAAATATGATGTTTATAATGATAGAAGAAATAGGGAATCCAAAATAGCTAAAAGCATAGTAAATCGCTCCAAATGACAGGACACTTGATATTGCATAAACAAGGGAAATTATGCTTCTGGTAACAACGCCTTTTTTGGGTCGGATTTTTATTTCATAAACATCTGGTGTCTCCCTGTTGTAAACAATTTTTATAATCTCCATTATGGCAATATTAAGATTTTTTTCAGAAGGCATTTTTATAGAGAAAACTATCAGGAACATAAGCAAGGTTGGCACAATTATATCAACCAAAAACATAATAGTGTTCTGGTTTTCCCCTGGCATAATTTTAGCCAGAAGGACTTCCAACAAAAAAAGAGAAAGTATTTTTGTCACAAAAATTGAAACAGTAGAATATATGGCTGCCCTTTTTATGCGCTCTTTTAAGGTGGATAGTCTTTTTGAGTAAGCGGTTCTTGCCAATGATTCAAGCTTTTCGGGAATTAAAATTTCCGCGGCCACCTGGGCGTTTTTTTCTGACAGTATATCTCCTAATAACAGATAAGGGGTATCATATTTTTCGCAGATAGCATAGAATTTTTTAGCTATGGGATTTGCCAAATTTTCTTCAATATCCTGCCATATTTCAAAAATTATTTTAGAAAACTGCAATAATGACCTTTCGTCTGTGTTTTTCCATTCAGAGTTTTGGTGAGTTATTAAGTTGTAGCTTATTATTGGCTTATCAAGCTTAAAAAGGGATTGCTGGACGGCGATATATATTTGTACGTCTGTTTTTTCTTTTTTTAACAAAGAGGAATTGTAAATATTTTCTGAAACTTTTATTTTTTCTTTCATTGATTCAAACATATAATCAATGAGGGCTTTTTCTCTAATAGACGGGTTTAAAGATTCTTCTATTTCGCACGATAAAACTTCCAGCATCCAATTGTAAAAATCAAGTCCCTTGCCTGACTGAAATCCTGCTTCTTGTTTTTGGGGATAATTTTTTAAAATAAAAATATATTTGTCTATTATTTTTTGTACTTCAGTTATTTTAATTTCTTTTATTTTGTCGTTGGGAAAATGTCCTCCTCTTATTAGCTCCAAAATCAAAGACTCCGCAAAATCATTTTGCGTTGAGAAATTATTTAGCTCCAGGTCAAAAAATCTTCTTTTTATTTTTCTTATAATGGCCGCCCTGCGCATTAAATGCTCTTCCTTCCAGTCTATGATTGTTCTTATTTGTTCATAAAATGCGGCAACCCTTAAGGCTACTTCGTCAACATGTATTGTTTGCGGTTCTGAATCTGAAGAGTCCTGCTGGCTAGGAATGCTGTATTGTAAAATAAGCCTTTTTGTTGCTTTTGAAATTTCCATAAAGCAAATTTATTTTTTTTTAGAGATTTCTTCTTCTACTTTTTCAACAAATTCATTGAACGGCATTTGGCCAAGGTCGCCTTTGTTTCTTTGTCTGACTGAAACAGATTGAGATTCTATTTCTTTATCCCCGACAATTAAAAGATATGGAATTTTTTGCATTTCAGATTCCCTAATTTTTTTGCCAAGAGTTTCGTTTTCATATTTTGTTTCATATCTTATATTTTTTTCAGAAAGTTTTTCTGAAATTTGTTTTGCATAAGATTCGTGTTTTTCAGAAATTGGTATTATCGCAACCTGAACAGGGGAGAGCCACAAAGGAAAGGCTCCTGCATAATGTTCAATTAAAACACCTATAAACCTTTCAAAAGAGCCAAATAACGCCCTATGCAATACATATGGCCTTTCTTTTTCTCCCTTATTGTTAATAAAATTCATATCAAAGCGCTCCGGCAAATTAAAATCAAACTGCAGCGTTGAGCATTGCCATTCTCTTTTAATGGCATCTTTTATTTTAAAATCAAGTTTGGGGCCGTAAAATACGGCTCCGCCCACATCTTTTTGAATATTCAGTTTTTTCTCTTTTGCTACCTTTTCCAAGATTTCTTCTGTAAATTTCCAGCCTTTGTCGGTGCCTGCGTATTTTTTTGATTTTGGGTCCCGGACAGAGAGATAAACGTTAATGCTGTCTATGTCAAAGCCAAATGATTTGTAAACAAACAGAATAAAATCAACAACTTTTTTTAATTCGTCTTCAACCTGCTCTTTGGCACAAATAATGTGGGCGTCATCCTGGGTAAATCCTCTTACTCTGGTTAAGCCGGATAATTCTCCCTTTTTTTCAAACCTGTAAACTGTTCCGCACTCGGCCCACCTTAATGGCAGTTCACGGTAAGAATATGGCCTGTGTTTGAATATTTGTATGTGAAAAGGGCAATTCATAGGCTTTAACAAAAACTGTTCTGATTCTTTTACTTTTTGCCCTTTTTGTTTTTCTTCAAGAGTTTGTCCTATTTCCATTGGAGGATACATACTTGCGTTGTAAAATCCCCAGTGTCCTGATGTTTCCCATAATGTTCTGTTTCCGATATGCGGAGTCTTTACCAATCCATAGCCGTTTTTAATATGTTCTTGATGCCAAAAATCCTCTATTTGGCGCCACAACATAGCTCCTTTTGGATGCCATAAGGGAAGGCCCAAACCAATTTTTTCATCAATATGAAATAAATCTAATTTTTCTCCCAAAATTCTGTGGTCTCTTTTTTCAGCTTCTTCTGTTATTTTTATATAGTCTTCCAGTTCTTTTTCTGTATTAAAAGCCAAACCGTAAATTCTTGTAAGCATTTTATTTTTTTCACTTCCTTTCCAGTAAGCTCCGGCAAGCTTTGTCAATTTAAAAGCATTGGGGTTTATTTCTTTTGAATTTTTTACATGAGGCCCCTTACACAAATCAACAAAATTTTTACTTTCATAAACAGAAACGGTTTTTCCCGGCAGTTCTTTAATAAGTTCCAGCTTATATGGTTGGGATTTAAACAATTTTTTGGCAGATAATTTTGTTATATTTTTTTTAACAAATTTTTGCTCCTGTCTTATTAGCTCTTGCATTCTGTCTTCTATTTTTGGCAGGTCTTCTGGGGACAGGGGATTTGGAAATTCAAAGTCATAATAAAATCCGTTTTCAATTGCAGGGCCCATACCCAGCTTTGCTTTTGGATAAAATTCCAAAACAACTTGGGCCATTAAATGTGACAGGGAATGACGGATAGATTCAATTTTTTCCATAAAATTTTATATATAAAATAGTATTTAATAATCTTACCACCTTTATAATAAAGCTAAAAGCCTTGACATAAATTATATGTTATTATATTTCTCGAGGGACAATAATCTCTTGGGCGTCGTCAGCTACTATTTTAATTTCTCCATTTCTGTCATCAACCCTTCCTGCAATAAAAATAATTTTATTTTCTTCTAATGCTCTTGGATTTCTTTCCAAAAGATTTGGGAAAATTACAACTTCGGCTTTTGAAGTTAAATCTTCAAGCTTTAAAAAGAGCATAGGTTTTCCGTTTTTTGTGATAATTTTTTTAACAGAAGAGACTAGTCCACCAACTACAATCTTTTTATTCACAAAACTTTTGTCTATTTTTGCAAGGGCAACTGTTTTATTTTCCAAAAGCTTTTTAAAGTCGTTTAGCGGGTGAGAGCTTACATATAGTCCAAGCAACTCTTTTTCCCAGCCCAATTTTTCAAAAGTTGTAGCCGGAGTAGCCAAATCCAGATTTATATCATGGCTGATTTTTGCAGATGTATTTGCAAAAAGGCCTATTTGATTTGAGTTTTGGTTTTTGTTATTTTCTCTGGCTATTTCCAGCATTTTTTCTAAATTTTGGAGGAGTTTATTTCTTTCTTCAAACTGGTCAAAAGCACCGGCCTTTATTAAGGCCTCCATTGATTTTTTGTTTAAATCTTTTGACTTTACTCGGTATATAAAGTCGCTGATTGACTTGAAAGGACCTTTTTCCTTTCTCTCCTGCACAATTGCGTCAATAATATTCACCCCCACATTTTTAACTGCCAAAAGACCAAAACGGATTTGGTTTTTATCCGGCACAACCGTAAAGTTCTTTAAAGATTCGTTGACGTTTGGCGGCAAAACTTCCACGCCCATTTTTTTACATTCATCAATTAAAAACGCAATTCTTTCAACGTCCGCTTTTTCAGAAGTCAAAACAGATGCCATAAATTCAACGGGGTAGTGGGCCTTAAGGTATGCTGTTTGGTATGCGATTGTGGCGTAGGCTGCCGAGTGAGATTTGTTAAATCCGTAACTTGCAAAAGGCAAAATCCATTGCCAAAGTTCTTCTGCGATTTTTTTGTCAGCTCCGTTTTTTATCGCTCCTTGCACAAATTTTGTTTCCTGGGCATCAAGTAGTTCTTTGATTTTTTTGCCAACAGCTTTTCTTAAAACATCGGCCTCTCCTAAAGTAAAACCGCAAACCTCTTGAGCGATTTTCATCAGTTGTTCCTGATAAATGCAGATTCCCTGGGTATCTTTAAGTATTGGTTCCAATTTCGGGTGCAGATACTCAATTTTTTGTCGGCCATGTTTTCTTTCAATATAATCAGGTATAAATTGCATAGGACCCGGGCGGTATAAAGCCACCATGGCTGTAATATCTTCAAAGTTTGTGGGCTTTAATTCTTTTAAATATCTTTTCATTCCATCAGATTCCAATTGAAAAACAGATGTTGTCAAGGCATTTTGCAAAAGCTTATATGTCTTCTGGTCATCATACGGAATATTTTCCAGGTCAATTTTTAATTGGTTGTGCAAAACATAAATACGCGCCAAAGTATCTTCTATTATAGTAAGGTTTTTTAATCCCAAAAAATCCATTTTTAAAAGTCCCAAGTCTTCAATGCTGTGGCCTTCGTACTGGGTTACAATTCCGTTTTCGGATCTGGTTGGAATTTGCAGGGGAACAGAATCTGTTAAAGGGTCAGCTGAAATCACAACTCCGCAGGCGTGCGTTGAGGCATGGCGGGCAACGCCTTCAAGTTTTTTTCCTAAATCAATCAGCCTTTTCGCCATTGGGTCTGTTTCATATTTTTCTTTAAACTCGTCAACTTTTTCAAGAGATTCTGCCAAATCCATTCCCATTGGAATCATTTTTGCCAGCTGGTCGCAGTATGAATATGTATATTGCAGAGCTCTTCCAATATCGCGCACAACCATGCGGGCGGCCATTGTTCCAAAAGTAATAATTTGGGCAACATGGTCTCTGCCGTATTTTTGGGCAACATATTCTATAACTTCGTCTCTTCTTCTGTCTGCAAAATCCATATCAATATCAGGCATGGAAATTCTTTCTGGATTTAAAAATCTTTCAAAAAGCAAATTGTGTTTTATGGGGTCAATGTTTGTGATTCCCGAAAGATATGCAACTAAAGACCCTCCTGCTGACCCTCTGCCTGGCCCCACAACAATTCTGTTCTGTTTTGCCCAATTCACAAAGTCTTGAACAATCAAAAAATATCCTGCAAATCCGGTTTTTGATATTACTGAAAGCTCATATTTTAATCTTTCTTCCACCTTTTGGTCCGGAGTTTTCCCGTATCTTTTTTCAATTCCGCTCCAGCATAATTCTTCCAAAAATTGGATATCTGTTTTGCCTTCTGGCAGAGGGAAAATAGGCAACTTTGTTTTGCCAAGCTCAACTTCAAGCGTGCAGCTATCTTTTATTTTTTGGGTGTTTTCAATGGCTTCGGGAGTGTCTTTAAAAAGTTCTGCCATATCTTCCGGGCTTGTCATTGAAAAATCATCTTGCGTCATTGATAGCCTTTCTGGGTCATTTGGGTCGGCTCCTGTGTTTATCAACATTAAAATATCCTGGGCTTCTGAATCTTCTTTTCTTAAATAATGTATATCGTTTGTCGCAACCAAAGGAACCCCTGTTTTTTTTGAAAGCTCTATTATTTTCTTATTTGCTTTTTCTTGTTCTGGAATATTTGCGTGGTGTTGTATTTCAAGATAAAAATTTCCTTTTCCAAACCAAGATTCGTATTTTCTTGCCAATTCTTCGGCTTCTTCAATTTTGTTTGCCAAAAGCAGTCTCGGGATTTTTCCTTGGATACAGGCCGACAACCCTATAAGCCCTTTTACATGCTGTTGCAGAACTTGGTCGTCAATTCTTGGCTTGTAATAATATCCTTCAAGGTGGGCTATTGAAACAAGTTTTACTAAATTTTTATAGCCTTCTTCATTTTTTGCCAATAAAATTAAATGGTTTCTCGCAGAATCAATGCCGGGCCTCTTATCTGTGAGTTTTTCAAAAGCAGTATAAATTTCACATCCTATAATTGGCTTTATGCCCTTTGCTTTCGCTTTTTTGTAAAATTCAATTGCTCCGTACATTACTCCGTGGTCTGTTAGGGCAACAGAATCCATTCCAAGCTCTTTTACATAATCCAAAAGCTCGTCAATTTTAGGCAAACCGTCAAGTAAAGAATAATGGCTATGAACATGCAGGTGTGTAAATTTCATAATATATACTATTATATATAATGTATGCTATATACCATTTTACCTTTTTTGGATTGTTTTACAAGATTTATTTTAGGGATGTTTTGATATTTATTTGATGTTTTTATTATGGTTTGCATATGTTTAAATATTTATTTTTTTTAGTCCCTCTTCACGGTTTTAAAAACTAAGCTATCGCATACTTTTTACTGTAGATTATTCAAATTATTATTTATATAGCATATAATAAATAATATGAATGCTATTAGGGAAAAAATACTATTGCTTTTACTGGGAGGATTAGCTTTTGGTTGTAGTTATACGGGTAAAAAACAATACCTTGTTTTGAAAAAAATTTCAAAAGAATGGAACGGAATGAATAAAAAAGATTTAAGAACTGAAATAAATTATTTGCATAGATTCAAATTTATAGAAAAAAAGAATAAAAAAGACGGATCTATTGCTATAATACTTACAAAGAAAGGGAAGTTTAAGGCGTTAAATTATCAATTAGAAAATATTAAAAATAAAAAAGAAGAATGGGATAAAAAGTGGCGCTTGGTATCTTTTGATATTCCGGAGCAATATAAAATAGGAAGAGACGCATTGCGCAGAAAATTAAAAAAAGTTGGTTTTCATGAATTGCAAAAAAGTGTTTTAATAACGCCATTTAATTGTAAAAAAGAAATTATGGAATTAATAAAATATTTTAATCTGGATAAGTATGTTCGTTTCGGCGTTTTAGAGTCAATTGATAACGAAAAATATTTAAAAAAAGTTTTTAAGATAATTTAACCTGTATTGGGGGGGGATTACGCTATCGCGTAATTTTTACTGTGGAGATAGTGGAAATAATGGCGCAATATTTTAGATGATAATATAATTCCACTGTTTTACCCCATTGTTTTTATGAAATTTCCAAATTTTAAAGAAGAAAAAAAGCTTTGGCGAAAAGGATATAAATATGTGGGCGGGATTGATGAAGCCGGAAGGGGTCCTTTAGCAGGGCCTGTTGTTGCAGCAACAGTGGTTTTTTTGGATTATAAAAAAACAAAAAAGATAAAAGGAATAAATGATTCAAAAAAGCTTTCAGAAGCGCAAAGGGAAAAAATTTATAAAATTTTAACATCCGGTAAGGACATAGGGTGGGGTGTTGGCATTGTTTCAGAAAAAATAATAGATAAGATAAATATTTTAGAAGCAGCAAAGCTGGCAATGAAAAAATCAATTATAAATATGCAAAAGAAGTTGAAAATAATACCTGAATTTTTAATTTTAGACGGGAACTTTAAAATAAATTTGAATACTCATCAAAAATCAATTGTCAAAGGCGACCAGAAATCTTTGTCTGTAGCTTCAGCGTCCATAATAGCAAAGGTTACACGCGATAGAATAATGAGAAAATACCACAAAAAATATCCGGAATATAGGTTTGACAGTCATAAGGGTTATGGAACCGTTTTACATATTGAGAATTTAAAAAAATTTGGGCCATGTAAAATACACAGAAAAACTTTTTATCCGGTAAAATTCGTCAGACAGTTTTAAAAGTTATCCACAGCATTCTTTTTTATTTTTATAAAGAGGGTTATAATTAATAAAAGGAAAACAGCCAAGTTTTGAAATTGGCAAATTTAAAATATGAATAAGCCTCGGTTATTTATAAGTATTTTAATTTTACTGCTTTTGCTGGTTGTTTTTTGGCTATTCTATAATAATCAAAGAAACATTATAAAGGCGGAAAAAATGGAAAACGTTGTTAAAATTCTTAGATCTGATGTTGTTCCTTCAATTGTATCTTATGGAAAGGTTACAAGCATAGACGGAAGAAAGATAACGATGTCTTTTAATAACGACTCCATTACAATAATTATAAACGATGATGCTATAATAAGTTCTTTGGTAGGAAGCCAGGATTACAGCGCAGGTCAGAATGTCTCTGATATCAGCAAGATTAAAGTGGGGGATGTATTGAACATAAGCCTGATTGTTGACGAAAGCGGAAATTTCCACGGAGATTCTGTGATTAATTTTTCCGAAAATTAAAATTAAATTTATAATAAAATGGAAAATTCAGCTATATATTTTTCTTTGATAGTTATAGTTATAATGGCCTTTATGCTTGGGGCCGGCCTTGGATTTTTTCTGAAAACAGATAATAACGCCATTGTCCAAATTCAACCGGCAACGGAACTGATTAGCCTTTTGTCCTCAAAACCCATTTCAGGGATAATGATATACGGAACAGTTAAAGATATTAGTGATAGAAATATTATAATAAGCAACCAAGAAGAAACCATTGCTTTGCAAATAAGTAGCCATGCCAAAGTTTACAAAACGGGAACAGAAAAGACAGAAGAAATAAGTTTTGAAGATGTTAAAAAAGGGGACGCATTAACTATAAATTCAGTCATAACAGCTGAGGGAAAATTAAGGGGAGATTCAATATATATTTTTACAAATATCCAGCAATAATCTTTTTAAAACAATAAAAAACCCTCAAAAGAGATCAATGATCCTTATGAGGGTTTTTCAGTCTTTTGAATAGGGACTGAAAGAACTATTTAAGAGCTGTTGTTGCCTGAGCCAAAAGCTCTGAATGCTCTTCTGGCCAGGCTTTCCATTTGTATTGAATCCATTCAACGCCGGCAGCATTTGTTCTCCTTTCAACGGGCGCTATCAAAATGTACTGATTTTCCAATCGGAAAACTAACGGCCTAACATCTTCAGGCGCTTTTTCAGGACATATCCATATACGGGTTGCTTTTTGGAAGCGCGGTCTGAAAAAGATGTTTTTCGACGGATCATCCTCATTGACGTTATCAGTTATCACTGACTCGAGGCGAAGGGGATTTTTATCTCCACCTTTTTTTTCATACGCGATGCCGAAAACAATGTTTCCGTTTCCGGGCGTCTCAGTTCTTTTTTGCCAAAAAAAATCCATTTCTCCTATGCTGAACTTTTTTTCGATTGGCACAGCTGAGACTTTCCAATCCTGTGGAGGCAAGGGGTCTCTGTAAGAAGTCTCACCCATTGGACTGGCTTGTTCCACAACAGTCAGGTTTGCATCATGCCACTCCTTAGTTTTGAATACAACACCTCCTTTTTCTATCGCGAGAGGGGCAACGGAAAGGCAGTCATTTCCTATTTTCAGCAAAAGCGTGAGCACTCTGCTGGGTTTTTCTCCTGGCAGGTACCTGGCAAAACCGTACCCCCTGATATTGGGAAGATAAGTTCTGTTGTAGAATGTGATTTCTGACAAGTCGTTTAGGTCTTCCTTGTCTGTTCCCATAAACAGAATTTTTTCTTCGGTTTTTTCCCAATTCAGACGGAAATTTGACAGTTTCCTGCCGTCTCCCTTGTAGCTATACAAGTCCCAATAGAACTTAACTCCAAGCATCTCAAATTCTTCCTTGAATTTAGCAGAAGAAACTTTCCAGCCTTCTGCCTCTGCTTTCTCTTCCAATGTTTTTGTTTTCACAATTTCAGAGGGGTTAACGGGTGGAACTCCTTTCCATACTTTCCATTCAAAATCGCACGAGTTTTTGAGGGGGTGTTCCTTGTTGATATTTATTTTCAACGGTTTTAACCCCACGTAGTCTGAGCCAGATCCAACCTGGAAAATTATCGTTTGCCCGACATTAACGCGAGCTTCTTTCCTCGGTGCCTGGTTTACAAACTTAAACTCGGTTTGATATTGGTAGACGGCAGGATTAAGGATTTCTCCCAGACTTGTTCCATCCGGAATAACAAATCCTCTTCCAAGGCTGCGTGAGTATCCCTCTTTTACAGATATCCATATAGACGTTCCTGACTGTTGCCATGCAAATTCCATTGCCCCGACTTTAAAGTATCGTTCGGCAGTTATGGTTCCTGCAGAATAGGTAATACTGCTTCCCGCAACAGAGTTGATTTTAGTGTCTTCAAATGGGCTTTTGGGACAGTAAGAAAAGCTTCCCGTAGCGTCCATTAGTTTTTCTGTGAATCCTGCTCGCCAGACATACATATTGCTGTCTTGGGCAAGCCAGATAAGCGTGGCATCTGAAACCCAATTAAAACAGTTCCCCTCTATATTTTGAGCAATCAGCTTGGGGGTTACTGTTGTGATATTGTTTTCGGTTTCTACATGAACATAATTCTTATCTCCCTTATTGGGTTGCGTTACCACGCGGCTTTTTGCAAACCCGGCAGTAATGTCCTGTGTTGATATTTCAAACACTTTCCCTTGGCTAAAAACAGTCAGGGATCCGTTAGGCATCCAAGCCAATCCCTCAACGCTTGGGAAGAGGGTTTGGATTTCCAGTTCCCGTGGCTTGAGATGTCCTTCGGGAATCTTGTCTTTGTTGATATTCAAGGACAATGAGTCAAACACAGAAACCGTTGAGAGAGAAAGGAAATCCTCTTCACTCTCCAGTGCTTTTATTTCAATTGGTCCCCATTGGTTCCCAATTTGATAAATATACGCTATTCTGTGGCTGTTTGGCTCGACTGCAAGAAAATGAGCGTTTTTCTTGATGTTGTCCTGGTTATAAACCCTTAGGTCAGCATTTTTTGTTAGCTGGCCTTGCATCCATCCGCCGGTCAATCCGTGACCCAGTGGTCGCTTAATCCTTGATGTGCTGTTCGGAGATTTGAATATCGGGGCAGGGCAATCATTGATTACGCTGCCAAAAACAGGGGCGTATGGATTGATTGAGAGAACAAGGCGATTGCTGTCTGTTGCAAGGCAGAATATTCCGTGAAAAATATCCTGTCTCTTAACCCAAAGGGGCAAGACCTCAAACCTCAAATCCCTTTCTGTTGGGTCTGCAGCCATAAAATTGGCATATTGGCCTGATGCCCATAACTTTGCAAAAGCATCAGGTTTTCCCGGGTCAAGGCAGACCCAGCCGATATCTTGAGCATCTGCGTCAAAAAGAAAATGCTCGTTGTCGGGTAGAACAACAATGCTCTTGATGCTGTTTGAGTCTTGCCAAATCAGAGGCTCAATAATGTCATTAATTGCCGGGGCGTGGCCGTTCTTGGTGACAGCTTTGTTGATTGGCACCACTTTCGGAGCCCCTAAGGGGATATCCATTGACCAGAATTTTCCATCCTGCCACCAGACAAGCACTTTGCCGTTGCAGGCAAACTTGTCTTTTACTTCAGCCTGACTATAATTGGAAGTCAGGTTTTTTACTGCTCCGGTCTCAAAGTCTTTGTAAATGGCATCTTTGCCATTTGAAAAGACTATTCCGCCCGGAATATCTGCTGACAAAGCAGTTGGCAAAAACGCGGTCAAGAGCAGTGCAACAGAAAGAAGCATGGTGCGAGCGTTCATCGGTTTTTCCTTTATATAAGGAGGGTGGTTGACAAATTGTTAAAGAACGTTTCTATATTAATATTACAATAATAAATAAACTTGTCAAGTAAAATACATTGGGTATTTATATAGCATAAAAAGTTATTCACAGGCTATGCTATACTTGAAGTTTTAAAAGAGTTATAATTAAAAAATATTATAAATATTTTAATCTTAAAGATAATGAAAAAATTAGTTTTAATAATATTGTTCTTTCTTTCATTGGCTTTGTTTTTAGCTTCAGGAATAGGATTTGGCATTTTTTACCAGCAGCAAAAGGATTTAATTGGTGAAAAAAACAGTAAAGACACCTTAAAAGCCTTAAGCTCAAAAAATATTGCATCTATTATAGCTTATGGCCAGATTACAAAAATAGACGGCAGAGACCTTACTATATCTTATCTTGGCGATACAATGAAAATTTTAGCTGAAGACGGATGTAAAATTTATTTGATTGGAGAAAGCGCAGGAGGACAGTCAGAAAAAAAAGAAATTAATTTTGAAGATATAAAAGTGGGCAATCATCTTAATATAACAATAAAAGTTATGCCCGACGGACAAATCATCGGGCAGTCAATACTTATTTTATAAAAAATATGGACAAAAAAATAATTATTTTATCTTTTATTTTAGCTTTTTTAATTTTTATATTGGGAGGAGGAGCCGGAGTTTTTTATCAGCAACAAAACTGTCTTGTTAATGCAGAAAAATCAACAGAAAAAACAAACACAGATGTATTTGAAAAAACTGTAAAAGATTTATCATCACAGACAATATATTTTATAGTTGCATACGGAGATGTTACTGATATACAAGACAGAAACATAACAATAAATAACAACGAAGAAAATTTAACAGTAAAAATAAAAGAAGATGCAAAAATAACTTCTTTTAATGTGCCTGCCGTAGGAACAAGTTCCTCGGACACTGAAACGCCTGCTAAATTTGAAGATATAAAAAATGGAAATAATTTAAGAATATATCTTAAGGTTTTTTCTGACGGTCAAGTTTCAGGGGAGTCAGTAATGATTATACGTTGATTTTAAAGAAATAATCGCCAAATCCGATTATGAAAATAAAAATTTCATTTATAATATCTCTAATGGTATTCTTAGCGTCTTTTTGGGCTGTTTCTTATGTGAATGCTGTGCCAGGTGAATGTTTTTCAGATGCTGAGTGCAGTGGTCTTGAGATAAGTTTGTGTTTAGACTCATATAACATATTAGATGTTAGCTGTGCTTGCGATTTTGGGCCTTTTGAATGTGTTTGCACTGGAGTAGATAGGTCTTGCGAAGATGCTTCAGAGTGCAGGGCTAATGGATATGATTACGAAATTTGGCGTCAAGATGGAATATGCCAAGCAGGAACCCCAGATGATATATGCACCTTAGGTAGCGCTTATCTTTTTGAAGAATGTGGACCCGATTATATGATTGAAAGATGTTCCAATAATAGTGTTTATTATGATTATTTTTTTGGGAATTGCCAATTAACAGAAGAGCCATTTTGTGAACCAGATAGTCACAGTGTAAAAATTCAGGATTGCGGAAATTGTTATGTGGCTAATCCGTCTTTTTGTCAGAATAATGATATATATGCGACAAGATATTGCACTTATTGTGGAATGGTAGATACAGCAGACGCAGATTGTATTGAATATGTTCAGGGGTCTAGTTTTGTTACAGATTGTGGAACTTATCAGGTTACTACAACGGATCAGGGATGCATAGGCGGTATACAGTGTATTGTCACAACCATAAATTGGGGAACATGTATACAGGATGTTACAGGTCCTGTATGCCAAAGTCCGTCTATAACTCAAGTGTGTACTCCATGTGGCAGCAGCTCTTCCTCCTCCAGCTCGTCTTCCGGGGGATCTTCTTCTAGTTCTTCCAGCTCATCTAGTTCATCTTCCTCATCCTCGTCTTCATCTAGTTCATCTTCGTCTAGTTCCTCATCTTCCTCTTCCTCTAGCTCCTCTTCATCCTCGTCTTCCGGGGGATCTTCTTCTAGTTCTTCCAGCTCATCTAGTTCATCTTCCTCATCCTCGTCTTCATCTAGTTCATCTTCGTCCAGCTCATCTAGTTCATCTTCGTCTAGTTCCTCATCCTCGTCTTCGTCTAGTTCTTCGTCTTCATCGGGAGGAGCATCTTCTTCCTCCTCCAGTTCGTCTAGTTCATCGTCCTCGTCCTCTTCATCATCATCCAGTGGAGGTTCTTCATCTTCAAGCTCGTCCTCTTCCTCTAGCTCTTCCTCGTCTTCGTCCTCTAGCTCTTCCTCGTCTTCGTCCTCTAGCTCTTCCTCATCCTCGTCTTCGTCTAGTTCTTCGTCTTCATCGGGAGGAGCATCTTCTTCCTCCTCCAGTTCGTCTAGTTCATCGTCCTCGTCCTCTTCATCATCATCCAGTGGAGGTTCTTCATCTTCAAGCTCGTCCTCTTCCTCTAGCTCTTCCTCATCCTCGTCTTCGTCTAGTTCTTCGTCTTCATCGGGAG
>CAYZNK010000002.1:0-142878 GCA_964479955.1 uncultured Candidatus Saccharibacteria bacterium
CGGAGCAAAATTAAAGCCACCAGAAAAGGTGGTTTTTAATTTTGCTTTGCGTGGTGGTTCTTTTTAGGAGTTTGGTTTGCTTTTAATTAAGACGGTTTTTTGGTAGAGTAAACAAAAGGCAATAAAAAATATTAATAATTAACAGGGTAAAAAATATGCAATTTATTTTAATAACTTTATTAGTTATAGCGGCAATTATTTTTATACTAATGGTGGTATTTTGGAAAAAGGTAAAAGAAAATATAGCCACCGTAAATAAGCCATTATTTATATCGGGAATTTTATTAGCCTTGATGGGCGCTTCTTTAATGTGGAATGGAGACTTTCTTGGCGAAAACACCACGGGCATTGCAACTGTTGTGGGCATTGTGGGAATTGGGCTGATAGCTGCGGCAAATGCATCCACAAAATTTAAAAAATCTTAATTTATCCCGCAGTTAGAGTAAAAAAATAAAATTGCGAGGTCAGACATCGCAATGGCTAATTTTTAATAGCAAGCCGATTTGATTAAAATTCTCATAGGACGTTGAAAACATCAGCGTCCTTTTTTATACAAAAAAGTATTTGTCTCTTTTTCATTTGTTGTAAAATTTGGTATAATAAAAGAAGAAATAAACAATAAAAAAATATGGAAGAAAAAATGCAAAATACGGAATGTTGCCCCAAGTTTGACCCTGTTCCTTGGGATGAGAAAATTTTTGAATGGGACAATAAAAAATTTATTAAAGGAAGGGTTTTTACCTTTTTTTATATGCCGGTGAATTTTGGCTCTGTTATAAAAAAACTTATGGAAAAAATTGAAAAAGCCGGCGCTGTGTCGCAAGACTGGATGGGGCTTTCAGACCATACTTCAAAATGGAATATGGACTTGTATGTTGCTGTTGATAGGGAAATTCCGGGAGCTGAAAACACTGTTTTGGAGGGAAAATTTTTATCAAAAGTATATGAGGGAAATTTCAAGGAAACCGGAAAGTGGTGCGAAAATTTCAAAGATTTTGCAAAATCGAAAGGAATGGAAATTAAAAAATGGTATATGTGGTACACAACATGCCCTAAATGCGCTCAAAAATACGGCAAAAACTATGTTGTTATCATAGCTGAAGTAAAATAACTAAAGGGTAATTAAATTTTAAAATATGGAATTAAAAAGTATCTTAAAGCTTGTTGCCTTTATTTTTGTTTGCGAACTGGCCGGTGCTGTTGGTTCTGTTTTTACATCTTCGTCTATAGAAACATGGTATGCAGGCCTTGCAAAACCGGCTTTGAATCCGCCTAACTGGGTTTTTGCGCCTGTCTGGACAATTTTATTTGCCTTAATGGGAGTTGCTGCCTTTCTTGTTTTTGAAAAAGGGGCTGACAGAAAAGAAGTAAAAGAAAGCCTTGGCATATTTGCAGTTCAGTTGAGCCTGAATATGCTTTGGTCCTTTTTGTTTTTTGGATTGCATTCTTTGGCAGGTGCATTTATTGAAATCATATTTTTGTGGTTTGCTATTATAGCCACTACAATTTCCTTTGCAAAAATTTCAAAGCAGGCCGCCTGGCTTATGGTGCCCTATATTCTTTGGGTAAGTTTTGCAGGATATTTAAATCTTGCAATTTGGCTGATAAATTAAAATTTTTTCTTCAATAGATGTTTATCAGCAAAAAGGTTTAAAAAATGTCGGAAAATTTCACGGCCGTGAAATTTTCCGACATTTTTCTTATGTTTTTAAATAACCTATTTTGACAACAATATTCTATTCGCTTTCCCCTGATGTCAGGCTATGCGGCGAATAATGCAAAAACATAAAGCGAGCGCGTATGCGTTCGCTTTTTTAAATGCAATGCATGTGGTATGATATAAAAAACAATTAAAATTTTTAAAAATGAATAAATTTTTGTATTGGCTTCCGCGCATTTTATCAATTTTACTTGTTTGTTTTATAGGCATGTTTGCTTTGGATGTTTTTGAGGAGTCACAGTGGCTTTTAGCATTGGTTATGCATCTAATTCCCAGTTTTATTTTAGCTTTGATAACCTTTATTGCATGGAGATATGCTTATTGGGGAGGGATTTTATTTATTGCAATAGGGATTTTTTCTTTGCTTTTCTTTAATCTTGAGACAATGATTATTTTTATTCCTGCTGTGGTTATTGGAGCATTGTTTTTAGCAGACGGATTTTTAAATAAAGGCGGCGCATAATAAACAATGGTAAAAAATAATTAAAAGTCCGTTTCCACCAGCTGGCGGAGGCGGAAAAAATATGGAAGAAGAAAACAAAAAACAAAAATGTCATTGCGGATCTAATTGCGGCGGAGTCGGCGGAGGATTTTACGGATTGGGTTTTTTGGGAGCCTTAATTTATTACATTCAACAGGCCGATGGTTTTTGGGTAGGCGTCTTAGGCTTTTTGAAGGCTCTTGTCTGGCCCGCAATATTGATATATAAGTTAATGGAGTTTTTAAAGTTTTAATTGATAAAATCTTTCTTTTCTGATATTCTGTATGTAGTTCTTTTTAGAAAGGGGATTGAAATGGCTGATAACAGAGTCAGCTTTTGTATTGGGGACATGGTTTGCTGGGATAGAGAACGCTTTTGCAATAAGATAAGGACAGTTGAAAAGAAATTTGGCAAAGGACCGTTTTCGGTTGTTGGGGTAAGAATTATTACCCTTGAGCAAAGGCAATCAATGTCGCCTAACCTCACGCACCCTGAAGCAGTGAAAATAAAGCTTCTTAACAAAAGATATGTTGAACTTGCCGGCGACTGGTTCAAAAAAATCTAAAGGGCAGACTTATTTGCCCTTTTTAACTACTAAGAGATAAGCATTGGGGTGTCGGACACCCCAATGACTATTTATGCTGAATACGGACTTCTTTCTTTTAACATGCTTTTTATTTTTTTTTGATTTGAGACAGATTTTGCAATTTCAATAATAGCAACGAGGATCGTCCCTTTTATTAAAAGTAAAGACCACTGCAAAAAGTTAAGCGCAACAAGGCTCAAAATATTCTGGGTTGCGGGGATATAAGTTATTATTGTTGCCAGAAAAAGGCTGAAAAAAACAACTATAAAAAGCCATTTGTTTGACCAAAAGTTTTCATATTGCCAAAATGGCTTTCTTAATGTTCTGCAGGAAAAAATATAAATAACAGAGCTGAAAGCCAAAGACATAAACGCCATTGTCTGGCCCAGGGCAAAATTTTCCTTGTGTATTCCAAAATACCAAAAAAATCCAAGTGAAAACAATCCCGAAAGAAGGGAAATGGAGGCAATTAAAAATATGCTTAATCCCCCCAAAAGCGGTTCGTCCATTTTTTTTGGGCCGTCTGACATTGTTTCTTTTTCTTTTGGCTCAAACCCAAGTATAAAATCTTCCGGTCCGTCGCACAGAATATGCATCCAGAGAATTTGAGCAATTGTTAGCGGTATGGGCCAGCCCATCATTAGGGCCCCTAAAATAACAACAACCTCAGCGAAGGAATTAGAAAGTATAAATAGGATTATTTTTTTTATGTTTTCAAAAACAAGCCTGCCCGCCTCAACTGCATAAATTATTGTCTTAAAATTATTGTCTAAAAGTATAAGGTCTGATGTTTCTTTTGCGACTTCAGAAGCATCGCCCATAACAATACCTATGTTTGACTTTTTTAGGGCTGGGGCATCATTTACTCCGTCTCCAACCATGGCTATAACTTCACCGGAGTTTTGCAGTATTTGGACGATTTTCAGTTTTTGGTTGGGAGTTACGCGGGAAAAAATTAAAGTTGAAGGCACAATTCTGTTTAATTCTTCGTCAGAGAGGTTATTAAATTCTGAGCCGTCCAAAACTTGCTCCGGCTTAAATTTTATTCCCAAAGAAGCAGCTATCCTCTCTGTTGTTTTTTGATAATCTCCTGTAATTATTTTTATTTTTAAGCCTGCTTTTTGCGCAGTTGCAAGGGATTCTTTTACTTCTTTCCTGGGAGGGTCTTGTAGTCCCACAATGCCCGCAAACTCCAGATTAGAAATTAAATCTTCAGAAAGGCCGCTTGCCTTGGATTTTGGAATTTTTTTTGACGCCAACGCTAAAACCTTGATTCCTTTTTCCGCCCAAATGTTTATTTTTTCTGCGATTATTTTTTTCTTGGCAAGGGAAAGTTTTGACATTGAAAGGATAATTTCTGGCGCACCCTTAACAAACAAAAAATATTTTTTTGATTCGGGAAAAAAATTGACTGTTGCCATGAATTTGCGCTGACTGTCAAAAGGAATTTCGGAGATTCTTTCGTGTTTCTCAAATACACCTTGGGGGTTGAAGCCTTTATATGACTTTAAATAATCCCAAAGCGCTGTTTCAACATTGTCGTTTGTGTCATTGCATAAACACATTGAAAGCAGGCTATTTTCCGCGTTTTCAAAATCAGATTTTGTGACTTTCATTATTCCCTCCGTAAGGGTCCCCGTTTTATCTGTGCATATTGTTGTAACAGAGCCCAACGTTTCGGTTGCCAGAATTTTTCTTATTAAGGCCTTTCTTTTTAAGCTGTCCCTCATAGCCAAAACCAATACCAGTGTAATCACTATAAGCAGGGCTTCTGGTATTACCGCAACAAGAATAACAGCAGACAATTCAATCATTTCCAAAAGATTGCGCCCGCTTAAAAAACCGACAAAGAATATCATAGCTGACAGAAAAATTGAAACAATAATAAGTTTTTTTGTCAAGTCTTCCAATCTTATCTGTAGAGTTGTTTGGGGTTGGTCCGTTTCTCTGAGGCTTTTGGCTATTTCTCCTATTTTTGTGCAGGACCCGATGTTTTCAACAATCATTGTCGCCCTCCCGTAGGAAACAGTTGAGCCCATATAAACACTGTCCTGTTTTTCTTTCTGGACAGCTTCGCTTTCTCCCGTAAGCAAAGCCTCATTTACAGAAAGCGATACGGATTCAAGAATTGTTCCGTCGGCCGGAATTCTGTCTCCTGCTGTGAGAAAAACAATGTCACCTGGAACAAGCTCTGAAGAGTCAATTTTTTTCTTTTCATTATCCCTCAGAACCTTGGCTTCGGGTTTTATCATTTTTTTAAGAGCCTCAAGGGTTTTTTGAGTTTTGTTTTCCTGTATAAATCCGGTTATAGCATTTATTAAAACAACGGAAAATATAAGGACTATGTCAAAATATTTCTGAAGAAGTAAAGAAATTACTCCGGCAAATAAAAGCGCATAAACCAAAGGATTTGCAAATTGCAAAAGAAAAACCCTTAAGGCCGGGGCTGGTTTTTCTGCCGGTAAAATATTTTTGCCGCAGTCTTTTTGTTTTTGTTGAGCCTCTTTTGAGGAAAGATTATTGTATTTCATATTTTAATTATAAGTCAATTCTTTTTTTATACAAACAAAAAATAATTAATTCTTTGCTTACTTTCTTATTTATGTTATAATAAATAAAAAAAGTAATTTTTAGACAATGAAAGGATTTATAAATTTTATAAGAGAGCGGGGGGTAATAGGCTTGGCAATAGGTTTTCTTTTGGGAGGGGCGGTTTCCAAAACAGTTGCTTCTTTGGTTGAAAACATAATTAATCCTTTGGTTGGCTTGCTTTTGGGTAAGGTTAATCTTAATGATAAAATGATAATAATAGGGGACACAGCAATTAAATATGGAGCTTTTATTTCTACAGTTGTTGATTTTATAATTGTCGCGGCGGTTATTTATTTAGGATTTAAAATGTTTGCCTTTGAAAAAATAGACAAGAAAAAATAAAAATATAATTAATATAAAAAATATGAAAAACAAAACTTTATTATCATTTTTAATAACCGGATTGGCTTTTTCTTTGCAAGCCGGTGCTGTTATGAAGAGCAATGACGGCAATGCAGATAAGGTTCAGGAACAAATGCAAACCGCAAATCAAGGCCAAGATATTCAAATCCAAGTTCAGAATAATGGACAAATTCAAGAAGAAAATGAGGATCCGGCTCAGCCAGCTAATGATTTACGTGTTCGGGCTCAATTTCAAGACCAGGAGAGGGATCAACAGCAGTTACAGGATGAAATTGATGTTGGAAATCAAACCATGGATAATAATCAGGTGAAAAATCAGGAGCGCGATCAGGAACAGATTAAAAACCAAGAGAGGAGAGAGGGAATTAACGGGACAGAACATAGAAGCGCTGTGGCAAATTTTGTGCAGGAATTATTGAGTGTTGCTGACAGAGAAGGCGGCAGAATAGGGCAGCAAATAAGAGAAATAGCACAGCAACAAAACGAAACAAAGGAAAAAGTTGCAGAAGCAATAGACACTATTAAAAACCAGAGTATAATAAAAACATTTTTGGTTGGGCCGGATTACAAAAGCACTCTAAGATTAAAAGCTGAAATATCGGCCGCTGAAAGCCAACTAGTTGAACTAAATAGCTTGCTAGAAGAATCAATTTCAGAAGAAAGCGAAACGGAGATTCAGAGCCAAATTGAAGCTTTGGAGCAGGCAAAAGAAAACATCAGTAATTTTTTGGAAACAAACAAAAGCCAATTTAACTTATTTGGATGGTTTCTGAAGCTGTTTGTAAAAACAGAAAATTAACAAAGGTTATACTAATTAAAAACCGCTTTATTGACAGGCGGTTTTTATTTTGATAAGATAAAACCGACAAGATTAGTCGGTTTTTAAGCTGTAAAATAAATAATATATGCAAATATCAAAAAAATCACAATACGGAATGAGGGCAATGGTTTTGCTTGCAAAAAATTATAAAAAGAAGCAATTGTTATCCTTAAAGGATATTTCAAAACAGGAAATAATTCCCTTTGATTTTTTGGAAAAAATAATCTTACAGCTTGAAAAAGCAGGATTTGTAAAAGGTAAGAAAGGAGTAGGAGGAGGATATATTTTGCTAAAAGACCCCAAAAAGATAACGGCCAATGATATTGTTGAAGCTCTAGAGAATACTATTCCTGTAAATTGTTTTTTGTGTGGCAGAAAACATAAGTGCGCTGTAAAAAGCGTCTGGGCGAAGGTTGATTTAGCGTTGAAAAAATCATTAAAATCAATAAAATTATCAGAATTTGTCAAATAATTATATGAAAAAAATATATCTTGATTATTCAGCTTCCACGCCCGTTGACAAAAAGGTTTTGGGGACAATGGAGCCGTATTTTTCTGAAAAATTTGGAAATTCAATGTCCTTGCATTCTTTTGGGCAGGAAACAAAAAATGCTGTTGAAAAAAGCAGGGCCATTTTGTCTTCTGTAATAAATGCAAATCCCAGCGAAATTATTTTTACAAGTTCGGCTACAGAAAGCAATAATATGGCATTGAAAGGGGTTGCCTTTGCAAATAATCTTCCAGGGAAAAACAGAAAAAATCATATAATTATTTCTTCTATTGAGCATCCGTGCGTGATTGAATCTGCAAAATGGCTGGCAAAACAGCCGTGGCATGGATTTGAAATAACAAGATTGCCTGTTGATGAATTTGGGTCAGTTAATCCCGAAGACGTTAAAAAAGCAATAAAAGAAAACACAGTTTTGGTTTCTGTTATTCACGCTTCAAACGAAATTGGCACAATTCAAAAAATAGAAGAAATTGGAAAAATATGCAAAGATGCGGGAGTTTATTTTCATACTGATGCAACACAGTCTTTTGGAAAAATACCCATTGATGTTAAAAAAATGAATATTGATTTGCTGACTGCCTCGTCCCACAAAATTTACGGGCCAAAGGGGGTTGGAATGCTGTTTGTTAAAAAGGGAACAGTCATCCAGCCTATTTTGCACGGCGGAGGGCAGGAAGGGGGGTTAAGAGGGTCAACTGTCAATGTTGCAGGAATAGTGGGGTTTGCCAAAGCAGCTGAGCTTTGTAGCAAAGAAATAAAATCAGAAAGCAAAAGGCTGAAAATTTTAAGAGATAAGTTAATAAAAGAAGTTTTAAAAATAAAAAATTCAAGGCTGAACGGCCACCCAAAAAACAGGCTGGCAAATAATGCAAATTTTTCTTTTGACTTTGTTGAGGGAGAATCTTTGCTGATGCAACTGGATATGCAGGGTATAGCATGCTCTACAGGGTCTGCGTGTTCTTCTTTTAATCTTGAGCCAAGCCATGTTTTGCTGGCAACAGGATTAAGGCCGGAACAAGCCCATGGCTCTTTAAGGGTTTCTTTAGGCAGGTTTACAACAAAAAAAGAAATTGAAAAAATAATCAAAGTTTTGCCTGGAATAATTGAAAAAATAAGGTCAATGTCGCCGTTTAAATGCCAATAATTTTAATAATATGCCAAAAAATAATATAAAAAACAAAAAATGCCCCAGGATTAATGCGTGTTCTGCTTTATATACCCCAAAAGTTATGGAGGCTTTTAAAAATCCGCATAATTACGGAAAAATGGAAAATGCGGACGGAATTGGAAAAGTTGGGAATATTGTTTGCGGAGATGTGATGTGGCTTTATATAAAAGTTGCAGATTCAAAAAAGGGAAAAATAATAAAAGATATAAAATTTGAAACTTTTGGATGCGTTGCGGCAATTTCCACAAGCTCAATGATAACTGATTTGGCAAAGGGGAAAACAATATCAGAGGCGCTTAAAATAAAAAAAGACGATATTATCAAAAAACTGGGGGGGTTGCCGTCTGTAAAATACCATTGTTCTGTTTTAGCGGTTGATGCTTTGACTGAAGCGATTTATGATTATTTTTTAAAAAGCAAAAAAGATGCGCCAGAAGATTTGCAGAAAAAACACGAAAAAATTCAAAAAGAAAAGGAAATAATAGAAAAAAGATACAAAAACTGGTCAAAATAGTCATTGGGGTGTCGGACCTCCCAATATTTTGGTTTTTGTTCTTTTAAAATTAAAAATATTTGCAGACGCGTTGTTTGGAGTGTACCCGGGTACATTCCAAGGTATGCTCTAAACAACGCGTTGCAACGGAAGTTTGTGTTATTGACAGAACAATGTTTATTTGTTAATATAAAAATACAAATTACGGCGCTGTGCCGCAATTTTTGTTTTTTAAGCAAGGGTTGTTGGGCTTTATGCAAAACAGCTAAAACCAAAAGGAGAGTCCGTTTTGATGACAAAAACGAGAGTAAGAGTGAGAAGAACCGGTCAAGAGATTTTTGACAATGTTATTGACTTTCTAAGGAAGTCGGTTTGCGAGACGGAGGATTCCCGTCTCTCGGTGAGATTGGCTGCAGCTATTGCCAGTTGCACAAAAGAGAAGAGAGATATCGACTTGGCTATTTCTTTGGCTTCAGAACACGATAGTCGTAGTCTACGGGCTGAAATGATGGCAATTGTTGCTAAAACTTTGGCAGAGGGCCTTCATTTGGACGAGGCGCGTGGCATTGCTTACGATATGAAAGGGCTTGATAGATATTGGATAGCTGAAGCCTGGATCTGGATAGCAAGATTTTCTGGTCAAAAAGCAGATGAAGAAAAATCCAGAGAGGCAATATCGCACATCAACACGCCGGCTTTGAGAAATGAAGCAAGGGAAGATTTAAAACTCTTGCTTCGGCGCCACCAGCACACAGGCATCCAAAAAGACAAAAAGCATTTGTCTGACCTGCAGACTTTGCGGGTCGTTCTTTCTAAACTGAAAGTCATGGAGGAAGACAGCCATGTCATATCTACTAAAGTCACTAGCGTTTATTTGCGCTTTATGGCAGACGGGATTATCGGCATGATTTTTGCCGATGCAATGAAATAGCACACCAGGCCCCTGAAAACGGGGCAAATCATAGCCGGAGAGTTTAATCTTTTCGGCTTGTTTTTTTGAATTTTTAGGGGTAAATTAAATATTAAATGGAAAAGAAAAATAAAAAAATAAAAGTAATTGTGGCAATGTCGGGCGGGGTTGACAGTTCGGTTTCGGCACTTTTATTAAAAGAAGCCGGTTTTTCTGTTACAGGGATTATGGGGAAATTTTGGCAAGAAAAGAATAATAAATTTAGCAAATCAGAGAAAATGGCAAAACAGGTTGCCAAAAAAATCGGTGTTCCGTTTTATACTGTTAACTTTGAAAAAGAATTTAAGGAAAAAGTTGTTGATTATTTTTTAAGCGATTACAGGCGGGGGAACACCCCAAATCCCTGCGTTGTATGCAACAAAGAAATAAAATTTGGATTGTTGCTTAAAAAAGCAATAGAAATGGGTGCTGATTTTTTGGCAACAGGACACTACTCCCGCCTGCAGCGGGAAATCCTAAATCCTAAATTCCAAACTCCAAGTAAATACAGAATAAAATTATTTAAAGGAAAAGATAAGGCAAAAGACCAGTCGTATTTTTTGTGGCAGTTAAGTCAAAGCCAATTAAAAAATGTTTTGTTTCCTGTTGGAAATTATACAAAGCCGGAAGTCAGGAGTTTGGCAAAGAAATTTGATTTGCCCGTTGCAGAAACTCCGGAGTCCCAGGAGGTTTGTTTTGTTGATGGCCCAACAAGCAATTTTTTAAAAAAATATTTAAAAATAAAACCCGGAAAAATCGTTGACATTAAGGGAAACCTAATAGGACAACATAATGGGTTGTGGTTTTATACAATAGGGCAGAGAAGAGGTCTTGGCATACCGCAGGGGCCATGGTTTGTTGTTGAAAAAGATTTCAAAAAAAATACTTTAATTGTTTCCAAGAATAAAAAAGACCTGCTAAAAAAAGAATTTATTGCCAAAAGCATTAACTGGATATCTCCGCAGAATTTGCCGATAAATGCCAAAGTGAAAATAAGGTATAAAAGCAACTTCGCAGAAGCTAAAATTTTAAAACACACAAAAAACAGCGTTAAAGTTATTTTTAAAACTCCGCAAAAAGCAATAACTCCGGGTCAATCGGCAGTTTTTTACAAAGGCAAAGAATTGTTGGGCGGAGGAGTTATCGTTGACAGCAAATAATCTTTATGTTAGTTTAATTTATTGTTTTTTGAAAATCCAAAGTTTGCTCAAGATAAATGGAGGTCAAAGATGAAGGTTTTTACTACTGGCCAGGTCGCCAAGATTTGCAAAGTAGCTCCGATTACCGTGAGCAGGTGGTTTGACTCGGGGCGTCTGAAGGGATACCGTATCCCATACTCCCAGGACCGTCGTATTCCGCGAGAGTATTTGATCAAGTTTCTCAAGGAACAGGGAATGCCCTTGGGAGACCTTGAAGACGATGGGATGGCTAAAGTGCTCATCGTGGCCCAAGACAAAGTTCTTATTGAGAACCTGAAACGTAAGATGCCGGTAGAGCGGTCGTTCAGAGTCGCTGTTGCTTCGAGCGGTTTTGATGCTGGAATTCAGGCGGAAAGTTTTCACCCGGATTGCGTTATTGTTGACTTTTGCATTGGCAGAACCGAAGCTCTGCAGATTTGTCAAAACCTGCGAAAAAACAGCGAGTTTACCGAGGTGATCTTGATCGCCTTACTGCCCGATGACGGAGAAACAATAAGTTTTGGTTGCACAGCAGTCAGAGAGGCTTTCAGGATGCCATTAAACGTGGCGTTGTGTGCCCAACGGATTCGCACGCTTGTTGGAGCAAAAAAAGAACTGTTCTAAAATCCTAATATCGGGGAATTGGTAGAGGATAATGGGGGTTTAAAATTTACCCCCTTTTTTTTGCAATAAATATAATTTTTGGTAAAATAATATTATGAAAATTACAGCAAAAACAACATTGGCAAAAATTTTGGAAACAAAAGGAGCCAATAAAATTTTAAAAAAATACGGAGTGCCGTGCTTGTCGTGTCCCATGGCGGCTTTTGAATTGGAAAAATTGCAAATAGGCCAGGTGTGCAAAATGTATGGCCTGCAAGAAAAAGAAATTTTAAAAGAACTCAATCTCCTAAAATAACCCCAGATAGTCATTGCGGTTCCTGACACCCCAATGACTAATGTAATAAAAAACCGGAACGTATATATGCTCCGGTATTGGGGTTGGTGTCATCTTTGCTGGGATTAGATTGAGGACTAATTAATTGTATATCCCATATAGCACACAGGACACGCAGAACCAGGCGTTTTTTTACCAGGCGGATTGTCTGGTTGGTCAAGAAATACGGAGATATTAACGCAACTGTTTCTTTCTAAGAAGGGCACAGCACTGTCGTTTGTTTCTCGGACCAAAAATAGAATACCCTTTTTCTCGTTGGGTAATAATCTTGCAAGAATTTTTTCAAACATCTGCGTGCCAACGCCACGGCGTCGCATCTCAGGGGCAGTGGCGAAGTTTAATACGTTAATACGATTCTTGTATAGATCGTAAATCACGAAACCGATAACCCGGCCGTCGTACTCGGCAATTATACCAAAGCAGTTGCGTTGGCGAAGACAATGGATAAAGTCGTCTTCTGACCAAGGAAATTCAAAGCTAGCGGCTTCAATTGCCAGAACTTCTTGCAAGTCACACCGCATTATCCAGCGAATAGTAGTTTTCAACAAACATTCTTGATCAACTGACATGATGTTTTCCTTATTTTCAAAGAGCCGACCGTAAAGAACAAAAACTATATTCAAGATAATTCCAAAAATAATTCTGTGTCAAGAGATGTTGATTCAAAAAATAAATGTGGTAAAATAATAATTAGATAGTCCGCCAATCGGCGGAAAAAATTATGCGAAAAAATAAAAAAATAATTTTGTTCGTTGCAATTTTAATTGTAATTTTTGTTATTGCCATTATGGTTTTTGGCTGGCAGAAAAACGGTAACGAAAATCCGCAGGTAATAAACAATGGCACTGAAGGGATAATTTTGTTTTACGGACAGGAATGCCCGCATTGCAAGGATTTGGAAGAATGGATAAAAAACAATAAAATAAAAGAAAAAATAAGTTTTACTGAGCTTGAAGTTTATCATAACGAGGAAAACCAAAACTTGATTATGGAAAAAGCGCGCATTTGTGATTTAGATGAAAGCAGTATCGGAGTCCCATTTTTATGGACAGGAGAAACATGTTTGATAGGAGGGGAGCCCATTCAGCAATTTTTTCAAAACAATATAAGAAGCCAAGAAAACGCAAGTGAAAATTTACAGATAAATGAGGCCAATCAATAAAAAAACTTTAATACTATTTTTATCGCTATTTTCTATTTTTGCTTTTGAGGTAAAAGCAGTTTGTCCTGTTTGCGTTGTGGCTGTAGGTTCGGGGGTTGGATTGTGCAGATGGTTGGGAATTGACGACGCAATAACCGGCCTTTGGATTGGCGGATTAACGGTTGCTGTTATAATGTGGTTTTTAGACTGGTTGGCAAAAAGAAATATAAATTTTAAATTCAAAGATATTTTAGTTTGGATTTCTTTTTATGTTTTTGTTCTTTTGCCGCTTTATTCTTTTAACATAATAGGGCATCCTTTTAATAAGGTTTGGGGAATAGACAAGCTTTTGTTTGGAATAGTTTTGGGAAGCTTTGTGTTCTTATTTTCAACATTTTTAAACGGTTTTTTAAAGAGAAAAAATAACGGAAAAGTTTTTTTCCCCTATCAAAAAGTGGTTGTTCCGGTTTTATTGCTTTTGCTTTTAAGTCTTGTTTTTTATATCATTGAAATATGTTAATCAAAAATAAATATTATGGAGGTTACAAAAGAAAAGATAGATGAGTTTATAAAAAAAGTAAATTCAAGCAAGGATAATCAGATGGATTTGTCTTCTGACGAAGATTTGTCTGTTGCAATAATGAATTTAATTTCTATTGAAGAACATTTCTTTTTTACGGGGGCAAAACTCCAAAAACCAGAATATTTTGATTTGCTTAATACTGCAAGGGAAATGAGAAAAGACCTTTTAAAAAGGATTATCAAAGACCCGGAAGGGGAAGTTTGGTGTATTTCAAAGCATTTGCTTGCAGCTTCAATGAGGCTTGTAGAAGTTGGCACTAAGGCCCAGGGTCAGCATAAAACGCAAGATGCAGCCGAAATGTTTAAAAAGGCATATGAACTTTACAGTTTATTTTGGGGGATTAATCTGAATTTAGTTGGCATTGGGGAGGTAAAAAAAATTGACGAAAATCAGGTTAATAAAAAAGACGAAGACAAAAAAAACGGAATATTGGCAAAGCTTGGGCAAATGGTACAAAAAGTAATAGATTGCTGTAAAGAATAGTACGCTGATTTGATTTTAATTTGAGCATTAAAAAAGAATTACTGAATTAGTTCAGTAATTAATTCAGTAATTTTTTTGCGTTATTTTAAAATTAAAATTTTTAGTATAAGCGGATATCCTTCGTTTTATAAAAACTCAGGATAAATTTATTCGCTTCACTCATAAATTTATGTTTGGATTGAACAAAACAACTCCAAGATTCTGCGACCTAAGGGGAAAAGTTGCAATAATAACCGGAGCTAAACAAGGAATGGGCAAGACTCACGCTTTGCTTTTGGCAAAAGCCGGGGCAAAAGTTGTTGTTTCAGATATTTCAAAAGAAGAATGCCAGCTTGTTGTTGACGAAATTAAAAAACAAAAGGGAGAAGCAATTGCTGTAAAGTGTGATATAAGCAACAAGGCAGATGTTGACAATATGATTAAGGAAACCCTGGAAAAGTTTAAAAAAATTGATATCTTGGTAAACAATGCCGGGATTTTTCCGTTCAAGCCGTTTTTAGAACTGTCAGAAAAAGATTTTATGAAAGTGATTGATATTAATTTAAAGGGATATTTTTTGTGCTCCCAAGCAGCTGCCAAAGAAATGGCAAAACAAAAATCTGGCGCGATTGTGAATATTTCTTCAATCGCAATGGGACAGGTTGGAATGGGGTTTGCCGGATTGACTCATTATTGCGCCTCTAAGGGCGGAGTTGTTGGAATGGCAGAGGCTATGGCCCTGGAATTGGCTCCTCTTGGAATAAGGATAAATACAATAGCTCCAGGAGCTATTGAAACACCGGGAGCTACGGGTGGGGCTGACAAAAAAGGAGATGAATCGATGGTTTCAGTTGTGCCCATGAAACGATGGGGAAAGCCGGAGGAAATTTCAAATGCAGTTTTGTTTTTGGCTTCCGATGAATCATCTTATATGACAGGCTCTGTAATGGTTGTTGACGGAGGGTGGACAGCAACTTAGGGAAATTTATTCGTAAATTCCCTTGACAGGTCAGTTGGTTACGAATAAAATAGGTTAATAACTAAAATTAAATAAAATTTTTGGCACAACTGAATTCTGCCAAATTAAAAAATTGAAATTGTAAAATTAAAACACGAAACATTTTGTATCTGTTTTAAATTTCATTTCATAAAAAATATAATGCCAGAGGCATATTGCGTAAAGTGTAAAGCAAAAAGGGAAATGAACGACCCAAAAGAAGTCACAATGAATGGCAAAGGAGGAAAAAAGAGAGCTGCAATGACAGGTATCTGCCCGGTTTGCGGAACAAAAATGTTTAAGATTATGGGCCTGAAGAAATAATATCAGCCCTACTGTAAATTAAATTTTTGGTCTGCAAAATCAGAAAAGCTCCTCGTCTTATCTATTTTATTGATAAAACTCGTCGCTTTTCTGATTTTTCGCCGCAAATCTTTAATTTTCGCAACGGGCAATATTATTTTTCAGTCCCTGGGCCTGAAGAAATAATCGTTTAATCTTCAAAACTAAAATCCGGCTTTCATAGCCGGGTTTTAGTTTGTATAATTAAAAAATGAAAAGAAAATATATTTTTCTGTTTTTAGGATTTTTATTTGTGATAAATATTTTTTGTTGGAAAGAAGTTTTTGTTTTAGCCCAAAGTAATAATTTGGAGATTTATTTTTTAAATGTGGGGCAAGGAGACTCTGCTTTTATTAAAACTCCGGAAAATCATCAAATCATAATTGACGGAGGTCCGACCTCCGTAGCCCTGGAGAAGATAGCAAAAATAATTCCATTTTGGGATAAAACAATAGACTTGGTTATTTTAACCCACCCTGAAAAAGACCATATGCAGGGGCTGATGGATATTTTAAAAAGATACAAAGCAGACCATATTTTGGTTTCAGGGGTTTTAAAAGATTCGGAAGATTATAAAGAGTGGCAAAAAATTTTGCAAAACCAGAAAAACAGGGGAGCAGATGTTATATCAGTAAGGGCAGGAGACAGAGCTGTTTTGGGAGACGCTTTAATAAAAATTTTGTATCCTTTGCAGGACTTTTCTGAAGTTAAAACAAATAAAAGCACCAATGAATCCTGTGTAGTTTCTGACCTGGTTTTTGGCACAAACTCATTTTTGTTTGCCGGAGACATCTCTGCAAAAAACGAAGCAGAAATTATTGCGGCCCCAAGAACCGCAATAACTGCTGATGTTTTAAAAATTGCGCACCACGGGTCAAAATATTCCACTTCCGAAGAATTTTTAAAGAACGTCGGGCCTGAATTTGCCATAATATCTGTTGGAAAAAATTCCTACGGCCATCCAACCCAGGAAACTTTGCAAAAATTGGAAAAATTTGGTATACAAGTATTAAGAACAGACACAGACGGCGATATAAAATTTGTGTCTGACGGTACAAATATTATTGTTAATCCCAAATCCCCAAACCCCAATGCCCAATCCGCTGACTGACGGATATTTGAGATTTGGTATTTGGATTTTGGGATTTTAAATTATGAAGGATATAGAGTTTCCGGTTTTCAAAACAAAAATGCCGGAGTATAAAAAATTTGATTTAACAGACCCTGTCCAGAGGCAGGAGTATTTTGAATATAAGGCAGGAGGCGAAATAAAAAGATTAAAAGAATATTTGGAAAAGAATACCTTTATTGTTTATCTGCTTGGCAAGAAAAGCTCTGGCAAGGGGACTTATGCAAAAATGTTTAAGGAGATTATAGCGCCTGATAAAATTGAGCATTTTTCAATAGGTGATATGATAAGGTCTTTTGATGAAGTTCTTAAAGACCCTGTTAAAAAAGAAGAACTGATTGGGTTTTTGCAAAAAAAATACAGGGGCCCTATGCCTTTGCAAGATATTATAAAATCAATGGAAGAAAGGTCAACAAAAGTTCTTTTGCCCTCTGAATTGATTTTGGCATTGACAGAAAGAGAGATTTCAAAACTTGGCAAAAAGGCTATTTTTATTGACGGATTTCCAAGGGATATGGACCAGGTTTCTTATTCTTTGTTTTTTAAGAGTCTTATTGATTACAGGGAAGACCCGGACATTTTTGTTATGATTGATGTCCCAACAAATGTCATTGACCAAAGGGTAAAATCAAGGGTTATTTGTCCTATCTGTAATACATCAAGAAGCCTGAAGCTTTTACCGACAAAAAATGTTGAATATGATTTGGTAGATAAAAAATTTCATTTAATATGCGATAATTCAGCTTGTCCTTCTTTGCAATCAGGCAAAGGAGCAAGAATGATAACAAAAGAAGGAGATGAGTCGGGAATTGACCCAATAAGGCCAAGACTAGAAAAAGATGAAGTTTTGATGGGACAAATTTACAAAATGCACGGAATTAAGAAAGTGTTTTTAAGAAATTCAATTCCCGTAAGTCAAGTTAAAGAATATACGGATGATTATGAAATTACGCCAGAATTTTCTTATTTATGGGATGAAGAATCTAAAAAAGTTATAACATCAGAAAAACCATGGGAAGTCAAAGATGATGAAGGGGTTGATTGTAATAGCTTAATGCCGCCACCTGTTGTTGTGTCTTTGATAAAGCAATTAGTGAATGCTCTTGGCATATAAAAAGTTTGTGGGGTGTCGGAGACCCCACAAAATCTTGACCTGGTTTTAAAAAGATATAAAATAAAGATAGCTCTGATATTTTAAATTAGATTCTATACGAACTTTTTTTATGGGAGTTTGATATTTTTTAAGGCCGTGGCCTTAAAATGAGAACACCCACCAGACCTGCTGTTTAATAATTTTTCGTAACGAAAATTGAAAGATTTGAAGCGAAAATTATAAAAAATGAGGAGGTTTATATATAATATAAGCCGACGAATTTTTGATAATTTGTAGCCAAATATTTCAATTTGCAGTAGAAAGAAATTATTAAACAGCAGGTCTAATAATTTTGCTAGAAATCTAAAAAAATATTAGGGCAACAAAAAACAATTCGTTTAAGGCGAGTTGTTTTTTTGTTTTTAACTTTGCTTCCATGTTAAAATAAATAAAATAAGCGTGATTTTCATAATTAATACAACTAACCAGAGTTTGTGGGGTGTCCGGCACCCCACAACTAAATAGTTTATTTTATAAAAATGAAAATAAAACAGACACAATTAGTTAACAATGAAGTTTATCACATCATCTTAAGGGCAGTTGGCGATAGCTCTGTTTTTAACGATCAGAATGACTATTATCGTGGTATTTTTTCCATCTACGAATTCAATAATTCGAAACCAACAGAAATATGGCTGAGGCGAATACAACGTAAAAAAGAGAAACTCCTTGAAAAACAGGAAGCATTGGGGTGTCCAGCATTGGGGTGTCCGACACCCCAACATTGTGCGACAAAAATAGTCATTGGGGTGTCGGACACCCCAATGACTAAAGAGGATGATAAGAGAGATAAATTTGTGGAGGTGTTGGCGTTTGCTTTTATGCCAAATCACATTCATTTGTTGCTTAAACAATTAAAAGATTGTGGCATAAGTAAATTTATGCAAAAAGTTGGTGGAGGATATGCAAATTATTTTAATAAAAAATATAATCGCAAAGGGCATTTATTTAATAAGTTTAAATCAGTTTATATCACTAATGATGACCAACTAAAAACAGTTTTTGCATATATTCACACAAATCCTTTATCTTTTGTGGAACCTAAATGGAAAGAAAATGGGATTAAAGATGAAAATAAAGCAGTTAAATTTTTAGAAAAAGAATATAGGTGGTCAAGTCATTTTGATTATCTTGGCAAGAAAAATTTTCCGTCTGTGACCAACAGAGATTTCCTTTCAGAAATAATGGGAGGAGAACAAGGATGCAGAGAAGCAATTAGGGATTGGATAAAATATAAAAAAGACATTAATAATTTTGGTGATATTATTTTAGAATAATTTAGCGGTCATTTTGCGGTCTCCGACACCGCAAGAATCTTGCGGTGTCGGAGACCGCAATGACTATTTGAAAGGGAAGTTATTCACAGTGTTGACATCAAGAATTTATGATAAAATAAATAAAAATAGAAGTAGAAATTTAAAATTCTTAATGCGATTAATGAGGGGAAATACCGCAAGAAAAAAAAGAGGAAAGAATTTTTCAAAACAAAAGTTCATTTTTTTGTTAAAATTTTTATTTCCTAAGAATATATTTTTATCACTGCTATCGGGGTTGGTCTGGGCCGGTTTGTTTTCTGTTGTTATCTATACTTTTGCAACTCCTCCCACAAGCCCCTATACATTGGGTGAAACTTTAAATCCATCTTGCGCTCCCGGATCAACAAATTGTACCGTCACCGAGCTTGCGGCTTATTCTTTTGGTTCTAATAATTTTTCAGGCACCGGAAATTTTGTAACAACAGGATCGGGATCATTTGGAAGTTTGGTTTTAACAACGTCAGCCTTGGAGGTTGGTTACGGAGGAACGGGCGTTGCGTCAATTGCGGCAGGTTCTGTTTTGGCGGCAAACACAGCCAATACGCTAACTGCAATAAATTCAACATCCGGAACCATGTATTTGAAGAATGTTGACGGAACAATCAGTTGGGGGGAAGTTTCATTAGGCTCTTATGTGCCGTACACTGGAGCAACATCAGATGTAAATTTGGGAGTAAATAATATTATTTCTTCAAAGTTAATTGGAGGTTCTGAAACTACTTCTGACCTTTCTCTTCAAACAACCTCAGGAATTGGAGCGACTGGAGCTGATATGCATTTTCTTGTTGGAAACAATGGTGGAACGGAAGCGATGACAATATTAAATTCTGGAGCAATAGGAATTGGAACAACCACACCACAAGTAAGCTTGCACAATAACGGTGACTTTATTACAAAGGGTCCATGGGCAGATGTCCGAGCTTATGGAGCAACCGGAGATGGAGTAACCGATGATACTACGGCTGTTCAAGCTGCGTTGACCGCTTCACTAAATGTATATTTTCCCGCTGGAACATATTTGGTTTCAAATCTTACTGCCCAAACAGGTCAGCGTATTTTTGGAGATGGTACTCAGTCATCAATACGTTTTAAGGATGGGTCAACTGGATATCTGTTTGAATTATCTACTAAAGTGGTTCAATTTTCTAATCTTGACATAGACGGAGGAAGCAACACAGATAAATCTGCCACCGAATCAGCTGGAACACGCAGTGGTATTCACATGTCTTCAAACAATACTGGAAGCTCTATTCAAAACGTAGCCATTCACGGATTTGATAATATTGGTCTTGCATTTAATGGACTTGCTTCTCAGCCGGGATATGTAAACCCACCGGTAACAACAGGTGTAAGCGTTTATTATAATTACGTGGGTATAGATACTGGCGTAGGCGAAACTAATGGTGCTGAATATATGAGAATGTCTGATATTAATTCTTTTGGAAATAGATATGGAATAATAATAAATTCTGGCAATATGACTTTTGCTGATTGTCATATCGATGGTAATGGTTATGGTGTTACCATTACAGACGCTTTTAACAATGCTCATGGAACCATAGTTGGCAGTACTATAAACCACAATTTGTTATACGGTTTTTATATTGATGGAGCAAGTAATGGTTTTTCTATTACCGGTAACCAAAATTATTACAGCAATGTTTATGTTAAAGATTCAACAGGAATTAATTTTAGAGGAAATACTTTTGGATCTTCAACTTTTACTTTTAGTGGAGGTGGTGTTAATATGCTTGAAGGAAATTATTTTGTTTCTACACCATCTTTTTCAAGAACAAACGACAATTTTATAATTTCAGATAATTATACGGGCTCAAGTCCAACGTCTGTTAGCTCTGGTTTACAAATATATTCCGGACTTGGTTCAGTAAAAGCTTCGGCATTATCAACCTATGCTGCGCCAGTAAATATTGTTACGCCTAATCCATTTAGTGGTACATCTACAGCTAATTCGGTTCCAAGTTTAGCAAGCAACGTTGCTATTACCACAAGTGATGCTTGGGGCAAAGATATTGGTGGTGTTTTAGGATTGGGCGGGCAATATAATACAGCAGTAACATATCCACAGGTTATTTTTGGAGCATTAAGAGGAGGTAAAAGTACTGTTACAGATGGCGATATGGCCGGTTATTTAGGAATTTATACAAATAGCGGATCTGCTCTTTCTGAAGTAGCTAGATTTGATAACAATGGTTATCTTGGCATTGGCGTGGAAGCCCCATCGCAAGAGCTGGATGTTGTTGGCGATATTGAGCTTGAAGACACAACCTCAGATGACACCGGCGTTATCTACAAAGGAGCAAACAGGTTTTTACATAACTTCCATCACCCGACTGGAAGCACTGCTGTGCCTACGGGTCAGAATACCTTTGTAGGCGAAGGAGCTGGAAATTTTACAATGGGAAGTACGGCAACAGAGACTTATCACGGAAGTTATAATACTGGTGTAGGTTATCAAGCATTACAAGCCAATACCACAGGATTCTACAACACAGCGAATGGTGTGTCTGCCCTCTACTCCAATACCACAGGAAGTTACAACGTTGCGAATGGCTCTAATGCCCTCCGCATGAACACCACAGGAAGTTACAACACAGCGAATGGTGTGTCTGCCCTCTCCTCCAATACCACAGGAAGCTACAACACAGCGAATGGTGTGTCTGCCCTCTCCTCCAATACCACAGGAAGCTACAACACAGCGAATGGTGTGTCTGCCCTCCGCTTAAACACCACAGGAAACTCCAACACAGCGAATGGTATGAATGCCCTTTTTTCCAACAAAACAGGCTCTAATGGTGTGGCTATTGGGACTGAATCACAATACTATGCTAATGACACCTTAACCCCGTGGACAAACTACAACACCTCAGTTGGGTATCAGGCTTTAAGGGGTTCTACCACCGCCGCCGACAACACCGGCAACTACAACACAGCGTTGGGATATCAGTCTCTGCTTAACATTACAACAGGAAGCCATAATACAGCAGTAGGGTATATGGCAGGATACTACATTGCAGGCGGAGCAGTAAATAACACAATATCTGACTACTCAGTGTACCTTGGAAACTCAACTAAAGCCTCTGCTGACAATGCCCAGAACGAGATTGTGATTGGATATGACGCAACAGGTCTTGGCAGTAACTCCGTTGTTTTGGGAAATTCAAGTATTACCACAACAGTCCTGCGTGGAGCTGTTGGTATTGGCGTGGAAGCCCCATCGCAAGAGCTGGATGTTGTTGGCGATATTGAGCTTGAAGACACAACCTCAGATGACACCGGCGTTATCTACAAAGGAGCAAACAGGTTTTTACATAACTTCCATCACCCGACTGGAAGCACTGCTGTGCCTACGGGTCAGAATACCTTTGTAGGCGAAGGAGCTGGAAATTTTACAATGGGAAGTACGGCAACAGAGACTTATCACGGAAGTTATAATACTGGTGTAGGTTATCAAGCATTACAAGCCAATACCACAGGATTCTACAACACAGCGAATGGTGTGTCTGCCCTCTACTCCAATACCACAGGAAGTTACAACGTTGCGAATGGCTCTAATGCCCTCCGCATGAACACCACAGGAAGTTACAACACAGCGAATGGTGTGTCTGCCCTTTTTTCCAACAAAACAGGTTCTAATGGTGTAGCTATTGGTTATGATTCTCAGAGATATGCCAACGACACCGCAGTGGCTTGGGCAAACTACAACACCTCAGTTGGGTATCAGGCTTTAAGGGGTTCTACCACAGCGGCAAACAATACGGGGAATGAAAATAGTGTATTTGGATACCAAACACTTTACGCTAATACTTCGGGTCAAAAAAATTCTGCGATTGGAACTTGGTCTTTATATTCCAACACTACAGGAAGCTACAATACAGGAATTGGATGGGGAACTCTTTATAACAATACCACGGGTAATTCTAATATTGCACTTGGATATGAAGCGGGAAGATATATTGCTGATGGTTCAACATCTAATACTACATCTGATTACAGTATATATATTGGTAGAGGCGTAAAAGCCTCTGCTGACGATGCCCAGAACGAGATTGTGATTGGATATAATACGACAGGACAGGGAAATAATACAATCACATTCGGCAATACCTCAATGGTTGGGGCTTACTTCTTGGCAGACGATTATAAAACCTACTGGGGAGCAGGAAAAAATGCTTCAATCAACTATGATGGAGATAATATGTATTTTAATAGTCAGGAAGTTGGAGTTGGCAGTTTTATTTTTTCAGGAGGCAATGTTGGCATTGGAACAGTAACCACTCCAACTAACGCAAAATTAGTTGTAAACGGAGGCATAGCTGTTGGTGCTGATGCATTAAATAATACAATCAGCACAGGTTCTTTGGGAGACGGAACTACCACTTTATATGTAGGCACATATACGGTAGATACCACGGCTCCTTCAGATATAATTACAAAAGAAGAAATAGTTTCAACAAGTTATGGATTGGAAGATTTATTAAAACTGTCTGTTAAAAATTACAAATATAAAAGACAATATGTTAATGAAGGCGCGGTTCAAGAGGAACACACAGGTTTGATTGCCCAGGATGTTGAACAGATTTATCCTGAGGCTGTTATATACAGGTCGGATGGGCTTAAGGCTATTAACTATACAAAAATGATTCCGCTGATTATCAGTTCTATACAGGAACTTTCTGCGGGAAAAACTTTGTCAGATAATGGAACTTGGGGTGAAGGCACAGTTTTTGGTTTGGAAGATTCTTCTTTTACGGCTCAGCTAAAGCTGGCTTTTACCAGCCTTGGAATCTATATTGAAAAAGGAGTGGCTACTTTTGAGGAAGTCATTGCGCAAAAAGCAACCATAAAAACAGCAAAGGTTGAAGGTCTTGAAATGGTTGATAAGACAACCGGCGAAATTTGGTGCACGCAGATTAGCAACGGCGAATGGACAAAAACAAAAGGAGAATGTAATCCTTCCGTTGTGACTCAGGAAACTTCAACAGAAAGTTCTACACAAATAGAGACTGCGCTTGAAATTCAAACAACAACGCAAAATGAAGTATCTTCAGAAGAAATCGTAGAAGAAGTCAAAGAAAAAGTTAAAGAAGAGGTTAAAGAAGAAGTGAGTCAGCAGGTTGCAGAAAAAATTAAAGACCAAGTGGTCCAGGAGGTTACAGAACAAGTGACAGAACAGATAACAGAGGCAGTTCAACAGGTTACAGAACAAAGCAACGAAGCAAAACATTCGGCTAACGAAGCGCAACAGTCTGCAAAAGAGTCTCAAAAACATGCCGAACAAGCCCAGCAGGCTGTAGAAAAATCAACAAAACAGCAGGTAGAGGAAATAGAACAAGAAGAAGCAGTAGAACCTGTTGAGGCTGTTGAAACCGTTGAAACCCTTGAAGTTGAATCAGCTGAGGAACCAACTGTTGAACAGCCCCAAGAAGAACAGCAGTCATCAGTTGGAGATTTAATACAAGAAACAACAGCGGGGTTGTTTAGCGGAGTTATGAATTTCATAAAATGGCTGTTTGGTTCTGCGGCCCAGACGGTTTCAAAGGCCGTCCCCGCGGATGTTATGCAGTCAACAGCCAGTTTATCATCAAGCGTTTCAGATAATTTTATACAGGGGATTAAACAGATAATAAATGATGTTAAGAATATTTTGAAATTCTAATTTCTAAAAAATCCCAAAACCCAATGACCAATGCCCAACAAAATCCTAAAATAGAAAACCCTAAAAAGTATGATTTAGTTGAGAGAACGACAAAATTTAGCAAGGATATTATAGATTTTTTAAAAAAAGTTCCAGAAAATTCAATAACTAAACCGATAATAAATCAATTAATAAGGTCTGGAACAAGCATAGGGGCTAATTATTGCGAAGCAGATGAAGCAAATTCTAAAAAGGATTTTATTAATAAAGTTTGTATTTCTAAAAAAGAAACAAAAGAAACTAAATATTGGTTGGAATTACTTGCTTATACGCTACCAGAGTTAAAAGATAAATCCAGAACTTTATGGAAAGAAGCTCAAGAGTTTAATCTTATATTTGCATCTATAATTAAAAAATGTAAATAAAACGTTTTGGGATTTAAGAGATTGGGATTTTGTTGGGCATTGGATTTTGGAATTTGGATTTTTAAATTTTAATTTTTGAATTTTATAATGAGTTTTAGTCATAAAAAATTTTTGTTTACTCTTTGCCCTGTTTTTTTGGGATTATTTTTTTGCTGTGCGTCTTGCGCTTTGGCAAACGGAACCATTGATTCTACTGAAAAATATGCTTGGTCAGAAAATATGGGATGGATTGTTTTTTCAACAGATGGGGCGGGAAGCGTAAGCATTTCTGATTCTGAATTAACCGGATATGCCTGGTCTGACAATTACGGATGGATAAATTTGGCGCCTGCGGGTTCGGGGGTAAAAAATACAACTGACGGAGTTTTATCGGGATACGCATGGGGGGAAAATACCGGCTGGATAAATTTTAGCGGAGTGACAATAAATTCTTCGGGATATTTTACAGGAGCTGCAACAGGAACTATTTGCGGGGATATTAGTTTTGACTGCAGTAATTGCAAGGTTAAAACTGATTGGACTCCTTCTTCGGGGACAGTAGAGTCAACGCCATCGGGGAGTGTTGGCGGGGGAAGCTCGGAAATCTCCATCGGTTTTTTAATAAATAATGGAGCTGATGCAACAAATAGCCAGAATGTGGTTTTAAATTTTCCGGCAATGCTTAGTATCTCAGAGGTATCTGTTTCAAACTATGAAAACTTTGACAATGCGAAGGTTGAAGAGTTCCAGAAAACAAAAAATTGGGTTTTATTGCCCGGAGACGGAGAAAAAACAGTTTATGTCAAATTTTTTACCAAATACGGAAATCCTTATTATATCTCGCAGGACAGCATTGTGCTGGATACGGTTGGGCCGGAATTGTCAATAACAAAAATCAAAGAAAGTTATAACATATCAGAGAGCGTTATAATAGGGGGGACAACTGAGCCAGAAAGCAGAATTGATTTGCTAATTGATAATGTTTACTATACGCAGTTTTCAGCTGACAAATTAGGCAGTTGGCTGGTAAATTTAGGAGAATATGATATGGGGAGTCATAACTTAAAACTTGCGGCAAAGGATTTGGCAGGAAATTTTGGGAAAACGGTGGATGTTGATTTTTCAGTGAAACAGCCAGAGATCACAGAAGGAGAACCGCAGAAAGGAATCTCTGAAACAATGACTGAAACCTTGTTGCCATTTTTGGGAGTTATAAGAGACAGATTAAATGTATTGTTTCCCAATATAATAAAGCCAAAAGAAGTTGAGCCCACAGAGGTTGTTGTTGTTCCTAAGGTTGCGCCTTTAAGCTTTAGCGCTAAATGGAATCTTTTGCCAGAAAAAGAGATAAGGGAGTTTGTACTGTCTCCTTTGCCTGAAGACATACGAATTATTGCAAAAAAATTTCCCGAATTAAGCGACACGCTTTCTAATGTTGGGATTGAAAAAATTACTGATGTTTCAAAATTAAAATTAGTTTCTTTTAAACTGCCCAGCATTACACAGACAGCAAATTTTTTGGAAGGAGATTTGGAGACAAAAGAACTATCTTCAACTGTTGGAATCCCTATAGCTTCCCTTACAAGCTATGCCAAAAGCCAAATTCCTTCTGAAATTATCTTTTCAAAGACGGGCGGGGGAAAAATTGATTTTAATACCCAGCTTTCAATTAATGATGCTGGAAAAACCGAACAAAGAATTTCCACGCTTACAAGAAATATTGTTCAGTTTATAGTTAAGGTTGATAATCCCGTCAAAGCAATTAAGGGATATCTTGTTTTTAAGTCCAGGCAATATAAAAAAATATCTTCAGGAGTGTCTTTAAACAGCCTGACAGCATCTTTAATGTTTGATAATCCAGATTTTACAGAGCCAACGGAAAAAGAAATAATAGATACAAATGAGTCCGAAACAAAGCTTGTTTTACAGGAATTTGATTTTATTGACACAGGTGACGGAGTTTATACAGCCGATGTAGAAATGCCTGTTGTTAAAGGAGAATATGAAGTTATGGCAATTATAAATTATAAAAATGAGGCCCTTGGAATAAAACAGTTAAATCTGATAACGGTTGTTGACCCCGAGGGATATGTTTATGAGAAGTCAGGAGATAAAGAGACGCGCATTTCGGGAGCCATAGTTTCGCTTTATTGGCTTAATCCGTCAACAAAACAATACGAGCTTTGGCCCGGAGAAAATTTTCAGCAGGAAAACCCGCAAGTAACTGACGTCACGGGGAATTATTCATTTTTAGTTCCAAACGGGTTTTATTATATTAAAGTTTCAGCTCCAGGATATCTAATATATGATGGAAAGCCGCTTGAAGTCAAAGAGGGTTCCGGGGTGCATATAAATATTGAATTGAAGACAAAATATTGGTGGCTCAGTGCTATTGACTGGAAGACTGTTTTGCTGATAATAGCCGTTGCGATGGTCTTGTACAATTTTTATCGCGACAGGGCAAGAGACTTATCTTTTAAAAATCAGGTTGGAAGCAAAATGTAAAATTTCTTGTTAATTAAAAAAAACAAAAAAGATGATAATAAACTTAAAAGAAATATATTTAAGCCGTAAAAAAATAATATTGTTTTTATTGTTGGTTTTTGCGCTGTTTGGAATTATTCTTCTTGCAATAAAATGTTGCTCCCTTAAATCAAGGGTTGATGCTTTAGAGTTTGAAAACAGCAATCAGAAAATAAACAGGGATGTTGTAGTATTTCTGAAACTTTTTATTGAAAAAATTCTGCAAGGAGAAGAAGAGGTTTCTTTTGAGGACAGGTTAAAGCTTGAAAATTCGGTAAGAGACCTGAAAGACAAAGAAGTCTTATCTTTATGGGAGAATTTTACACAAGCTAAGACCTCGGAAGAAGCCCAGTTTTCTCTTAAAAATTTGTTGCGGGCATTGGTTGATAAAATAGTTTATTGATTTTCACTAGATTTTTAAGAAATAAATTTATATAATAAAATAACAAAAAATTAAAATAAATTTAAAAATTATGGCAGAAAATTCTCTTGGAATTAAAATATGCAACCAGGTGATGAGATATAGTATTTTTGTTTTGATATCTTTGACACCCTTGTTCTTTTTTCCGTTTACGTCGGATGTTTTGGATTTTAATAAACAGACGCTGGCGCTTTTTCTGTCATTTATTGCCCTCTTTGCCTGGATGATAAAGGCTATGATTTCTGGTAAGCTTGAAATAAATTTAAGTAAAGTTCATATATTCTCAGGATTGCTGTTTTTGGCTTATCTGTTATCAACTATTTTTTCAATTAACAGATATGGCAGTTTTTGGGGCTCTTCTCAATCCGGAGCAAATTCTTTTATCACGGTTTTATCGCTGTTCATAGTATATTTTTTAATAAGCAATGCTTTTTCAAGAAAAGATATTTTCTCTTCAGCTGTTATTTTATTGGTCTCTGTCGCAGTTTCTCAAATTATTGGGATATTCCAGTTGTTCGGGTTATTTATAATCCCTTTTGATTTTGCAAAAACGGTTTCGTTTAACACGTTGGGAAGCGTAGGCGCCTTGGGGTTTTTATCTTCTATTTTGTTGCCGCTTGTAATTATATTATTTATTTTTTCTAAGAAGTGGCTTAAAGTTTTTTTGGGATTTCAACTTTTTCTTTCAATTCTGCTGTTTTACATGTTAAATTATCCGTCTGTTTGGTGGACAACAATAGCGGGTTCTGCCCTCATTATGTCTTTTATGACGCTAAAGAGAAACATGTTTGATGTCCGATGGATATCTTTGCCCGTATTCTTTTTGGCAGTTTCTTTATTTTTTGTAGTTTTAAATCCTCAAATGGGAATTGCCCGCCAAACAAGCGAAATTTTTCTATCACAGGGAACAACCTTAGATATAGCGACAAAATCTCTTAAGGAAAATCCTGTTTTCGGTTCTGGGCTTGGAACATTTAGTTATAATTTTTCCAAATTTAAAGACGTTGAATTTAATAAGAGCTCTTTATGGAATTTTACGTTCAATAAGGGTTCATCTGAATTCTTAAGTGGCTTGGCAACAACAGGAGTAGTGGGAGCCTTGGCATTTTTAGCTTTTTTGATTTTTGTGATTTTTTGTTCAGTTAGATTTTTTATATCTGAAAAACTTACAAAAATTTCAATAGAAACAGAGGATGAAAATTACTTGAACAAGGCTTTGGTGATGGGCTTTGGGATAAGTTTTATTGTTGAATGCATAGTTTACTTTTTATATAATACAAACACTGTTCTGAGCTTTGTTTTCTTTTTTCTGGCTTCGGGGCTGGCGTATCTAACCGCAAGGGAAATAAAGACACACACACTGAATCAGTCTTCGTTGTTGACGCTTGTTGTGACTTTTATATTCACACTTGCTTTTATATTTGGGTTGGGAATCCTTATTTTAGATGGGCAAAGGTATATAGCTGAAATAAAATATTATAATAGTTTGGTTGCTTTTAACAAGGATGACTTGGAGAGTGGAATTAAAAGCCTGGAATCTGCGGCAAGTCTTAATCCATCTTCTGATTTATATTTTAGGCAGCTTTCGCAGGCATACCTTTTAAATCTCCGGAAAAAAACAGAAAATGTAAATGCAGATGAACTGACCGATGAACAAAAGGATGAAATTCAGACGCTTTTGGCAAATTCAATAAATGCAGGCAAGATTGCCACGGATTTAAATAAAAAAAGCGCTGTTAACTGGTCTTCAAGGGGATATGTTTATCAAAATTTATTTGGATTTTTGACTGATGCCGGTACATGGGCTATAAATTCTTATGAAGAGGCATTGAAATTGGACCCAAACAGCCCCTATCTGTACGCACAAGAAGGATATGTAAACTTAATGTCTGCTTCGGGATTGGGACAAGACAACGCATCTAAAAAAACAGAATTGCTATCCGCCGCAAAAGAGAAGTTGGAAAAATCAATTGAATTGAATCCGGGTTATTCCGATGCCTTTTACTATCTGGGGTTGGTTTACAATTCAATGGGCAACAAAGCAAAGGCAATAGAGCAATTTGAAAAAATTAAAGAATTGGACCCAAATAATAAAGATATCCAGAAAATAATTGACGACTTAAAGGCTGGAAAAATAACAACAGAATCTTTTACAGAGCAAAATCCGCCCAAAGACAATACTCCTGAAGCCAGCCTTAAAAATCCTCCAGAGGGAACAGAAGAAACGGAGTCTGAATAGGAAAATATTAGTTTGTGATAAAATCCAAATAATTAATATGGATAACCTTTTAAGGGCATTTATTATTTTTTCCGTTGCGTTTTTTGTGGTTTTGGTTGGTTTTTATGCAATAAAAATTGATGTCCTAAAAGATGATTTTCCAGTAAAAATAGAAATAAGCGAACCTGATAAAGTTTATAGACCAACAGAGGAAGTTGTGGTAACAGGCAAGGCAAACCCGGAGTGTGAAATTTTTTTGTCTTGGTCTGGAAAGGTAGGCTTGGTTGAGTCTGACAAAAACGGAAATTGGGCTGCAAACTTAGGCACAATGCCGGAGGGAAAATACGGATTCCAGGCAATTTCCAATGGGCCTCATGACAGCCAAAGCATTTCATCTGTTCAGATTATTATAAGCGATAGCGCAGAATATCATAAAGAAAATATTTTTTCTGCAAATGGCATTAAGAATTTATTGGCATCTTTTTATTCCGGAATAAAAAACATTCCCAATAATTTGACTTCTGTTTCGCGGTCAGCGCCTCTTATTTTAAAAAACGATTGGAACTTAATTAAATTTTAATATGAAAAAAATAACAGCGCTTTATATTGCAATTGTTTTGATTTTTATTGCAAGCTTGGTTTGCAATGTCTATTTTTATTCAGAATACAGGTCTGCTAAAAAACGATATGACGATTTTTCAAAAATAAAAGAGTTTAATGAAAAAGTTATTTTTTTCAATAAAATTTTTGTTGAAAAAGTTTTGATAAAAAGCGAGCAGGTTTCTTATGAAGACAGGATAAAATTAGAAAATGCTGTTATTGCCACAGAAGATGATGAGCTGATAAACCAATGGCATTCTTTTTTAAACTCAAAAACAGAAGCCGAAGCTCAAGAACAAACAAAGCGGCTTCTTTTCCTGTTTGCCACAAAAATTATTTACTAATTTAATCTCAACAGTCAGCTTGTGGGGTGTCCGACACCCCAATAATGCAACAAAAAATCCCGTATAACGGGATTTTTTGTTTGCATTCGGGCTGCTGGGAGTTGCACCCAGGTCTTACGCACCCCATGCGCAAATACTGCTGCTGTACTACAGCCCGCCTACGCTTGCTGGCTTCGGCGGGCAAGCCCGCCTACGCTTGAGAGCTATCGGAGATCTGTAAAATTTTTAAACTCTAGACATTTTCTTAATGCATTTTGCGCAAGCCAAAACTCTTTTTCCGTTTGGCAGTCTTGCCCATTGCAAATTAGGTTTTTGCCTTCTTTTGGAAGTTGGGTTGTATTTACCCCTAAGCTTTACGAGAGTATTTACCACAGCTGATCTTTTTTGGCAAATTGAACAAATTTTTTCTGACATTTTATTTTAATTTTAGTCTTGTTGTTAATAGTTTTTATTATATACTATTTCCAAAAAAATTCAAGTATGATATATTAAAGATAAATATATAATAGTATGTTTACCTCAACCGCCATTACAATTTTTTCTTTGATTGTGCTTTTGTTTTCCGTAATTATCCATGAATTAGCCCACGGATATGTTGCTTATTCTTTGGGAGACCCAACAGCAAAATATGCAGGCAGGCTTACCCTAAACCCTTTAAAGCATCTTGACGCATTTGGCTCTGTGATTTTGCCGCTTATGCTTTTAATCGCCAGCGCGGGGCAGGGGCCTATTTTTGGCTGGGCAAAGCCGGTTCCTATTAATCCCTATAACTTCAAAGACCAAAAATGGGGAGCATTAAAGGTTGCAATTTCCGGGCCTGCGACAAATTTTGCCATTGCTGTAATTTTTGGATTGCTTATAAGATTTTTAAATATGCCTTTGTCTGTTCCGTTTATACAGCTTTTAAGCATTATTGTAATTTATAACTTTTTGTGGGGAATTTTTAATTTGATTCCAATACCTCCCCTGGACGGCTCATGGATATTGTTCAGGTTTTTTCCGCCAGGGTTTGAGAAAATAAGGATGTTTCTGGAGCAGTATGGGCTCTTTATTTTAATTTTCTTTATATTTTTTAACGGCCTTTCATGGCTGAATTCATTATCAACCGCATTGTATATGCTGGTCACAGGCGCGCAGTTTTTCTAAATTGGATAATTTTATAATTTATCTTGACTCCATCTTGATTATTTGCTAATATAATATTTATAAAAAGCGCTTAAGCGCTTGTTTTAAAACAAAAAATTAAAAACAAAAACAAAAGTGCCAACAATTCATCAACTAATCAAAAAAAACAGAAAGAATAAGAAGGGGGTTAAAAAAACCGTTGCTTTGCAGCGCGGTTTTAATGTTTTAAAAAACAGGCCAACACGATATTTTTCTCCTTTTAAAAGGGGGGTATGCATAAAAGTTTTTACTCAAACTCCAAAAAAACCAAACTCAGCTTTAAGAAAAGTTGCCAGAGTTAAATTGTCAAACGGAATGGAAGTTACAGCCTATATTCCAGGAGAGGGGCACAATTTGCAAGAGCACTCGGTTGTGTTAATAAGAGGCGGAAGAGTTAAAGATTTACCAGGAGTAAGGTATCATGTTGTAAGGGGGGTTTTAGATACGGGCGGAGTTGAAAACAGAAAGCAGGAAAGGTCTAAATATGGAACAAAAAAACCTAAATAGAATTTATTTTACATGAGAAGAGCATATAAAAAACACAAAATAGCGCCAGACAGGATTTACAATGACGTATCCATTTCCCAACTTATAAACAAAATAATGGAAGACGGTAAAAAGGCAACAGCCCAAAAAATTGTTTATGGATCTTTTGATATTATAAAAGAAAAAACAAAAAAAGAGCCGTTTGAAATTTTCAAGCAGGCAATTGAAAATGTTTCTCCGCTTTTGGAAGTAAAGCCAAAAAGAATTGGGGGAGCCACTTATCAAGTGCCAATGGAAGTAAGAGGAGAAAGAAAAATAGCGTTGTCTTTTAAATGGATAATTGATTCAGCCAGGTCAAAAAAAGGAAAATCAATGGCTGAAAAATTAGCTGAAGAGTTAATTTTGGCGTCAAAAAACGAGGGAAACGCAATAAAAAAGAAACAGGATACTCACAGAATGGCAGAAGCAAACAAAGCTTTTGCGCACTTTGCCAGATAATTTTTGCTACTAAATTTGCTCAGTAGCAAATTTAGTAGCAAAAAACCCCGCGGATGAACCGAAGGGTATGTTGAGATTTTCTTAAACAGGTTCTTCTTTACAGGGAAGTTTTTCAAGTATTTCACGGGTATTAGGCATCAGTCTTCTGATGTCAAATTCTGTCTCATTTTCTCTTAAAAAATAAAGGATTGTTACCTCAATATTAGCTGAGGCGACCATTAGCGCTAAGCAATCTTTAGAAATTCCGGTGAAAGCGTTAATGCTTGCAACATTTTCTGTGATAAGCCGCTGAATTTCACAGAATTTTTGGAAAAGAACAGAAAGTTTCATACAACGTTCCTTTATAATAGAAGGTTGGTTGTCATCAGAATTGATAATATTATAAAACAAAATAAAAATAGTCAAGTCAATTTAAATATTTAATCATTTTAAATTATTTTAAAATTTAACATTAAAAATTAAAAATTAAACAGAGGTAACCCTTCGTTCGACTCGGGGTAAATTTATTCGCCTCGCTCATAAATTTATGGCCAGACAACATCCATTAGATAAATTAAGAAATATTGGAATTATTGCGCACATTGATGCTGGGAAAACAACATTTTCTGAGCGCCTTTTGTTTTATACCGGAGTTTCCCATAAAATAGGAGAAGTACACGAGGGAGAGGCAGTTATGGATTGGATGGTGCAGGAAAGGGAAAGGGGAATTACAATTACTTCGGCGGCCACAACAATGTACTGGAAAGACTACCAGATAAACCTTATTGACACTCCTGGCCACATTGACTTTACAGCAGAAGTGCAGAGGTCTTTGAGGGTTTTGGACGGAGCTGTTGTTGTGTTTGACGGAGTTGCAGGAGTAGAGTCCCAATCAGAAACAGTGTGGAGGCAGGCAGACAAATACTCTGTGCCAAGAATGTGCTTTATAAATAAGTTGGACAGAATGGGAGCATCTTTTGAAAAAAGTTTTCAGTCAATATTAAACAAACTTACAACAAACGCAGTTGCAATTTCAATTCCAATGGGGGTTGAAGAAAAGATGTCAGGCGTTATTGATTTGCTGAAAATGAAGGCATTGTACTTTGAAGGCGAAAAGGGAACTGAAGTTATAGAAAAAGAAATTCCGGAAGAATGGAAGGCAGAAGCCGAAGAATGGCACAAAAAAGCCATTGAAAGAATTGCAGGAGAAGATGACGGGCTGACAGAAAAATTTTTGGAAGGAAAAGAAATTTCTTTGGAAGAATTGAAAAAAGCTTTAAGAAAAGCGGTTTTAGATTACAAGCTGGTGCCTGTTTTATGCGGAACTGCCTTAAAAAACAAGGGAGTTCAGCCTGTTTTGGATGCAGTTGTTGATTATATGCCCTCTCCTTTAAATCTGCCCCCTGAAAAGGGAACAGACCCAAAAACAGGGGCTGTTATTGAAAGAAAAGCGGACGACAGTGAGCCGTTTTCGGCTTTGGTTTTCAAAGTTGCCACAGACCCTTTTGTTGGAACTTTGACTTATTTTAGGATTTATTCAGGAAAGCTTGAAAAAGGCTCTTATGTTTTAAACGCCAACACAGGAGAACAGGAAAGAATTGCCAGAATTTTAAGGATGCATGCTGACGAAAGAAAAGAGCTTGATGTTTTGTATGCGGGAGAAATTGGGGCAACGGTTGGATTAAAAGCAACAAGCACGGGGCATACTTTGTGCGCAAAGGAAGCTCCGATTATCTTGGAAAAAATTGTGTTTCCTGAGCCTGTTATTGGAATCCGTGTTGAGCCAAAGACAAAAGCCGACCAGGAAAAGCTTATTATGTCTATCAGAAAACTTACTGAAGAAGACCCAACGTTTAGGATTAAAGAGGATTTGGAAACCGGTGAAACAATTATTTCTGGAATGGGAGAATTGCATTTGGATATTATTGCAGACAGATTGAGAAGGGAGTTTCACGTTGAAGCCAATTACGGCAAGCCTCAAGTAGCTTATAGAGAGACAATTACCGCAGAGGGGCAGGGCGAAGAAAAATATGTAAGGCAGTCGGGAGGAAAAGGACAATACGGACATGTGCTGTTAAAAGTTGCTCCAAAAGAAAGGGGAGCAGGATTTGAATTCGTTGACGAAATTAAGGGAGGAGTTATTCCAAAAGAATTTATCAAACCCATTGAAAAGGGAGTACAGGAGGCAATGGACAAGGGAATTGTTGCGGGATATCCTATGGTTGATGTTCAGGTCACACTATATGACGGAAGTTATCACGAAGTTGACTCTTCTGAGTTTGCCTTTAAAATTGCGGGTTCAATGGCATTTCAGCATGCCGCTAGAAATTCAAAGCCGGTTATTTTGGAGCCAATTATGAAAGTGGAAATTGTTACCCCTGAAAACTTTTTTGGGCAGGTTATTTCCGATGTTTCTTCAAGAAGAGGAAAAATAGAGGAAACTTCAGAAAGAGTTGGAATGAAAGTTATTGACGCAATGATTCCTTTGTCAGAAACATTTGGATACGCAACATCTTTAAGGTCTTTGACCGAAGGCAGGGCGTCATTTACAATGGAATTTAACAAATATGAGCAGGTTCCAGGAAACGTTGCGCAGGAAATTATTGATGGCAAGAGAAAATAGAGATATTAGTATTTATAACTCTAAAAATATAAAAAGTGATAGGACATCCTATCACTTTTTAGTTAGCAAGCTCCAACCTTGCAAGAATTGGGGTGTCGGACACCCCAATATTGTGCGACAAAAATAGCCATTGTAATAAAAAAGCGCCTTGTCCTAACAAAGACTTGGCGCGCCTCGAGTTCGCTAGTTTGCGAGGTCGGACCTCGCAAGGTTTTTGCGAGGTCGGACCTCGCAAAACTTTTTAGTATTCTGCACAGCTGCCGGAAGATTCTTCAGTGGAAGGATTTTTGACTGCGGGAAATTCGCAGGTATCCTCAATATTGTCTTGTTTAGGTTCTTTTTCTTGAGGGTCTCCGATACCCGCAAGTTCAAGCCCAAATCTTTTTAAGAATTTCTTGGCTCGTTCCACCGCTGGATCCCAATGGATACGATTTGAATGTCCCTTGATTAATCCACGAATAATTCCTGCGAATTCTTCGTGTTTTTCGTTAGCGCGGCGTTTAAAATACGCCCGCCGGGACAAAGGAAGCGCTACAACACTTGTAAGTTCCCAGCCTTGTTCGGCGAGTTGGCCAATAATGATTTGTTCATCGGATGCGTCTCCGCATAGGTCGTAGACACAAAATTTCCACTTTTTCATCACATTCTCCTTTGCGTAAGCGAATATGGAAAGAACTAATAAAATAATATCAAAAATAAGAAATTTGTCAAAGATTTTGGATTGTTTTTTGAAAATATAAAACACCCTCTTGACTATTAAAAAAAAATAGAATAATATAAAATTATTAAAAGGCAGTACAAATGCCAAGAGGTTATTTGTACACAAATAAAATAAAAAAGTAATTAAATTTTTGCGCCTGGCAAATGGCGCGAGAAAAAAATAATCAATGGCAACAGAAAAATTTGAGAGGTCAAAACCTCACGTAAATATTGGTACTATTGGTCACGTTGACCATGGAAAAACCACATTGTCAGCTGCAATTATGAAAGCTTCAAAATTGCGCGGATTTAAAGCATCTGAAAAAGATGTTGACCAGATTGACGCATCTCCGGAAGAAAAAGCAAGAGGAGTGACAATTTCCATTACTCACTTGGAATGCGAAACTCCAAAAAGGCACTATGCAGTTATTGACTGCCCAGGACACGCTGACTATATTAAAAACATGATTACGGGAGCCGCTCAAATGGACGGAGGAATTTTGCTTGTATCAGCTCCAGACGGTCCTATGCCTCAGACAAGAGAGCATATTTTGCTTGCCCACCAGGTTGGATTGCCGTCATTGGTTGTGTTTATGAACAAGTGCGATATGGTTGATGACCCTGAAATTTTGGATTTGGTTGAATCAGAAATTAGGGAATTATTGAAAAAGAACAAATATCCTGGAGATGAAATACCTATTATAAGGGGTTCAGCCACAAAAGCATTGGCCGCAACATCTGTTGATGATGCCGCTATAAAGCCAATTATTGAATTATTGGATGCCTGCGATAATTATATTCCAGAACCAAAAAGAGAATTAGACAAGCCTTTTGCAATGGCAGTAGAAGATGTATTCTCAATTGAAGGAAGGGGAACAGTTGCAACAGGAAGAATTGAAAGGGGAATTATTAAGCCAAATGATGAAATTGAAATAATTGGTATTAGGCCAACACAAAAAACAGTAGTTGTTTCAGTGGAAATGTTCCAAAAATCTTTAGACGAAGGAAGAGCCGGAGATAATGTTGGGCTTTTGTTGAGAGGATTAAAGAAAGAAGATATTGAGAGAGGACAAGTTTTATGCAAACCAGGCTCAATTACCCCTCACACAGAGTTTGAATGCGAAGTGTATGTATTGTCAAAAGACGAAGGAGGAAGGCACACTCCGTTTTTCTCGGGATACAAGCCTCAGCTTTATATCAGAACATCCGATATTACAGGCGACGTAACACTACCTCAGGGAACTGAAATGGTTATGCCTGGAGACACTGCAAATTTAACTGTTAAATTGATAGCACCTGTTGCATTAGAAGAAAAACAAGGCTTTGCTATAAGAGAAGGAGGAAAAACTGTTGGCGCCGGAATTGTAACAAAGATAATAAAATAAGACATGCCAGCAAAGAAATCAACAACTCCAAAAGCAAAATCCTCAACAGCCGTTAAGGCGGTAAAACAGGAAAAGCAAATCAAGGAAGGCTTGGCAAAGCTCCGCATAAAATTGCGGGCTTACGACCATAAAATAATTGATAATTCCTGCCGCCAAATTGTTGATATTGCAAACAGGTACGGAGCTGAAATAATAGGCCCGGTTCCTTTGCCAACAGAGATTCTGAAATACACCGTAAACAGGTCTTCTTTTGTCCATAAAAATGCAAGGGAGCAGTTTGAGATGAGAGTGCACAAAAGGGTTATTGATATCTTAAATCCTGACCAGGAAATCATAGAAGCATTAAGAGAGATGAATTTGCCTTCAGGTGTGGATATAACAGTAAAGATTTAAAACATGTTCTATGTCTATGTTTTGAAAAGTCGAAAAGACGGCAAACATTACATAGGATTTAGTACAGACTTAAAGAATAGATTTAAAGACCACTGTGAGGGTAAGGTCAGAGCTACATCGTATAGAAGACCATTAGAACTTATTTATTACGAAGCCTATAAAGAGAGAAACATAGCCCAGAAAAGAGAGAGGCAATTAAAAGGTGGAAAAGCACACATTATACTTATAAAAAGATTAAAGGAAGGAGTTGAGTCTTCACCTTAAGGTGAAGACTTGACATTACGGTAAAAATTTAATAGTATAACTACATTAGACAATAGTTAACTTCTCCGAAAAATGGCTTTGCCATCTCGGGGTCAACAACATTGCCAATATGCTTGAAATGCTGGGCAATCTGCCCAGTTTTTCGTTAAGATTCAAAATCAATAAATTTAAACATGAAATTTATATTAGGTCACAAGATAGGAATGTCTCAGATGTTTGATAAAAACGGAAAGTTAAATCCGGTGACTTTAATTACAGCAGGGCCGTGCTATGTTTTGCAGAAAAAAACAAAAGAAAAAGACGGATATGAGGCAACACAAATAGGATTTGAAAAAATTGAAAAGAAAAACAAAATCAAAAAAACAATGAAAGGAAAGGAGTTTAAATTTGTTAGGGAAGAAAGAGGCGCAGACGAAAAAAGTACAGGAGATGAGATAAATATTTCTTTGTTTCAGGAGGGTGATACCATAAAGGTTGCAGGGTTTTCAAAAGGAAAAGGGTTTCAGGGGGCTGTAAAAAGGCATGGGTTTCACGGAAGAAGAGCAACCCACGGAGCAAAACACGAACAAAGGACAATCGGTTCTGTTGGAACAAGGTTTCCTCAACACGTTATGAAGGGTAGAAAAATGCCAGGCCGCATGGGAAATGAGAGGGTGACAGTTAAAAATTTGAAAATATTAAAAGTTGATTTGGAAAATAATTTGTTAGTTATAAAAGGAGCAGTGCCCGGAAAGAACGGAGCTCTTTTGGAAATCAGAGGATAATTTCACAGTTTTATGAAAACAGATGTTTACAATCAAGAAGGCAAAATAGTCGGAAGCGCAAATTTGCCAAAAGAAATATTTGAAGTAAGTTTCAATGCTGATTTGGTGCATCAGGTTTTGGTTTCAATGAACTCAAACAAAAGACAGAATTCTGCACATACAAAAAATAGAGGAGAGGTGCGCGGGGGAGGAAAAAAGCCATGGAGGCAGAAAGGAACAGGACGAGCAAGGCACGGGTCTTCAAGGTCTCCTATATGGAGAGGCGGAGGAATTACCTTCGGTCCCAGAAATGAAAAAAATTATGTCAAGGATATCCCTAAAAAGATGAGGAGAAAGGCCTTGTTTATGCTTCTTTCAGAAAAATTAAAGTCAAACCAATTGGTTGTCTTGGATGGAATTGAACCAAAATCAGGAAAAACAAAGGAAATGGCAGAGATGTTGAAAAAATTGCCATGCAAGGGCCAAAATACATTAATTGCCTTGCCAAATTATGATAAAAAAATTGTTTTGTCTGCAAGGAATATTAAGAAAACATCAATTGAAGAGACAAGAAATTTGAATGTCCTAAACCTGTTAGATTATAAGTATTTATTATTGACAAAAGACGGAATTAAAACAATAGAAAATACATTTTTGAAATAATTAGAAATTAGAAATTCGTTATTATGGCTTTATTAGACTTTTTAAAAAATAAAAATAATACCCAAAATGCAGACAAAGCAAAAAAAGGCGTCAAAAAGGCAGAACAAAAGCCCGAGAAAGTTTTGGCTGAATCTGATTCCAAAAAAGTGGAAAAAACAAAAGTTAGCCAGCCTATTGCCAAACAAAAACCGAAAAAAACAGGAAGTTTTTCTTATGAAGCTGTTAAAAAGCCGCACATTTCAGAAAAAGCTACATATTTATCAGAAAAAAATCAATATGTATTTCAAGTTTCACCTGGATTTAATAAAACAGAAATTAAAAAATCTATAGAGGGGATTTACGGAGTAGATGTGTTATCGGCGAATATAGTGAAAATTCCGGCAAAGAAAAGGAGAATTGGCAGGACGGAAGGTTTTAAAAGAGGATATTCAAAAATAATAGTTAAAATAAAAGAAGGCCAGAAAATTGAAATTTTATAAAATTTTTAAAATAAGAGATTCAAAATAATGAAACTGTATAAACCAACAACTCCATCAAGAAGGAAGATGTCAGGAATAGATTTCTCTTTGCTTTCCAAGAAAAAGCCCGAGAAAAGCCTTTTGAAATACGTGAAAAGATGCGTTGGTAGGTCAAAATCAACAGGGAGAATTACAACAAGGCACAAAGGCGGGGGAGTTAAAAAGTTTTATAGGATCATTGAATTTTCACAAACAAAGATTAATATCCCAGCAAAAGTGATTGCTTTGGAGTACGACCCAAACAGGACTGCTTTTATTGCGCTTATAGAATACCAAGAAAACAAAGAGAAACAATATATTATAGCTCCGCAAGGATTAAAAGTGGGAAACGATGTTATTTTTTCTGAAAATGAAAAAATTTTGTTGAATCCGGGGAACAGAACATTGTTGAAAAACATCCCAATTGGAACAGCTGTTTATAATATTGAATTGGAGCCAGGGAAAGGAGGAAAGATTGTCAGGTCAGCAGGAAGTTCGGCGCAGGTTTTGGCTCATGACGGAGATTATGTTAACTTAAAAATGCCTTCAACAGAAGTAAGAAAATTTAGTGGAAATTGTTTTGCTTCAATTGGAATGGTTTCAAATCCGGAAAACAGATTTTACAGGGTTGGAAAAGCGGGTAAAAACAGGCACAAAGGAATAAGGCCGACAGTAAGAGGTTCTGCAATGAATCCTGTTGACCATCCGCATGGAGGAGGAGAAGGAAGACAGCCAATTGGATTAAAACATCCTAAGACTCCGTGGGGAAGGCCGGCATTGGGGGTAAAAACAAGAAATAAGAAAAAGTGGTCAAATAAATTGATAATTCAAAGACGCAAAAAATAATCGAGCAAAGCGAGAAATATTATTCACTTCGTTCATAAATTATCATGGCAAGAAGTTTAAAAAAAGGTCCGTATATTGACGAAAAATTATTGAAAAAAGTATTGGGCCTGAGAAAAGACGAAAAAAAGATTATAAAGACATGGGCAAGGCATTCTTCTATCTCTCCGGAAATGATTGGCTGTACTTTTGGCGTACATAATGGAAAGGAATTTGTTCCGGTTTATGTTTCAGAGGATATGGTGGGCCATAAATTAGGAGAATTTGCCGCAACAACTAGATTTTTGAGGCATGGAGGAAAAATACAAAAAGCCATAGAAGCCGGAGAGGAACAAAAACAGGCAGTTAAAATAGAGCAGTCATCTGTTGCCAAGAAATAATTATGAAAAAGGTTTTTAGACTTTTAAATATAAAAAAATGGAAATAAAGGTAAAATTAAACAATTTAAGGACAGCACCAAGAAAGACCAGACTGGTTGTTGATTTGGTAAGAGGAAAAAAGTTGGCAGAAGCTCAGAGCATTCTTTCTTTTACCGTGAATAAAACAGCGAGAAATGTTTTAAAACTTTTGAATTCAGCCGTAGCTTCAGCAACAAATGATTTTCACATGGATCAGTCAACCCTTTTTGTATCTAAAATAACTGTTGATGAAGGACCAAAATTAAAAAGGTGGCACCCTATGTCTAGGGGAAGGGCTTATCCTATTATAAAAAGGACTTCTCATGTATGCCTTGTATTAAGTGACGGAAAGAATGAAGTATCAGAGGAAAAAACAGAAAAGCATGCAAATAAAAAAACAGAGATTAAAAAAATACAGCAAGAAAAACCAAAAGCAAAAAAGACAACAAAGGCCGTAAAGGACGCAAAAACCAAGAGAAAACAGACTAAAAATAAATAGTTAAAAGTATGGCTCATAAAGTTCACCCAAAATCATATAGAATAAAAGGAACGGAAGACTGGAATATCCGCGGATTTTATGGTAAAAAAATGCCTCGATATCTTCAGGAGGATATTTTGGTAAAAGATTTTTTAAGGGGAAAATTATCTGATGCTTCTGTTGCCAATATACAAATAGAACATTCTGAAAATAAAATAAACATTATAATTGAAACCGCAAGGCCGGGATTGATAATAGGAAGAGGAGGAAACGGTATAGAATTATTAAAAACCGAAATTGAAAAAAAGATAAGAAAAAAATTAAAAACAGGAGAATTAAGAGAAATAAAATTAGAAATTAAGGAAGTGAAGAACCCATGGGTTTCATCTGCATTGATTGCACAGATAATAGCCCAGCAGATAGAAAAAAGAATGCCCTTCAGACAAGTTTTGAAAAAATCAATCGAAAAGGCAATGTCAAGCAGAGAAGCGCTTGGAATAAGGATAGAAGTTTCAGGAAGATTGAACGGAATTGAAATCGCAAGAAGGGAATGGCTGTCTCAGGGAAAGATGCCAAGAAACACAATAAGAGCTGATATTGATTATGCCCAAAGCGAGGCTCATTGTACATATGGTAAAATTGGAATAAAGGTCTGGATATATAAAGGCGAAAAATTTGAATAAAAAAGAATATAGATTTTAAACTCAAAAATTATGGCTATTTTAATGCCCAAAAAAGTAAAACACAGAAAATGGCACAGAGGAAAGTCTAAAGGAATTGAAACAAGAGCAACAGAAATTAATTTTGGCAGTTTTGGGTTAAAATCATTGGACACCAAATGGATTACAGCAAGGCAGTTGGAAGCGTCAAGGAGGTATATAATAAGATATCTTAAAAAGGGAGGGAAGCTTTGGGTAAGAGTTTTTCCAGATAAGCCGGTTACTTTCAAGGGGTCAGAGGTTGGAATGGGAGGAGGAAAAGGAGGTGTTGATCACTATGTTTTTCCGATAAGGCCAGGAAGGATGATATTTGAACTGGACGGATTAAAGGAAGAGATAGCCAAGGAAGCGCTTGAAGGAGCAGCAATGAAGCTTCCTATAAAAACAAAATTTGTCAAAAAAGAATCGCAATAAACAATAACCTTGATTATGAAAGCTAAAGAATTATTTAAAAAAGACAAAAAAGAATTGGAAAAATTGGTTCAAGAGCACAGAAAAAAGCTGAGCGACCTTAGGTTTAACTTTTCATCCAATAAGCTTAAAAATACAAAGGAAATAAATAATCATAAAAAAGATATTGCAAGAATATTGACTGTGAAAAAAGAACTGGAAAGCAAGACAAAGCAATAAAACATATTTAATTTTTAAATTTTAAAATTATGCCAAAAAGAAAATTAAAAGGAACAGTGGTTTCAGATAAAATGCAAAAAACTATTGTGGTTCAGGTGGAAAGCATAAAAGAGCACCCAAAATACAAAAGAAGATTTAAAATGCACAAAAAATACAAGGCGCATGACGAGAATAGAGAGTATCATATTGGAGATAAGGTTGTAATAGAAGAAATGGCCCCTGTTTCAAAAGATAAAAAATGGAAGGCAATCGGGCGAATATAATTTATTCCGTTTATAAAATTATCATGATTCAAACACGTTCAATGTTAAAAGTCGCAGACAATTCCGGCGCAAAGATAATCCAGGTTATCAATATTCCGGGAGGAACAAGAAGAAGATATGCTCAGTTAGGAGACGTTATTGTTGCTGCGGTTAAGAAAGCAGAACCAAGAAAATTAGTTAAAAAACACGACAAAGTAAAAGCGGTTATCATAAGGCAAAGGAAAGAATATAAAAGAACGGACGGCTCTTACATAAGGTTTGACGATAATGCGGCCGTAATATTGGGAGACGGAAAGATGCCAAAAGGAAGCAGGGTCTTGGGGCCTGCGCCAAAAGAGCTGAAAGAAAAAGGTTTTGACAAGATAGCAATGATGGCTTCGGAGCTTCTTTAATAATCGGTATAAGTATAAAATTGAAACAAAATAGAAATACAATATATTAAGAATTATGAAAGTAAAAAAAGGCGATACAATTTTGGTAATATCCGGAAAGGACAAAGGAAAAACAGCAAAGGTAGTAAAAGCATTTCCCAAAGAAAGCCAGATTTTAGTTGAAAATGTAAATTTAAAGAAAAAACATATAAGGCCCAAAAAAGAAGGAGAAAAAGGCCAGGTAGTCCAACTTCCAGCTCCAATTGATGTTTCTAACGCCAAAATTATTTGTCCAAAATGCGGAAAAGCCACAAGGATAGGATATAAGATAGAAAAGCCGTCAAAAGACAAAACAGCCGTAAAATTCCAAAAAGAAAGAATTTGCAAAAAATGCAAAAGCAAGATTTAACAGATTTTTAGATTGAAGCTTAAAGTTTTAAATAAAAATAAATGAATTTAAAAGAAAAATACAAAAAAGAAATAATCCCAGAACTCCAGAAAAAATTTGGATATAAGAATAAAATGGCCGTCCCGGCTATTAAAAAAGTTGTTGTAAACAGCTGTTTTGGCAAAAGCGTTATTGGAAAAACGGGGTCGGAAAGAGAAAAGATTCAAAATCTTATAATGCAGGATTTAGCTTTAATTACAGGGCAAAAACCCATTTTAATCAAGTCAAAAAAATCAATAGCAGGTTTTAAGTTAAGAGAGAATTTGGAAATTGCGGCGAAAACAACATTGAGAAAACAAAAAATGTGGGATTTTATAGAAAGAACAATTTCCCTGACTTTGCCAAGGTCAAGAGATTTTAAGGGAATAAATCAAAAATCGGTTGATAAAAATGGAAATTTAAACATAGGATTTAAGGAGCATATCATGTTCCCTGAAATTTTTACTGAAAAAGAAAAAACAATCTTCGGTTTGGAAATTACATTTAGCACAAATGCAAAAAGCAGGGAAGAAGGAATGGAATTATACAAATTATTGGGATTTCCCATAAAAGAATAATAATATGGCAAAAATATCACAAATAGCAAAATCAAACAAAAAACCCAAGTTTTCTTCAAGGGCCGTAAATAGGTGTTTTAAGTGCGGAAGAAGGCATGGTTTTATGAGAAAATTTGGACTTTGCAGGATATGTTTTAGAGAATTATCAAACAAAGGGGAAATCCCGGGAATTAAAAAATCATCTTGGTAAAATAATTTATAGATAAAATCGAAATATAATTGTCCCGCTTACAGGGATTTATGTAAAAAATATGATTGACCCAATTACGGAAATGTTAAATCAAATAAGGAATGCGCAAGCTGTCAAAAAGACAGAAGTTTTGGTTCCTTTTTCAAAAATTAAAAATGAGATTGCAATGATTTTTTTGAAAGAAGGATTTGCAGAGGATGTAAAAAAGTCCGTGAAAGCAGGGCAGAAGGCTCTGAAAATTGTCTTAAAGTATGACAATGGGGAGCCTGTGATTTCGGGGATAAAAAGGATTTCAAAGCAGGGCCAAAGAATTTATGAAAAGTCAACTGAAATTAAAAAAGTGCACGGCGGATACGGCATATCAATAATTTCAACACCAAAAGGGTTAATGACAAATAAAGATGCGAGAAAGCAAAAATTGGGAGGAGAGGTCATCTGCCAAGTTTGGTAATAAATATTTCAGCTTATTTTTAAGTTTATAAAATTATGTCACGAATAGGAAAAAAACCAATTATAATAACAGAAGGGGTTAAAATTGATATTTCTGAAACTGAGGTTAAAGTTGCAGGTCCCAAGGGAGAGTTAAGGCAAGCAATGCACCCTGAAATTAAAGTTGAACTTTCAGAGGGAAAAGTTTTTGTTTCTCCCAAATCAAAGCTGTCAAAAAAGGGCCGGGGATTGTGGGGGCTTTATAGAGTTTTGATATCAAATATGATTGAAGGAGTAAGCAAGGGATTTGAGAAAAAGCTTGAAATTGAAGGAGTTGGATTTAAGGCGGCTGTTGCAGCAGACAAATTAGTTTTAAATCTTGGTTTTGTAAATCCTGTTGAAATTAAAAAGCCCGAAGGGATCACCTTTACAGTTGAAAAAAATTTAATAACAGTTTCGGGGATTGACAAGCAACTTGTCGGAGAAACTGCGGCAATTATCAGAAAACAAAAGAAAGCAGAACCATATAAGGGGAAAGGAATTAAATACCAGGGAGAAAAAATAAGAAGGAAAGAAGGTAAAAAGGTTGTTTCTTCAAAATAGACGTCACTTATAAATTATATAATTAATCATTTAGTCAAAATAATATTTTTTGACCTCGCTCATAATTATAAAATGTCAGTAAAAAAAATAAAAAAAGAAAGGAGGCATCTGAAAATCAGGGCAAAGATCAGCGGAACAGGAAAAAGGCCAAGGCTTTGTGTTTTTAGGTCTATAAACCATATTTATGCTCAGCTGATAAACGATGAAAATGGAAAGGTTTTGGTTTCTGTTTCAGACAAGGATATTTCAGGAAAAAAGAAAATAACAAAAACAGAATCTGCAAAGGAAGTAGGAAAAATTTTAGCTAAAAAGGCAATTGATAGCAAAATAACAGAAGTTGTTTTTGATAGAGGGGGGTTAATTTTTTTCGGAAGAGTAAAATCTTTGGCTGAGGGAGCAAGGGAAGGAGGACTGAAATTCTAATTTTCAATTATCAATTTTCAATTTTTAAAAATTATGGAAGACGTAAAAACAACGGAAAAAATAGAAACAGATAAAAAGCCAGAACCATTTAAACAAGTTCGCAGGGCTGGTTTTGGAAGGGCTGGTTTTGGAAGGGCTGTTGCAAAAGATGAGTTTGAGTCAAAGCTTTTAGATTTGGCAAGGGTTACCAGGGTTACGGGCGGAGGAAAAAGATTAAGATTTAGGGCAGTTATAATAGCCGGAAATAAAAAGGGGAAAATTGGAATAGGAATAGACAAGGGTAGGGACGTTTCCCAGGCCGTTGAAAAAGCAACCAGAAATGCCAAAAAGAATTTAATGGAAGTTATAATCACAGACGGAACAATACCTCATGAAGTGATAGCAAAGGCAGGACCTGCTGTTGTTATGCTAAAGCCCCAGAAAACAGGCAGAGGTTTAGTTGCAGGAGGAGTTGTAAGAGCAATTTGCGAATTGGCTGGAATCAAAAACATATCTTCTAAAATTCTTTCAGGGTCAAAGAATAAATTAAACAATGCCAGAGCAACAATGGAAGCATTAAAAAAACTTAAAAATATAAAAAATAAAAAATAAGTTTTATTTTTAAGTTTTTATATTTTAAAAATTATGCAATTACACGAATTAAAGCCAACACATAAAAATAAATCCAAGAAAAGAGTGGGAAGAGGAGGAAAGAAAGGCACATATTCAGGTAAAGGATTAAAGGGTCAGAGTTCAAGGGCAGGAAGAAAGATGGTTCCGATAATAAGGGAAATAATAAAGAGGTATCCAAAGCTTAAAGGATACAGGAGATTTGTTTTTGAAAATAAAACAGCTATAATTAATTTAGATACAATAGAAAAGAATTTTAAGGACGGAGATTCAGTAAATCCAAAAATTTTGATTGAAAAGGGAATTATAAGTTTAATGAAAGGAAAGATTCCTAAAGTTAAGATACTGGGAGATGGGAAAATTTCAAAAAAAATAACTGTTGAAAAATGCAATCTTTCAGATTCTGCGAAAGAGTCGATTAAAAAAGCCGGAGGATCAATAAAATAAGCGAGACGTCCTTCGCTTTATATAATGAATTATTATATATCAATATAAAGCTCAGGATGATTTATTCGCTAAGCTCATAAATCATGTGGTACGAAAAAATAACTTTTCTCTTCAAAGATAAAGACCTAAGAAAAAAATTTCTTTTTGTAATTTTTTTGTTTGTTGTTTTCAGAATAGCCGCAAATATCCCAATCCCGGGCATTGGAACGGAAAATTTGAAGAAAATGTTTGACCAAAATCAGGCGTTTGGATTAATGAATATATTTACGGGAGGGGCTATGAGTAACTTTTCAATTGCTCTTTTGGGGCTTGGTCCTTATATCACGGCAACCATTATTCTGCAACTGCTTACAATGATTTTTCCTGCGTTAGAAAGAATGTACAAGGAAGAAGGAGAAGCGGGTAGGCAAAAATTCAACCAATACTCAAGACTGTTTGCAATTCCCCTTGCTGCCTTCGAGGCTTACGGAATGCTGGCTGTTTTTCAGAATCAGGGAATGATTACGGGATTATCCCTGCCGGTTTTAATAAGCTCTATTATAACAATTACAGCCGGTTCAATGTTCTTGATGTGGATTGGAGAAATTATTTCAGAGCAGGGAATGGGCAATGGAATATCCCTTTTAATTTTTGCCGGAATAGTTGCCACTTTGCCTATAAATATTTTCCAGACTTTTGTGGTATGGGATGTGTCAAAAATTCCTTCTTATATTTTGTTTGCGGTTTTGTCTGTTGTAATAATAGCAAGCGTTGTCATAATCACAGAAGCCCGCAGAAACATACCTGTTTCTTATGCAAAAAGAGTAAGGGGGGCAAAGATGTACGGTGGAGTTTCAACATATTTGCCATTAAGCGTTAATCCGGCTGGAGTTATCCCTATTATCTTTGCAATGTCCATACTTTTATTTCCTTCAATGATAGCTACTTATCTGGGAACATACCCGGGAGTTGTGGGGGCTGTTGCAACAAGCATTGGATTACTTTTTAATAATGCCTGGGTTCATGGAATTTTATATTTTTTATTGGTAATTCTTTTTACATATTTTTACACAGCAGTAACATTTGACCCGAAAGCAATTGCTGAAAATTTACAAAAGATGGGAGGGTTTATTCCAGGAGTAAGGCCGGGAAATTCAACTTCTACTTTCATGAGCCATATTTTAAACAGGGTTTTGTTCACAGGAGCCATGTTTTTGGGCCTCATAGCAGTTCTTCCATCAATTGTTTCCGGAATTACAGGAGTTTCTGGGTTCTCATTTCTGGTTGGAGGAACATCTTTGTTAATCGTTGTCAGTGTCGTTTTAGAAACAGTAAGGCAGATAAATTCCCAGCTTCAAATGCGGGAATACGACGCCTTTTAAAAAAAATGGATAAACACGTTGTAATAATATTTGGCCCTCCCGGGGCAGGAAAAGGAACTCAGTCAGAGCTTTTATCTTCAAAAACAGGCGCTTATTTGTTTGAAACAAGCAGAATTTTGGAAAGAGAATTTGAAAAAGCGGAGAATCTTCCTGAAGATTCAAAAGAAAGATATATTGAATTTGACGGCCAAAAATTTGACATTCTGCACGAATACAAAATTTGGAAGCAAGGAATATTATGCGACCCTCCGTTTGTGACATACTTGGTTATTGAAGAAATTAAAAAACTTTTTGAGGAAGGAAAAAGTTTAATTTTGGCGGGTTCCCCAAGGACTCTTTACGAGGGAGAAAAAATAATGCCATTGATAGAGGAACTGTACGGGAAAGAAAACATAAAAACACTTTTAATTGATATTAGTCCGGAAGTTACAACATGGAGAAATACCCACAGGAGAATTTGCAAACTGGTAAGGCATTCAATCTTATTTACAAAAGAAACAGAACCTTTAACTATTTGCCCCTTGGACGGTTCTGAGCTTGTTAAAAGGGAGGGCTTGGATGACCCAGAATCAATAAAAGTAAGGCTTACGCAGTATAAAGAAAGGACTTTCCCAATATTTGATTTTTTTGAGAAAAAAGGATTCAAAATCAAAAAAGTAAATGGAGAGCAGGATGTTTCTGATGTATATGACGATATTTTAAAAGAAATCAAATGATTACGATAAAAACCCCGGAAGAAATAAAAATAATGCAGGAATCAGGAAAAATCCTGGCAAATGTCCTGCAAAAGCTGGAGAAAATGGTAAAGCCGGGAATTACTACGATTGAATTAGACAGGGCCGCAGAGGCCCTGATTTTGTCTTTTGGTGCAAGGCCTGCTTTTAAAAATTATAATAAATTCCCCTATTCTTTATGCGCTTCTGTAAATGAAGATGTTGTGCATGGATATCCATCCGATTATAAATTAAAAGACGGAGATGTTGTTGGTTTGGACCTTGGGGTTGTTTACAAGGGATATTATTCTGATATGGCCTCAACAATTGCTGTTGGCAAAGTTTCTTTTGAAGCAAAAAGATTAATTGCAGACACTAAAAAATCTTTGATGGTTGGCATAAAAAAAGCAAAAATTGGAAACACAATAGGGGATATTGGAAATGCAATTCAGAAGTATGTTGAGCCTAAAGGGTATGGAATTATAAAGGATTTGTGCGGACACGGAATAGGCAAAGACTTGCATGAAGACCCTCAAATTCCAAATTATGGCCAAAAAGGAGAAGGAGAGATGCTTGTTGAAGGAATGGTTATTTGCATTGAACCCATGCTTTCAATGGGAGACTGGAGGCTAAAACGCTCCAAAGACGGCTATGGCTATGCAACAAGAGACGGTTCGCTTTCAGCCCATTTTGAGCATACAATTGCCGTTACAAAGTCCGGCCCTAAAATTCTTACTAAAAATTAAAATCCTTGCAGATGTTCAGCAAGGATTTTTTTATTTCTGCTGATGTGTTAGTATCATATAATATAATATAATAATCAAAATATGAAAAATTTAATTGTTGCAAACTGGAAGATGAACCCTTCTGAAAAAAAACAAGCAGAAGAAATTTTTAATAAAATAAAATCCGGAATAGGGAGCTTAAAATCAGAAGTTGTAGTTTGCCCACCGTTTGTTTATTTGCCGTTATTGAATGGCATAACTCTTGGAGCTCAGAATATTTTTTATAGAGAGGGGAATGCTTTTACAAGCGGAATATCCGGAGAAATGCTAAAAGATTTAGGGGTTGAATATGTGATAATAGGACATTCAGAAAGCAGAAAATATTTGAAAGAAACAGACGAGGTTATTAATATAAAAATAAAAGAGGCGATAAAATTTGGATTTAAAATTATTTTTTGCATTGGGGAAACGGCAGAAGAAAAGGACGGCGACAAGAAAAATGAGGTTTTAGAAAGGCAGATAAAAACAGGGTTGCAGGGCGTTGAAAACTTGGATGATATAAATATTGCTTATGAGCCGGTTTGGGCAATTGGCACGGGAAATAATTGCTCTGCAGAAGAGACAAAACAAACAATTGAATTTATAAGAGGTTTTGTTGGGGCAAACACAAGAGTGCTTTACGGAGGAAGCGTGAAAAGCGAAAACTCCGGAGACTACATTAAGAAAGCGGGTTCCGACGGCTTGCTGGTTGGAGGAGCGTCTTTGAACTCTGAAGAATTTATTAAAATTGTAAAATCAGCTGAATAAATAATTCTTAAAAAGCGTCCTTAGCCAAAGGCGCTTTTTATTCAGATTGTCTTGACATTAGTTTATATAAATGGTATAATAAATAATAGGCACAAAACAACGGTCCGCTTACAAAAGGAGGAATAGCGATGAACCGTCAAAGCAGGGGTTTGTTGGATTTGGTGGATGTCCTTGTTACAAGACGAGCCGGTCTTCAGCAATCGCTGGCAGGAGAGTTGCGTTTTCTTAGGTCGGTTCCTCAAGAAAACATCCTTAACCTTCCGGACTCTGCATTGAGTTCGGAAGGTTTGGAGGTTGCTTCCCGCCTTGCCGAAGAGAAGAGCAACGAGCTTCTCCTTATTGAGGAAGCCTTAGGGCGGGTTGAAAACGGTCTTCACGGTGTTTGTGAAAGATGTGGAAAGAGAATCCCGCAGGCTCGAATGGAAGCTGTACCCCACGCAACCCGTTGCGTAAAATGCCAGCGGGTTTACGAAATTGAGTGCGCTGTTGATGAAAAGGACTTAGTTGAAGCCTGATACTTCAACAGTGGCGCCCAGTCAAGATATGCCCTTCAGACAGAGAGTTTGAAGGGCTTTTTATTTTTGTAAAAAAACATAAAACATTGCCATGAATATTTTTTTGTTGTAAAATAATAAAATATGAAGTCCTCCGAATTAAGAGAAAAATATCTTGAATTTTTTAAATCCAAGGGGCATAAAATAATTCCCTCTGCTTCTTTGATTCCTGAAAATGACCCTACGGTTTTATTCACAACAGCCGGAATGCATCCCCTGGTGCCTTATTTGTTGGGCCAAAAACATCCAGAGGGTACAAGGTTGGTTAATGCGCAAAAATGCATAAGAACCGGAGATATTGACGACGTTGGGGATGATACTCATCTTACATTTTTTGAAATGCTTGGAAATTGGTCTTTGGGGGATTACTGGAAAGATGAGGCAATAAAATGGTCTTTTGAATTTTTAACAAAAGAGCTTAAAATTCCCTTAGAAAGGCTGGCTGTAACTTGTTTTGCAGGAGACAAAGATGCTCCAAAAGATGAAGAATCTGCAAAAATTTGGGAAAGCCTTGGAATAAAAAAGGAAAGGATCGCTTTTCTTCCAAAAGAAGACAACTGGTGGGGGCCTGCTGGAAAAACTGGGCCATGCGGACCGGATACGGAAATGTTTTATTGGAAAGACAATACTGATAAAGCTCCTAAAAAATTTGACCCAAAAGATAAAAACTGGGTTGAGATATGGAACGATGTTTTTATGCAGTATATAAAAGATGAAAATGGAAATTTTAATCCCGCCCTACAAAAAAATGTTGATACGGGAATGGGTTTAGAAAGGACAATAGCTGTTTTGAATGGAAAAGAAAATGTTTACGAAACAGATTTATTTTTGCCGATTATAAAAAAAATTGAAGAACTAAGCGGTAAAAAATATGAAGATAATAAGAAAGCATTTAGAATAATAGCTGATCATATAAAGAGTATTTCATTTCTAATTTCTGAAGGAATTGTTCCGTCCAATAAAGCAGGTGAAAGAGGTTCTGTGTTATTCAACTTGATAAGGGATTCTTATAAAGTCGGCTTAGAGTTAGGTTTAAAACCTGAAAAAGATTTTGATGATTTGACAGAGATTGTAAAAGATATCTATAAAAATACAGGCTATTTGGATGCTAAATTAGAATCAAGAGATGTAAAAAAATATGTAATTAAAGAAGAGCAAAGAATTGAAAAAATTATGGAAACTGGAATTAGTGATACATCAACTGCTATGTCCGAATCAGATTACGATCCTTATACTTGGTATTCTACATCTGGAGTACCATATCCTATACTTGAAGAAGAATGGAGAAAGAGGCACGGGGACACAGAAGGATTTAGATTGAGATTTGAAGAGGGAAAAAGACGACATCAAGAGTTGAGTAGGACGGCGAGCGCTGGAATGTTTAAGGGGGGATTGGCTGATAATAGCGAGGAAACCACGAAACTGCATACGGCCGCCCATTTAATGTTAGCCGGGCTTAGAAAGGTTTTGGGTGACGACGTTTTTCAGAAGGGGAGCAATATTACTGCCGAAAGATTAAGGTTTGACTTTTCACATAAAGAAAAAATGACCAGTGAACAAATAGAAGATGTAGAAAATTTTGTAAATGATATAATAAAAAAAGACCTACCTGTTTTAATCGAACAAATGCCTATTGAAAAAGCAAAGGAAACCGGAGCTATGGGTATTTTTGAATCAAAATACGGCCAAATGGTAAAAATTTATACAATAAAAGACAAAGAAAATATTGTCAGCAGGGAAATTTGCGGAGGGCCGCATGTTGAACATACAGGAGTTTTGGGACATTTTAAAATACAAAAAGAAGAAAGTTCTTCTTCTGGAGTAAGAAGAATCAAAGCAGTACTTGAAAATTTTTAATTTCAAACTTTAAATCAATTTTAAATTTTAAATTATTTCACATGCCAAAAAAAATTTACGATATAAAATCGCCCAAAACCGCTGCTAAAGCAGAAAAGGAAATAAAGGAGTTTTTGAGCCAAGATCCAAAACCAATAAAAAGAAGCAGTCTAAAGAAAAAAGAAAAACAATCTTCGCGTAAAATTTGGATAATTGCGATTATTCTTATTTTGTTTGCAATAGGGGGATATTTGTATTTTAAATTGCAAAAAGTAAATATAGAAATTTGGCCAAAACTTGAAAACTTAAGTTATGAGCAGACAGTTACTGCCAGCCAGTCTTTTGAAATTGTGGATTTGTCTGAAAACCTTATTCCTGCCAAATATATTGAAGTTGAAAAAACCGGAAACAAGGATTTTGACGCAACTGGAAACGCTTCAGACGAAGGAAAAGCAACAGGAACAATAACCGTCTATAACAAATATAGTCCGGCAACATCAATAACCTTAAAGCAGGGAACCCATTTTTTATCTGATTCTGGAAAATACTTTAAGACATTGGAAAGGATTGTAATTCCGGCTGCAAAAACAAGCGGCGGAAAAGTTACACCGGGTTCAATTGAGGCAAAAGTTGAAGCCGTAGAAGGAGGAGATGGATATAATATAGGGCCAGCCAATTTTTCAGTCCCAAAGCTATCTGGAAGCTCTTATTATTACAGCATTTACGGAATATCAAAAGACGCAATGGCCGGAGGATTCTCCGGGAGTGTTAAAAAGATTACAGAAAGCGATATATCCGAAGCTAAGTCAGAACTTATAAAAATCGTCTCTGCGGAATCTTTTGAAAGCATAAAAAGCCAGTTGGATGAAGATTATATCTTGTTAGACAATGCAGTTTTCTATGAAACATTAAGCTCTGGAACTGATGCAAAATCAGGCGAGATAAAAGAGCAGTTTAATTATCAAGCGACCGTTAAAACAAAGGCTCTGGCATTTAAAAAGTCGGACCTTGATAAGTTTGCAAAGAATTATATTGTTTCAGAAATGTCAGAAAACTATGCGGTTTTTGAGCCAAGCATTAAATCGGAATATACTTTAAAATCAATAGATATTGAAGAATCAGAGGCTGTTCTTGAAATCAAATTTTCAGCGGATGTTTACAGAAACATAAATAAGAATCTCCTGTCCTTGCTATTGACCGGAAAAAATAAAAATCAAATAAACGAAACTATAAACAATAATTTAACGGATTCAGTATCAAAGGTTGAAATAAAATTTTTCCCGTTTTGGATAACAAAATCCCCTAAAAACCAAAAGTCGGTTGAAATTGAGCTGAATTTCCAATAAAAAAGCATGGCGCCGACAAAACCCGCAAATAATTGGGTGGGGACTTGATTTTTATTTTCTAATTTGTTATTATAAAAAGGTATTAGAAATTGACCAATAATGGATCAAAACGGAAAAAATTCCAAAAATATCAAAAAAGAAGGGAGGGTTACAGAGGCTTTACCAAATGCTTTTTTTAGGGTATTATTAGAAGATGGAAACGAAATATTGGGGTTTCTTTCAGGAAAGATGAGAATGCACAGAATCACAATTTTACCGGGGGACAGGGTTTCAGTTGAGATGACGCCATATGATGATAAAAAAGGAAGAATAGTTTATCGTTTGAAATAAAAACAGATATTGGTTATTTTACCCCGCCCTTTGCGCTAATTAACAAAAAGTTAGCTTAAAGGGCGGGGTTCTCATATAATTTATAGATTGCAAAATAATGAAGACCAGATCGTCAATTAAAAAAATGTGTGATAGTTGTAAAATCATCAAAAGAGAGGGTCGTATTTATGTTATATGTAAAAAAAATCCAAAGCACAAACAACGCCAGGGATAATAAACTAATTTAAAATTTAAAAATTTTTAGTTATGCCAAGAATAGCGGGGGTCAATATACCCGAAAACAAAAGAATAGAAATAGCTTTGACTTATATATATGGAATAGGCAGGCCTTTGAGTAAAAAAATTCTGGATGATGTAAAAATAAACGCAGATAAAAAATCTTCTGATTTGTCTTCAGAAGAAATAAACACCCTTAAAGAATACATAGAAAAGAGATATAAAATAGAAGGGGATTTGAGAAGACAGATAATGGTGAATGTTAAGAGATTAAAAGATATCGGCACATGGAGAGGCCATAGGCACTCAAGAGGTTTGCCTGTTAGGGGACAAAGGACAAAAACCAACAACAGAACTGTTAGGGGAAATGTAAGGAAGACAATGGGTTCAGGGCGCAAACCGCCGGCAATGCCAACATAGAATGCAACTTATTAACAAATAAAAAATGGGAAAAAAACATATAATAGAAACAAATCAAGAAGAGTTAATAAAAGAGGGTGAAAAAGTCCAGGCAGCAGTGTCAAAAGAAGCTAAAATAAACCCAACTGTTGCCAGGGTAAAAGATGGAAAGATTTATGTATCGTCTTCTTATAATAATACACTGTTAACTCTTACTAATCAGAGAGGACAGGTTTTAGCATGGAAGTCAGCGGGTTCTGTTGGTTTTAAAGGCGCTAAAAAGGCAACCTCTTTTGCCGCATCCAGAGTTGCCGAAACTATTGCAAATGTTTGCAAAAAAATGGGAATTGAAAAAATAGAAGTTTTGATAAAGGGCATCGGAGCAGGCAGAGAATCAGCTGTAAGGACATTAGTTTCTCAGGGAATAAATATTTCTTCAATCAGGGATATAACTCCAATTCCCCACAACGGATGCAAACCTAAAAAAATAAGAAGGGTCTAAAATAAGCCCGAAATAAATTTTATGAAATACGATCAATGTAAAACTTGCAGAAGATTAGGACAAAAACTCTTTTTAAAAGGGGATCGTTGTTTTTCGCAGAAATGTGCAATGTTAAAAAGAGCATATGCACCAGGTTTGCAGAAAAAGAGAAAGGGCGGGAGCGCTTCGGCTTATAAAAAATCATTGGAAGAAAAGCAATCTCTAAAGAAGTGGTATGGGGTTTCAGAAAGACAGTTTAAAAAATATGTTTTGGAAACTTTGTCCAAAATGGGAAAAGTTGAAAATGTTTCAAACGAACTTATCAAAAAACTGGAGCAGAGGTTGGATAATGTAATTTTTAGGCTGGGATTTGCAAAATCAAGGGCGCATGCGAGGCAAACAGTTTGTCACAGTCATTTCTTAGTTAACGGAAAAGCTATCAATATCGCATCTTATCAAGTAAAGAAAAACGATGTTATTACAATAAAGCCAACCAAAAAAAATAAGGGAGTATTTAAAGATTTAGCAGAGGATTTAAAGAAAAAAGAAGTGCCCGCATGGCTTGTGTTAAATAAGGAAAAATTAGAAGGAAAAATATCCGGAGAGCCAAACATAGATGAGGTAAAGCCTCCGGCAGAGATTTCAACAATTTTCGAATTTTATTCACGTTAATTTTAATCAATTTAATTTTAGATTTTTGGGATGCAAGGCGATAGCCCTTCGACTACGCTCAGGGCTGATATCTGCAGACTAAAAATCTACAAAAAATGATTTCACTTCCATTACCGCCAAAAGTAATTCAAAAGAAGAAAAATCAGGCAGTATTTGAAATAGAAGGATTGTATCCCGGATACGGAGTTACAATAGGAAACGCCTTAAGAAGGGTGCTGCTTTCATCTCTGCAGGGAGCCGCAGTTACTGAAGTTAAAATAAAGGGTGTTCCTCACGAATTTTCAACTATGCCGGGCATTTTGGAAGATGGGATAATGATTCTTTTGAATATTAAAAATTTAAGATTTAAAATTTTTGAAGGAGATTCCCATAAGGTGGAATTAAAGGTGAAAGGAGACAAGGTTATAACAGGGGGAGACTTAAAGGTCCCTTCCCAGTTAAAAATTGTCAATCCTGAATCACACATTGCAACAATAACCGACAAGAACACTGAGTTTGAAATGGAACTTTTGGTTGAAAAAGGAATAGGATATGAGCCAAAAGATAGGAGAAAGAATTCGGGTACAGCCAAAAAGTCTGAGATAGGATCTATTGCATTGGATGCAATATTTTCTCCCATAAGAAATGTAAATTTTCAAATTGAAAATATGCGCGTAGGCGACAGGACTGATTTTGATAAGTTGAATTTGGAAATAGAAACAGATGGAACAATCGCTCCCGAAGAAGCTTTTTTTGAGGCCTGTGATATTTTATTAAAGCATTTCAATATCATTTTTTCTGGAAATCCTGAAGGAAAGGATTCTAATAAAGGAAATAATGACAGTAAAAAAGACGAGTCTGAAAAAGAGGTTAGTGCTGATGCCGACCCGCTGAAAACTTCTGTTGAGGATATGAAATTAACCGGCAGAACGCTCAATGCCCTGTTAAAGAATAATATAAAAAACATTGGACAAATCATCAAAAAATCAGAAAATGATTTGCTTGAATTAGATGGAATGGGAGAAAAAGCCATTTCTGAAATTAAGAGAAAAATTAAAAAAATCGGGTTAAATTTGAAACAAGATTAGAAACATCAACGAATATAGAAAACAGAAACATGAGAAATTTAAACAAAGGAAAACAGCTTTCATTGAAAAAGGGGCCAAGAACAGCGTTGTTAAAAACATTGGTCAATAGTTTTTTTCTGCATGAAAAAATTAAGACAACTGAAACAAAGGCAAAAGCTATAAAGCCAATAATTGAAAAAATGATAACAAGGGCCAAGAATCCAAGCGTGGCAAACCGCAGGATTTTATCAAAATACGCCACTAAAATAATAACAAAAAAGATAGTTGACCAGATTGCCCCTATTTATAAAGAAAAATCAGGAGGATACACAAGGATAATAAAATTGGGGCAAAGAAGTTCTGATGGTGCAAAAATAGCAATAATAGAATTAGTCAAATAAAGTCCCGAATTATGGAAACAATACAAAGAAAAAAAATAGAAATAGATGCGTCTGGCAAAAGCCTTGGAAGACTTGCGGTGCAAGTAGCTGTTTTACTCAGAGGAAAGAATAAGCCTAATTTTGTTGCCTATATAGATATGGGAGATTTTGTTGTTGTTAAAAATATTGAAAAAATGAAGTTTACTGGTAACAAACTGGAAGACAAAAATTATTTTAGATTTACGGGGTATTTGGGAAATATGAAGGAAACTACATTAAAAGAATTTTTAGCAAAAAAAGGCCCTAAAGAGGTTCTAAGAACAGCTGTAATGGGAATGCTTACAAAAAATAAGTTAAGAAATTTGCAGATTAAAAGACTTAAATTTGAATAAAAATATGGCAGAGAAAAAGACAACTAAAAAAACAGCTAAAAAAGCCAAGGAAGAAATTGAGGTTTTAGAAGAAGCTCCGAAAGAGGAAACTTCAAAAATAGAAAATATTTCAGGCGACGAAATGGCGGAAGAAGATATTTCAAAAGAAATTGCACAGGCTATCAAAGAGAATACCGGAAAGCCCGACCGCTATTTTGAAGCAATTGGCAGAAGGAAAACAGCTGTTGCCAGGGTTCGCCTTTTCACAAGAGGGGAGAAAGAATTTATTATAAACAATAAACAATATAAAAAATATTTTGTTTCAGTTGAGGACCAGGAAATGGCGGTTTCGTCAATGAAAAAAATGAATTGTTTGGATAAGTTCAGGGTAACTGTTATTGTAAGAGGAGGGGGGCATAGGGCACAGGCAGAAGCGATAAGACACGGAACCGCAAGAGTGCTTGTTGATTTCAATGCAAACTTTAGAAAGAGGCTTAGGAAAGCAGAATACCTTACAAGAGACCCGAGGATGAGAGAAAGAAAGAAATTCGGATTAAAGAGGGCAAGAAAATCCCCGCAGTGGTCAAAGAGGTAGTATAAAACTAAATTAAAGCCGCCGAAAGGCGGCTTTTAGTTTTGATTTACTTGATATTCGGGAGCAGATACAATATAATAATTTTATGTTGAAAGAACTAATTGATAAATTTTATCTTGAAAACCAAAAAAATAAAGAGCAGACAAGGTTTTATATAACGGACGCCGGCAAATGTTCAAGGGCTGTTTTTTTTAAATTCAAAAATGCGCCCAAAGAGCCCACCCATCCAAGAATTATGCGTATTTTTGAGCATGGAGAGAACATCCACAGGTCAATTTTTAATGTTTTGTACAGGTTAAAAATTGGAGTCACCACTGAAATCCCCATACCTTCTCAGGAAATAGTTTCGGGAAGAGCTGACGCAATTTTATGCATGGATAATGAAAACTATGTTTTGGATATTAAAAGCATAAATAGTATGATTTTCAGGAATTTAGCTTCCCCAAAGGAAGAAAATATATACCAAATACAGCTTTACATGCATTTTTTTGGGATTAAAAAGGGGATACTGCTTTATGTCGACAAGGACCAGCAGGAATTAAAAGAGTTTTTTCTCAATTATGACGAAAAATTATGCAACGAACTTATGGGTAAATTCCATGCGCTAAAGAGCCAGATTGAATCTGATATTTTACCTGAGAGGCTGGGGGACTACCCAAAAAATTGGCAGTGTAATTATTGTGTATTTAAGGAAATTTGCAAGTCGGCAAACGCGGCAGATTTTAAAATAGAAAATAAAGCACAGTTAGTGTAGCTTGAAAAAAACGCCGATGTTTTTTCGGCGTTTTTTTTATTTTCTTTTTATCTTATTGGGCAAGCCTTTCAGAATAATATAAGGTTCCGCCATTTAAAACATAGACCTTGCCGTCTTCTGTATTAAAAAATATTTGTGGATTTCTGCTGTCTGCAGAGGGTTCAAAATTAAGAGGGAGCTGAACCTGGTTAATGTTTCCCCTGTAATCTATTTCAGAAACTATTATTTTATTTCCTGATTGAAAAACTATATAGTCATTATTAAGCCAATAGCAGTCTGTAATGGTTTCCGGGTAGTTTGAAGAAAATATTTTTACATTGTTTTCACTGTCAGATACTTTTTTCCCCGCTTTGTCTATAAATGTATAAAGGTATATGCCGGAATTGTTGTAATAAACCATATTTTTGTTATCTGGAGAGCGTAGGAGGTCGCAGTTATCTATTGCAACACCAAAGTCTTTAAATTTCATTGTTTCGGAATCATATTCATACAGAGCTGTGCTTGCCATTAAAAATATTTTTTCTCCCGCAACTTTAATATCGCAGTTTTGGGTGATTGGAAATGAATTTTCTTCTGAAATAAGCGTTTCCATTGTCTTGCCTGAAATATCAGACCTGCTTAATATTCCTTCTGTAGAAAGCCAGAGGATGCTGTTGTTTTCAATTTTATAAGACACTAAATTTTTAATTAAAATTTCAGCTTTGTCATTTTCGGCCAGGTAGAGAGAGTTGTTCTTTATATAAAAAATTTGTTTTGAATTTTGAGGGTTAAAAGAAATTCCCGAACAATATGAATTTAAAAAAGAAACGGGAGCTGTTGCCTGGATTTCCTTTGAAAAATCAAGAAGATAGTAGAAAGTACCACTTGAATTTTGCGTTTTTACTATGGCTTTGTCTGAATTTTCGGACCATATTAAATCAGTGACAGCTGTGTTTTTAAGCGCTAAACTGTATGTTTTTTTATTATTTAAAGAATTTATTTTGAAATATTCAAAATCAAGCGATTTTGTATTTGACAGCTCGGCTAATATGTATTTTTTATCCGCAGAAAAGAAAAATTGCTCAACATCCCGGGAAATAATATACATGCCGATATTTTTTTTGAATAAAACTATATTTTCAAGTTTTGTGACTTCTTTTTCTTTTACTTCAATTGTTTTCTGGTAATCAAAATACCCATCCTTTTTTATAAGAATGGAATGCTCTTTAGGAATTAAATCCAAAACAAATACGGAATCTGAAAACATTTTTGGTTTTTCTGGCATTTTTGAGTCAATAATAACCTCTGAGGCTTGCGGAGATGTTCTTATGTAAATCCCTCCCGTTGCTATTATTTCCATTTTTTCAAAGTCAATTTTATATCCCATTGAATATAGTACTATCCATGGAGAGAGAACCAAAAACAGGGTGATGCACAATCCTAAAACTATAATTCTTGTTCTTTTTTTCATTTTTATATTTTAATTTAATATATCTTGCCTGAATATAGATGGTTTTTACTCATAGGCCGCATACGGCTATGGATTTTCGTTCGCAAGTTCCTATATTTTAAATTTTACCACAAAAATTTATTTTTTGAATATTGACATATTATTTTACCGTGTTATCAAGTCATTGAATAATCAAATTTTTGCAAAAAATTTAAACCTTGCCAAGTTCATTTTTTTAGATTAAAATAAAAATGCCGATACTTATTATAATACGTATTGCGCTCATAAAATGGATAAATTTATAATCAACGGAAAAAAGATTCTAAACGGAGAAATTGAAGTAAGGGGTTCAAAAAATTCAGCAGGTCCTGCCTTGATGGCAGCTTTGCTATCCAAAGAAGAATGCATTATAGGTAATGTTCCTTTTATTGAAGACATTGCAAACATTTTAGATGTTTTTGAAAGCATGGGAGTGAAGGTAGAAAGAATGGAAAATAATGAAGTAAAGATAAACGCCAGTGTCATTGACCCTGCAAAAATGGATTTAGAAAAGGCTTCAAAAACCAGAATTTCAGTTTTGTTTTTTGGCCCGCTTTTGGCAAGAGTCAAAAAATTTAAAATTTCTCCGCCGGGAGGTGACAGGATTGGCTTAAGGCCCATTTCGGTGCAGTTGAGAGCGCTGGAAAAGATTGGAGCCAAAATCGTCCAAAAGGAAAATTTATATGATGTAGACTGCAAATCTCTGCAGGGAGCTGAAATTGTCCTTGGAGAATTTTCTGTCACATCAACCGAAACTGTCATGCTGGCTGCTGTTTTAGCAAACGGAAAAACGGTAATAAAGGGAGCTGCCGCCGAGCCCCATGTTCAGGATTTGGGCCAAATGCTTTTAAAAATGGGCGCAAAAATAGAAGGGCTTGGAACCCATACAATAACAATAATTGGCGTCAAAGAACTGCGCGGATGCGAACATAAAGTAATATCAGATCCGCTGGAGGCCGGAACATTTATTGTTTTGGGGGCGTTAGGGGGAGGAAAATTAAAAGTTAAGAATGTAAACCCCGAACACTTAGATTTGTTTTTGGCAAAACTTGAGGAAATGAATGTTAATTTTGAAAAAGCTGATGATTGTGTTATAGTTTCATATTCGCCAGATTTAAAGCCGGTAAAAGTTCAGGCGCTTCCTTATCCTGGATTTCCAACTGATTTGTTGCCGATAATAATGCCGCTTTTGTTAAAGGCTAATGGAAAAAGCCTGGTGCATGACCCCTTGTATGAAAACAGATTTAATTACGTTCAGCAATTAAGAAAAATGGAGGCTGATATTGAAATAGTTGACCCGCACAGGGCGTTTGTTTTTGGTCCGTCCAAACTTGTTGGCGCAAAAATTGATTCATGGGATATAAGGGCGGGGGCATGTTTGGTTATAGCCGCTTTATCAGCAGAAGGGCAGACAGTTATTGAAAACGCTTTTCAGATTGACAGAGGATATGAAAAGATAGAAGAAAGACTGCAGAAAATAGGAGCAGATATAAAGCGAATTTAAAATTCAAGATTTTTATTATGCTTCACAATAAAATCGCAATTGATTTAGGAACATGCAATTCTCTTGTTTATGTAAGGGGCAAGGGCGTTGTTTTATATGAGCCTTCGGTTGTGGCAGTTTCTTTGTCAGAAAACAGAATTTTGGCAGTTGGGGAAGAAGCAAAAGAAATGATTGGCAGAACCCCTGCCGACATCAAGGTTTACAGGCCCCTTAAGGACGGGGTGATTGCTGATTATAAGGTTACGCAGGCAATGATGCGTTATTTTATGGCTAAGACATCAAGCGGGTTCAAACCTTTTAAGCCCGAGCTTGTAATATCGGTTCCTGCCGGAATAACAAGCACTGAAAAAAGAGCTGTAATAGAAGCCGCAATGTCAGCTGGAGCAAAAATAGCCTATGTTGCAAAAGAGCCTATTTTGGCTGCGATTGGGGCGGGTATACCAATTAACTCGTGTTCAGGGCACATGATTATCAATATAGGAGGAGGAACATCCGAAGTTGCTGTCATATCTTTGGGGGGGATAGTGGCTGCGCATTCAGCCAGGGTTGCAGGAGATAAGATTGACCTGGCAATCGCAGAGTATATAAAGAAAAAATACAATTTAGCTATTGGAACCCAATCTGCAGAAGAAATAAAAATAAAAGTCGGTACAGCCTTGCCTCAGAAAGAATTGAAGTTTTTGGAAATACAGGGAAGGGATTTGATTTTGGGTTTGCCCAGAAACATCAAAATATCCAATAACGACGTATGTGAAGCAATATCGGATGTTTTGGCTGAAATTATCCAGGCGGTAAAATTTGTTTTATCTGAAACCCCTCCGGAACTTTCGGCTGATATAATGAATAAGGGTATAATAATGGCTGGCGGTGGGTCGTTATTGCCAAAAATAAACGAACTTGTTGCACAAAGCACCGGTGTGCCGTGTTTTATTGCAGAAGAGCCTTTATTTTGCGTTGTCAAAGGAACCGGAACTGTTTTAGAGCATTTGGATGATTACAAAAAAGTTGTAATGTCAAAAAAATAAAAAATAATATATTATTGTTGTTAAATCGCAATGCCTGATTTAAATGAAAAACAGTGGGATTTTTTGAAAAACAGATATGAGTCCGGGCAATTAGCTCATGCATATTTGTTTTCAGGGCAAGGGGGCATAGGAAAAAAAGAAACGGCAAAAAAATTTTTAAAATATGTCAATTGTCTGTCTCTGAAAAAGCCTTGCGGAAACTGTATAAATTGCCAGATGATTGAAAAAGAAAATTTTCCGGATTTAATGACAATAAAGTCGGAGGAATCAGGAGAGATACAAATTGCCAAAATCCGCGAAGTCCAGAATTTTTTAAATTATAAATCTTATTACGGACACTTAAAGGCAGTTATTGCGGAAGATTCAGAAAAAATGAATCAGGAGGCGCAAAGCTGTTTTTTAAAAACCCTTGAAGAGCCAAAAGGAAAAACGATTATTTTTCTAATCTCTTCAAAGCCGGAAATATTATTGGAGACAATAAGGTCAAGATGCCAGCAGATAAAATTTTTTGGCAGGAAGATGCAAGACAAGGGAAGCGAAACGCAGGAAAAAGAGATTTTAAAAGGGATTTTAGCGGTGTCGGGCAAGGATTTTTCGGAAAAATTCAAATACGCAAAATCTTTGGATTTTGAAAAACAGAAATTAAGCGACATATTGGAGGTTTTTGAAAAATATTTAAGGTATTTGCTGCTCAAGAAGACTGGCGTAGAAGAAAAAAGCTATTTTTCTGACGTATCGTCTTGTATGGAAAAGTATCCAATTTCAAAGCTTCAGAATGTAATAAACATAACAGAAGATATAAGCAGCAAATTGTTTTTTACAAATGTCAGCCAAAAATTGGCATTGGAAACATTATTGCTGGAAATTTAATTAAAAATAAAGTCATTTTATGAGTTACAAAGATTTTATAGAAAAGGCAAAACCGGAATTTGAAAAATCTTTCAAATTTTTGGAAGGAGAAATGGCAAAAATAAGGACATCAAGGGCTTCTCCTGCCTTGATTGAAGATATAGAGGTCAACGCATTTGGCTCAAAGTTTGCATTAAAACAGCTGGGGTCAATTTCAACGCCTCAGACAAATCAGATTTTAATACAACCCTGGGATGCTTCTTACATTGAGCCGATAGAAAAGGCAATTTCGCAGTCAGGGCTTGGCATGTCGGCAGTTGTGGACAAAAATATAATAAGGCTTAGTCTGCCCTTGCTTACAGAAGAGTACAGACACCAATTAAGTAAGACCTTGAATGAAAAAGCAGAACAGGCAAAGCAGACAATGCGAAGGGCAAGAGAAGACTGCTGGAATAAGATTCAGGCTGCTCAAAAGGCAAAAGAAATTTCAGAAGACGATAAATTCCGCGGAAAAGACGAATTGCAAAAAGTTGTTGACGAATATAACGAAAAAATAAAAAACCTGTTGGAAAAGAAAAAACAGGAAATCGTGTAGCGAAAAACGAATTTCTAATTTATAATTTATAATTCTATTTTATGATTTCAAACATCTTACTCCTAATATTAGCTTTTCTTAGCCTTATTGTCTTAATGATAATCCATGAATTCGGGCATTTTATAATAGCAAAAAAATTTGGGGTAAGAGTTGATGAATTTGGAATCGGATATCCTCCAAGAATATTTGGAAAAAAAATAGGCGAGACAATTTATTCTGTAAATTGGATTCCTCTTGGCGCATTTGTCAGGATTTTTGGGGAAGAGGGAGGCATTGACGACTACAGAAGTTTTACGGGATTAAAAATTTGGAAAAGGGCGCTAATAATAGTGGGAGGGGTGGCGGCTTTTTGGTTGGCCTCAATACTTATTTTTTCTGTTGTGTTTGCAATTGGGACAGATTTGCCAATAGGCGACAATGATGTTGTCGGTCTTGAAAACCCAAAAGTGATAGTTGCTGAAGTTGTTTCAGGTTCTCCTGCAAAGGAAGCGGGGTTAAAGACAGGAGATATTATTTTAAATATAAAAGCAGGTCAGATTGATGAAAAAGTAGAAAAAATCAGCCAGTTTAAGGAAATCACATCCGGCCATAAGGGGGAAGAAATAACTTTAGGAATTGAGAGACAGGGGCAAGAAATGAATGTTTTACTTACACCAAGAAGCGATTTTCCTGAAGGCCAGGGACCTGTTGGAATTGGCCTGCAAAGAATAGCAACGCTGATACAGAAATATCCATGGTATTTGGCTCCGATAAAAGGGGCAGCTTACACTTGGCAGACAACTGTTTTGGCTTTGCAGGGATTGTATTCAATATTTGCAGGATTATTCACGGGTCAAGGTGCTCCTCAAGGAGCTGAATTTGCTGGGCCTTTGGGAATTACAATTTTTTTGGCAAATGCGGCAAGCTATGGCGCTGGTTTCTTTTTGTATTTTATAGGGTCAATATCAATATTTATTGCAATATTTAATTTGTTTCCCATTCCGGCCCTAGACGGAGGAAAGTTGATATTTTTAATCATTGAAAAAATAAAAGGTAGGCCGGTTTCAGTAAAAGTTGAACAGGCAATCACAATGTTTTTTTTCATTTTGCTGATTTCTTTGTCAATATTCATAACAATAAAGTTTGACGTTCCAAGGTTTGCAGATTACTTAAAGTCATCTCTGCAACAGTAAAAATTATTTTAATTAATTAGGCTAAATAATTTTGCAAAGGCAAAATTAAAAATATGCTTCAATCGCAATTATTTTACAAAACAACAAAAGAAAAAACCCAGGACGCAGAGTCTGTTTCTGCTGATTTGCTGCAAAGGGCAGGGTATATTGACCAGGTTATGTCGGGAGTTTATACTTTTTTGCCTATGGGTCTAAAAGTAATGCAGAAGATTGAAAACATTGTCAGAAGAAACATGGAAAAAGCCGGCGGCCAGGAAATCTTGATGCCTGTTTTGCAGCCAAAAGAAAACTGGCAGAAAACCGGCAGATGGCAAAACTTTGATGTTTTATTCAGGCTGAAAGGGTCGGGGGATAAGGAATATGCTTTGGGTCCCACGCATGAAGAAATTGTGTCTCCTTTAGCAAAAAAAAATATTTTTTCATACAAAGATTTGCCTTTTGCCCTTTTTCAAATCCAAACAAAATTCAGAGATGAATTAAGGCCAAAAGCGGGGTTATTGAGAACAAGGGAGTTTTTAATGAAAGACCTTTATTCTTTCCATGAGAGCCAGGAAGATTTGGATAAGTATTATAGCAAAATGGTAAAAGCTTACTTTGATGTTTACAGGGAAATAGGGATTAAAGACAAAACCTATCTTACCTTTGCATCAGGGGGAACTTTTTCAAAATATTCCCATGAATTTCAAATGGAGTCTGATGCCGGAGAAGATGTAATATATGTGTGCAAAAAATGCAAAACAGCAATAAATAAGGAAATAAAAGCGGAAAATGCGGTTTGTCCGGAATGCTCCAGCGACGACTTTGAAGAAAAAAAAGCGATTGAAGTGGGAAACATATTTAAATTGGGAACAAAATATTCTTTGCCTTTTGACCTTAAATTTCACGATAAATACGGTGCCGAAAAGCCGGTTATAATGGGATGTTACGGTATAGGAATTTCAAGAATATTAGGGGCAACGGTTGAGGCCAATAATGACGAGAAGGGGATTGTCTGGCCAAAAAACATAGCGCCTTATTCAGCCCATATAATTGCGGTTGAGAATAATAAAAAAGTAGTATCAACTGCTGAAAAAATATACACAGGTTTACAAAAGAAAAATATTGATATATTATACGACGATAGGCAAGACAAATCGGTTGGAGAAAAATTTGCAGAAGCCGATTTAATAGGAATTCCTTTGAGGATTGTGGTGTCTGAAAAAACATTAAAAAGCAATTCTTTTGAAGTAAAAGAAAGGAACAAAAAAACAGTAAAATTAGTTAAACTAAAACAGATTGAAAAAATATTTTAATTATGCCCAGGAAAACACTAAATAAACTTTTTTCTTTTTTATCCATTGATATGGCCATTGACCTTGGGACGGCAAATTCTTTGGTTTATGCAAAAGATAGAGGAATAATAATAAACGAACCTTCAGTTGTTGCGGTAAATAATAAAACAGGTCAGATTTTAGCAATAGGCGAGGAAGCAAAAAAAATGGTTGGCAGGACACCTGCTTATATTTCAGCTGCAAGGCCATTGGTGAACGGAGTAATATCAAACTTTGAGGTGACAGAGCAGATGCTAAGGTATTTTATTGAAAAAGCATCATCGTCTTCAAAAAAAATATTTAGGGCGGCTATTTTCCCAAGAGTTATAATAGGCATACCTTGCGGAGTTACTGAAGTTGAAAGAAAGGCTGTCAGGGATGCGGCAAAAAATGCAGGAGCAAGAACGGTTTTTTTGATTGAGGAACCTTTAGCTTCTGCTATTGGAGCAAAACTTCCAATTCAAGAACCAGGAGGAAACTTTATTGTTGACATAGGGGGCGGGACAACAGAAGTAGCCGTCATTTCTTTGGGAGGGATTGTGACATCAAAAAGTTTAAGAGTTGCTGGTGATAAATTAAATGATGATATTATACAGTTTGCACAAAAAGAATATAAGCTTTTGATAGGCGAAAGAACAGCGGAGCTGATAAAAATAAATATTGGTTCGGCTTTGCCTACCAGAGAGAAAAAAGAGATGCCTATGCGCGGAAGAAACTTGGTCACAGGTCTTCCTGAAGAGGTAGTAGTATTTAACGATGACATACAAAGGGCATTGGACAGGTCAATAAAACAAATTATTTTAGCAATAAAAACAACCATTGAGGAAACTCCTCCGGAATTGCTTGCAGATGTTATGTCAAACGGAATTTATTTAGCTGGCGGTGGGTCTCTGCTTTCAGGATTAGATGCGCTTATTTCAAAGGAGACCAAGATGCCATGCAAGATTATTGATGACCCGCTTACCTCTGTTGTAAGGGGGGCCGGATTGGCTTTAGAAAACGCAAACACCCTTGCACAGATAGTTTCAAGAGAAGAAGATGAGTCATTTTCAGTTTGATAAATTTTTTAATATAATCGTTAATTAATTTTAAATAAATGATATCCAAAGAAGAAGTAAAGCACATAGCAAAGCTTTCCAGGCTTGAGCTGACCGAGCAAGAAATAGAAAAAATGCAAGAAGATATGTCTGTTGTATTGGATTATTTTGAATTACTGAAAAAGGTTCCAAAATCCGCCGAGGATTCTAAGGATTTTGGCCAGAAATCAATAGGCATAGAGGAAACAAGAGCAGATGAGGCGGTTTCAAGCTATAATATAAAAGATAAGTTGATAGCAAAGTATCCCGCAAAAAAGGATGATTACATAAAAGTAAAAACAATACTTTAATCTCACAAAATGGAATTAACTGACCTGACAATAAAGCAAGCGCACAAAGGATTGAAGAACAGAGAATTTTCTTCTGTTGATTTGACAAAAGCTTATTTGGAAAAAATTAAAAAATCAAATAAAGAAATAAACGCCTATTTGTCGGTTTATGAAAAAGAAGCGCTTTTGCAGGCAGAATCAGCCGACCAAAAAATTGTTTCAGGAGATTTTGGAGAATTGACGGGAATTCCTTGCGCAATTAAGGATGCCATAATGGTTGATGGCCAAAAATGCACTGCTGCTTCAAAAATTTTGGAAGATTATATTGCCCCATATGACGCAACTGTTATTAAAAAACTAAAGGAAAAGGGGGCTGTTATTTTGGGAAAAACAAATACGGATGAGTTTACAATGGGTTCGTCAACAGAAAATTCTGCCTTTGGCGCAACAAAAAATCCTCACGATATAACAAGAGTTGCGGGAGGAAGTTCGGGCGGGTCAGCTGCAGCTGTTGCAGGTAATATGGCTTCTTTTGCCTTGGGCTCTGATACCGGGGGCTCAATAAGGCAGCCTGCTTCCCTTTGCGGAGTTGTGGGATTATGCCCCACATACGGCGCTGTTTCCAGATACGGACTGATTGCGCACGCTTCATCGCTTGACCAGATTGGGCCGTTTTCAAAAAATGTTGAAGACGCAGAAGCCGTCTTTAAGGCAATTTCCGGAAAAGACAGCATGGACGCAACTTCGGCAAACTATCTGTATGAAAAAATTGAAAGTTTTGAAAAGCCCCTTACAATAGGAATTCCCAAAGAATATTTTGCAGAGGGCATAGACCCAGAAGTTGAAAAAATAATCAAAAGCGCAATAAAAAAAGCGGAAGACTTGGGATTTAAAATCAAAGAAATAAGCCTTCCTCTCACAGAATACGCGCTTGCCTGCTATTATATAATTGACCCTTCTGAAATATCTGCCAACCTGTCAAGGTTTGACGGCATAAGATACGGCCTGTCTTTGCAAAACGGAGACTTAAATGATGTTTATTTCAAAAGCAGGGGAAAGGGATTGGGTCAGGAAGTGAAAAGAAGGATTATGATAGGAACATATTGTCTGTCTTCAGGATACTATGATGATTATTATAAAAAAGCCCAGGAAGTCAGAAGCCTTATACGCCAGGATTTTGCAAAAGCCTTTGAAAAAACAGATTTGCTTTTTTGCCCCGTATCTCCTTTTCCCGCCTTTAAGATAGGAGAAAAAATGAATAATCCAATGTCAATGTATTTAGCTGATATTTATACTGTGCCGTTAAAGCTTGCAGGCTTGCCGGGTCTTTCTTTGCCAGCGGGAAAAATTAAAAATCCCTCAACAAGTTCAGATTCCGGCGGATTGCCAGTGGGTTTGCAGATAATAGGGAATCATTTTCAAGAAAATAAAATTTTAAATGTGGCATTGCAAATGGAAAAAGTGTTATAATAATAAAATACTTTTAACTATTTAAAATTTTAGCAATGAATCTGGAAGAAATTTTTAATTTTTCCGAGATAAAAGAATTTATCTATTTTGTTTCCTCTCCCGAAATACAGGGGATTCTTCTGCCCGTGAAAGTAGTTTTTATTTTTTTCAGCTTGTTTTTTTTGGCGGCAGTGATTTACTTCATGTTTAATAGTACATGGATGAGATATAAATTTTTAGAAGATACTTTTGAATTTTTTTCATGGAAGTCATACGGGACAAAGCAAATTGAAAAAACCTGGGCCAAGATAAAAAGCAGGATTGATTCCGGGATTGAATCGGAATTAAAGCTTGCCATAATTGAAGCAGATGATTTTTTAACCGGAATTTTAGACGAGAGGGGATATGAAGAGGGAGATTTTCAGGAAAAAATTAAAAACGCCGCAAATTCATCAACCTTAAATTTGCCTCAAATCATTTGGGCGCACGAAACAAGGAATTCTGTTGTATATAATCCTGATTTTAAAATAAGCAAGGAAGACGCAATAAAAGTTTTACAGACGTACAAAAACGCAATAGATAGTATGGGGTCTGCATAGTTTTAATTTTTACAGCAAAATTAACCGCTTTTCAGGGCGGTTTTTTTGTGTTAAGATTATTAAAATCGGATTTAGTCTACAGGGCTGGAGCTATAAGCAGTAAAACAGTGCTTATGGCAACAAGGCTTATCAGGACAGTCCATGTTATCCTGAAAATTGTTTTATGTTTGATTTTCATGGAAGTTATATTTTATAAAATATTATATAATGGATTTCAATAAAAAACAAAGGGGAGATATTTTTAAAAAGCTGTTTTTAAAAGCCGGGGCTTTAATTATTACTCTTGTCCTTATAATTTTAATTATTGCAAATATTAAAATTTACAAAAAAAGAAAAAGCCTTGAGTCAGAAATTTTAAGGTATGAACAGCAAATTCAGGAGCTAAAAGACAGAAATAAAGACATAGAAGAGCGTCTGGAAAACTCTGATAACTCAGAGTATATTGAAAAGATAGCAAGAGAAGAGCAAGACATGCAAAAGCCCGGAGAAAGCGTAGTTGCTTTTATTATGCCAGATCAGCAAAACAAGCAAACGCCACAAGGAAATTTTGATTTCACTAATAAGTGGTTTGGCTGGGCGGCAAGTTTCTGGAGTCATATTTTAAGTATTTTTAAATAATTTACACTGAAACAGTAGGTTGAAGTGCGGGTATAGTATAATGGTAGTACACAACCTTCCCAAGGTTGGGGCGTGAGTCCGATTCTCATTACCCGCTCCAAAATTAAACTTCCAGAACAACGAAAAAATTTTTATCGTGGAGCAGAATTGTATATATGTTCACGAATAAGCCGGAGTAACTCAGTGGTAGAGTAGCTACTTCGTAAGTAGCAAGCCGTGGGTTCAAATCCCACCTCCGGCTCAGTTGCCAAACACCTCACCCCGCCATGGCTGAGTGAGGTGTTTAGTTTGCAATGGTTGCTTTTTAAAATAATTTGTGTTATTATTAAAATGCGCGAAATTAATAATAAATCAATTGATATGCAGGCTCGGTTGAGCTGAGCACAGCTCCTTTTTAGGGAAAAGTATCCCGCGCCGCTTTTGCGGAATTAAAGCCGGCAGAAAAGTTATGCTCTCGAGCCCCAAGGGGCGTTGTGCGCGCAACAACGCCCCTCTTTTTTTATATTTAAAAATATGATAATTTAAAATAAATGGCAGAAAAAAACAGCAAAACAGAAGAATTGAAAAACAGGCTCCATCTTTTGATGGAGCGTCTTTGAGATTGATAGCAAAAAAATAAAGCTATCTGATTTGGAAAAGGAATCTTTAATGCCTGATTTTTGGAAAGACCCTCAAAAAGCGGCCGCAGTACAGCAGGAAATTTCTTTAATAAAAGAAGAAACTGAAGAAATAGAATCAACAGAAAAAGATTTGCTTGATTTGGAGTCTTTTGAAAAACTTTTATTAGAAGATAAAGAAATGGATCCGGAGATTGAAAAAAAACGGGGGGCCGTTGAAAAAAAAATAGAAAAGCAGGAATTTAAAGTTTTTCTCTCTGGAAAATATGATAAAAATAATGCTATATTGGAAATATACTCTGGGGCAGGAGGTCAGGATTCGCAGGATTGGGCAACAATGCTTTTGCGTATGTATGAAAAATATTGCGCAAGAAAAAGTTTCAAGATAAGCATTTTGCATCAGGCGTTTGGAGAGTCAGGAGGGCCAGAAGGAAGAATTGGCACAAAGAACGTTGTTGCGCAAATAAAAGGAAAATATGCATACGGATTTTTAAGAAGAGAAAGTGGCGTCCATAGGCTTGTAAGAATTTCTCCTTTTAATGCGCAAAAACTTAGGCACACTTCTTTTGCAATAGTTAATGTTCTGCCAGAATTGGATAACGCAGGCAATGAAATTAATATTAGTCCGGATGATTTGAAAATTGATACATTTAAAGCTTCGGGTCCCGGCGGGCAATATGTAAATAAAACAGAGTCGGCTGTAAGGATAACGCATATTCCAACCGGAATTGTTGTTTCTTCGCAATCAGAGAGATTACAGGGGAGGAACAAAGAAAACGCAATGAAAATTTTGGAATCAAAACTTTACCAGTTAAAAGAAGAATCGCACGCAAAGGAATTAAAAGAAATAAAAGGAGACTTGGTTCCGGCAAGCTGGGGAAACCAAATAAGGTCATATGTTTTGCACCCTTATAAAATGGTTAAGGATTTGAGGACGCAGTATGAAACCTCAGACGCAGATTCTGTTTTGGAGGGAGATTTGGAGAAGTTTATAGAATCGCAACTGAGAACTATAACCAACAAAAATGATTAAATTTAATAATGTAACAAAAATTTATCCCCCAAAGTCAATTGTCCTGCAGGATATTTCTTTTGAGATAAAAAAGGGAGAGTTTGTTTCTGTGGTTGGAAAATCGGGGTCTGGAAAAACCAGCTTAACAAGGTTGATACTTGGTTTGGAAGAGCCCACAACAGGAGAGGTTTTTTTTGAAGACACAAATATGAGCAATATTGATTCTTTGCAGCTCCAGAAGATGAGAAGGAAAATTGGGGTTGTTTATCAGGATTATAAATTATTGCCCACAAAAACAGTTTGGGAAAATGTTGCTTATGTTATGGCAGTGGAGGGCAAAAAAGACAGCGAAATAAATTCAGAAGTCCCAAAAATATTGAATATAATAGGGCTTGAGGGAAAAGAGTTAAATTTTCCTTCAGAGCTTTCAGGCGGAGAACAGCAAAGGCTTGCTATTGCCAGGGCGCTTGTAAATCATCCTGATTTAATTATTGCAGACGAGCCATGCGCAAACCTTGACCCTTATAACACATACGAAGTGATTTCGCTTTTACAAAAAATAAACCAGGCAGGCAAAACAATTATTCTTGCCACCCATGACAAAGAGACAATAAACAAGTTAGGCAAAAGGGTGATTACCATTGAAAAGGGGAGAGTTGTAAGGGATGAAGAAGCCGGCAGGTTCATAATTTAAATGAGGAAGGAGTGAAAATAAATTTTCACTCCGACCGAATGTAAAATTATATAAAAATTAAAATAGTTTTTCTATAATTTAAATGAGGAAGAAATGAAAATTTATTTTCATTTCGACTGAATGTAAAATTATCAGGTTATAATCGTAAAATATTAAACCTTAAATAATGATTACTTATTTAAAAAGGATTTTAAAATTTGCGTTTCAGGATTTTAACAGAAATAAGGGAATTTCCATTGCTGCAATTTTTGTTTTGATGATTACAATGATGCTTGTAAGCGGAATTTTTCTGACACAGGGAATGATGTCTTACTTAATTTCCGAAGTAAAAAATAAAATAGATATTACAGCATACTTTAAAGACGACACTTCAGAAGAAGAAATTTTGGCTGTCAAAGATGCAATATTGGCATCTTCTTCTGACATAAAAAACATAAAATATATTTCAAGGGAGCAGGCTCTGGTATCATTCAATCAAAAGCACGGAGACGATGCGGTTTTATTAAGGGCATTAGAGCAGGTTGGAGACAACCCGTTTTTGCCGTCTTTAAACATTGTCACAAATGGGGAGACAGCCCAGTATGAGCAGATTTCAAACACACTGGAAACTTCAAATTATGCCAAGCTCATTGAAAAAGTTGATTATTCTGAAAAAAAAGATACAATAGAAAAGGTTTATTCAATTACCTCAAATGTCAATAAATTTGGCATAGTGGCCGGAATTGTTTTAATTATTATTGCAGTTTTAGTTGTTTTCAACACTATAAAGCTGGCTGTTGAGAGCTCAAAGGCGGAAATAAGTACAATGAGAATAGTTGGGGCTTCCGACTGGTTTGTAAAAGGGCCGTTTATAATCCAAGGGGTTATCTATGGGGTCATAGGATTTTTGATAAGCGCATTATTGCTGGGGATGTTTACTTATCTGCTCTCACCAAAAATTGCGCTAGTGCTTCCGGGATTTGATTTGTACGATTATTACTTTTCGCGATTTTGGCTCCTGTCTTTAATACAATTGATTTTTGGAGTTGGTGTGGGAATTGCCTCCAGCCTTATTGTAATAAAAAAGCATTTGGATATTTAGGAATTTAAAATCATTGCGGGATCGTCTAATGGTAGGACATCGCCCTCTGGAGGCGAGTATCTTGGTTCGAATCCAAGTCCCGCAGCATTAGCAATCTTCAATATCTTTAGATATTGAAGATTGGTATTGTTAAGGCGGACTTTGTATGAGAACCAAGCCCCCGAATTGCGCCGAGCCAACAGGGAACCCCGCCACAGCGGGGCGAGGCGGCAATGCTTTCGAGAACTGCCTTCGAATCCAAGTCCCGCAGCAGTTTGAGTAAATTTTTAGGCGTTGCTAAATGCCTTAAAATTTACTCTTATAACAGCGGATTTTGTATAATAACCTTTAAAATGGTTGAGTATATAATATTTCTATAGCGCGTTTTACTTTATGAAAAATATTATGAAAAATAAAATAATAACAATAATAATCTTAATCGTTGTTGTTATAGTTTTGGCAGGAGGCATTGTTTATTATATAAAACAAAATAAACCAATGTCTGGAATCGGTATTACAGAAAATAATCAGACGGCTAATGAGGAGCAACTACCAAACAAAATAGTGACTGATGATTTTTCCATTACTCTTCCAATAGGATGGAGCAAAACTACTAATACGGTGCCAGGTGTTTTGGCTTTGGCTGCCAATCCTAATGAAAAGATTAATGACGAAGCAGCAGAAAAGATTAATTTTAAAAGTTATTTAGCAATAAGTTCCGAAGCGCTTTCCGGAAAAAATTTGGAAGAATATATGCAATCTACCAAAAATGAAATACAAGCAACGATTTCCGGAACTATTTTTAGTAATGAAAATGCTTTAATAATAAACAATAGGTCTGCCCGCGCCGTTGAGGCAGAAATGACTCAGCAGGGAGTGGATTTTAAAGTTTTAATGGTTGTAATCAATGGAAACAGAGATAGTGTTTGGGTATTATCCTACAACACTACAAAAAATGATTGGGCTGGTTATAAAGATCATTTTGCCGAAAGCGCTAAAAGTTTTATCATAAAGAGTGAAAATTAAAAATTGAAAAAAATCCGACAATAGAACAAAAAGACTTAATACCAATCTCAAGTCTTTTTTTAAGTTTATTTTTGTTTTATTCTTCTGTCTTTGCCGTGGCTTAAATCTAATCTTTTTGCCAAATTGGCAGGTATTGTTTTAACCCTTAAATTTTTTATAGGGCGGGGGATTGGTTTTTGCCCCTGATTTTTTTTGGAAAAATATTGATTCATGCCTTTATTATACACTAAAATTAAAAAGCTTTTAATTGCCAAAATTTTTTGTTAAAATAAAATAATAAAATTAAAATTTTAATATTATGGCAAATATTGAAAAAAGAGACCCTGTGCTGGTTGTTATTTTAAGTATAATCACACTGGGCATATACATAATTTACTGGTTTGTAAAAACCAAAGAAGAAATGAAATCCCTTGGAGCCGATATTCCAACAGCTTGGTTGATAATAGTTCCTGTTGCCAATGTTTATCTGCTTTATAAATACTGTGAAGGGTTTTCTGTTTATGTTAAAAAAGATAATATGGGGTCCGTATGGTTTTTAGTTGCCTTGGCAATCCATATTTTAATAATTCCAATTATTCAAGTTGAGTTAAATAAATTGGCAGAAGCTTAATTTATGGCTTATTGGCTGATTGTTATAATAATAGCGTATTTCTTTTTTGCTCTGTCTGCTCTTGGGGATAAGCTTGTTTTGGCTGGCCCCGCAAACCCCAAGGCATATGTGTTTTATGTTGGGTTATTGAGCATACTGGCTGTTTTTTTGATTCCGTTCGTTGGAATTAAAATTCCCACAACGGGCATGTTTTTTCTGATTGCACTTGATGCAATTATTTTTTATATTGCTTTGTATTTTGGGTTTGTGGCAGTTGAAAAATTTGAGATTTCAAGGGTTGCTGTAACAATAGGGGCAACCCAGCCCATATTTATATTTTTTGTTTCATGGATTTTTTGGGGGTACCAGGGAATTGGATTTTTGGGATTTTTGGCGTTTATTTTTTTGTTTTTAGGAAGCATTATTGTTTCTTTTGACAAGAAGCTGGAATTTAAAAACAAATACCTGGCGCTTACTCTTTTTGCATCATTGATGTATTCTTTTGATTATTTGATGTCAAAATACATTTTTGAATATTTTTCCTTTTGGCACGGAATAATATTCAAAAGCGTATTTTTATTTTTAATTTCCATTAGCTTAATTTTAATAAAAAAGAACAGGCAGGAAATCTTAAAGAAAAATAAAAATTCAGAAAAACAGAAATCATTTGGCAAGTTATTTTTAGCAACGCAGGCATGCGGGGCAGGGGCTAATGTTTTGCAGAGTTTTGCTATTTTTCTAACGCCGGTGGGATTTTTGCCGGTTTTAAATTCATTAAGGGGATTGCAATATATTTTCTTGTTTACATTTACTTTGTTTATAACGCGTTTTTTCCCTAAAATCCTCAAAGAAAAAATTTCAAAGAAAACAATAACCAGAAAGGCATTTTCCATTCTTTTAATTATTCTTGGCCTGACGGCTTTGATTTTTTGCTAAATATTGACTTTAAGTGATTTTTTTATTAACCTATTATTAATCTAAACAAATTGAGCAAGCGTGCTTTTCCGGGGTGGCTTGGCAGATTCTTACCCCTTGACATGCCAGAAGGTTAGGACCCTCCAAATTTTCCTGACTTTCTTTTGCCAGCCACCCTTTTGTTCTTTAAGGTTCCGCCCTTGGGCGGGTCCATCTTGCCCCGGGCCGCTGTGTCTTTATGACCCAGCGGCCTTTTTTGATGAAATCTGAAAAATCTCACAGATTTGATTTACAGACAAGGGATTGACAATCTTTTTTGTTTTGGTATGATTAAGATAAACATCCTTGTGGGTGTGCTGGCGAACGGCGCTTGGAGCCCTTGCGCAGCCCTAGGCAAGGGCTCCTCTTTGCACTTTTATATTTCCTAATCATTCCGCTTTGAGCGGATTGCGTTCATTCTGGGGGTGCTGAAAAGTTCAGTACCCCCTATTTTTTTATAAAAAAAAGAAATAAAATAAAACTTTTATCAGTTGACCAACCTATATTTTTTTGTTAAAATTTAAACAGGTTTTGTTGCTTGGGCATTAATTCAGTGGTAGAACGCTGAACTGGTTAGTGGAAATGGTGGGCGATTAGTTCAGTGGTAGAACGCTGTCCTGATAAGACAGAGGTCAAAGGTCCGATTCCTTTATCGCCCACCATTTCCACTAAAAGCGCACATATAAAAAATAAATAAAAAAGCTTTGTAAGACAGAGGCCAAAAGTCCGATTCCTTTATCGCCCACCAAAGTTTTAAAAAACAAAACAAAAATATGAACAAAAAAAATCTTATAATATTATTAGCTGTTTTGGTTTTAGTATTGATTGTGGGGTTATTTTTGTTTAAAACTTTTGAAAACAATAATTCTGGAGTTGAAAATTCACTTGGCGGAGCCAATACAGAATCTTTAAATAATGAAGATGAAAATCAAAATGAGACAACGCCGCAAATACAGGTAGAAGCAGAAGGACAAACGGGTCAGGGGGAGCTTCTTATTTGCGTTGACGAGTGCGGAAACGGGATTTGCCAAGAGCCTGCCCCGGATTGCGGAGAAGATGGAACTTATAACTGCGTATGCCCGGAAAATCCAGAGATTTGTCCGCAGGATTGTAATTAAAAAATAAACCGCCTTTTGGGCGGTTTTTGATTGCTTAATTGCGTATATAAAGGTAAAATTAAATAATTAATCTTAAATTATAAATGCCAGCTGAAGTAAAAATTTTAGTTAAAGGATACACTAATGCAGATTCTGCAGCGGAATTAGACAAAGAAAAAACTTGCGCTACTGTAAGTCTTGTCAGGGACGGGGATTTGATAATGATTGTTGACCCGGGAGTTTTGGAAAACCGGCAGATTTTAATTGATGCATTAAAAAAAGAAGGATTGGAAACAAAAGATATAAATGTTGTTTGTATAACCCATTCGCACATAGACCATTACTTAAATGCAGGGATATTTCCAAATGCAAAAATTTTGGAATTTTTTGGATTATGGGACGGAAATGCTGTCCAAGAATGGGATGGGCAGTTTTCTCCCAATATCAAAATTTTAAAGACGCCGGGACATGATTATACAAGCATAACGATTTTTGTAAAAACAAAAGAGGGGGTTGTGGCAATATGCGGAGATGTTTTTTGGAAAGAAAATTTTCCCGAAAATCCGGAAGATGATATTTATGCCTCAGACCATAAAAAGTTGAAAGAAAGCAGAAAAAAGGTTTTGGAATTATCAGATTGGGTAATACCCGGTCATTCGGGAATCTATAAACCGGCAAAAAAATAAAGGCCAAGTTTTTTAAACTTCAGCCAAAACGAATATGAATAAAAAAATATTATTTTTACTGTTTCTTGTAGGCTTTTGTTTTCTGATGCCATTGGCCATATCGGCGCACCGTCCGGTTATTGTTTTTTTATCTGAAGGAAATACACAGATACAAGAACCGCAAATTTCTCAAGCTTTTTATGATGAATTAAACGGAGTACCAAAAAGTTATTATATAGATTCTGGCGTTGATTTCAATCTATATATAAATCTTTTAGTTCCGGAATTTTCAAATAAAGACGGAAGATATTCAGCAAATATTTTTTTGATAACAAATGAATCCGAAGAGCAAATTTTTCAGCTTGACGGTTCTTTGGCTAAATGGGACGAATTTTATGAGCCTTTTGGCAGGGATTATTATTTAAAAGGACCTGAATCAGAAATTCCCCTTTCTTCTGGAAGCTACAGGATAGAGGTTTATTCTGCAGATAATGTCGGAAAATATGTCCTAGCTGTTGGTAAAGAAGAAAAGTATGATTTTCAGTCTTTGTTGAATATTTATTGGCAGTTACCACTGCTGAAAATCAAATTTTTTCAGACATCTGTTTGGGAATTTTTTCTTACGCCCTTTGGAATAGCCGGAGTAGGAATTATAGGAGGCATTTTAATATTTATTGCTGTTTTAAATTATTTGATTCCCGCGGTAGTAGAAAAAATAAAGCAGAAAAAAGCTGGAGCAATTCTTTTAACTTCTTCTGGAATGAAGATGAAAGATGAAATAATAAAACTTTTGCAAAAGCCCGCTTATGACATAACTTTGGCATTTATTACAACCGCCGCAAAACCGCAGGAAAATATTGATTATGCAAAGGAAGACTACAGGATTATGAAGGAGATGGGATTTAACATCCAGGAAGTTGATATTGACAATAAAAAAGAGTCAGAACTAATGAAAATATTGGAATTAAAAGATATAATTTTTGTTGAGGGAGGAAATACATTTTATCTTTTGAGTTCAATGAGAAAATGCAATTTTGAAAAAATCGCTAAAAAATTGATTAAAAAAGGGAAGGTATACTTTGGTTCTTCGGCAGGAAGCATTGTTGCCGGAAAATCAATAAAAACAGCCGGTTGGATTGGAGACGAGAATATAACCAAACTAAAAAATTTGAGGGGGCTAGGGTTGGTCTCGTTTAATATTTTTGTGCATTACAGCCCTGAAATGGCAGAGAAAATAAAAAAGAAACTGCCTTTCAAGTGGCAGAGAAGAAAGTTTAAATTTTTGACAGATGAGCAGGCGATATTGGTGCAAAATAAAAATACTATTTTATTGGGAGAAGGAGAAGAAATAATTATAAAATAATAACATGAAAATCAGCGTCAAGGCAAAACCAAATTCAAAGGAAGAAAAAATTGAAAAAATAGATGAAACAAATTATGTTGTTTTTGTAAAAGAGCCTCCTGAAAAAGGCAAGGCAAACGGGGCTATAAGAAACGCTTTGGCGGTTTATTTTAAAATATCATCTGCCAGGGTTAAAATTGTTGCAGGATATTCTTCAAGAAGCAAGATTATTGAGATACTTTAACGGTCGCTCTCTAATTGAATAAAATAACAATTTGTGGTATAATATATTATCGCTGTTTTGCGGTAAAACAGCACGGCTCATTTACAAAAAGGACTTAAACATGAGACGGTTTCGACGCAAAGTTTTCTATGTTTTTGTGTTTGGCAGAAATGCCGATATAAGGGGAAGAATTGCAAGAAGGTTTCAACACGGAGAAGTTCGCATTCCAGGAACTTCTAGTTTTGAAGTAAGAATATGTTTAATAAAAAGCTTAAGAGAATTAAAGAGAGAGGTTAGAACGGCTACCCACTTTTATATTCTGGTGGATGCAGCTATGCCGGAAGACGAAAAGAAGGGTTTACATGACGCTTTGTGTGATGTCTGCGAGAATGAAACTGTTTCATTAAAGGCGGTAAATTTAATCCGCCAAGAAAGCGCTTTGTACGCTTTCTAATTTGTACCTGTTGTTTTTGTATTTTTGCTTTAGCCCCGGCTAAAGCTTTTTTGTTTTTTTAAAAAGCGTTATAATAAATAAAAGTATGGATTATATAACTTTAATTCTTTATTTTTTAGCAGGCGTTGTCCAGGATTTTTTCTTTACATTAAATTCAAAGTACATTGCAAAAGAAAAAGTTTTGATGGCTGTTTTGTTTTCTTTTTTGACTATTTTGATGAGCATGCTTGTTTTATATAATATCTTAAATGATTTAGATTCAAGCAGGAGCCTTTTATCAATTATTGTTTATTCTGTTGGAATAGCCTGCGGAACCTATATTGCAATGAAAATACCTTCTCCAAAAAACAAAAAACGAAACAATAAGTAAATTGTCTCAATTTAATTGTTTAATTTTACTGCTTTTAATGAGGCATTTTTTTAAATAGCGCGCTTTAGTATTGACATTTTAAATATTTCTTTTAGAATAAAAATCAACGGATTTTTTGGTTCAAACCAAAAAAGACATTTGGCTCTTTGAAAACGGAGACGGGAAAATGGAAGAAACAAAAAGCTTTACGGAAAAGAGTTCAAGAGGGAGTTTTAACACGGAAGCTGTTTTCTTAAATGCTAAGCGCCTTGGGAACTTATGCAAAATTATTGCAGAATATTTTGCTTCCAAGGCAAAAAAAGAGGGAAAAATAATAGATGCGGTTGTGGGGCACCAAATAATGGCTAGTTTTGTTGCCTATTGGCTGGCAGAAAAAGACCCAAGCGGGCATGATGTTTTGATTATTCCTGCAACTAAAAAGGAGATTTTTCATGAGCAAAAAAGACTCAGTGGTGTGATAATTGAACCCAGATATCGCATACACATGAAAAACAGGACGTGTTTGGTTGTTTGGGATAAGGCTGAGGCAGAAGAAATAGTAGAGATTTGCGAATCCGTGTATTTGATGATGGGTGACGTATTGGGGGTTGGCGTTTTTCGCAATGAGAGAAAGGGCGAAATCACTGCCGAATTTCTTGGTGTGCCGAAACTTTTTTGCGCAATTAACGGCGAGAAATAGTTATGGCAAGGCTTTAAATGCTGTGGGGAATCCCTGCGGCATTTTCTTTTCAAATTTTATAAATATTGCACACATCAAATTCCAAGCCTTGATTTTATTATTCAACAAGGTAAACTGATATAATGATAATTAAAAGAATAAAGAAATGCCCGCCAAGAAAAAAACAGCCAAGATACCCAAAAAGATTTTAAAAAACAGAAAAGCCCAAAAACCAGTTTTTAAAAAGGGGGTTTTACCAAAGAAAGCAAAGTCAAAGAAATTATTGCCATCTTTGAGTCAAAAATCCGGAAAAAAAACCGCATTGGCAAGCAACAAAAAATTAAAGAGGATAAAGCCGGAAAAATCACAAGAAAAATCTCCTGAAAAACAAAATTTTGTTTTTTCTCCGGAAGCTGTTTTTAAGGCAAAAATAAAGGTTGTTGGAATAGGGGGTGGAGGCGGTTCAATTGTTTCAGAAATTGGAAAATATTTGGAAAAAGCAACTTTTTTGATTGCAGACACAGATATCAGGGCCTTAAAAAAAAGAACCGGAGTGAAACATCTTTGGTTTGGGGAAAAATTAACGCACGGCTTGGGAACAGGAGTTAATGTTGACTTGGCAAGACAGGCGGCTCAGGAAGCAAAAGAAAAATTTAAAAATATTTTTGAAGGTCAGGATATAGTAATTTTTATAGCTTCTCTTGGGGGAGGATTGGGGTCCGGAGCAACTCAGGTTTTTGTTGATGCCGCAAAGGAATTTAAAGGAATAACTCTGGGAATTTTTACTTTGCCGTTTAAGTTTGAAGGGAAGAATAAGAGCAAAATTGCGCTTGGAGCATTAAAGTCTTTGAAAGAATCCTTAAACATTTCACTTGTAATTCCAAATGAAAAAATATTTAAAGTCATAAATGTTAATACCCCCATAACAGACGCTTTTTCAATGGTTAACAGAAATTTAATAGGATTTTTGGAAAGTCTGATTGACTTGATTTACAATCCCGGAATAATTAATATTGATTTTGCGGACTTAAAGTCAATTTTAAAAGGGCAGGGGAATCAGGTGTTTTTAAACACCATTGAGGAATCTGGTAAAAATAGGGCGGAAAAAACATGTCAAAATATTTTTACCAATCCATTATTACAAAACTCCAGCTTTACCGCTGAAAATATATTGTTTAACATATCTGGTTCAGAAAGCCTGTCTATGTTTGAGGTTGAAAAAATAAGCAGTAAAATTTCAGAATTAAATCCAAGAGCAAAAATTATTTTTGGAATTTCTAAAAATCCAAAATTGAAAGCCAGAATAAAGACAACTCTTTTGGCAACAGGGCCTGCAAAAAGCATAGATTTCCACAGGCATGAGCCGGGAGTAAATTCATCGGAAGCAGAATCCAAAGAAAGTCAGAATAAATTAAAAAACACAAACACCGCCAAACAAAATAAAAATAAATTAAATCAGAGAAATAAAAATAAGCAGCAAAACAATCCGCAGAAAATTTTAGAAAATAAATTAATTCCTGGCTTCAAAGAAAAAATCCTTGTATCATCTTCGCTTGCGGACAAAAGATTGGGCGCGATTGATGAAGCGCTTTCTTCGGGCGATAATGGAAGCGGAACTTTTGCAAAACACGAAACAATAAGAAGGAGTGGGATAGAAATCAAAAAAGCCCAGGACCAAGAAGAAAAAAAGAAGCTGGAACAGGAAAAAGAATGGGAAATTCCGGCCTTTTTAAGGAGAATAAAATATAAGTCTTAATTTTTTAAAAAAAATTTAAAAATATGGCAAAAGAATTGGAAATTAAAAAAGCAATCATTCCTTTGGCCGGTTTTGGAACAAGATTTTTGCCTTTGTCAAAATCATTGCCAAAAGAATTTTTTCCATTGGTTGACAAGCCGATTATCCAATATATTCTAAATGAGGTTAAAAAATCCGATATAGAAGAAGTAGTTTTTGTGGTAAGTCCAAGGCAAAAAATGATTTTGGAGCATTTTAAAAAATCTCCTGATATAGAAAAATTTTTGGCAAAAAGAAACAAGCAGGAAATTTTAAAAGAGTTTAAAGAGTTTGAAAGCCTGTTTGAAGATATCACGTTTAATTTTGCCGTCCAAAAGGAAGCTTTGGGAGACGGTCATGCTCTATTGCAGGCCGCTCCAAAGATTAAAAATCAGCCGGTTGCCGTTTCTTTTGGAGATGATATTATTGACTGCGAAACCCCTGCTTTGTTGCAATTAATAAATATTTTTAAAACGTGTTCTGCGCCTGTAATTGGGTTGAAAGAATTGCCAAGAGAAAAAGTTCCGGCTTATGGATCTGTCGCAGTTGAAAAAATTGCCCATAATCTTTATAAAATCAAAAAAATAATTGAAAAGCCGTCTCCGTCTGAAATACGTTCAAATTTGGTGATAGCAGGAAAATATATTTTAACTCCGGATGTTTTTGATTATCTCAAAAAAGCCGAGCCCTCCCAAAAAGGGGAAATCATTTTGGCTGAAGTTTTTGACAAGATGCTGGATGACGGGAAAACAATTTACGGCTATGAACTAAAAGGCGAATGGCTTGAGTGTGGAGATAAAATGAAATGGCTGAAGTCATTTTTGTACTTTTCTTTAAAAGACCCTAAATTTGGCAAGGAGTTAAAAGAGTATATAAAAACAATAAAGTAATATAAAATTTTCAACTCAATAGAAATTAAAAATTGTAAATTAGAAATTTGTTTATGGTTTACGACTTAATAATCATTGGCGGAGGGCCGGCTGGAATAACAGCCGGAATTTATGCCGGACGCCAACGGATGAATACGCTTTTGATAACAAAAGAGTTTGGCGGGCAGATGGCAAAAAAGGCTACAGAAGTTTGTAATTACCCGGGATTCCCAAAAGTTTCCGGAATTGAGCTTATAGAAAAATTTGTTGAGCATTTAAAAATACAGGAAACAGTTGAGATTAAAACAGCAGAAGTAGGAAAAATTGAAAAACATTCAGACGTTTTTACAATCATAACCACAGAGAACGAAAAGATAGAGGGCAGGTCTGTTATTATTGCAACAGGGGCTGACCCAAGGCCATTGGAGGCCATAGGAGAAAAAGAGCTTATTGGTAAGGGTGTGGGATATTGCGTCACTTGCGACGGGCCTTTATTTAAAAATAAGACAGTGGCAGTTGTTGGCGGAGGAAATTCCGGACTGGAAGCTGCTTTGTTTATGGCAAGGTATGCAAGTAAAATTTATGTTTTGGAATTTGGGTCAGAATTAAAGGCAGACCAGGAAAATAAAAATGATGTTGAAAAATCAGATAAAATTGAGGTGATTATAAATGCGGCAGTAAAAGAAATCAAAGGGGACCCGTCAGCCGGTGGTATGGTTAGTTCTTTGGTTTATGAAGACCAAATTTCAAAAGAAATGAAAACCCTAGAGGTTCAAGGGGTTTTTATAGAAATTGGCACACAACCTGCAACTTCTTTGGCAAAAGGCTTGGTTGATTTTACAAAAAGAGACGAAATTATGGTTGAAAGCGAATCTTTTGCAACAAAAACGCCGGGACTTTTTGCCGCCGGAGATAATAATTCGGGGCATCATAAACAAATAGTCACTGCCGCAGGAGAGGGATGCAAAGCGGCTTTGGCAGCTTACGAATATTTAAGGAAGTCAAAATAAAATGAGTAAAATAGTATCTGTAACAGCAGAGGAAGTAAAAGATTCCAGGGGAAACCCTACCGTGAAAGCCATTGTGGAAACAGACAGGGGTGATTTTTTTGCAATGGTGCCAAGTGGGGCTTCAACAGGAAAAAATGAAGCTTTGGAATTAAGGGATGCGGATGGAAAAGGGGTTGAAAATGTCATTAAAAATGTAAACGAAATTATTGCTTCAAAGCTAAAGGGAAAAAATCCTGAAGATCAAAAAGAGATTGACAAACTTATGATCGAATTGGACGGAACAGAAAACAAGTCAAAATTGGGAGCAAATGCTATTTTGGCAGTATCTATGGCTGTTTGCAGGGCAGGAGCTGATGTAAAAAAGATTCCCTTATATAAACACATTGCAGAATTAGCGGAGAACGGGTCTCCGCTGTTTTCTCCTTTGCCGATGTTTAATATTTTGAACGGAGGAAGGCATGTCCGAAGGATTCTTACAGAAGGAGGAATCGCCGATAAATTGGATATTCAGGAATTTATGATAGTTCCGCATAAAAAAACAATGCAGGAAAATTTGATTATATGCAATGATATTTTTTTAAAATTAAAAGAAAATATCAGATTAAATTTTGGAGAAGACTGTCTTAATTTGGGAGATGAGGGGGGATTTGCTCCTCCTATTAAAAAAATAGACCAGGCATTATTTTTGCTCAAAAGTGTAAGCGAACTCCATAGCAAGGATGTAAAATTTGCCTTGGATTGTGCGGCTTCAGAATTTTATAAAAATGGCAAATATATATTGGAAGGGCAGGAGCTGGCTAAGTCGCAATTAATGGATTTTTATAAAAATTTGGTAAAAGAATTTTCCATAATTTCTATTGAAGACCCGTTTTCAGAAGATGATTGGCAAGGATTTGAAGAAATTACAAAAGATTTAGGAAAAGAAATTATGATTGTGGGAGATGACCTGACAACAACAAACATTGAGAGGATTAAAGACGCCCACAACAAAAAAGCCATTAACGCCGTTTTAATAAAACTAAATCAGATTGGGACTGTATCTGAAACAATTGACGCTATAAACATGACAAAAAGTTATGGCTGGAAAGTCATTGTTTCACATAGAAGCGGAGAAACTACGGATGACTTTATTGCTGACTTGGCAGTTGGCGTTGGGGCTGACTTTATTAAAGCAGGCTCTCCCGCAAAAAAAGAAAGAATGGTAAAGTATCAAAGAGTAATAGAAATAGAAAAAGAAATAACATAAAATAAAATCCCAAAGCCCAAAATCCAATGCCCACCCAATAATTAAGACGTTTTAGGATTTAGTCCGTCTAGGATTTAGTTGGGATTTGGAGTTTGGTATTTAGGATTTCAAAATATGGCTAAATTGTTTTTACAAAGGCATTTAAAATCACAATGGAATGTTGAAAACAGATTTTCCGGATGGGTGGATAATCCATTGTCTGAAGAGGGAATTTCGCAAGGGCAAGAGGCGGCCGATTTAATAAAAGACATTGAATTTGATAAAGTATATACTTCTCCATTATCTAGAAATAAACAAACAGTATCGCGTATTTTTCGGCTGGCCGGCGGGAAATACCCGGTATTTAAATATATGGACGGGAAAATGGGGAAATGGGGAAATATGTCAGGCCCTGAAAATTTTATGCCGGTTTATGTTTCTGAGGCATTAAACGAAAGATACTATGGAAAATTACAGGGGTTAAACAAATCAGAAACAATAGAAAAATACGGAGAAGAACAAGTACATTTGTGGAGAAGAAGCTATAATATAGCTCCGCCGGGAGGGGAATCATTAAAAGATGTTTGTAAAAGAGTGAATCCGTTTTTTAAAAAATATGCTGAAAAAGATTTGAAAGAGGGCAAAAATATTTTAATTGTTGCTAGCCACAATAGCTTGAGAGCCATAGTGAAATACGTTGAGAACATATCCAATGATAAAATAATGGATATTGAATTGCCCTTTGGGTCATTGATAAAATATGAATTTGAAAATAATAAATATAAAAAATTTGCATAAAAACAATAATATATTATAATTGAAATTATTAACATCAAAAATTTAAATAAAAAATTATATGTTGGATAAAATAAAAGAAAAAGCAATAAACATTTTAGGTATTATAATCGGTTTTATAAAAAAACAAGATAAGAAAACAATAACAATAGCGTCTGTGGTAATTGTTGTTATTTTGGCGGCTTTGCTGGCATTTATAAAAACAGGTCCCGGATTTTCTGCTTTGAAATTTTGGACATTGGGCGATAAAAAAATTGCAGAAAAAGCAATAGAATATATAAATGATAATGACCTTGCAAGCTCTGAGGCTTCTTTAGTGAGCTACAGCAGAGAAAGCGGGCTTATTAAAATTAAAATAAAAATAGGGGCAACAGAATTTGATTCTTATATTACAAGGGATGGGAAATATTTGTTTCCCCAGGTAATTGAGATGAAGGAAGCAGAAGCCAAGAATACCGAAGAATCCACGCCTACTGTTTCTGTTGAAAGCTGTGAAGATATGACAAAAACAGACAGCCCCATGCTTGAAGCATATGTGGTTTCAATGTGCCCTTATGGGTTACAGATGCAAAGGGCAATGGCTGACGCTGTAATCAGAGTGCCGGAATTGGCAAATTATATAAAAGTAAGATATATAGGTTCTGTTTCGGGAAATAAAATTACTGCAATGCACGGAGAAGATGAAGCAACAGAAAATTTCAGGCAAATTTGCATCAGGGAAGAACAGCCGTCAAAATATTGGAATTATGTTTCCTGCCAGATAAAAGCAGGGGATTCAAAGGGGTGCGAAGCACAGACAGGAGTAGATTCTTCAAAATTATCAGCTTGTTTGGCGGACAGCAGCAGGGGGATAGCCTATGCAAAAGAAGACTTTGATTTGAATTCCAAATATGGCGTAACAGGCTCTCCAACTTTGATGATGGCAGACTCCAGAATTTATGAGTCTTCTTTTGGTGGAAGGTCATCGGATGCAATAAAAGAAATAGTCTGTTGCGCGTCAACAACAGAGCCGGGATTTTGTTCTCAAACACTTAATACAAGCTCAGCGGCATCGTCTTATTCAGAAAATTATTCAGGATCAGGCGCCACAACGTCAGCTAGCTGTCAATAGAAATGATTAAAGTATATTCAACACCAACTTGCGTGTATTGCAAGACATTAAAAGGATATTTAAAAACAAACGGAAAAGAATTTGAAGATATTGATGTTTCCAAAGATGAATCAAAACTTCAGGAAATGATAAAAATGTCAGGCCAAATGGGGGTGCCTGTTTTGGATATTAACGGAGAAATTGTGGTTGGATTTGATAAACCAAAAATTGATAAATTGCTTAATATTGTATCTTAATATTAAAATAATAATTTTAAAATTATGACAAAGGTTGCCATAAATGGATTTGGCCGAATAGGCCGCCAAACTTTTAGAAGGATATTGGAAAATCATTTAGAGCTGGATGTTGTTGCCATAAATGATTTAACAGATAATAAAACACTGGCTCATCTTTTAAAATATGATTCTGTTTATAAGACGTTAGATAAAGATGTAGGTTATGAAGATGACGGCATCTTGGTTGACGGCAAAAAATACAAAACTTTTTCAGAAAAAGAGCCAGAAAATTTGCCGTGGAAAGATTTGGGGGTTGATATAGTTTTAGAGTGCACAGGTCTTTTCACAAAAGCAGAGGACGCAAGAAAACATATTAAAGCCGGAGCCAAAAAAGTGATAATGTCAGCTCCGTCAAAAGATAAAGAAACCCCAGGTTTTGTGCTGGGGGTAAACGCTGATAATTTTGACCCAAAAACAGTTGATGTTATGGATATGGGTTCTTGCACAACAAACTGCGTGGCCCCCATTTCAAAAGTGCTAAATGATAACTTCAAGATAGTTAAAGGGTTTATGACAACAATTCATAGTTATACAAATGACCAAAGAATTTTGGATCTGCCCCACAAAGATTTGAGAAGAGCAAGGTCAGCTGCAATAAATATAATTCCAACATCAACGGGAGCTGCCAAAGCTCTTGGTAAAATGATTCCGGAGCTTGACGGAAAAATGGACGGAATTTCGGTAAGAGTGCCCACCCCAACTGTTTCATTGCTGGATTTGGTTGTTCAAACAGAAAAACCAGCCACAAAAGAGGAAGTTAATGAAGTTTTCAAAAAAGCCGGCCAGTCAAAAGAATTAAAAGGAATTTTAAAAATTGAAGAAAACGAATTAGTTTCTTCTGACTTTATAGGAGACAGTTATTCTGCAATAGTTGATTTGGCAGAAACAATGGTAAAAGATAATATGATAAAAGTTGTTGCATGGTACGACAATGAGCGGGGGTATTCGTGCAGATTAGCCGAGTTTGCGGAGTTTGTGGGAAAGAGGTTGTAAATATTTGTTAAAATGTAAAAAAAGAGCGCCCAGGTGCCATTTGGCACGGGGCGCTTTTGGGTAGCGGTTGCTACATAATAGAGAGTATTTCAATCTCCTCTCGGAGATTGTTGATTTCATCTGAGAGAAGGGAAATGACTCCCTCTGTCTCAGTGATTTGGGTTTTCAACGATATGCATTCCATTGCATATTGACGGCGGACTGTTATTGATTTGGCTTGTCGGTTCCAATAGTATCCGGGTGAAACCCAACTTGTATGAGCGTTGCGGGCCGCTTGGAGCATCTTGCTCCTGAGTTCAGCCAAGGTTGTTCTTTCTTCCTTCAGCTGGTTTTCCAGGCGTAAAAGAAGAACTCTTTTTTCAATCGAGTTTTCAGTAGGCTCGTCTACGGGTCCGATTGTTGACTGGTAGAACCCGCCAGACAATGCCGTTGAGATTTCCTCAACCGCAACCTTAACCCGAGGATGGAAGTCCATGGGTTTTGACCGGACTTCCGAAAAGAAAACTCGCACAGGCTCGTTCATCTGGCGCAAGCACCAGAGAACGCGTTCTTTCATCTTTGAATTTCCTGTCGCAAAAGCGTCTGTGAGCTCTGATACAGCCGCCAAGTTTATAAGCTGTACGGCTGCTTCCTTGGCAACAGCTCCGTTTGAATCTCCAAGCGCCAAAATCAGCTCTTGGGTGCTTGGCGGAACGCGTATTGCCACTGGCGCAACAGGAACTGTTGATGCACTTGACGCCGCAGGCTCTTCTGCTGGAGGCCTTTCTGCTGTTGCATATGACTCTGGCACTGCTGGGGCCGTCACTGTTTCCGACGACTCCGAAGAAGACTCTGGTTTGGCTGGCTCCTTTTTACCCGAGCACGATTGCATGACTGCAAAAAGAATAACAATCAGCACGGCTATGCCTATCCAAGTCTTTTTACTGAACAGGTCCACTTTCGGCAGTTTCACTTTGACTCTCCTTATTGTGAATGTGCACAGGGGAAAACACCCCTAAATTTGACTTTTCATCTATATATTTATCATATCATATTTTTAATTGTTTGTCAATAGGTAAGATAGAAAGTTGTAAATATGGCATATGTGCATAATTCTGTTTGTTTGTTTTTGTTGTTTTTGTTAAAATATAATAATTTATAAAATAATATGAAAATCCAAGTTGAAGTTTCAGCCAGACACATACATATATCAGAAAAAGACGCAAAAATTATTTTTGGAGAAGATTTTGAATTAACAAAACTAAAAGACCTTAGCCAGCCTTCTGAATTTGCGGCCAATGAAGTTTTGGATATTGAGGCAAATGGAAACAGAATTTCTAATATAAGGATTGTTGGTCCCGAGAGGGAAAAAACACAAATAGAGATAAGTAAAACAGATGCGTTTTACTTGGGTATAAACCCGCCCTTAAGATTGTCCGGGGATATAGACGGCTCTGCGGGAATAAAAATAATCGGGCCAAAAGGGGGGCTGGAATTGCAGGAAGGGGTGATTATTGCAAAGCGACACATTCATTGCAACAAAGACGAGGCCGATAGTTTAAAAATAAAAAACAATGATATTATCTCTGTTAAAATTGAAGGGGATAGAGCAGTTGTTTTTGAAAATGTGGCGGTAAGGGTTGGAGATAATTATAAGCTATCAATGCATATAGATACAGATGAAGGAAATGCCGCTGGAATTGACAAAATCGGCAGTGGTATAATTTTAAAAATTTAAAATTAGAAATTTAAAATTCGTTGATATGATACTTGTTTTAAATTGCGGAAGCCAATCCGTTAAATGGAAAATTTTTAGCGATAAATTAGAGCTTATAAGGGAAAATAAACTGGAATTTTTTGATATGTCTGATTTTGAAAGGATTTTAACCGATGAACTTTTAAAAATAAAGGAGGATGTTTCTTTGGTCGGGCACAGGGTTGTTCATGGGGGTGAAAAATTCAGAAATCCCGCAGAAATAACAGATGAAACCTTAGAAGAGCTGGAGAAAATCAGTCATTTGGCGCCCCTACACAACCCTTATAATATTTTGGGAATTAAAATTTGCAAGAATATTTTTAAGCAAGCAAAACATATTGCTGTTTTTGATACGGAATTTTTTGCTGATTTGCCGGAGTACGCCCGTACTTATGCTTTGCCAGAGTCAGTTTTAAAAGAACTTGGGATAAAAAAATATGGATTTCAGGGGATTTCCCATGAATATGTTGCCCAAAAAGCCGCTGAAAAATTAGGAAGGCCGATTGAAGAATTAAGGATAATCACTTGCCATTTAGGCGGAGGGGCAAGTGTTTCTGCTGTTAAAAACGGGAAAGCAATTGATACCTCAATGGGTTTTACTCCCCTGGAAGGGCTTGTTATGATGACAAGGTCCGGCAATATTGATGCGGGCATTGTATTTTATTTGGTAGAAAAATTTTCATTGGATAAAACCAAGGAAATTTTAAACAGAGAGTCAGGGATAAAAGGAATTTGCGGAGAAAGCGACATGCAAAAATTATTAAAAAGAATTGATGCCGGAAACAAGAAAGCTGAGCTGGCTTTTGATATTTTTGTCTATTCAATTAAAAAATATATCGGTGCATATTATGCTATTTTGGGGGGATGCGATACTTTGGTTTTTACCGGATCTGTTGGTTCGGGAAACCCCAAAACGCGCGAGGCGGTTTGTAAAAATTTAAGTATTTTGTCTAATACAAAAATTTTATCAATTGAAACAGATGAAGAATTGGCAATTGCCCAAAAAATTAACTCCGTTAAATAATTTTGTTCCGCAGAATAAATTTCAAAGAAATTTATTTAACGAGGTTAATAGAAACTAAATAATAAAATTATGGAAGATAATAAGAGTATCAAAAATGTTTTATGGTTTTCGGAGCTTGGGATAAAGGATGTTCCGCTTGTTGGTGGGAAAAATGCTTCCTTGGGTGAGATGAGAAATAACTTGACCGCAAAAGGTGTTCCTATTCCTGATGGTTTTGCCACAACTGCGCCTGCTTTTTTTAAATTTTTGAAAGATACCGGGCTTGATGGGAAAATTGAAAATATACTGAAAAATTTAGACACACATAATATAAAAGACTTGCAGACGGCCGGAAAAACTATCCGAACTTTAATTTTAGATTCAACTTTGCCAGATGACCTGCAAAAAGACATTGTTGAAGCCTACCAAAAATTATCTTTGCAATATCAAACAGAAAATATTGATGTGGCAGTAAGGTCATCTGCAACAGCTGAGGATTTACCGGGAGCCAGTTTTGCAGGTCAGCAGGAAACTTTTTTAAATATTTCAGGGCCAGAAAATGTTGTTTTGGCTGTTAAAAAATGTTTTGCTTCTTTGTTTACGGACAGGGCAATTGCATACAGAAAGGAAATGGGATTTTCTCATATGCAAGTGGGGCTTTCTGCGGGAGTACAAAAAATGGTAAGGTCTGACTTAGCTTCATCTGGAGTTATGTTTTCTTGCGACACAGAATCCGGATTTGGAGATGTTGTGTTAATCAACGCAAGTTATGGGCTTGGAGAAAATGTTGTTTTGGGAAGGGTTGAGCCTGACCAATATTATGTTTTTCAAACAACTTTAAAAAAAGGATTTAAGCCTGTTTTGCAAAAACATGTTGGTTCAAAGATGATTAAAATGATTTACGAAAAACAATCAGCATTAGGTAGGGGAAATAGCACCAAAAATATTACCACAACTAAAAAAGAAAAAGAAAGCTTTGTTTTGACTGACGAAGAAATTTTGCAACTGGCAAAATATTCTTTGATTGTGGAAGAGCATTATAAAAGAGAAATGGATATGGAGTGGGCAAAAGACGGCAAGGACGGAAAACTTTATATTGTCCAGGCAAGGCCAGAGACCGTTCAAAGCAAAAAGAATTTGAAAGTTCTTGAAGAATACATGTTGCAAGTATCAAAAAACAACTTGCCGACTGACGGACAAAAACCAAAAATATTGGTGGCAGGATTAAGTGTGGGCAGTAAAATTGGAGCTGGAACAGCCCATAAAATAATGGATGCAAAGAATATCACCGAATTTAAAAAAGGAGAAGTTTTGATTACAGATATGACAGACCCCGACTGGGTGCCTGCGATGAAATTGGCTTCAGCTATTATTACAGACGAGGGAGGCAGAACTGCCCATGCGGCAATTGTGTCCCGCGAATTAGGAATTCCATGCATTGTTGGCACAAAAAACGCCACAAAAATTATTAAGTCCGGTAACCCCGTAACAGTTGACTGCTCCCAAGGAGAGATTGGAAAAGTTTATGAAGGCAAAATTCCTTTTGAAATAAAGAAAACAGATATTTCAAATATTCCTGAAACAAAAACAAAAATTACAATGAATGTGGGCGAGCCGTCAAATGCGTTTAACTTAAGCTTTATTCCAAATGACGGAGTTGGTTTGGCAAGAGAAGAATTTATAATTGCAAATGAGATAAAAATTCATCCAAACGCTTTAATAAACTACAAAAAATTAAAACCCACCTTAAGAAAAAAAATTGATGCTTTGATGCTTGGATATGAAAATAAAACCCAATTTTATGTTGATAAATTAGCTGAGGGGGTTGGAAAAATAGGGGCGGCTTTTTATCCAAAACCTGTTATTGTGAGGTTTTCGGATTTTAAAACAAATGAATATAGGTCTTTGGTAGGAGGAGAAATTTATGAGTCAGAAGAGGAAAATCCAATGATTGGATTTAGAGGAGCTTCCAGATATTATGATGAAAGGTTTAAAGACGCCTTCATATTGGAATGCAAAGCAATTAAAAAAGTCCGTGAAGAATTTGGCTTGGATAATGTTATTCCAATGGTTCCTTTTTGCAGAACAGTTGAGGAAGGAAAAAAGGTTTTGCAAATAATGGAAGGGCAGGGGTTGAAAAGGGAACCCTTCGCCCCGCAGAGTGGGGCTCAGGGTCACATAAATCCTTTAAGGATTTATGTGATGTGTGAAATTCCTTCTAATGTTATTTTGGCTGAAAAATTTTTGGAAATTTTTGATGGATTTTCAATTGGTTCAAATGACTTAACCCAATTGACTTTAGGATTGGACAGAGATAATTCGGGTTTGGCGCCAATTGGAAATGAAAAAAATGAGGCAGTAAAAGAGCTCGTTGAAGAAGCAATAAGAGTTTGCCAAAATAACGGAAAATATATTGGAATTTGCGGACAAGCGCCTTCTGACTTTCCTGATTTTGCGCAGTTTCTTGTTGAAAAAGGCATTGAGTCAATTTCATTAAATCCGGATTCTGTTTTAAAAACTAAAATTGCAATTGCAGAGACAGAAAGAGTAAATAAATTAAAGAAATAAAATTTTATGTACGATATTATAACTTTTGGGTCAGCGGCGCAGGATATAGGGATAAAATCAAAGGACTTTAAGGTTTTTGGAGATAATAAAGAATTTGCAACCGGGCAGGGGATTTGTTTTACGCTTGGTTCAAAGATAAACATTCAGGATATAAGCTTTACGTCAGGGGGAGGGGGGAGCAATGTTGCTGTTGCCTTTGCAAGGCAGGGTTTTAAAATCGCTTTTTGCGGAGCGGTTGGGGCAGACAATACCGGCAGAGAAATAATAAAGGAATTAAAAAAAGAAAAAGTGGATGTTAGATTTGTGGTTGAAAAAAAAGAAAAACAAACAAATCAATCAATCATAATTTTTGATGAAAGCCAGGAGAGGACAATTTTAACATATAGGGGGGCGGCAGAATTATTGACAAGAGAAGATATTCCATGGAAAAAAATAAAAGCAAGATGGATATATTTGGCTCCCATGACCGGTTTATTGTGCCTGCCTGACGGCAGACAGACGACACTCTTTGAAGATATTGTTAACTTTGCCGCTGAAAATAAGATTAAAATTGCAATCAATCCTTCAAAACAGCAGTTGTCTCTGCCTGAAAATATGTTAAAAAATATTTTGCAAAAAACAGATGTCTTGTTTTTAAATCAGGAGGAAGCGTCTTTTTTGACAAAGATTCCTTTTGAAAATGAAGAAGAAATTTTTAAAAAGACAGATGAATTGTGTTCCGGTGTTGTTGTTATGACAAAAGGCGGCCAGGGAGTTGTTGTTTCAGACGGTAAATATCTTTATTCTGCTTTGCCCAATAATGACAGAAAAATTGTTGACACAACGGGGGCAGGAGATTCTTTTGCCGCAGGGTTTTTATCTGACTACATAAGACATAACGGAGATATAGAAAAATCCATACAATTTGGACTTGCAAATTCAGAGGCAAATTTGGCAGAAGTTGGAGCAAAAACAGGGCTCTTAAAAAAAGGAGATAATTTTAGCAGGGTTAATGTTGCCAAAGAAGATTGCGGGGAAAATAATTTATGCATAAAAAAATAAAGTAATGCAGAGCCTTAAATATTATTTTTACAAAGCTAAAAACAAAAAGTGGGCTGTTCCGCAGTTTAATTTTTCTGATTACACCCAGTTAAAGGGGATAGCAAATAAATGCAGCCAAATGAGGTCTCCTTTTATTTTGGGAACCTCTGAGGGCGAAAGTAAATTTTTTGGGTTGCAGGAAGCCGTGGTCTTGCGTAATACATTACGTAATACGTTACATATCCCGATTTTTTTAAACTTAGACCACGGAAAATCTTTTGAGTATATAAAAAAAGCAATAGATGCAGGGTATGATATGGTGCATTTTGACGGTTCAAAATTGCCCATTGAAGAAAATATAGAGATGACAAAGCAAGTTAAAAAATATGCCAAGCATAAGCAAGGACTGTTTTCTTGCAGGAATATTTTAGTTGAAGGAGAAATAGGAAAAATCGCCACTGATTCTTCAAAAGTTTATGAAGGCAAATTTAAAATTAATGAAGAGGATTTAACCTCTCCAATTGATGCCCAAAAATTTGTAAAAGAAACGGCAGTTGATTTGCTGGCAGTTTCAATTGGAAATTTTCACGGAATAGAGTCCTCTGGAATAAATCCGCCCTTAAGGCTGGATGTTTTAAAGAGTATAAGGGAAACCCTTCGACAAACTCAGAGTAAAACTAAAAATATATTTTTGGTTTTACACGGCGGGTCAGGAATTTCCGAGGAGAATATTAAAGAAGCAATAAAACAAGGGATTATTAAAATAAACATAAATACTGAATTAAGGCTGGCTTTTTCAAATAAATTAAAGTCCGAACTTTCAAAAGATGAAATTGTGCCGTATAAATATTTGGCAGAGCCGCAAAGAGAAGTTGAAAAAATAGTTGAGTCAAAAATTACCCTGTTTGGCAGCGCAAATAGGGTGTAGGGTTTACTTTTTAAAAGAAATATATTAATATATTTAATTATCCTGGCAAAGGCGTAATTTGGGCAATAAGCTCATTTTTGTTATTGCAGGATTCAAAAAATGGCAAAAATAAAATTAGAAAGAGAAAAATGCATTGGTTGCGGGTCATGTACAGCAATATGCTCAAAATATTTTGAAATGGCAGAAGACGGGAAGTCTCACATAAAAGACTCCGTAAAAGACGAAGGGACAAATATAGAAGAATTGGAAACAGAAAAAATAGAATGCGCAGAAACAGCATCAGAATCATGCCCGGCTCAGTGCATACAAATAGAAAAATAAAAAACAAAGCACAAAAACCAAAGATAGAATTTTAATCTTGGATTTTTAAATTAAATTTACTATGATTTCGTTATCAGCAAAAATTAGAAAAGAAACAGGCAGAAAAACAAGCATACTGAGAAATGCGGGAAGAATTCCGGCTGTTGTTTATGGTCACAAAAAAGACAATGTTCTTTTGGATTTAGACTCAAGGGAATTTGAAGAAGTTTACAAGAAAACAGGAGAAAGCTCTTTGATTGAATTAAGCGTAGAGGGGGAAAAGCAAAAAAAACTTGTTTTGATTCATGATATGCAAAAAGACCCTGTTTCAGATAAGATAGCTCACATTGATTTTTTCCAGGCGGCTTTGGATGAGGAAACAGAGGTAAGCGTTCCCTTGGTTTTTGAAGGAGAATCTTCGGCCGTCAAAGATTTGGGGGGAACCTTAGTTAAAAACATATCTGAAGTTCAAGCAAAAGCACTGCCACAAAACTTGCCGCATGAAATTAAGGTTTCAATTGAATCACTGAAAACTTTTGAAGACCATATTTTGATAAAAGATTTAGTTTTGCCAAAAGATGTAAAAATTATAGCTAGGCCCGAAGAGATTGTTGCTTCTGTTTTGGAACCGTCTAATGTTGAAGAAGAACTAGCAGAAGAAATAAAAGAAAACGTTGAAGACGTACAAAAAGTTGAAAAAGAAAAGAAAGAAGAAGAGCCAGTAGAGCAAGAAGAGAAATAATTCACAGCCCCGCCTTGGCGGGGTTTTTTTTATATGATATAAAAAAATAAATGGCATTCTATAAACAAATTTTAACAACATTAGCGCTGGTCGGAATTTTTATTCCATTTTTTGCTTTGGCTGAAGATTTGGAAACTACATGCCTTTCAATATCTGAATCAGAAAATGGATGCTCTGGGATGTCAGATCCTGCATGCAGAGAGCTTCTGCAAAAGTGCGCTGACTACTATGACCAACAATCAGCCAAAATTACAGAAGATATTTCAAAAACTTCAGAACAAAAAACAACCCTGCAAACCCAAATATCTTCCTTAAAAAAGAAAATAAAAAATTTAAGCTACGAAATTAATCAGAGTAGCGTGATGGCAAAAAGCCTTAATATACAGATAGCGGATACAAAAGAATCAATAGAAAAAACATCGGAGGATATTAATGACGCCCAATATCAGATTAAGAGTGTTTTAAGGTCTATTTATGAAGAGGACCAGAAATCTTCTTTGGTTGTTTTATTGGAAGGAAGTTTATCCGATTTTTTTAGTAATATTATTTATTTGGAGGGATTAAATTCAAAAATTGGCGACTTAATGGAAAGCACCCAAAATCTGCAGAATTACCTTGAAAATCAGAAAACTCAGATGGACAATGAAGTAGACCAACTGCAGAAAACAATTGCCTTGCAGTCTGCCCAAAAAGCAGAAAACGAGGCTAATAAAAAAACACAGGAAACATATTTACAACTTACGGAAGCCCAGTATCAGGAACAGCTTGCAAGTAAAACAGAAATAGAAAAAAACAAAGCCAAGATTCAAGCTTTAATGTTTTCTTTGGCAGGCACTGATGATACAGAGGCGCCAAGTTTTGGCGAAGCAATAGAAATTGCAAAGAATGTCGGGAGCCTGGTTGGGATAAGGCCGGCATTCCTGCTGGCAATTATCAGTCAGGAATCCGCAATTGGGCGAAATGTAGGGCAATGCTATTTGTCAGACCCCGCAACCGGATCTGGAAAAAAAATATCAACAGGGGCAACAGTAATAAGAGTTATGAAACCGACAAGGGATGTACAGCCGTTCCTTTCTATTACAAATTCTCTTGGCAAGGACTCGTATAAAACTCCGGTTTCTTGTTGGATACCTGCTTATGTTTCGGGAGTTCCGTACGGCTGGGGAGGGGCAATGGGGCCTGCTCAGTTTATTGCTTCTACATGGAATTTGTATGCTGATAAATTAAAAGCATTGCTGGGGCATACAGCAGACCCATGGTCAATCAGAGATTCTTTTACGGCTTCGGCTGTATATTTGTATGAATTGGGCGCTGGCGCTAAAACAACGGCAACAGAAAACAAGGCCGCTGCAAGATATTATGGTGCAGCAGGTTCTTATAATGCCAGCGTCATGAACCGGGCAAACTGTATTCAAACATTTATTGATGCGGGCACAATGTCAACTTATTGCCAAAATCTTATCTTTTAAAATCTATAAATTAAAAACCGCCTGATATAAAATACAAAAGGCGGTTTTTAATTATTTCGGCTTTTCTTCTTTTGATATCTGGAAAGCTTTTATAACCGGTTCTAAATCTCCGTCAACTATTTTTTCCAAATTATGCCAGCTTTTGTTTATTCTGTGGTCTGTAATTCTGTTTTGAGGATAGTTATATGTTCTTATTTTTTCTGACCGTTTCGCCCAGCCAATTTGTTCTCTTCTTTCTATGGTTAATTTTGATAAATCAGCTTCTTCTTGTTTCCTTAATAGCCTGGCAGAGAGTAAAGACAAAGCCGTTTCTTTATTCTGCATTTGGTTCCTTTCTGATTGACAGGTAACAACAAGGCCTGTTGGCTTATGGACAATTCTTACAGCTGACTCTGTTTTGTTTACATATTGTCCGCCGGGACCTGAAGCTTTGTAAGTTGAAATTTCCAGATCAGAAGGGGAGATATTCACTTCGGTTTTTTGGGGTTTTAACAAAACCGCAACAGTTGCGGTTGAGGTGTGAACCCTGCCTTGCTTTTCTGTTCTGGGGATTCTCTGAACCCTATGGACACCGCCTTCATTTTGCAATTCATCATAAGTTCCATTACCTGATAATTCAAAAATAATTTCTTTATATCCGCCTATCGTTGACTGATTGGAATCCAAAATTCTTTCTTTCCACCCTTTTTTTTGTCCGTATTTAGAGTACATTCTATATAAGTCAGCTGCAAAAAGACCGGCTTCATCTCCTCCTGTGCCTGCACGTATTTCAATAATCGCTGACTGCTTTTCTCCGGATTCAAAATTAGCGGACATCAAGTCTCCGTTGTTTTTCATTTGTTCTCCGTAGTTTTTCCAATCTTCTGCTGTAAACTTTGAAAAATCTGGTTGTTCCATTTTATTCATAAATATTATCACAAAGAGTATATATTGGCAAACTCGTCAGGCAGTAGAATTTTGGCTTGCTTCGCAAATGGCCGGAGGTCAGCTAAAATTTTACTGCCCGGCTTGATTTTAGAAAGATTTTCTGTTATAAAAATATTGGTTTTGTTATTTAAAATAACAAGAGAGGAGGGTATCAATGCCATACTGCAATACCTGTAAAAAAGAAAATAATGACGCTTTGCTTTCAGACGGAAGAAGGTGCTTAAAGTGCCAAAGAGTGATGGATAACTCAACTGACAACTACTGCAGAATTTGTTCGGAAAAAGAATCTGTTTGCCAGCTTTGTGGCGCCTCTATTGACCCTACAAAGAAAGGATTTTTTAATGGGGCAGGTTTTAAGTTTCCCTAACTAAGTATGGGCGGACGACTGTTCGCCCTTTATATTTAATCCCCGTAGGTTGCCTTTTTCAAAAAAGTTTGCTATTATAAAAACTATTAAATACTAATCTGTACAAATAGCTAATACGTATTGTAATACGTATTACAATACGTATTAATTAGGTAGAATAATAATGAAAAAAGATATTCATCCAAAATATTACCCAAATTCATCGGTCCGTTGCGCATGCGGGAATTCTTTTAGTGTTGGCTCTACCAAGGAATTTATAGAAACTGAAGTTTGTTCAAACTGCCATCCATTTTATACCAAAAAAGAAAAAATAATGGATACAACTGGAAGAGTTCAAAAATTCAAAGAAAGGCTTGCAAAGAAAAAAACAACATCAAAAAAGAAGAAATAATATTTAATAAAAGAGGTAAAGCCCTGAGCGACAGCAAAGCGACAAGTCGAAGGGTTTGTATAATTCTTGCGTTCTTATTTTAATAAGCCCGCACGCAATTATATCCAAATCTCTTACAAATAAATGGCAAAAGGAGAAATTAAAATCAATGTTGAAGAAATGGCAGCGGCCGGAGTTGGCTTTGGTCATAAAGTTTCAAAGCTTCATCCAAAAATGAAGCAGTATGTGTCTGGCATTAAAAACAATGTCCACACTTTTGATTTAAACAAAACAGCCATTGAGCTTCAGAAAACGCTTAACTTCATTTCAAAGTTTGTTTCTGAAAATAAACAGATAATATTTGTTGGCACAAAAATCCAGGTACGGGAAATGGTCAAGTCAGCCGCAAAAGAATGCGGAGTTCCTTATGTTACAGAAAGGTGGCTTGGGGGAACTTTCACAAATTTTGAAACAATTTCAAAAAGGGTTGAATATTACAAACAGTTGGAAAGAAAAAAATTGACAGGAGAGCTGGAAAAATATACAAAAAAAGAAAGGCTTATGTTTGATAGAGAAATAGAATCCCTAAGGGTCAAGTTTGAAGGGATAAAAGATATGGCAAAACTTCCTGATGCGGTTTTTATTTTTGATATGATAAAAGATGAAACATGCGTAAGGGAAGCAAAAATCAAAAAAATAAAAATTATTGGAATAGCGGATACAAATACAAATCCAGATGTTGCGGACTATCCAATACCCGCAAACGATGACTCAATATCTTCTGTTGGATATATATTAGAAAAGACAACAGAGGCAATATTAAACGCAAAAGAAACAATAAAAAAATAATTTAAGCTAAACCAAAACTCAAAAACCAAAACTCAAAAATATAAACTAATTTTGGTCTTTGGTATTTGGTCTTTGATCTTTTTCAATGGTTACTATTGAGCAAATCAAAAAACTTCGCGACGAAACAGGAATTTCTTTGGCAGAAATCAAAAAGGCCTTGGAAGAATCAGGAGGAGATGTTGACAAAGCTAGGGATATTTTGAGGATAGTGGGGCAGAAAGTTCTTTATAAAAAAACAGACAGGGAGACAAGGGCAGGGTTAATTGAATCTTATATCCATCCAACTGGAACAACGGGCGTTTTGCTTGATATAAGATGTGAAACTGATTTTGTTGCTAAAAATCCTGATTTTAAAAATTTGGCCCATGAAATTTGTTTGCAAATAGTTGCAATGAAGCCTTTGTATGTAAAAGAAGGGGAAATTCCGGAAGAAGCTTTGGATGGAGAAACTAAAATTTATAAAGAACAGTTGAAAGATTCCGGAAAACCGGAAAATATAGTAAACCAAGTTTTAGAAGGCAAACTAAAAAAATACAAACAGGAAATTTCTTTGTTGTCTCAGCCGTGGATTAAAGATGACGCAAAAACAATCCAGAATTTAATTGAGGATACTGTTGGGAAAATAGGGGAGAACATAGAGATAAAAAGATTCAGCCGTTTTGAAATTTAATTTCATATTAAAATTTTTTAGCAGATGATAGAATTATTTTTTTTAATAATTTTAATCGTAAGCTTTGGAGGGATAGTATTTATTGCTCAGCGCCATTTTAGCGATTTGAATTCTTTGCCCAAGAATGCAACTCACGGGATAAAAAAACACCGTATTATCCTGAATATAGAAGATAAGCTAAAAGATATTTTTCTTATCATTGAAAAACAGGTGTACTTGCATAAATTTCTTTCCTGGTTAAGGTCAATTATATTGAAGCTTGAGGTTAAGATTGATTATTTTTTGCATAATATACGCAAAAAAGCCCAGCAAATTGATAAGATAAGAAAAGAAAAGAAATAGAAAAATTTGGCGCCATTCTAGCTCAACAGCAGAGCAATGCTTTTGTAAAGCATAGGTTCCGAGTGCAAATCTCGGGAATGGCTCATTGTGCGACAAGAGCCTCTTACGAGGCTTTTGTTTTAATTTATGGTATAATATATTAATGCCACGAGATTTTTATAACAACATAGAATATAAAGAAAGGCAGAGTGCGATAATGAAAGATAATTGGAAAAAGGGGGTTTTTGATTCTTTGCGAAAGAGTTTAAAAAGAAAATGTAAAATTTGTAATAAAATTTTTGAAGTTAAGCCAAGCAATCCAAAAATTTATTGCTCTCATAAATGTTCTGCCGTAGCAAGTAATACTGGTAGAATTCAATCAGAAGAGACAAAATTAAAAATTAGAAAAGCTTCGTTGGGCCGAAAAAGTCCTTATAAGGGAATAACAAAAACACCAAGAGTTAATATTGTTTGTGAAAATCCCAAATGCAAAAAAGAATTTTTAGCAGAAAAATTTAGAAATAGAAAATATTGTAGCAACAAATGCCACATGGCAGTAACTGGTGGAAAGCCGACCTCGCCAAGAGCTTCAAGGGGCATGGCAGGAATCAGAAAAGATATAAACGATAAAATTTATTTTTATTCGCGCTGGGAAGCAAATTATGCGCGCCTGCTGAATTATATTGGAATTGAATGGGAATACCAGCCAAAAACTTTTGATTTAAAAACTCAGCACTACACGCCGGATTTTTATTTGCCCAAAGCCGACACTTATATTGAAATTAAAAATTTTTTGTGGAAATATTCTAAAATTCGCGACGAAAAATTTAGAAAATTATATCCCGCCATAAAACTAACTTTACTTTTGAAAGACGATTATTTAAAATTAGAAAATAAATATTCACATTTAATCAAAAACTGGGAATACAGAAATAGTCCATTTGAAGGTGGGTGTAAAATTCAAAAATTAATTGTTTAAAATTGCATTTATGAAGCAATTAATCATAGGCATAATAGTAAATACCCTGTTTTTTGGCTATATGGCTATTTTAAATGAAAAAACAGGCATTATTTTATCGAGAACAAAATTTTATAAAATATTAGACATAATTGCAACAACTGGCTATTCGTTTAGTTTTTTTATTATTATATTATCGCCTGGGAATTTAATTGTAAATATCATAATTTGTCTCTTCCTACAATTCTTCATGAATCATGTTATTTGGGGTAGTCTATCGGGAATCATTATTGGAAATGCTATAAAAAATAAATTAAAATAAATTTATGGAGCAAGAAAAAATTTTATCACTGCCGATTGAATTAAAGTTTTTTAATCAGGCAGTTACTTTTACAATAATTTCAGTTGTTTCTTTTTTTGTTCCCTTTTTTATGGGGCATCCGCAATGGCTGGTTGGCATAATTGTAAATGCCGGATTGTTTTTATCCGCGTTATATCTGCCAAAAAAATATTTTTTGCCAATTGCAATTTTTCCAAGCTTAGGAGTCTTGGCAAGAGGATTGGTTTTCGGCCCGCTTACAGCTTTTCTAATTTATTTTTTGCCGTTTATTTGGTTGGGAAACTTAGTTTTAATTTTAGTATTCAGATTTATTTATTCTAATTTTTTTCAAAATTTTGGGATTGCCGCAATTGTTTCAGCAATAGTGAAGTTTGCTATGTTGTTTCTGATAGCCAATATTTATTTTAAATTTAATTTTGCGCCGGCAGTTTTTTTGCAGTTAATGGGATTAAACCAGCTTGCCACAGCCTTAGCTGGCGGAGCAATTGCTTTTATATTTTTAAAATTTAACTTATCTGCCGATAAGGTAGAAACTAAAAATTAAATGCCAGAAGAATTATCGCCAGAAGCAAGTGAATTAATGGGTTTGATTGATCGTCGGGAAAAAATAGTTGCCATGTTGGCCCCCTCTTTTCCTGTTGTTTTTAATTATCCTGAAATTGTGGGAATGTTAAAAAGGCTTGGCTTTAAATATGTAGTTGAAGTGGCAAGGGGGGCCGAAGAAACAAATAAACAGCTTTTGGCCCTGATGAAACTGCACCCTGACAGAAAATATATAACAAATCCCTGTCCAACTATTGTACGGTTGATAAGGAATAAGTATCATTATCTTGTAAGATATTTATCTCCCATTGATTCTCCTATGATAGCTACAGCCAAAATTGTTGCAAAAGATTATCCAAAATACAAAAAAGTTTTTATAGGACCCTGCCTAGCAAAAAAACTTGAGGCAAAAGAAGATTATCCGGAGCTTGATATTTTAGTGTTAACATACAAAGAATTACAGGATATCTTTAAATATAAAAATATATCTCCTGAAAAAAAGGACGTATCTGCGCATTTTGATTTAATAGGGCAGGAAACAAGGCTGTATCCTGTTTCAGGGGGATTGTCCCAGTCTTCTGCAATAATTAAAAAATTTACAGATCCTGAATACGATGTAATTTCCGGGCCAGAGCTTTCAAAAAAAGCTTTGGATGAGTTTATTGCCAATTATGACTTGAAAATTTTGGATATTTTAAATTGCGACGGGGGATGCATAAATGGGCCTGGAATTGTTTCATCGGATTCCCTTGACAGGAGAAGGCAAAAGGTTATAAATTATTGGAATAAGCGTTAGCTATTGACAAGAATTTATTTTGGATTAAGATACATATATAACAATTAAAAACATAAAGACAAAATCACTATATATTCTTCCCGTCATTGCGGGATCCCCCGCTAAGCGGGGGAAAAACTAAACAGCGTTTTAAGAATATCCGTGAAGGCAGGTTTTAAAGGTCTGTCTTCACGGGTATTTTTTCTTCTTGGCTGAACGGAAAGCCTTTTGATAATTGAATAATGGAAACCAGTTTTAAAAACTGGGAAAAAATTGAATTAGCGGAGTGTCCACAGTACTGAAAATTTCTACGAAAATTTTAGCGCTGAGAGAATTCACTTCGTGTAATTCGTTTCTTAAAGTTGTTTCGAATCAAAGCTTGTCGAGTGCTTAACTCGACAGTAGTTTATTCTAACTAGAGTAATCAACTTTTTTTTGAGAGTTTGATCCTAGCTCAGGGTGAACGCTGGTAACGTGGATACCGGCATGCAAGTCGAGCGGACCGCAAGGTCAGCGGCGAACGGCATAGTAACACGTGGGTACAAACCCTTTTCTCGGGTATAGCCAGCCGAAAGGTTGGGTAATTCCCGATAGTTCTCGCAAGAGTAAAGTCGCAAGACGGAAAAGGATTGGCCCGCGGCCTATCAGATTGTTGGCAGGGTAACGGCCTACCAAGTCTATGACGGGTAGGGGGCGTGAGAGCGCGACCCCCATGAATGGCACTGCGACACGGGCCATACTCCTACGGGAGGCTGCAGTCGAGAATCTTCCGCAATGGGCGAAAGCCTGACGGAGCGACGTTACGTGAATGAAGAAGCCCTTCGGGGTGTAAAGTTCTTTTATGTGGGAATAAGTTATTGAAGGTACCACATGAATAAGAGGATCCTAATTCTGTGCCAGCAGGAGCGGTAATACAGAATCCTCAAGCGTTACCCGGATTTATTGGGCGTAAAGGGTCCGTAGGTGGTAAAGTAAGTTTTGAGTTAAACCTCATCGGCTTAACCTTTGAGCTATTCAAAATACTGCTTTACTTGAGGGCGTTATGGGTGAACGGAACCGACGGAGTAGGGGTGAAATCCGTTGATATCGTCGGGAACACCAAAAGCGAAGGCAGTTCACTGGGGCGACCCTGACACTGAGGGACGAAAGCGTGGGTAGCAAAAAGGATTAGATACCCTTGTAGTCCACGCCGTAAATGATGAATACTAGCTATTGGCAGTGTCGACCCTGCCAGTGGCGAAGCTAACGCGTTAAGTATTCCGCCTAGGAAGTACGGTGGCAACACTAAAACTCAAAGGAATAGACGGGGACTCACACAAGCGGTGGACCATGTGGCTTAATTCGACAACAAACGAAGAACCTTACCAGGTCTAGAAATCTGCATGAAAGCCTTCAGAAACGTTGGCCCTTCACAAGACATGCAGACAGGTGCTGCATGGTTGTCGTCAGTTCGTGTCTTGAGACGTACCGTTAATTCGGGTAACGAACGCAACCCTTGCCGTGTGTTTTAAATGTCACACGGGACTGCCCGAGATAATTGGGAGGAAGGCGAGGATGACGCCAAATCAGCATGGCCCTTTGATGACCTGGGCCGCACACGTGGTACAATGGCCGGTACAATGGGTTTCGATGCCGCAAGGCGGAGATTAATCTCATCAAAACCGGTCTCAGTTCGGATTGAGGGCTGAAACCCGCCCTCATGAAGCTGGAATCGCTAGTAATCGCCAATCAGCTATGTGGCGATGAATACGTTCCTGAGTCTTGTACTCACCGCCCGTCAAGCCAAGCGAGCTGGGGATAGCCGAAGTGCCCGCAAGGGCCCTAAGCTAGATTCAGTAAGAGGGGCTAAGTCGTAACAAGGCACGGCTAGCGGAAGCTGGTCGTAGATCATTTTTTTAAAATTTTGTATAGAAACCTTTTGGTTTATATACAAAATGGAATGTAGTCGGCTCAGAGTGATTCGATAAACTCAGTTCGATGAGTATATCGAATTGTTCTGAAGCATTTTAGCAGATTTGCTTGAAAATCGCATTCGAAACAACTTTAAGAAACTAATTTTTCCACAGAAAAATTATCCTGAGATTTTCGAAGGGTAAGACATTACTCCGTCAAAAGCGGAGTTTTGTTTTGATTAAGGTTGTTCTTGAAAATTAGTTGGAAAAGAATTAAGCTATCTTATATGGTTCAATATTTTACCTGTGAGGGTTTGCAAAAAATTAAAGACGAATTAAAAGACATAAAAGAAAATCAGGTGAGAGAAACAAAAAAGCTTATTAAAGAAGCGGCGGCTTTTGGCGACTTAAAAGAAAATGCTGCGTACCACGACGCAAGGGATAAGATGTCTTTTTTGAAAGGCAGGATTGAACAATTGGAATGTGCAATCAACGAGGCTGTGATAAGAGAGAAAGATGGAAATGATACGGTTCAGATTGGCTCTGAAATAAAAATTTTATTTGGCAACTCAGAAGAGAATTATACAATTACATCTCCTACAGAGGCTGATGTTTTAAAAAACAAAATTTCTTATCAGTCGCCCTTGGGTAAAGAGCTCATGGGTAAAAAAGTGGGTGATAAATTTAAATTCAACGGTAAAACAGAAATAAAAATCTTAGAAATAAAATAAATTATAAAAAACAGACGATAGATTTGCCTGTTTTTTTAATTATTCACACTTTTACTATTGCATTGTTTCATTTTTTTTATTTTAATTAAAAAATAGTTTTTATTTTTTTAAAAAAAATGCAATATGATTTTATTGTCATTGGAGCTAACGGAGTGCAGGGAAAAATAGTTGCAAAAGACCTTTTACTTAGTGGATACTCTGTCCTTTTAGCTGCGACCGATGACTATAATTTAGACTCTTTGATTGATTTGAAAAAATCGGATTTTACAAATCTTAATTTGGAAAACATTACAAAGGCAAAAAGGGTGATAAAAAAATCCGGTGCCCCCGTTGTTGTTAATTGCTCAATAGATGATTACAATTTAGTCGTCACAAAGGTTTGCTTGGAGCTTGGGGTCAATTATATTGATTTGGGCTCTGAAGAAGATATGACATATGAGCAGTTAAAACTAGATAAAGATTTTAAGGAAAAAAGCATAATAGCCATAACGGGGCTTGGTTCAACTCCAGGAATAAACAATGTGATGTTAAGGTCAATTAAAGATGAGTTTGACGCGATAGAAACAGTTAAGCTTGGTTTTGCGTGGAGTTCTAATATGGATAAATTTGTTGTTCCGTTTTCCATAGATGCTATTGCCTGCGAATTTTCAGAGCCTGCCAAGGTTTTTGAAAACGGAAAATATGTAGAAAAAATGCCAGAAGATTGCAAAGAAAATTTTGAGTACAGGGGTCTTGAAAAGCAAAGAACTTTGTTTACAAAACATATAGAGCATCATACATTCCGCGATTTTTTACGAGACAAAGGTATTAAAAATATTTTTGTTTATTCAAGTTTTCCCGAATTTTCGTATAGGACAATAAAAACCTTGATCGACTTGGGGCTTGTTTCAAAGCAAAAAATAGATTTTCAAGGGACTAAAATCAGTCCGCTTGATTTTACTTCAGAAGCTTTAAAAAGAATTCCTTTTCCTGAAAAATATAAAGAAAAAGAAGTTATATGGCTCAATGTTTCAGGCAAGAAAGACAGCAAAGACAAGGCTATAAAAATGGAAGCTTTGGCTGAAACTTTGCCAGGATGGGAAGATGCAACCTGTAACATTGATACCGGAATGCCCGCTTCAATAGCAGCCCAGATGATTTTAAAAGGAGAAATTCCAGAAAAGGGAGTTTTTACGCCAGAGTTTGTGATTCCTCCGGAGCCCTTTTTTAAAGAGCTTAGTAAAAGAAAGATATTTATTTATAAAGACGGAAAAGTAATAAACCAAAACTAACTAAAAACCACCTTAGATCAGGTGGTTTTTTTGTGTTTTAAAATTCTGGTGGACCCGGGGAGGAGTTGCCCGAAGGCATTGCTGTCGCCTTCGGCGCCACAATTCGGGGGGATTCTCCCCGCGCCACTAAATAAAATTTAGTGGACCCGGGGAGAATCGAACTCCCAGCTTCTCGTTGCAAACGAGATGTGTTGCCACTATACCACGGGCCCTCATATTGATTTTTATTTTATCTTAATTCTCGGTTTTTTTCAAGTTAATTGATGTTTGTTGTAAAAGATGATAATTTTAAATCAAATCAGATATGTGGCAGAGCTTTAGAAAAAATCCCAGCAACAATGCGGTTTTGACAATTGAAGATAATGGTTTTAAAAAATCAGAAACTTTTGTTTTTAAAACGGGCGGATTGATTTGGGCAACGCCGGTAATTGATGAAAAAGAAACAATATATGTGGGGTCAGCAGACAAATATTTTTATTCAATTGACAACACGGGAAACTTAAATTGGAAGTACAAAATTACAGATAGTTTGGACTCTTTGATAGATTCTGCGGGAGTTATACTGGATGACAAAGTTGTTATTCCCGGAGGAGATGGGTATATCCACGCAGTTAACAGGGAGACAGGAGAGTTGATTTGGAAATTTAAAGCTTATCACGCAAAAGATTCAGAGCAAGCAAGCGGCGAATTAGTCAATTCTCTTGAAGGAAATATAGCAATAAATAACGGCCTTTTGTATGCGGGTTCAGACAATGGCTATATGTATTGCTTGGACAAAAACGGCAAAGAAATCTGGAATTTTAAAACAGGGATGATGATTTGGTCTTGCCCCTGTTTTTTTGATGAAAAAATAGCATTTGGGTCTTTAGACGGATATTTATATTTGCTGGATTCTTCAAACGGGAAACTATTAGATAAGAAAAAAATAGGGGAGATAAAGGCCTCACCTGTTTATGACAAAGAAAATAATTTGATATTTGTGGGCACAAGCTCTGGAAAAATGTATTCCTTCAAAATACTTCAGGGAAAATTAAAAAAGAGATGGGTTTTAAATTTTAAAAAAGAAATTTATTCTTCTGCTGCATATTATCAAAACAATCTTTATTTTGCCGCAGGAAATAGTTTTTATTCTGTGGATTATAACGGAAAAACTTTGTGGAAGTACAATACATTTTCTAAAGTTTCATCTTCTCCTGTTATTATTGAAGGCCAAGGCGTAATTTTTGGGGCAGAAAACGGAAAACTTTATGCTTTGAATTTTGAGGGCCAAAGAATTTGGTCTTTCAAAACTTCAGACGGTTTGCATAAGGTAAATTTGGATTCTTCTCCTGCCATAAGCAAAAGTGGAAACATATATGTTGGCTCTTATAATGGAAATGTTTATAAAATTCCCTATGAATATTGCCTAAAAAATAACGATGAAAAATGCGAGTTTGGCGGCATATCTGATGAGCCAATTTATGAAGGCAAAAATTTTAAATTTGAAGACGCAGACTCAAATTTAAAAGACAATTTTGGGGCGGGCCTGTCAGAACCATTAAGAATTAAAATGTTTGCCTTTAAAAATGGAAGCTACTTGGAAAATTCTGCTTTGAATTCTGTAAAAATAAGCGTAAGCCCCAATGTAAGCTTTACATATCAAATATCTTCTGACGGAAAATACATAGATATTATTCCAAATGATTTTTGGCAAGAAAAAACAGATTACAAAATATCTATAAAAGCAAATTATTATCAAAAAACTAATTTTATTTTTGATTTATTTAAGAGTTTCTTTTTGCCCAAAATTGAAGGCACTTTAAGTTTTTCAACAAAAGAAAAAGGATGTGAAAATTTTCAAGAGCAAAAGTTTTTTATAAAAGACCTTTCTTTGTATCAGCCTTTGGCAATGAATACTTTGGTGGCGGCTGCCCTAGACGGGCAAAAATACATTGCAGAGTTTTCATTAAAAGAAGAAAATAAAATTGGAATAATTTTAAACCCGGCATATGAATCTGACGGAAAATTTTTAAAAATGCCCGCCTCATCGGCGGGTGAAAAAATTCAAAGCAGGCAGATAGTTTTGAGCGGAATTTTAAACGGAAAATATTTTGTTGCAAAGGGAAGCCTTGAATTGTCTGCAATGGGCGGAACAATACCATTTAAAGATGCAGTATTTTCCGGTAAAATTGAAAACAACAAAATTGAAAACGGAATGTTTTTTACAAAAATAAACTGCCTTAAAATAAAGGGAAACTCAAAAAATTACAATTTGCCGTTTAATATAATAAGCGAAATCTGCGGCAGAGACCTTAATATAACAGTTCTGGCGGGTTTTTCAGGAGAAAGCATTGTTGAATTTTAATAAAAATTGATGATATTTATTGGGTTTATTATTGAAAAGCCGTCCTTAATTGGGCGGTTTTTGCGTTGACAAAAAATAGCGCAACGAGTAAAGTAAAAATGTGTTCTTTACATATTGCCCTAAATAGCTGGGCGTAATCAAGTTTGGGAGTTTTGCCATGAGTAATGTTGTTTCCACAAAGTCTGTAGAAGAAGCGAAACCCGTTCACCCGTTGGCTAATTTTATGCCAACATCTTTCCAGTCGTTTGACGATTGGCTTGCAAGGTGGAATAGTGCTACAGTTACGCAGGAAAGATTGGGATTGCTTCATTGTATGCAAACTATTGAATATTGGCTTGAGAAAACCGAGCAATCCGTGTTTTTTCTTCTTGACGTAGCTAACGGATGGGAAACAGGAAACCCTTTTCGTTGTTATCATCGTCATTACAATGCTGATGACATCAATAAGAGTCGCGAAATCATTTCGCGCAAGGCATTTGATGTCTTATGCGTTAAATTGTTTGCTTCTGGCAAACAAGATTACCCGCCTTTATGGTGGTGGATGTTGGAAAAACAAGAGACTTTTGACAAACTTCTTAACTTTTGCGGCCCCGAAGCTAGGAATTATTATAAACCGTTTGCAGGAGGGCAGGTGAGCCACCAGGTGGAGGTGTATGGCAGTTTTCTGCAAGAGTTTAGCCGTTTGGGATGGACTTATTCGCGGCGCTCCAATAGACAAGGCGAGGTTGCAAACGAGGATGAAATTCGGGCGCGCCTTGTTGCTGCCCGACCTCAATTTATAGATATCCTTAGGTATTTGGGTCAACTTAATTGGCTTAATCGGCCGATGGGTTGTTATGGTGGTGACTTTCCAGAGCTTGATAAACCCTCTATTAGTAAATTGAGGGAAATCGTTTTTGAGACAGAATTATTGCTCCCCCCACAGGATTTTCATTCGCCGGCAGAGCATAGCCGTAAGCCGAAGAATTTGCGCGAAGCTATTCTCGGAGCTTCTGTTGCTGCAGAAGTTCTTGTATTAAATGATATCCGTCTGGCAGAGCGCAATAGAATTAAGGCAGCTTGGAGAAAATCTAGGCGCAAACACGAAAATATGGAACGTATAAGCCGCCTGGAAAAAATTGAAAAAGCAAAAAGGACTTTGGATGAGGAGGCCGCGCGGCTTACCGGCCAATAGGGATTTTAGTTTGAGTCCCAATCCTCCGCTGATACATTAAGCGGAGGTTTTTTTATTGCAATTTTATAAAATAAAAGTTAAATTAAATAAATTGAAATATGAGCTTATCAATTCAGCTTTGTGATTAAAATCCTACCGCGGAGATATGAAAAAATTATAACAAGTCGAGACGAATAGGAAAGAATCGTTCATTTAATATTGGTTTGATAGGGTGATGCTTGGTTGACATTAGCGATTTCAAGTGATAAAGTTTTAATTGGCTCTTCTTAACTCTAAACAAGAAAGGAAAGGTGAGTCATGGCAAATAAAATGCCAACAGTTTATCAACTTATACCGCCACTCGCGGTAAGAATGACCCAAGAAGTTCACATCGGAATGGGCCCTGAAGGATTTTCCCTCAAAAAGCACGAACGAGGAATTGCTTCTGGTACTCTCGGATTTTGCACAATCGAAGGGAGACCCAGATTGGGATTCCAGGTCACTTTCGCGGGTTTGGACTTTGTTCTTCCACAAGAGTTCATAGAGCTCGTTCCGTAATAAAGTGAATCTCAATCCTTCCATGGTTTGTGCCTATGGGGTGGCTGAACAGTCACCCTTTTTTATTGCAATTTTGTGAAATAAAAGTTAAATTAAATGAATTGAAATATGAGTTTATCAATTGGGATTGTGGGGTTGCCGAATGTGGGCAAGTCTACTTTATTCAAAACTCTAACTAAAAAGGAAGTTGATATCGCAAACTATCCTTTTTGTACCATTGACCCTAATGTTGGGGTTGTTTTGGTTCCTGACCAGAGGGTTGATAAGTTAGCTGAAATATCAAAATCAAAAAAGAAAATTTATGCAACAGTGGACTTTGTGGATATTGCGGGCCTTGTAAAAGGAGCTTCGCAAGGAGAGGGTTTGGGAAACAAATTTTTGTCGCATATCCGCGAAGTGGATGCTGTGCTTTACGTTTTGCGGGCATTTAAAAATTCAGATATTATAAATACCCAACAGGATATTGACCCCTTAAGAGATAAAGAAATTTTGGATGTGGAGCTTATTTTAAAAGATTTGGAAACAATAAATAAAAGAATTGACGGATTAGAAGGTGATGTAAGAGCAGGAAAAAAAGATGCGATTAAGGAAATGGCTATTTTGCAAAAAGCAAAAGAATTTTTAACTCAGGAAAAATTATTGTGCGACATTAATTTTTTAGATGAAGAAAAAGAAATTTTAAATAGTTTTCAGCTTTTGACCTTAAAGCCAAGATTGTATTTGTTGAACGGAAAAGAGGAAGAAATAGAAGAGAGCGTAATGCAGTCCTTCGCCTCGGGCTTGGGACAAAAAAATTCCGTTTTTTTGGACGTGCAATCTGAATACGAGAGCGAAGGATTATCGCCAGAAGAAAGAGTTGAACTGGGATTGCCCGGATTGTCTGAAACAGATGTTTTGGTAAAAAAATCTTATGAGCTTTTAAGTCTTATAACTTTTTTGACAACAGGAGAAGATGAAACACGAGCATGGACAATAAAGAGAGGGGATATGGCCCCTGTTGCGGGAGCTGCAATTCATAGCGATTTTCAGGAAAAATTTGTAAAAGCAGAAGTTGTTTTTTGGGAAGATTTAATTAAGAGCGGAGGGTACGCCAAAGCCCGCGAAAAAGGACTTATTCGCACAGAGGGAAAAGAATATGTTGTGCAAGATGGCGATGTCATCGAGTTTAAGCATGGTTAAAATATATTAAAATATATAAAGATTCAATCATACTGAGGAGCGTTAGCGACGAATGGGTTATTGAATTTAGACACGGATAACATCAACGAATAACGAATTCCGCCTGCGGCGGATTACGAATATACGAATTCATAAAAGCGAAAATGGAATTTACTATCAATAATATAGAAGAAAATGTTGTAGTTGTTGCCAGGAGAATTGGTTATTTGATTATTGATACAAAAGAAAATGGGGAATATAATTTAGTTAGGAGATTAACGCAGGGAAATTATCCAAGGTTTCATATTTACGCAAAAGTTCAGGGAGATAAATATATTTTTAGTTTGCACTTAGACCAAAAAGCTCCCATATATAAAGGGAGTCATGCGCACAGCGGAGAATATGCCGGGCCTGTTGTGGACGCTGAAGCAGATAGAATTTGCGAAGTGTTAGGAAAATCAGAATAAAACCCTATCACCAATTTCAGCCAAGTTAAAAGGTAAGATATACTTTGAAGGCGAAGTGCCTTCGGCTGTTAATTTTGTAATATAAAGTCAGCGGTGAAATTGGTGAGGGGTTATTGCGACGGTAAGGTATAAATCCTTCGACTTCGCTCAGGCCTTCGGCTCTGATAGTCTCGGACTCGAAGAGATATTTTCTGCGGAAAATAAAAGCCCTGCAAACCGTAGAAGAGCAGTGAGCAGGGCATAAAGAAGGATGAATCCGACGGATTATTCAACGTATCCGCAAGAGTTTTCAATGGAGTAGTAAAGAGTGATTTCTGCACCCTCCTTGATCTTTTCGTGACAGAATTCTCCTTTGCAAGATAATCCTTTTATCCTGCAGACCAATTTGAAAAGCTGGAATTTGGTTTCGTCAAAGACGATAGACATCACCTCTGCTGAAATGGCAGTTGACTTCTCCTGATAAGACAGGAAGAAAACAGGAAGATTTCCGGGACGCCTTTTAATGAGGGCTTCCCATAAGGGTAGGTTGGTTGGACCGTCTTTGACCAAGATTTTTTCCGTTTCTATTTCCAATGCGGCGTTACTCATTGCAATCTCCCTAAAGAGCGTGTTTTGTAAATTTACTCCCTATTATTTATTATATCATAATAAAATACCTATGTCAAATCTTTCACCATTGAAAAATACTTTTTAAAAATAAACATAAAGAATCATGAATTTATATAATCTAAAGCAAAAATACAGCCAGTATGATGAAGATTCAATATTAAAAGTTTTATATGAAGATAATCATATAATTGCCGTTGTAAAGCCAGCTAGTGTTTTAACGCAAGCTGATGGGTCAGGAGAAAAATGTTTAATGGACATTGTTAAAGATTATTTAAAAGAAAAATATAAAAAACCGGGAAATATTTTTTTGGGATTGGTGCATAGGTTAGACAAGCCGGTGCAGGGGATTGTGCTGTTTGCAAAAACTTCAAAAGGGGCTTCAAGGCTGTCAGAGCAGTTTAGAAACCACACTATACAAAAAACTTACCACGCTGTTGTTTTTGGCAAGCCAAAAATGGACAAGGGAGAAATTAAAGAAAAAATAAATAAAATTTCTTTTTTTGCAGAAGGCTTTGCAGAAAAATCAGATAAAGAGCTTTTGGAAGAAATTAAAAAGGCAACAAAAACAAGGACAGCTGAGCTTAGCTGGGAAGTTATAAAATGTGGAAAACCCTTCGACACGGCTCAGGGCAAAAGTTGTTACACACTTTTGAAAGTTTTACCAAAGACCGGAAGGTTTCATCAAATAAGGGTGCAAATGGCAAATATGGGAAACCCTATTTTGGGAGATAGAAAATATATCCCCGATTCTATTACCTGCCTGTCCGGCAGGCAGGTGCGACAAACTAAAGATATATGGAAAGATGAAAAATCAATTGCGCTGGCTGCTACGGGAATTGTTTTTAAAACAGCCACAGGAGATAAACAAATCAGCTTGGAAATTCCTTTACCTGAAGAATGGAAAAAATATATATAGGTATAGCCAAACGCCTTATATTTCATCTGCTAGTTTGCGGGATATCAATCCTTCGACACGGCTCAGGATCTCCGCTCGTTGTTGCTCGCTACGAGTTATCCACAGTGTTAAGGGTTGATTTGTTTTTTCAAAATAGGGATAATAATATAATATGCAAAAAGGTCGATTTATCCGTTAAATCGCCGAAAGGCATCGGATAATTTAGATTTAATTTGCTTTATCAACTAATATAATAAAAAATATGACATATAGTGAATGGTTTTTATCAATTATCCAGCCGTTTTTGCAGGAATTTATATTCTTTTTGGCTAATTTGTTATTAGCTATTATTGTTTTCGTAATAGGATATCTGATTTCTGCTGGAATTGGGAAATTGATATCAGAAATATTAAGAAGCCTAAGGTTTAACAAGCTCTTTGAAAAAGAGGGATGGAGAAAGGCATTGCAAAGGGCAAACATAGAGGTTAACCCTGCCGAATTTATAGGGGCAATTTTCAAATGGATTTTTGTGGTTGTTTCTTTGGCAGTTGCCGTTGATGTTTTAAACCTTACAATGTTTACAGGGCTTTTGACGCAGGTGATTAATTACTTGCCAAACCTGATTGCAGCCGTATTGGTATTTATTGTTGCAATAATCATTTCTGATATTATAGAAAAAATTGTCAGGATTACAGTTGAAAGATTAAAAGTAAATTATGGATATGTTGCTTCGTCAATTGTAAAATGGGCAATTTGGGTTTTTGCTTTTTTCTTGATATTGGACAGCCTTTTGCCTGCATCTCTTTTGGTTAAAACCTTGTATACCGGAATAGTTTACGGAGTAATAGGAGCTTTGGCATTAGGCATTGGATTGGCAATTGGACTGGGCGGAAAGGAAACTGCCGCAAAAATTATTTCAGAAATGCACAGAAGGTTTGAAGAAAGATAAAACATAGATATTTGACTGCCTCATTATTTTGAGGCTTATAAAAGATAAACGCTCTCCTTAAAGATTTTGGAGAGTGAAACAAAAAGACGCGTACGTACCGCGCCTTTTTGTTTATATCCATACTACATTTTATTGTGCGATAGCTGTCAAATTCATTTAGAATTTTGAAAACAAAAAGAGAGCTGGTCAGTGCTCTTATTGTTTAACGACCGGCAACTTACTGTCGCCTTGATTTAATCAGGAAGTAAAGCGCCGCACCTGTTGCAGGAATGCAACACTCGGCCGTACTTATATCGATGGGGGATTGGCGTGTGGTATCCGCCATTGGGACAGCCACAAAGCCATACAACACGAATGTACTCCCAAATCTTTTTTAGCATGGCAGTTTTTCCTTTCTTGTTATAGAAAATTTGACTCGCCGATATGTGGTTGGTAGATTAACTACTATTAAGTTAATAATATCATATATAAAATACTTTGTCAATAGTAAATTTAAGATTGAGAAAGATTAAAAATTTAAAATTCCGACTGAACACAGCGGGGGCGGTTTGGCTATTGAGTCTTCACCATTTGTAACGGAGAACTTGCGATAGGTGTTTAAACAAACCTTGTAAATAGCAATACCATAGATTTTTTTCATTGGGAAATGGTGAAGACTTGACAGGGGTTTAAAAATAAATTAAGATATAATTACATGATGAAAAAACAAACCAATAAATTTAACAAAACAAGCGGATGATTGTCTGACTTTTTGTGTTAGTAGATGACCGCTTGAATAAGCGGTTTTAAATTTATTGAAAATCAGTTTGCCGGCGATTGAAAATATAAATTGTTTTCAGCCGCGGGTTAATTGATTGAAGCGGAAGCAAAGATTGCTTTTTGAAAATTTAACCCTGTTAAATGTTTTAAATAACAAATTGCCTACCAGCAATTTTTAACAGGTTCTTCCCAATTAATTTTAGACATGGGGTCTTTTTAATTGGGGAAAGTAGGTAAGTCCTGTTAAAATTTTAACAGGATAAAGCATAAAATTAAGTTCACATTTGCGTTGATGATTCAGCGCAAAAAAGTAAACTTACGCAAAAAGATAAGCTTAACAATTAAGTTTATCGAAGGATAGGTTATAAGCGAATGGCGGATGCCTTGGGATATTGATGCGATGAAGGACGTGGCGTGCCTGCGATAAGCATCGGGGAGGTGGCTAGCAACCTTTGATCCGGTGATTTCCGAATGGGAAAACCTTATTGTGTTAATCCACAATAACCCCGCCTTGGCGGGGAGCGTACCCGGTGAAGTGAAACATCTCAGTAGCCGGAGGAAAAGAGAACAAAAGTCCTACAACTTACAAATTTTATCAATTTAGCGAAGCGAATTTTGAGACAAATTCGCGACGCGAGGAGCAGTGCGTGCCAAGTGGCACGAGAGCGACGAAGCAACAAAGAATTTGGCCAAAATTCGTTCGCCCGAAGGGAAACGAAAAAAATGGCTGATTTCTTTGTTGCAACTTCGTTAACGTAGTTAACACTATGTTTCCTCGTTGCGCCTCGAAATCATCACATTTTTTCGTTTCTAAATATGACGAAATTTGTAAGTTGTAGGACAAGTTATATCCTTAGTAGTGGCGAGCGAAAAGGATACAGCCTAAACTAATTTTTTTACACCGCTACTTTTTGATAATTTTCGTAACGAAATAAAATAATTTTGCGCGAGAATTTGGAAATGCAAGGAGGTTTGCCAAGTGGCAAGCCGACGAGCAGTTACAAATTTGTAGCCGAAATTATTAATTGCAGTAGAAAAGTTATCAGAAAGTAGCGGTGAAATTAGGGTTGTAAGGTTGTAGCGTCAGGAGCGTTATTTATTCTTCGTATAGTCGAAGAACGAATAATGCTTGCTGAGAGAGAAAATTTAGATAAAGGTTTTAATAGAAGCACTCTGGAAAGAGGCGCCATAGAAGGTAATAGCCCTGTATATAAAAAAACTATTTATGCTCTTTGCTATGATACTTGAGTACTGTCGGGCATGATAACCTGGCAGGAATCTACCGGAACTATCCGGTAAGGCTAAATAATCAATATCACCGATAGTGAACCAGTACCGTGAGGGAAAGGTGAAAAGCAGGGGGTTGACCCCGATGAAATAGTACCTGAAACCATTTGCTTACAAAGAGTCGGAGGTCTTCACCTTTTGGGTGTTGAGTTTAATTGTGGAACAAAACAATTTCCACAAAAATAATTTGACCTTCAAAAGGTGAAGACTGACGGCGTGCTTTTTGTAGAACGAGCCAACGAGTTTGAATAATCAATAGTCTAAGCCCTTACGGGGCGGAGGCACAGCGAAAGCGAGTGTTAAAAGCGCGAAAAATTATATTGGTTGTTCAAGACCCGAAGCCAGACGAGCTTACCGCGAGCAGGATGAACCCGGGCGAAAGCCAGGGGGAGGTCCGAACCAGTGAGTCGTGCAATTCTCTTGGATGACTTGTGGTAAGGAGTGAAAAGCTAATCGAGTTTGGTAATAGCTGGTTCTTCCCGAAACAGCTTTGGGGCTGGCGTGTACAAACTATTTTCCGGGGGTAGAGCACTGAATAGAATTCCGTGGAGTTTCTCCAGGTCTTCTAATCAAACTCCGAATACCGGAAAAACTATGTATGCAGTAAGAACGCGGGGGCTAAGCTCCGCGCTCAAAACGGAAACAGCCGAGATCATCGTCTAAGGTCCCTAAATTAGGCTAAGTGCTAAGAAGGAGGTATTTTACCCTTGACAGGCAGAAAGTTAGCTTAGAGGTAGCTATCTTTTAAAGAGTGTGTAACAACCCACTGCCCAAACTTTCCCGCTTGCGGGAGAGAGGGGTGAGATGCGCCAAAGATTTCCGGGGCTAAAGTCTAATACCGAAGACATGGATTCATTCGCATCACACTGCGTGTGATGTTAAATGACCAAAAACCAAAAACCAAAAATATTTAATATTTTGGGATTTGAGAATTGGAATTTGGGAATTTAAGCATCGTGCGAAGCGCGATGCGAGTGAGTGGTAGGGAAGCATTCTGAGGGCATTGAAGCAGGAGGGTAACCGACTGTGGAGCGCTCAGAAGAGAGAATGTTGGCCTGAGTAACCGCATTGCGCGTGAAAGCCGCGCACACCGAAAGTCCAAGGTTTCCTTGGCAATGGTATTCAACCAAGGGTTAGGCGGTCCTAAGGCAAACCTGAAAGGGGTAGCTGACGGACAGTTGGTTAATATTCCAACCCTTTTTTATCCGTTCAATAAAGTGCGGAATTTAGTAGGTAAAGCGATTTATTGGATTATCGTTGTTAGTCAGACCTGTCTGCCGTCAGGCAGGCGCAAGAATGGCTAACGGAAGGTCTCTTTATGGGGCTGACTTTACTGAGCAAGTTTCCAAGAAAAGCTTTATTTAAATAGGATAAAGAAACCGTACCGTAAACCGACACAGGTGGACAAGCGTAAGTATGCTAAGGTGAACGGGTGAAACCTCGTTAAGGAACTCGGCAAATCAGTGGCCGTAAGTTCGCAATATGGCCTGCCCGACACGCAAGTGTTTAGGGCTGCAACAAACGTACTTCAACCGACTGTTTATCAAAAACACAGCTCTCTGCTAACTCGTAAGAGGATGTATAGGGGGTGAGGCCTGACCAGTGTTGGAATGTTAAGTTTGGGGGTCCAAGCCGCAAGGTTTGGGCTCACTGAATGAAGCACCAATGAACGTCGGCGATAACTATAGACTGACGATTGTAGTTATAAAATTTGGCTATATGCTGGAAACTCCGGGTATGTTGAACTACTATCCGTTACTATGATAAAATATATAGTAATGGAAGTAAAAATGTTTAAACGCGGACAATCAGCAGGAAAGACTTTTGACGAGAAACTCGCTAACTACTTGAGCGGTTTTACTGATGGCGAAGGAAGCTTCAATATTTCAGTAATTAATCGTGAGAAAGACTATAAACACGGCTGGAAAATCAGCTTGTGTTTCAATATTTCTCAAAAAGATGACACAATACCAAGATTATTTAAGGATTTTCTTGATTGCGGTAAAATAAGATACCGCAAAGATGGAATTTGTTATTTTGATGTTAGAAAAACAAAAGATTTAACAAATATTGTTGTGCCATTCTTTAAAAAATTTCCAGTGCGTTCAAAGAAAAATGAAACTTTTCAGATTTTTTGTGAGGCGTTGGAGATTGTTAAATGTAAAAAACATTTAACAAAATCCGGAATGAAAAAAATTCTGGATTTGAGAAATAAAATTGTAGTTGGCAGAAAAAGAAAGTATACAAATTCAGAGATACTTTCTACTTATAATCAAAAGAATCCTCAGAGACTATACGCCAAACCCCGCTTAGCGGGGAAGATATAGTCCGACCTGCATAGCGATATGCAGAATATAATAGAAATATTATATCAAGATACTAAAACTGACTTAATTTAGTATTAGTAACATAAAAAGAATCGTCCAAAGGTAGCGTAATCCCTTGCCGGGTAAGTTCCGGCCCGCATGAATGGCTTAACGAGTTGAAGACTGTCTCAACGAGGTGCCCGGTGAAAATGCAATAGCAGTGAAGATGCTGCTTACCTGCGGCTAGACGGGAAGACCCCGGAAGCTTTACTGTAGTTTGATATTGGGTTATGGTTTTTAATGCGTAGCGTAGTGGGGAGGATATGAAACGGCATTTTCGGATGTCGCGGATCCGCCAATGAAACACCCATCTTTGGGAATTATAATTCTAATCCACGCCTCAACGGCGGGTGACAGTGTTAAACGGGCAGTTTAAGTGGGGCACTTGCCTCCTAAAAAGTAATGGAGGCGTTTAAAGGTCAGCTAGCTTCGGATGGAAATCGAAGCGATAGTGTAAAGGCAAAAGCTGGCTTTACTGCAAGACGGCTATGTCACGCAGTTGCGAAAGCAGAACTTAGTGAACCGACTTGTTTTTATAGAAAACAAGAAGATCATCAGCCAAAAGCTACTCCGGGGATAACAGGCTGGTAGAGCCCGAGCGTCCATAGCGACGGCTCTGTTCGGCACCTCGATGTCGGCTCAACTTATCCTGGGGCTGGAGCAGGTCCCAAGGGTCCGGCTGTTCGCCGGTTAAAAAGTTACGCGAGCTGGGTTCAAACCGTCGTGAGACAGGTTGGTCCCTATCTACCGCAGGCGTTGAGTTTTGAGGAGATTTGTTCCTAGTAAAATTTTGCTACTTCGTAAAGTAATTTACGATGACAATTCGGCTAATAACGGTGAAACCTTAAAAGTTATGGTTCGTTGATAATCATTATTGAATTCGGTCCAATAATAATGGTACAATTAACTTGAGGACCAATAATAATTTAAGGCAATACCGTGGGAAGTCAATCTAAAATAAATTTATCATATATAGCAGGTTTTCTGGACGGAGATGGCAGTCTTATGTTTCAAATAAAGAAGCGCAAAGATTGCAAATTAAAAAGTAGATTTATGGCAACTGTTTGTTTTTACCAAGACGGTCGCCACGAAAAACCACTTTTTTGGATCAAAAGAATTCTCGGTATCGGTTTTATTTCCCGTCGTAAAGATGGAATGACCGAACTGAGAATAAATGGCTTTAAACAAGTAAAAGAAATTTTGCAAAAGTTAATGCCGTTCATTAGATTTAAAAGAGAACAGGCAAAAGCCCTTTATGGAGCTGTTAGTCTTTTAAATCAAAAAGAAACAAGGTTATTAGACAAAAAAGATTTACTAAAATTAGTGAATTTTATAATAACCATCCAAAAAAATAATTACATCGCCAGAAAAAAGAAAACCAAAGCAGATATTTTTAAAATTTTAGGTCTGACCCCGTAACGACTGATCCTGAGTCCTGAGTTTATTGAAGGACGAAGGAGAGATAGAAGTGAGATATCTTCTATAACATGCCGACTCCCCAATTCGCCAGTTGGCGAAAGGGAGAAGATATAGTCTATGCACGTGGTGACACGTGGTTTAAAACATGACGAGAGGACCGGAATGAACTGACCTCTGGTGTACCAGTTGTTCTGCCAAGAGCATCGCTGGGTAGCTAAGTCGGGAATAGATAAGCGCTGAAAGCATATAAGCGCGAAACTAACTCCAAGATGAGAACTCAAGACCCTTAAAGGTCTAATGATTCCCCGCAGATGACGGGGTTGATAGGCTCCAGGTGTAAGTCCCGTAAGGGATTCAGCCGGGGAGTACTAATAAATCATTTATCCTTCGATATACTTAGTTTTTAAGTTATCGGGTAAGTTTACAGAACTTAATTTTAAATTTTCAAATCCGGAAATTGAGTTTTCCGGTGGCGACTATGCTGGAGTTGTCCCACCTGATCCCATTCCGAACTCAGAAGTGAAATACTCTAAGGCCGATGGTAGCGCTTATGCGCGAGAGTAGGTAGTTGCCACCAGAGAACTCAATAAAAAAAACGCCTTAAAAATCAAGAGCGTTTTTTTTGTTGCATATTAAAAGATGTTGATGTAAAATAACTTTGATTACCTTAAATTGTTTTTATCAAATGGAATTTTTTGCGCCCAAAACAAACAACAAGAAAAAGAAAATAAAAAAAATAGCTGTAATTACAGTTATTCTGTGCATAGTTATTTTTACAGTTGCTTTTTTTAATTTCCAAATAAAGAATTTTTTTTATACTTCTTCCCAGCCAATCAGAAATTATTTTTTGTCAGCAGGATTATCAGCTTCAAATCAGATTAATTCTTTATTCAATTTTTCAAAAGTATACAGAGAAAACGAAGAGCTTAAAGAAAAAAATTACGAACTTTTAGCAAAAATATCATTGTTGCTTAAAAATCAGGAAGAAAATAGGGCCATAAACGACGTATTTCCTGTCTGCCAGGAAAAAAGTTTTACCGTTGTCATGGCAAAGATGTCAGGGTATGACAATCAGGATATGATTTCTATAGACAGAGGAGCAGAAGATGGCATAGAAGAGGGCATGCCTGTTATAAATCAGCACAATGTCCTTTTTGGAAAAATATATAAAGTTTATAAAAATTTTTCCCAGGTGATGCTCATTTCAAATAAAAACAGTGTTGTAAGCGCTCAAATTCAGCAGCAGAATTTAGAAGATATTGCAGTTAAGGGTTCAATAAAAGGAGAGGGGGGTCTTTCTGCTCTCTTGGACCTTGTCCCAATTGACTCTCCTATAAGTTCCGGCCAGACATTGACAGTGTCCGCGCTTGACCAGACGTTTCCAAAAGATATCTTAGTGGGAGAAATATCCGAAGTTTTGAAAAATGATCAAAAGCCTTTTCAACAGGCAAAAATAAGTCTGTTTTTTGATCTAAAAAACGCAGAAAACCTGTTTGTTATAACAAATTATAAGAAAAATTAATGTGGATAAAAATTTTAATCTCTGCCATTTTGTTTTATTTTATCGTGCTTCTGCAGAACAGTTTTTTTGTTTATTTTAATATTTTTGGGGCGGTTCCAAACTTTATTTTTATTTTTTTCTTTTTTCTGGTTTTCTTCAGCAAAAAAAAAGATTATTATGAAACAATTTTTTATTCTCTGACTGCCGGGTTTTTTTCGGATATTTTTTCCCCATTCAAAATGGGAATTTCAATTGCTCTGCTTTTAATGATTGGGGTTCTGATTAAGAAAGTTATTTTAACTTTAAGAGAAAGGGAGGAAAAATATCCTCTTATTTATTTTGTTGCAATATTTACAGCATCATTTTTGGCTTATTGCGTATCGCTGGAGATTTACTTGTGCATTTTAAGCCAATGCCAAATTTTATCAATTTTTAGCGCAAGCTTTTTAACAGAATTTTTTTATACGCTATTTTTTGCGGCGCTTATTTTTTTAATTTGCAAAAAATTTTTGAAAAATAAAAAAGACAGCTTGCAAACAGGCTTATTAAAAAATGTTTTCTAATAAATACAGATTAAAAAAGGCTTTTGCCGACATTGAAACACACGAAGTTTTTTTGGACAAACTGGCAAAAGCAAAAGAGCAGGAACTTGGAATATCGGAAAAAAAGTTGGAAGTTCCTTTGCAGGAAAAAATATCCTATGTGCTTTTGTTTATTTTTTTGCTGATAGAGATTATTTTCTTGTCAAAAACTTTTTACCTACAAATTATTGACGGAAAAAAGCTTTATACTGCAGCAGAAAATAATAAAGGAAACGAAAGCCTTATAATTCCGGAAAGGGGAATAATATACGACATTAACTTAAAAAAACTTGTTTCAAATTCTCCTGCCTATGACCTGGTTTGTGACAAAAGGTTTTTTTCATATTCATCTTTGCAGGCAATAAGCGAAATAAATTCAATATCGGAAATATTGGGGTTAAATCCAATGGAATTGCAAAAACAAATTGAAAATTCAAAATCTTCTGAAATTATTATTTCAGAAGGATTGGACCATGAAAGCCTTCTTGTTTTAGAGTCTAAAATAGGAAACCTTGAAGGGTGCAGAATAGTTCAAAACACAATAAGGAATTATCAATATGGGCAGATTCTCTCGCATATTTTGGGATATATGGGGAGAATAAACAGCGATGAATACAGTAATCTTAAAGGGTATGCCATAAATGATAAAATTGGGAAATTGGGGATTGAAAAATATTATGAAGATTATCTAAGAGGAACGCCGGGACAATCAAGAATTATAAAGTCTGCAACAGGGGAAAAGGAGCAGAAAGAAACAATTTCAGAGCCTGTTGCCGGCAATAATCTGGTTTTAAACATAAACGCGGACTTACAAAAAAAAGTTTATGAGGCCTTAGAATCAAGTATAAAAAATCTTGGCTCAAAAAAGGGGGCTGCAGTTGCAATAGACCCAAGGACAGGGGCTGTTTTAGCTCTGGTTTCTTATCCTTCTTATGACGACAATTTATTTTCAGGCGGAATTTCTTCTGAAGATTACAGCCTTATAGAAAAAGAAGAATCTCTTTTTAACAGGGCGATTCAAGCAAAATATCCTACTGGCTCTACAATCAAGCCTTTTGAAGCCGCAGGGGCTTTGGAGGAAAATATTATTTCTCCGGAAAAAAAGATAAACGACATAGGCTATATAGAAGTCAAAAGCAAATACGACCCCAATGTTGTCTGGAGGTATGGAGGGGTAACGCCCCATGGATGGGTTGATATGAAAGAAGCCATTGCTGTTTCTTCAAACATATATTTTTATACAGTTGGCGGAGGCTATGAAGACCAGCAGGGATTGGGACCCGCAAGAATCAAAGAATATCTTGAATTATTTGGCTGGGGAAAGAAAACAGGGGTTGACCTGCCCAATGAATTTGAGGGATTTATACCAACTCCGGAATGGAAACAGCAGAATATAAAAGAATCCTGGTGGGACGGAGACACTTATAACCTTTCAATTGGACAAAGCTATCTTGAAGTAACTCCTTTGCAAGTGGCTTATGCATATTCTGCAATTGCAAACAGCGGAACTTTGTATAAGCCCCAGATTATAAACAAAATAATTGAATCGGCGGAGAACAATGACATATTATTAAAAAGTTTTGCGCCTGAAATTATTAGAGAAAATTTTATTGATAAAGAAAATTTGCAAATTGTAAGAGAGGGCATGAGAGATTGCGTTCAGGAAAGCTATGGCTCTGCATATTATTTAAACAGCTTGCCCGTTGACGTTGCGGCAAAAACAGGTACAGCAGAAACTGGCAGAGACGGATATTACAACGCATGGATTTCAACTTTTGCTCCATATGAAAATCCGGAAATTGTTTTTGTTGCCACAATTGAAAATGTTGAGGGATTAAGGTCTGCAACTCTGCCGGTTGCGTATAATGTACTTGACTGGTATTTCAGTAGATAAATTTATTGCCTGCCTGCCGGTAGGCAGGTACGACAAAATAGTCATTGCGGTTTCTGACACCGCAATGACTATTTTTATTTGCAGCAGATAAAATAAACCCCATCACCAATTTCATTCAAATAAAAGGTAAGACATAGTTTTGAAAGGCGAAGCGCTTTCGGCTGTCAGTGTTGCGATACAAAGTCAGTGGTAAAATTGGTGAGGGGTTTTGCGGCGGTAAATGTAATTATCCGCCGCAAAAAAAAGAGCGCCGTGCTATGCTCTTCCCAGTGCCGCCTTATGGAATTGGGCGGGGATTTTTTAAGGGTGAGCGATAAACACGGCGCAAAATGCAGCAAAGCCTCATTTTCGAGAGCTCGTAGGGATAGGGTTTTCCACCATAACAGGTACCGTCCCCGTAGCCCAACATCACTGCATTTGAATGATAGACTGACAGGAGGCCCGCTTGTGCACAACAACGGGCTTTTGTGTTTGCGTTCTTGCCGCAGGCAAACTCTTTACGGGCGGTACAATATTTCCGCCGGTTGAAGCTGTGCCACACTAAGTTGGCCAAATATCAAACCGTGTGGATGGGATGCCCCATTTGCTCTGCTCAACTGCGTCTAGGAGCATAATGGGATATTCTGGGCTGATCCTTCACTTCCGCTAGATCCCGCGAACTTAGTTGAGCTGAGTTGCGATACGCAAGGTAAGTGAAGGACTGCATCAGCGCAGTAGAATTTTTCCAATTTCACGGTAGTCGCTATAGGATGCGAAATCCTGCCAACTCCCTGTCAGTCTTGTATGAAAAGTGCATGCGAGTTTCTTGCTTGGTCCTTTACAGGATGGGGAGAAACTCTATTTTTTGTTTTGCAACACTAGTCTGTACCCCAAAACTAGCGAAGATTCCAGCTGTCTTTTTTTCGAGGCATCTCCCGCCGGAATTTACGGAAATGCACGCTATTTTGAAAAGATGTTTTTATCTTAGCATATAGCAATTCTCCTGTCAAGGGTTGTGCTAGTTTGTCAAGTTTGTTATTATTAATAAAATAAAATATTTAAAAAAATAAAAATATAATTATTTAGCAGAAAGTTGATTTTTAAAGTTGAATTTCTGCTACCCGATATGGCAACTATTGATGAATTAAGAAAAATTAGAATTGAAAAATTAAGAAAACTGCAGGCAGCCGGAATTTTGGCATACCCGGCAAAAACCAATAGAACCCACACCATAAAAGAAGCCTTAGAGCAGTTTTCAAAGTTGGAAAAATCAAAAGAAACAATTGTTTTGGCAGGCAGGATAATGGCGCAAAGGGGGCACGGAAAAGCTTCTTTTATTGATATATATGACGGAGATAAAATTCAGGTAATTTTAAAAGAAGATAAATTGGGGGAAAAAGGATACAAGTTTTTTGCAGATATTTTTGACATTGCTGATTTTGTTGAGATAAAAGGAACGCTTTTTACAACTCAAAAAGGAGAAAAAACAATTGAGGCAGAAGATTATAAAATGTTGGCAAAAACCCTATTGCCTTTGCCTGAAAAATGGCACGGAATTTGCGATGTTGAAGAATGTTTGAGAAAAAGATATTTGGACATTCTGTTTAATCCGGAAGTAAAAGAAATGGTTGAAAAGAGAACTGTTTTTTGGGCCTCAATGCGTGAATTTTTGGTTAAAAAAGGATTTATGGAAGTTGAAACGCCTGTTTTGGAAACAACACCCGGGGGAGCTGATGCCAGACCCTTTATAACTCATCACAACGCATTGGATATGGACTTATATTTAAGGATTTCAATGGGTGAATTATGGCAAAAAAAATTGATGGTTGCAGGTTTTCAAAAGACATTTGAAATTGGAAGGCAGTTCAGAAACGAGGGCATGGACCAAGAGCATTTGCAGGATTATACGCAGGTAGAATTTTATTGGGCGTATGCTGACGCGCAGATGGGCATGGAGTTGGCAGAACAAATGTATAAATATGTTGCAGAAAAAACTTTTGGAAAATTAAAATTTAAAATCCGAGGACTTGATGTTGATTTTGGAAAAAAGTGGGAAAAGTATGACTATAAAACAGAAATATCAAAGCACACAAAAGTGAATATAGAAGAAGCAAGCTTGAATGAAATGGAAAAAGCTTTGCAAAAATTGGAGATTGAATACGATAAAAAAGGGTTTAATAAGATAAGGGCAATGGATTGCTTGTGGAAATATTGCCGCAAAAAAATTGCAGGACCGGGATTTTTAGTGCATCAGCCAATAGATCTTGACCCTTTGGCAAAAAAAGACGAAAAAAATCCAAATTATTCTCAAAGATTCCAGATAATTATTGCAGGGTCAGAAATGGGAAAGGGATACTCTGAATTAAACGACCCCATTGACCAGGAAAAAAGATTTCAGGAACAACAGGAATTGCGCGAAAAGGGAGATGAAGAGGCGCAGAGATACGACAAGGATTTTGTTGAGGCTTTAGAGCATGGCATGCCTCCAACCTGCGGATTTGGGGTTTCTGAAAGACTGTTTGCATTTTTAATGGATAAGCCCGCAAGAGAATGCCAGATTTTTCCTTTGATGAGACCAAAATAAAACTAAATCGCGAATTAAACGCCTCATACTGGTCCGCCGACTGGCGGATGAGGCGTTTGTGTTGCTTAAAATAGTAAAAAAAAGCCCCTTTTGCAAACTCGGGGCATAAAAGAGGCAACTTGATGTATTCCGCAAAAATTTTCTTTTCCGGCAGTTTCAATAATTTTTTGCCAGAAAAGAGATATGAGGAATATTGCGAGCGCGTTAAAGAACAAAATCTTGGGCACCCATAACAGAGAGACAGGAGCATGATGCTCCAAAGCTATCCCTGCTACTACATAACTGATTGAAACTGCGCAGGTGATGAGATTTTTTTTCATTTTTCTTCCCCCGTTGAGTGTTCTGTATATTTTATAATATTATGTGTTAAGTTTTTTGTCAAGGGTTTGGCTGGATTTTTTTTATTGTTAGAATTGTAATCCAGAGACCAAAGAATATTGAGGTTAAAATAATGGCCTCATCCCACCAGCAGTCCGGAGTTTTGAGAGGCGATAAAGAAAGGATGAATAAAAAGTATATGATCAGAACTGAAATCATTAGGGTTGTTTTGAGGAAAACGGACATGATTATGTCTCCAGGTAAAGATATAAATTAAATTGTCCAACGAGCTGTTTTTATTTTATTATTTATAAAGTATTTGTGTCAAGCATATGCAAAAAAAGACCCCGTAAAATCGCTTGCGCTATTGCGGGGTATATAATAAGGCCGATAGGCCACCTTTTGTTGGGACATTTTTGCCATATCTAATTTATCTGGAGTAGGCGGTCGTATTTCTCGCAATAACTATTTGGCAAACCGCAGCAAGAGAGGTAGCGAAGTTTCTTTTGGCTAATCGGAAACACTTCGCCACATTTATTGCACCGGAAGGTTTCTCCAATTTTCACGATTTTGGCAAACAAAAACTTGACTACCGGTATGCCGCCAAACAGGACAGTTATAACCAAACATGCGTCAATAATCGGCACCGGAGTATGTATTTCCAGCGCAAGAGTCAGGAGAACAAACCATCCAACGAGCATCAATGTCACCAGGGTAATCTTCAGGATTTCAAGCATCGTCTTTTCCTTTTAAAATAGGGGATTGTATGTTAAAGTTCAATATATTTTTATATCATATCTTTTATTTATTAGTCAAGATGTTGTAGGGTTTGTTTAACTTTGATATTATAAATAAATAATGTAATTTTATAAGATAAATAGAAGTTGCCCCTCGCCCCTCGTCGCTTTGCTCCTCGGGGTTTGCTGACCTGCGGGCTCGGGACGATTTCTTACTTCGTAGAAATCGCATGTTAGATATTAATTTTATAAGAAATAACCCAGACAAAGTTAAACAGGCCTGCAAGAATAAAAATGTCCAAATTAGCGTTGAGCTGGTTTTGGATTTGGATAAAGAAAAAAGACAATTGCTTACAGAGATTGAAAATTTAAAGGCAGAACAAAATAAAATTTCAAGGGGAGGAAAGGACAACAAAGTTTTAATTAGCCAGGCAAAAGAAATAAAAGAAAAAATAAAATCCCTGGAACCTGATTTGGAAAGGGTTGACTTGGAATTTAAAGATTTGCTTTTGCAGTTGCCCAACATTCCGTTTGAAGATGCACCCGTTGGCAAGGATGATTCTGAAAATGTTATTGTGCGACAAGTCGGGAAAAAACCAATTTATTTGGGATTCAAGCCAAAAGACTATATGGAATTGGGAGAAAAGTTAGATGTTATTGATACTGAAAGAGCAGGAAAAGTTGCGGGTTCAAGATTCGGATATTTAAAGGGTTCTTTGCCTTTGCTTGAATTTGCTTTAATAAAATTGGTAATGGACACAGTGATAAAAGAGGGGTTTATACCTGTGATTCCTCCTGTTATGCTAAAAAATCAAATGGCAAGAGGTACGGGATATTTTGAGGCAGCTGACGAAAAAGAGGCATATTATTTGCCGCAAGATGATATGTATTTGGCAGGAACTTCGGAGCAGTCGCTGGTTTCAATGCACGCAAACGAAATTTTAGAATTAAAAAATTTGCCAAAAAGATATGTTGGGTTCTCAACATGTTTTAGAAGAGAAGCGGGGAGTTATGGAAAAGATACAAGGGGAATTTTAAGGGTCCACCAGTTTGATAAGCTGGAAATGGTAATTTTTTCAAAGCCGGAAGACTCAAAAGAAGAACATAAATTGCTTTTATCAATCGAAGAAAAATTGATGAAAGCTTTAAAATTGCCTTATCGGGTTATAAATATTTGCACAGGAGATTTAGGAAGGCCGGCTGCAAAAAAATATGACATTGAAACATGGCTACCATCAGAAGGAAAATACAGGGAAACGCATTCTTGTTCAAACTGCACGGACTTTCAAGCAAGAAGACTGAATATAAGATGTAAAGATGGTAAAAATAAAATAAATTTTGTACATACACTAAATGGAACAGCTTTTGCAATAGGAAGAATTTTAATAATGATAATGGAAAATTATCAGCAGAGAGACGGTTCAATAAAGGTGCCGAAGGTTTTGCAAAAATACGCAGGAATAAAAAAAATAAAATAGCCAGTGGAAAAAATAATCAACGGAATCAAAACAAATTATTTAGTTTTTGGAGAAGGCAAGCCCTTTTTGATTTTGCATGGATGGGGGTCTGCGTCTAACAGGTGGATTGTTGAGGCTGAAATAATAGCCAAAAAAGGATATAAAGTTATTGTGCCCGACTTGCCAGGATTTGGAGAAAGCGGAAAACTGACAAGGCCGTGGAAAGTTAATGATTATGTAAAATGGGCAGAAGATTTTTTAGATAGTCTTGAGGTGCAAAATTTTTATCTATTAGGGTACTCGTTTGGTGGAGCCTTGGCTGCAAAAATAGCCATTAAGTATCCGCAAAGAGTGCAAAAACTTTTTTTGGCGGCATCTGCTGTCATAAGAAAGAAGACGGCAAAGAAAAGTTTTGCCGGGAAATTGGCAAAAATTGTAAAGATATTTTACTTTCTGCCCCTTTATTCTTTTTTTAGGAAAGCGGTATACAAATTTATCATAAGAAAAAGCGACTATATATACACAGAGGGAATAATGAAAGAAACGTATTTGAATATAATAGAGGACGATGTCTCATACAAGCTGTCGTTTATAAAAGTTTCCACTGTTATCATCTGGGGGGACAGAGACCAGTCAGTTCCCATTGAAAACGCCAAGACAATAAATCAAAAAATAAAAAATTCAAAACTGATAATAATACCCGGGGCAGACCATTTAATGCATAAAAATTTACCGGAAACTTTAGCTGAGAAGATAACCGACAATTTGGATTGATAAATTTTAGAAAACTGGCCAATAAAAAAGCTATTAAATTTTTCTTATGTTTCTTTTTTTTAATATTGTTTGTTACATCAGAAACTCAAAATATATTTTGTTTTGGTTGTATTTGTGGCAGTTAAAAGAATATCATATAGGGAGATTTTTAGACCATTTCAGAACACATAACGGCAAAAAGCTTATAGTTAACCCTCTTTTTCTGGCAAAGATTGCTCTTTTAATATTATTTTATTTTTTGTCATCAAAATCTTGGGCGTGGTATTCTTTACTTTCCATAATTTATCTTTTTGAATCAATTTTGTTCTTGGGGCAAATATTCAAAAAAACATATAAGAGCCCGGTCAGAACAACCAAAATTTTGTTTTTGACATGCGCTTCTTTTTCCGTTGCTATAATTTATTTTTCCCTGATTTTAATATTTTCTCCATTTCAATTATTCCCGTTTTGGTTTTTACTTTTTGATATTTTGGCTCCTATTTTTGTTTCTTTTCCGGTGCTTTTATTTCAGCCGTTATCTGTTTTTGCAAGAAATATTATTTTAAAAAAAGCTAAGGATAAAATTTCTAAATTCAAGGATTTAAAAGTTATCGCCATTACGGGGTCATACGGAAAAACAACAACAAAAGAGTTTTTAACAACCATTCTATCTCAAAAATATAAGGTTTTAAGCACCAAAGAGCACCAAAATTCTGAGATGGGAATCGCAAAGTGCATATTGAACAACCTTTCTGAGGAGCATGAGGTCTTTGTTGTTGAGATGGGATCATACAAAAAGGGGGGCATAAAATTATTGTGTGATATGACAAGTCCCAAAATAGGTATAGTTGCGGGAGTAAACGAACAGCATTTGTCTCTTTTTGGGTCTTTGGATAATTTATTATCAGCTGAAGGCGGAGGAGAATTGGCAGAAGCCTTAAAACCAAAAGGGACCTTAATCTTAAACGCGGACAATAAACATTGCCTTGGGCTTTACAAAAAAATCAGCGGGGAAGGGAATCAATTAAACCTTAAAATTTACAGTTTTACCGGAGAAAAGATTAATTCTGATATATGGGCTGAATCCGTGTCTGTTCTTAAAGATAGTATTTCTTTTTTGGCTGTAAATAGTTTGGAAAACGGAAAAAAAGAAGTTGCGGGATTCAGAGTTAATGTTTTGGGAAAACAAAATGTCCAGAATTTGCTGGCAGCTACTTTGGCGGCAAAAGAAATGAATATGGGATTAGATGAAATTTCGCAGGCATGCACGGAGATTAAACGAGAGCAGGCAGGAATGATTTTAAAATCCGGGCCTCATCAAATAAATATAATAGATTCTTCTTACTCTGCAAATCCTGACGGAGTGATTGCCGACCTGGATTATTTAAGCGTATTTTCAAGCTCAAAAAAAGTTATTGTAATGCCGTGTTTGATTGAATTGGGAAAAGTTTCTGCTGATATCCATGAAAAAATTGGCCAGAAAATCGGCAAGGTTTGCGACATGGCTGTTATTACCACAAAAGAATGTTTCAAAAATATAGAAAAAGGGGCTGTGTATTCGGGAATGGAAAAGAAAAATATTATATTATGTTCAAATCCAAATGATATTTATTCTGTGATTACGCTTTTTTGTAAAAAAGGAGATGTAATTTTGCTTGAAGGAAGAGTTCCTTCAAAGTTGATAAATTTGTTAAAAAAATAAATGAACCGTTTTAAGCCAATATCAATTTCATTGTCTCCAAACGTTGAAAAAGACGACGTGAAGCTTGCGCTTAATTTGATTATACGGCCGTGGCTTTGGGTAAACGGGAAAGGAATAAAAGAACTGGAAGAAAGTTTTAGAAATTACATGGGGGTAAAATATGCGTTTTCTTTTAATTCCGGAAGAAGCGCTCTTTATGCTGTGTTAAAATCTCTTTGTCTGGAAAAAAATGACAAGTTTTTTTTGCAGGCCTTTACTTGCAACGCGTCAATAAACCCGTTTTTATGGGCAGAGTTAAAGCCAGTTTATGTAGACTGCAGCGGGGATGATTTTAATATTGATATTGAAGACTTGAAAACAAAAATACAAGAGAATCCCGATGCAAAAATTTTAATGGTCCAGCACACCTTTGGGATACCCGCAAATATGAATGAAATAAATTCTCTTGTTAAACAGCACGGGCTGGTTTTAATTGAAGACTGTGCTCATTCTTTGGGTGCTAAATATAATAATCAGCTTGTTGGCAAATTTAGTAAAGCCGCATTTTTCAGCTTTTCAAGGGACAAAATTATTTCTTCAGTTTATGGGGGTATGGTAATAACAAACAATGAAAACATAGCAGAAAAACTAAGAGATGTCCAGATAGAATTTAAAATGCCATCTGTTTTTTGGGTTTTTCAACAATTATTGCATCCAATTTTGCTTTATTATGTAATTCTGCCAATTTATAATTTTTTTGGCGCAGGAAAGATACTTTTAATTTTTTCACAAATTTTTCATGTTTTATCTAAAGCAGTAAGCAAAGAAGAAAAAAAAGGATTGAGGCCCGATTATTTCCCAAGAGCAATGCCAAACGCCTTGGCGGCGTTAGCAGTTAATCAATTGGCTAAAGTGGAAAAATTCAATAGCCACAGGCAAAAAGTTGCTAACTTCTATTATAAAAATTTAGATAGTAAAAAATTTGAGCTTCCAAAAAAATTTTCCGGAAGAAAAAACGCTTTTTTAAGATTTACAGTAAAGCATCTGAACGCCCATGAGATTATTTACCAGTCATGGCACAAAGAAAATATGCTTTTAGGAGACTGGTATACAACACCCATAGCGCCTTTTGATACAGATTTAAGCCAAATGAATTACAAAAAAGGCATGTGTCCTGTTGCAGAATATCTGTCTGAAAAAACATTTAATTTGCCAACTCACATAAATATTAAAAAATCAGACGCAGAAAGAATAGTAAATTTTTTAAACAACTTTAAAAAAGAAAAATAAAATGAAGATAACCGTATCAGGCGGATTAAAATTTTCTAAAGAGATGGTTGCGGTTTGCGCTCAATTAGAAAAAATGGGGCACAATCCGATAATGCATCAAGAAATTTACAGTATGGCTAACGAAAATGGTAGCGAATTTGAAGACAGAAAAATAATGAATCCCGCAGATATAAAGAAGAAATATGACACTATAAAGTGGTGGGATAGTTGCATAAGGAACAGTGATGTTTTATTGGTTTGCAATTATACTAAAGATGAAGTTAAATATCATATAGGCGGAAATGTTTTTTTGGAAATGGGGTCTGCTTATGTAAATGATAAAAAAATATTTCTTTTAAACCCTATTCCTGAAGAAAGTTATAAAGACGAAATAGAAGCGATGAATCCTGTGATAATTAATAACGACTTATCAAAAATAAATTAATGGAAATAAGAGAAATAAATCCGTCAGCTGACGGAAAAAAAGAGTGGGAAGATTTTTTGCAAACTTGCGCAGAAAAAAGCTTTTTGCATTCATGGAATTGGGGAGAATTTTCTGCTAAGACGGGGAAAATTTGGAGATTTGGCATTTATGAAGCAGAAAAGCTGATTTCCGTTGCTTTAATATTAAAAGTTTCAGCCCGCAGGGGAAAGTTTTTGTTTATTCCGCACGGTCCCGTCAGTAATAGTTTTTTTAATCCAGCTGACAAACAAAAGATTTTGGAGTTGCTTATAAGGCATCTCGAAAATATCACAAAAGAAGAAAAAGTTTCTTTTTTAAGAATTGCGCCCATTTGGGAAAAAAATTTAGAAAACTCTGGTATTTTTGAAGATTCGGCTTTCAGGCCATCTCCTATACATATGCATCCTGAAATAACATGGGAACTTGGCATAAATGTTCCGGAGCAAGAGCTTTTGGCAAATATGCGCAAAACCACAAGATATCTTATTCGGCAGGCAGAAAAAAATAAAGACATAGAAATAATACAGAGCCAAGATATTAAAGATTTGGAGTTATTCTGGCCGGTTTACAGAGAAACAGCAAAAAGGCACAGTTTTGTGGTTTTCTCAAAAAAATATCTGCAGGATGAGTTTGAGGTTTTTTCAAAAGACAACCAAATATCATTGTTTCTGGGGAAATATAAAGGGCAAGTTGTCTCAGCTGCAATCTTTGTCTTTTGGCAGAACATTTGTTTTTATCACCATTCAGGGTCTTTATCTAAATATGCCAAAATTCCGGTTTCATATTTGCTGCAGTGGTTTGCGATTAATGAGGCAAGAAAAAGAGGATGCAAAATTTATAACTTTTGGGGAATATCTCCCATTAAAAAAACAGCGGAAGACTTGCATAACGGGAATATTTTAGAATCATTGGATAAAAAACATCCATGGTACGGACTAAGCATGTTTAAGATTGGATTTGGTGGATGCGCAAAAGAATATATAAGAACCCAAGACCTTGTGATTTCCCCAAAATACTGGATTAATTATATTATAGAAACCTTAAGAAAGCGTAAACGCAATTTATAAATGAAATTAAATTTATTGTGTCTTACAGAAAAAAACACATAAGAAACAAAATACAATCTGCCAACCGACGGACAAAGACCAAAAAATCCATATTAAAAAATAAACTTTTTTGGATTTGTTTATTGTTTTTTATTCTATTCGTTTTGGCTGAATATTTTTTGGTATTTTTCGATAAAATACAAATTAATAACATTATAATTTATGGAAATAATCAGGTTTCGGAAAACGATATTTCAAGTTTAATCGAAAGCGGCGTAGATAAGAAGTTTATCGATGTTTTTGGATTTAATTTATCGTCAAAAAGCATTTTTTTGGCGAACTCTAAAAAAATAGAGAGAGAAATTTTGGAAGCGTATCCCGAAATAAAGGCAGCTGCTGTTGCAAAAATATTTCCTAATTCCTTGGCTGTGGAAATAAGAGAAAGAGAAAAATCAGCGGTTTTTGCGCAAAACGACAAATATTTTTATATTGACCCAATGGGGATAATCTTTAATGAAATACAGGTGGTTGATGCCGGATTTTTTATTGTGCGACAGAATTTGGATAATAATGAAATTTATGAAGGTAAAAAAGTTGTCCAGGATATTGTTATGGAAGCAATATTAAAAATCGCAAAAAATTTAAAAGATAATTTTGACATAGATTTGGCCGAAGCCTTTATTTCAACGCCAACAAAACTTGATATTACCACAAAAGAAAACTGGAAAATTTATTTTAATATAGAAGAGGGGAACGATATTCCAATGCAAATTGCAAAGTTAAATTTATTATTGGAACAGGAAATTAGTTATGAAGCCAGGCAGTCCCTTGAATATATTAATCTTTATTTTAAAAACAGGGCATTTTATAAATAGCTAATTTTTAATTTTTGGTTACTCTGCGGCCGCGCAGTTTTTTTATTGCTTGGAATTGTTTGTAAAATATGATAATTTTATATATGCGGACAAAGGGAGAAAGTGGGGAACATATTGACAAAAGAATATTAATATTATATAATAAATAATATGGAGCAGAATCCCAAGAATCAGAAATTATCCTTATTATTTAAAGGTTTTTTAAAGAGCAAGCCCTTATTGTATTTGGTCTTGTTTTTATTTTTTTTCAGGTCTATTACTGCTTTTTTATTTGTTAACTTTTCTGAGAATGTTTTTTTTGCAGATATTACAAAATCAAGCTTGGTAAATATGTTGAATCAAACAAGACAATCTTTGGGGCTGGAAGTCTTACAAGAGAATGAAGATTTAGATAATGCCGCTATGCTAAAGGCCCAGGATATGATAAAAAACAGATATTTTTCTCATACAAGTCCCTCGGGAACAACTCCATGGCATTGGTTTTACGAAGCAGGATATAACTATAAATATGCAGGAGAAAATTTAGCAATAGGATTTTACGATTCAAGCGAAGTTTTTAAGGCCTGGCTGGATTCATCTTCTCATAAGGAAAATATGGTAAATCCTTCGTACTCAGAAGTGGGGACCGCTGTTTTGTCGGGATTCGGGGAAAATGATGCCATTATTGTTGTTCAACTTTTTGGTTATCCAAAATCAATAACAATATCCAAAAATTCAGAAACTAACCAAACCGAATCTCCAAAGACCCCCATTTTGATACCGGAAAGTGAAGCAACAATAACAGAAGAATCAATTGTTAAAGAATCCAAGGAAAACTTAACGCAAGATGCAAAAGTTTTGTCTTCGTCCGTTTCAATAGAAAAATATGCAAATAGTTCATCCGACAGTCTTTATATGAAATTTTTGAACTTTGTTTTGTACGGCAATGATCTGGTTTTTAGCCGTTTAATTTATATTTTTATACTATTTTTGCTTGGAATCATGGGATATATTTTGATTTTGGATTATAATAATTCATTTATTGACGGGGGTTTAGTTTTGAGGGCTATAATACTGATTGGTTTGTTAGTAGGGTCGGTTATTGTAAATAAAGATTTGATAATTTTATTAATTCCCCATAAAATAATAATCTAACATGGATAAAAAACAGGCAATAAAATTAGCAAAGACAGCAGCGATTCTCTATATGGCAAGTTTTTTAATTTTCAACTGGGCAGAGGTTTCATGGATTTTTAATTACAAAAAAGTTTCAAGCATAATAGAAGATTTTTTGAATCCGTATCCAAGCATAGACGCGTTGGCAATGAATAAATATTTTTATCCAAATTCAAGTAAAAATTTGGATACCGCAAGCCAGCAAGATTTAAATGATGAAGTAAAAACAGTTTATACCAATAAACAAAACACGCTGGAAATTCCTAAAATAAATATTTCCGTGCCGATTATTTTTTCGCAAAGCACAGATAAAGAATCCCTAATGAAAGACCTTGATAGCGGAGTTATTTACTATCCGGGTTCAGCGTATCCTGGAAAGGACGGTCAAATTATAATTTTAGGTCATTCCGCACCTACCGGCTGGCCAAAGACAAAATATGAATGGGTTTTTAGCGATTTAAATAATTTGGAAGAAGGGGACAGGGTATTGATTGATTTAAACAATAAGCAGTATACTTATATAGTTAAGAAGAAAACTATTATTGCCAAGGGGGCTGATGTTCCTGAATATCGGTCTTTGTCATCAAATAGCGTATTAACTTTAATAAGTTGTTGGCCGCCGGGAAAAGATTACCAAAGAATTGCGGTTCAGGCAGAACTTGAAAAATAGCTCTAAATACATTGACAATGTTTTAATAATATGATAATATTTAAAATTATTAAAAATTGTAATATTCTTGAATTAATTATTAAAAAATAATATGAATTCTAAAAAATTAGTTTTAACAACTATTTTTATTGTTAGCTTTACGGCTGTACTATTTTTACTTGCATCAGATGTAAGTGCTAATACAATAGGCAACTGGTATAAAGATCCATTTGCGATAAGAGATTTTGTTAACAGTAAAGGATATAATATTCCCAGTTCATATATCGGTCAGGCAGCGATGAATTTAGATGAAGAGACTGCTCTAAAAATTTGTCAGTTAGCTGGTTTTAACGCAGTAGAGTCTAAAAGCTGCACATATGATCCTAGATGCGGTTGGACTTCTTGCAATGATAACTATATGGCAAAATGGAATTCTTCGACAAACAATTTCGATATTATTAATGCATGTGTCGCCGGAAATAAATGGATAAGCTCTCTTGTTTGCAAAAATAACTGTGTTTCTCATTATTCGAAAGCATGCTCTGACGGATCTGTTTACTGGTATAATTCCTGCGGAGTAAAAGAAGATTTATATTTAGGATGTTCTGCAAATCAGACATGCCAAAATGCTCAATGCGTTAATATCGCATGCAGCTCTTCATCTGACTGTGGAACTTCAGGATACATCGGAGATGTTTTTTGTAAATACGGAAACGTATATAGGCCATATAAAACTTATATTTGTTATAGCCCCGGAACGGTTAATTCATATTGTTCAAGCGCAACGTCAGATCAATTAGTTGAAGCCTGCCCATCTGGGAAAATATGCTCTAATGGCTCATGCCAAACAATCACTTGCAGCTCTGACTCACAGTGTGGAACTTCAGGATACATCGGAGACTCATTCTGCCAGAATGGCGACGTGTACA
>CAYZNK010000002.1:142978-266922 GCA_964479955.1 uncultured Candidatus Saccharibacteria bacterium
GTGGAACTTCAGGATACATCGGAGACTCATTCTGCCAGAATGGCGACGTGTACAAAACATACAAAACATACACCTGCTCAAACCCCGGCACAGCAAGCTCTGCATGCTCCAGCTCAACGGCGAATCAGCTAATAACAAATTGCGCAAATAATCAGACTTGTTCAAATGGAAATTGCAATTCAAGTTGCACAAACCATTCTTATCAACAATGCTATGGAAATTATTTGTACTGGTATGACTCATGCGGAAACAGGGAAGAAACAATTGAGTATTGCCAATACGGATGCTCAAATAACTCTTGCGACTATTATAATACAAGCATAAACGTTCAGACAAATTCTGCAACAAGCCTTTCTAATAATCAGGCAACCTTGAACGGTTATATGTATTACAATAATTATAATAGCGGCAGTTATTATAATAATACTCAGGTTTGGTTTCAGTGGGGAACATCAACTAATTATGGAAACGAAACAACTCGCCAGACAATGAATTATTCAGGTTCTTTTAATAAAACAATAAACTTGTATTCGTTTAACACAACATACCATTACAGGGCTGTTGCGCAGACATCAAGCGGAAATACTGTTTATGGACAGGACATGACATTCAATTCCGGTTCAACAACTTCAAACACATTAAACGTAATCCAACAAGTTAGGAATCTTTCATCTGGACAGTCTGGTTTTTCAAGTTCAGTTTCTGCAAACCCTCTGGATACTGTAATGTATATGATAACAATTCAGTCAAACGGAAACCAGGAAGTTAATAATGTTTATATTAGGGATATACTTCCTTCAAATTTGATTTATAAAAACAATCAAATTGTTTCAGGGGCAAACAACTATTCGGGCGATATTACTTCAGGAATAAATTTTGGGACAATAACCCCATACCAGACAATTACCATAACCTATCAGGCGCAAGTTGCAGGGGCCGCAAACTTTGCTTATGGAACCACAACTTTAACCGGCAATATTTCTGTTACCGGTTCAAATTTAAACTATAATCCTATTACCCCTGCTTCTGTGTTCGTGACCAGAACGGCTGTTTATGGAGTCAGTTCAATCTCGACAGGTCTGACAAATAACTTTTTAACAGATTCATTCTTGTTGCCTTTAATAATTGTCCTTACGGGAATCTGGATATTAAAATCAGGATTATTTTTTGGGATTGAAAAGTGGATTGATATCAAAAAACGGGAAAGAAAAAATTATAAGTCGGAAAAAGAATTAATCTCAAGAATATCTCAAATTCAAAAAACAGAAAGTATTTAATCGGGTATTTGCCTATGAAATTAAAAACTCCAAATATTTGGAGTTTTTAATTTGCGTTATTTCTATTTTCTTCCTTCAAAGGCGGATTCCAATGTTTCCTGGTCAGCGTATTCAAGCTCTCCACCAACAGGAATTCCTCGCGCCAAGTGGCTTATCCTGGCATTAAGCGGAGGGTCTGATGATTTTATAATCTTTTCCAATAAAACAGAGGTTGAGGTCCCTTCCGGAGTCGGGTTTAAGGCAATGATTATTTCTGAAAAGTTATTTTTTAAAATCCTGTTTTTGAATTCCGTAATTCTTAAATTTCCAAAATCTTCTTTTCTCATCATAAGCAATGTTCCGCCCAAGATAAAATAAAGCCCGTTATATTTTTTTGTGTTTTCAATTGAGGATAAGTCAGCTTCTTTTTCAACTACGCAGAGTATTCCTCTGTTCCGTTTTTGGTCTCTGCAAATAGGGCACAACAGATTTTCAGATTCTTGCCCGGCAACTGCCTCAAAAGGATTAAAACAAAACCTGCAAAGTTTTACACTATCCCTTAATTCCAAAATTGCATCTGATATTTCTTTTACTTTTTCCTTAGGCTGGCGCGCCAAATAATAAACAAAGCGGCTGGCGGTTCTTTGCCCCACTGTTGGAAACTTTTTAAAAATTTCTATTAGTTTTTCAATAGCATTATCCATTAATGTTTAGAAATTTGAAATTTAAAATTTAAAATTCGCCATTGTTATCCCATTTCTCCGGTTTCACCCGTATAGTCGTTTTTATCAAGATTTCTAAAGCTAACCCTGTTTTCATCAAAATATAAATCAATAGCTCCCGTTGGTCCGTTTCTATGCTTTTCAATCAGGATTTTTGCAATATTTTTGCTAAGGCTGTTTTCATTGTATTTGTCTTCTCTGTAAATAAACATTACAACGTCAGCGTCTTGTTCAATTGCCCCTGATTCCCTTAGGTCTGCCAGCCTTGGTATTTGGGGGACTCTGGATTCAACTGCTCTAGACAATTGGGAAAGCACCAAAACAGGCACATTAAGTTCTTTTGCCAGCATTTTTAGCGCTCTTGAATTTTCCGTTACCTGCTGGACGGGTGAAGCAAACCTGTTCATTGGTTCCATTAGTTGCAAATAATCTATAACAATCATAGACAGGCCTTTGCTTGCCTGCAAGCGCCTTGCCATTGCCCTTATTTGCAGAATATTTACAGACCCGGCGTCATCAATATATAATGGGGCTTCAGATAAACTTCCCATTGCGTGTTGCAACCTTGAATAATCGTCTTCTGTTAATCTTCCATTCCTCAAATTCCATAAATTTATATTTGCCAAGCCCGCCAGAAGTCTGTCAGCCAGCTGGTCTTTTGACATTTCAAGGCTAAAAAGTCCAACCGGTTGGTTTGCCAAAACAGCGGCATTTCTTGCAATATCCAAAGCCAAAGAAGTTTTACCCATTGAAGGCCGGGCTGCTAAAATTATCAAGTCTGATTTTTGCAATCCACCCAAAATTTTATCTAAATCAGTGAATCCGCTTGGGACACCCCTTAAGTTTCCCTGATATTTTGAAAGTTCGTCTAATCTTTCAAATGTGTCTGAAAGAATATCTTTTATGGGAATAAAAGTTTGAGATAAAGACCTTTGCCCTATTCCAAAAATAGATTTTTCAGCTTTGTCTAAGAGATTGTCAACTTCTTCTGCCTCGTCAAAAGCCGACAGACTGATTTCTTCTGAAGCTGAGATTAAGTCCCTTAAAATTTTTTTCTGCCTGACAATCTTGGCATAACTTGCAACATGGCTTGCTGTTGGAACCGTATTTATCAGAGAGGTAAGGTAAGCTGAACCCCCTATATCGTCAATTTTATTGCGCTCTTTTAATTTGGCTGAAACAGAAAGAATGTCTATTGGGTCTGACTTTGAATAAAGGTCTGTCATTGTCTGGTAAATATCCTGGTGCGTGCCTTTATAAAAATCTTCTGGTTTTATAAAGTCAATTACTTTTATAATTGCGTCTTTATCCAACATTAAACATCCTAAAAGGCATTGTTCTGCCTCGGTATTTTGCGGAGGAATTTTTTCTTTTATTTTTTCAGCCATATTTATATAATTTGAATATCCATAATTATGTATATCAAAACAAGAACATTACAGCAACATTGACAACCACCTCTAAAAATGATATAATAAATATATAGGGTAAAATGTTGTGTTTTGCCCAAAAACAGTTCTTTTTGAAAACAAACCCTTTGTAAGGATTAAGGTGAAAGGAGTAGACGATGTCTACATCAGTCAAACACATCATCGACCTTGACGCCGACCCATTTGTACCAAAAGGCTGGGAAGTGGAGAGCCACAACAAAGGCGGCCAGTTTGAATGGTCACCCGACAAGGTCCGTCTCCATCTATCGCCCAACCAACAGAACGGCAAGATTATCAATGGATACAAACTCCGCGAGGAGTTGGCAACAGAACCTCTGTTCAACGCCAACATGCTTGACTACTTGCTGGCGCACCCCGAGCTGATCCCGGAAGAATGGAAAGGCAAAGCCATCTTTTTCTGGGGCACGATCTATCGTAGCTCGGGCGGTAGTTTGTATGTCCGCCATCTCTACTGGGATGGCGGGTACTGGAGTTGGTACTACGACTGGCTCGACGACTGCTTCGATAGCGACGACCCCGCTGCCTGCTCGCAGGTATCTTCAAATTAGTCCTTTGGATACCGACAGGCAGGAATTAAAAAATATGACCCTTTGAAACTTTAAAAAAGAAGTAGAAGGGTCTTTTGTTTTGCAAAAAAATGACGGAGGTCGGACCTCCGTCAAGCTTAGTTATAGTTTTTTGATAATAGGACCATTGCTTGTATCTTTTATTGTGTATCCTGATTTTTCAATTTCAGTTCTTGCAAGGTCGGCTTTCTGCCATTCCTGATTTTTGCGGAATTCTTCTCTTTGGTTTGCCAGTTTTTTTATTTTTTCAGGAACAGATTTTATTGTCTTTATATTTTTAAAGTCAATAATTCCCAAAAACTTGTTTATTTCTTCAAAAAATCCATAAATGTCCTCTGCCTCTTTTTTGGAAACAGTGCTTTCTTCTAAGGATTGATTCATTGTTTTTATAAAGTCAAAAACAACAGCAAGAGCTCTTGGGGTATTAAAGTTATCGTCCAGTTCTTTGTAAAAGTTTAATTTTAAATCTTTTATTGTTTTTAAGTTTTTCCCTTTTATTTGAGACTTTTTACCTTTTATGTCTTTGATTTTTTTTAAAAATTCTTCAATTCTTTCAGAAGCCGACTTTACTTCCATTAAAGCAGATTCGCAATAGTCAACAGGGGAACTCCAAAGATTTTTAAGTATTAAAAATCTTAAATTTTCAGCTGACACCTGTCTGTTTAATATGTCTGTTATTGTTATAAAATTATTCAATGACTTTGACATTTTTTGGCCGTTGACCGTTAAAAAACCAACGTGCATCCAGTATTTTGCTATTGGTTTTTTACCTGATATTGCTTCCATTTGGGCAATTTCAGCTTCATGGTGGGGAAATATCAAGTCTCTTGCGGCCCCATGAATATCGTATTGGCAGCCAAAATATTTTTCAGTTATGGCGGTGTCTTCAATGTGCCAGCCGGGCCTGCCTTCGCCAAAAGGAGACTTCCAGCTTGGCTCTGAAGATTCCTGTTTTAGTTTCCATAAGCAAAAATCTCCGCGGTTTCTTTTGTCTTTTGAATAGTCAATCCTTGAAACTGCGTCTTCGGCCTGTAAAATTGTTCTGCCCGACAGTTTTCCGTATTCTTTGAATTTTGAAATGTCAAAATAAATTCCGTCATCTTGAATCTGGTAGGCATAGCCTTTTTCCATCAGCCTTTTTACCTGGCTAATTATTTCTTTTATATACAGGGTTGCTTTGGCATATTTTGAAACGCTGGTTACCCCAATTTTTTTCATGTCTTTTAGATATTCTTTTCCGAAAGCTTCTGCTAAGTCTTTTGGTAAAACCTGTTTTTCCCTTGCCCTTGCGATTATTTTGTCATCAATGTCAGTAATGTTCTGCAAATAAAAAACATTATATCCGCAATGCCTAAGATATTTTACAAAAGAATCAAATACAACATAATTTCTTGCATGCCCTATATGCGAATAATCATAAACAGTTGGTCCGCAGACAAATAAGTTTATCTTTTTTCCTTTTTTGGGATTTATTGGCTCTTTTTTTCCGGAAAGGGTATTGTATATTTTTATGCTGTGGTTCATTTTAGTTTTTTTAATTTTACGGGCTGGACTTCTGTAAGCTTTGTAAACACGCTTAATATTGACAAAGGTATGCTCAGCCATAATATATTGATAAAAAATTGCAATGGGGAATTAGGCCAGGTAAAAAGTATAGCAAAAAAAGTGATTGACTGCAAAACCATTTTTGTTTTGCCAAATATGTCAGATTCTGTATAGGGCTTTTTTGACTTGTAAAAAATTGCGACCAAAACATTGATGATTTCCATTATAATCAAATTTAAAAGCAGCCATTTATGGTAAAAAAACAGGCTATATACGGCAATTGGCATTATAAGCATTTTGTCTGCAATAGGGTCAAGCATTGCTCCAAACTCTGTAATTTTATTTAAGCTTCTTGCAACCGGTCCGTCAATTAAATCAGTTAATGCGCCAAAACAGAATAGGGACAATATTAAGATTTTATCTTCTATTTTTAGCCAAAAAATCAAGACAAATAAAACCACGCTTATAAAAATTCTGACCCAGCTGATATAATTGGGCAATACCCACCTTGGCCAGAACGGCTTTATAAAAAAATACAAAGCTTTATTTCTGTAGCTGTCAGCCCATTCAAGAAATTTTTGCAGGTTGCTTAAGATTGTATATAAAATAGCCATTTTGGGATTTCTATTGTTTTTTAATAATAGCAAACTTTTCAAAAAAAGGGAATTGTGATAATCTGAAATAATTAAATATAAAAAAATGAACAAAAAAGATATAATTTTTGCAATAATTTGCGGGCTTTCAGTGGCATGGATTATGGTTGACTTTTTGGGTAGAATCGGATTATATTTTTTTATTATTTTTCCGGTACTTTCTGTGTTGGGGCTTTGGGTAACAGAATATCTTGGAAAAAAATATCCCTTTATAAAACAGTCTGGAAGATTTTTTTTGGTAGGCTCTTTTGCGGATGTGATTGATATTAAAATTTTTCAACTTTTGTTTTTTATTGCTCCTTTCTCTTTGTTTTTTAAAGCAATTTCTTTTCTTGTCGCCACGTTTGTAAAATATTGGCAGAACAAATATTGGGCTTTTGAAAAAGCGGACAAAAATGGAATAAAAAAAGAGGCTTTTCAATTTTTTGCAATAACTTTAATTGGATTGGGGATAAATATTGTTTCGTTTTATTATTTTGGTAAAATAAGCATTGGGTTGCCTCAACATATTTGGCAGGAACTTTGCATAATTTTTGCGGCTTTGACTGCGGCCTTGTGGAATTTTTTGGGGTATAAATTCATTGTTTTCAAAAAATAGTCATTGGGGTCTCCGACACCCCAATATTGTGCGACAATAATTAAATTAAACATATGGCAAATTCAAAGGAAAATAACACAAATTTGGTTCTATACAGGAAATACCGCCCTCAAAAATTTTCAGAAATAATAGGGCAGGAACATATTGTTAAGACACTAACCAATTCGATTGGAGCAGGGAATATATCCCATGCATATTTGTTTTCAGGGCCAAGAGGGTCGGGAAAAACAACAATTGCCAGAATTTTTGCCAAAGCAATAAACTGCCAAAATTCAGCTTCAGCCTCGGGCGCTTTTGAGCCCTGCAACAAGTGCTCTTCTTGTGCTGAAATTATGCAAGGAAAGTCAATTGACCTGGTTGAAATTGATGCCGCCTCGCATACTGGCGTAGATGATATAAGGGAATTAATAGAAGGCATAAAATTTTCTCCGGTAAATTCAAAATACAAGATTTTTATCATTGACGAATGCCACCAATTGTCAAAGTCAGCTGCAAACGCCTTGCTCAAAACTCTGGAAGAGCCTCCGGGGCATGCAATATTTTTACTGGCAACAACAGAGGCCCATAAAATGCTTTCAACAATAACGTCAAGATGTCAAAGATTTGATTTTAAAAAATTACAGATTCCGGAAATAGTCAAGAAAATGGAATTTATTTTAAAAAAAGAAAATATAAAATTTGAGGACGCGGCGCTTTCTTTAATTGCTTTAAATTCAAGGGGGTCGTTTCGTGACGCAGAGTCTCTTTTGGATAAATGTATAAGTTTTTCATCAGGAGATTCAACCCTGACAGCAAAAAGCATAAAAGAGCTTTTGGGAATTGTTGAGGTGGGGCAAATTGCCGGATTCGTTGACAGTTTAATATCAAAAGACCCAAAAACAGCTATTTTTGCCTTAAATTCAATGATAGACAATGGAATAGACTTGCAGGAATTTTCCAAAACACTAATATTTTATTTAAGGCAGGGTTTGCTTTTGAAAATAAATCCTGAATTTTTAAATATTTATAATTCTGGCTTCTCGGTCCCCGAACTTGAAAAGCTAAAAACACAGATGGCCGGCATAAGCCAAATAGATGTTCATGGAATGCTTGAATTTTTTATTGAAGCAGAAAACAAAATGAAATATTCAGCCTTGGCTCAACTTCCTTTGGAATTGGCAATTATAAATATTACGCATCAAGAGTCATAAAAAGCATTTATATTTATATTAAAACGCCTCATCCCGTTATTCGGCGGGGTGGGGCGTTTGGATTATTTATCCACATACCATTGACTTTGAAAAAAGAGTATAATAATAAAATAATAAGAAAAATCGGCTAAAATTAAAAATCAATAATTAAATTTCGCAAAATATGTTTGACGAACAAGTCGTAGAATATATTAAAAAAGCATCAGAAGCCGGAAGGACTAAAGAGCAAATCAGGGCTGATTTGTCGGCAAACGGATGGACCGAGATAGAGATAAACGACAGCTTTTTAAAGGCAAACGAGCAGTTAAGCCAAATTGGACGCCAGCCTCAAGAACAACTCCAAAATGCAGAAAATATTAATTCAAAATCAGAAACTGAGCAAAAGATAGAGCCAAAGACAGAATTAAAGACAGAACCTATTGGAAAGGAAATAAAGCAATCAGATTATATTCCGGACATTAATCAATCTAAAGAAAAAGAAACTCAAAAAACAAGCGAGAAACTAGGGCAAAGCGAATATATTTACCAAAAGCAGCAGAATAATTTTTCTAAAAAGGGCAACAAGAATCAGGATAAAATAACCAGTTTTATAATTTCTTTTGCCGCAATCATTATGGTTCTGGCTTTGGGCGGCGCGGGATTTTTGTATTTTGAGCCCCTTAAATATGTTAAAAACCTGTTAAATTTTTTTAATCCGGTTGTAGTTGAGAACCCGACAGACAATACGCCCCAGGAGCAACAGGTAAAATTTGCCAAATATAATTTACAAAACACCCCTTATTCAGCCCGGCTGCCCGAGTATACAATCAGCATATCTGAACTTGAAAACCTTTCAAATTTTGAAACATCTTCAAAAGTTATCTTTACCGATACGCAAAAAGAAAGCCTTATTGCTAATAATTTTTTTATTGCTTCAAATTTTGACAAGTTTTATTCTTCTGATACAAGCTCTGCTTCTGCCAGAAATGACGATTGGACGGGTCTATACAAACAAATAGGAGGATTGCCCCAATCATGGTACAGGGAGCCCGAAAACGCTATTTTTATAACATCTGATTATTTAACCCATATATACCATAAATTAATAGAACAGAATTTTATCTTTATAGAAGAGTCAAGTTTTTATCCTGTTTTGTCAGATTTAAGTGATTCAATGCTGGAGTCTGGTTCTTTGGCATACAACAGTGCAGAAGGTCTACAAAAAGAAAGCTATGAAAGAATTTCAGCATACTTTTTAGTTTCTTCGGCGATTTTACAGTCTTCTTTGCCTGATTACCAGGCTTTTGAAAAAAGCAATTATGTTTCAGATAGCAATATTGACTCAAAAGAAAATGTTTTTAAAATAGTTGATGAGTTGGCTGAAAAAAATAATATTTCAGACTATGCAAAAGAAACGGCAAAGCAAGAAATTGAATTGATTTTTGATTCAAGTAGGGTTGTTGAATCTCCCCTTATGAGCAAATTTCAGCCCGATATGAAAGAAGACTACACTCAATACACTCCAAGGAGCCATTATGCAAAGAATTCCATACTGCGCAGTTATTTTAAAGCAATGATGTGGTTTGGGAGAACGAATTTTTTAATTAAAAGCGTTGAACTCACCAGAGATGCAGTTAATATAAACAATCTTCTCTCAGAAGAGGTTTTGCAAAAATGGGAATCAATTTACCAGCCGACAACTTTTTTTGTTGGCTCATCCGATGACTTGTCTGTTTATGACTTTGAAAAAGCAATGAAAGAAAACGGAGTTTCAGTTCTTGGTCAGTCAAATGATGAAATAGCCAAATTACAGGAGGCGTTAAAAAATTATCAAAATCCGCAAATAATGTCCTCTGTAATAGTATCAGAATCTGTTTCTGAGACATCAAAAGAAGATTTGCAAAATTCAACAAAAGGATTTAGATTTATGGGACAGAGATTCACTCCGGACGCGTTTATATTTTCAAGTTTAACACAGGGAGATGAGGCTCCGGATTCAGAAACGGGCCAAAAACTTCCAAGCTTACCAACAGCATTGATGGTTTCAACATTAATGGGAGACGCTAATTCAAAAGAATTGCTAAATACATGGGTTCAAAAAAACGCGTCAAATTCAGATAAAGTTTTAGAGAATAAAATGCAGGATTTGCAAGTTTATTTTGACAAAACAACCAGTGATCAATGGACGCAAAATATTTACTGGTCATGGTTATATACCATAAAGTCATTGTTTAAAAATACGGATATGTCAGGGTATCCAATGTTTATGAAAAATTCCGATTGGAAAAGCAAGCAAACCCAGTCTTTTTTAGGCTCTTGGACAGAGTTAAAGCATGATACTTTACTTTACGCGAAACAAAGTTATGCTGAACTGGGGGCCGGAGGAGACGAGCAGGAGCCAAACCCAGTTGTAAAGGGGTATGTTGAACCAAATATTGAATTTTTTGACAGAATGATTGCTTTGGTTAATATGACAACAGACGGCCTTGAAAAATTTAATTTAATCCCCGAAAATTTAAAAAGCCGAAATAGCGTATTTTTGGAATATCTTGAATTTTTCAGAAAAATTGCAGTTTCAGAATTACAAAATGAAACAATATCTGAAGACGATTTTGAAAAACTAAGGTTAAGCGCATATTCTTTAGACCAGATATTACAAACTCCTGATTCCCAAGTCCAGCTAGAAAGCAACGCAAGGTCTGCTCTTATTGCAGATGTTCATACAGATATTTGTAATAGAAACAACGAAACGGGAAAATGCTCAGGAGCAGGGCAAATACTTTATGAAGCCGATGGGATTCCAAATTATATTTATGTTGCAGTTAAAGATGCAAATGGAACCCGCCTTACAAAGGGGCTTGTCTATTCTTATTACGAATTCACAGATAAAGTCTCAAAAAGGCTTACAGACCAAACATGGCAAAACTGGAATTATTCCTCTACAATAAAACTGCTGAAAATGCCAGATTGGAACAAATCATTAATAAAATAGGAGCGTACTCGGGGGCGCACATTAGTGCGCCCCAATGCCTGCGATTTAATGCTAAAATTAACAAAAAAATTATTATTTTTAATTGTTGCGCTAACCATTGCCATAGGCTTGGTTAGTTATTTTTTATTGGCTGCCCAAAAAAAACTTAATTTTTTAGAAGAAGGCGCAAATATTAAACAGTCTTCTTTGGCAAGCCCATACAATAATAGGCAGATTTATGAAGATATTTTTATAAGTTTGCAAAAAGAGGAGGAGTTAAATGTAGCAGCGGGAATTGTTCCGCATCATTTTTTGGCAAAAGAGATGATAGCTGAGTTTTATAACAAAGTCAAAAATAATGATGTCTCAACGATTTTTCTTATTTGTCCAGACCATTTTAACCATTTTTTCCCAACAGGAAAACTGGCATATACAAGCAAACATTCTTGGGATACGCCATTTGGAGAACTGCAGACAGATGAGCAGGCAATAGATTTTTTACTGAAAGCCGGAAAAATTCAGGAAGATAATTTTGCAATAGGCCTTGAACATGGAATTTATGTTGAAATTCCTTTTATCAAAAATTTTTTTGGAAATGCTAAAATAGTGCCTTTGGTTTTAAACTCATCTCTAAGCTATGATAAGTTTTCTAATTTAGGAGAATTATTAGGAGGATTTTCAAAAGAAAATTCAATTTTGATTGTAAGCAGCGATTTTTCTCACGACGTTTTGCCAAAAGAGGCAGGCAAAAATGATAAAAATAGCATAAATATTCTTAAGGATTTTAATAAAGACAGCATTAATAAAATAACCAGCGACTGCAAACAATGTATTTTTGCATTATACGGATTTTTGGGGCAGAAAAAACACAATTTTGAATTAGTTGCCAGCAAAAACTCCTCTGATTTTTCAGCCGAAACGGAAAAGACTGTTACAAGCTATGTCTCAGGTTTTTACACAGAAAAAAAAGATATAAGGATTTTATTTGCAGGGGACCTTATGTTTGACAGGGGAATAAGATACTTTGCCAAAAAAAACGGGTCAAACGAATTTATTTTTAATAAAATATATCCTATTCTGGCAAACAATGACCTTGCAGTTGCAAATCTTGAAGGCCCAATCACAGACAGCAATTCAATAAGCTCAGGAACAGCGCCCGGGTCTGAAAAAAATTATACTTTTACATTTGACAAAACAGTTGCCCAAACTTTATACGCAGAGAACATAAAACTTGTAAATTTAGGAAATAATCATATTCTGAATTTTTCCAAATCCGGGCTTTATTCCACAGAGAAATATCTTGAAACCGCCGGTGTAGAATTTTTTGGAGGCCCGGACAGCAATAGGAGTATCATTAAAAATGTGGAGGATTTTAAGATAGGATTTGTAAACTATAATGAATTTTTTGGCTCAGCGGAACTGGATGTGGCCCAAACAATCGCAGAAATTCAAAATTTGCGGGAAAAAACAGATTTTATCGTTGTTATGCCGCATTGGGGCATTGAATATACAGCAGAGCCAACAGATGTGATTCGCAACATTGCACATCAGTTTATAAATGCGGGAGCCGATTTAGTTATTGGGTCTCATCCGCATGTAGTTCAGTCAATAGAAGAATATAACAATAAAAAAATTTATTATTCTTTGGGAAATTTTGTTTTTGACCAGTATTTTTCAGAAGACGTGCGCAATGGGCTGGGCGTGCAGCTTATAATAGATATGGAGACCAAAACACCAGAATTTAAAGAGATTAATTTTTATTTAGAAAGTAATGGACAAACAATATTAAAAAATTAATGCTTTGGCTGAATTAGGAACTGTTTTTTTAAAAATAGAGCTTAATTTAACTGAAAGCCATAGAATATGAAAAATATAAAAATATTAATTTCCGTGCTATTTTTGGAACTTGTTATTTTGGCGTTTTGCGTTGTTTCATACGACTTTAATTTTTTAAAATTTAAAAACTTTTTTGTTGCCGCTACGGAGTGGGGGACTGTTGGGCCAAAATATCCTCCAAGAGATTTGATAGCTTTGGTTTCAGAGCTTGAGATAAAACTTACATGGATTGCGCCTCAGGATCCGACAGGAGTCTTGGGATACAAAATATACAGATGTGACAATTCATCTCAGTGCTATCCCTCAAAAGAAATAGCAACATTGGAGAATGGCGTATTTTCTTACGCAGACAAAACGGTTTTATCAAACACGCCTTATGGCTATGCTGTCCGAGCTTATGGAACGGTAAATGTTTCCCCTTTGTCTAACATTAAACATATTATATCTGCTACTGCCTGGACAAATTCGTTTTTAAACACCTCTGAGACATCAACGGTGACTGCAACCGCACAAGAGACTGTTCAACAAACAGGCAGTGTTGTAGCTGAAAGCAGTACTACAGCAAATTTTTTCACAGAAAAAATGTATATGGGAGTTAGCGGAGACCACGTCAAACAACTGCAAACATTTTTGGCAAAATATCCTGATATTTATCCCGAAGGATTGGTTACGGGGTTTTTCTGGTCTGCAACATACAGAGCCATAGGAAGGTTTCAAATAAAATACGGAGTTGTTGCTAGCGAAAGCTCTATTGGTTATGGCGTTGTGGGGCCTAAAACAAGAGAAAAACTCAATGAAATAATAAACAAATAAAAGTATTCTATAAAAGCAAAAACGCGGGTTAACCCGCGTTTTTTATCGCTGTTTTATCATCAAAGCCATCTGTTCCTGTTAAAAATATAAAATACAATTGCTATTAAAATAACTGTTCCACCAATAACTATCCAAAAAGCATAATGCATATCTGAAAAGGGCAGGCTGACATTCATCCCATATAAACTGGCAATTATTGTGGGAATTGTAAGGATAACCGTCAGAGAAGTAAAAAGCTTTATTACTTTATTAAGGTCATTTGTTATTATTGTAGAATATGCTTCGCGAATATTTACAATGTTTTTTAAAGTGGAACGGCAGAGCTCTGTGAGCTCATTTGTTTTTAAAACAAGGTCTTCCATAAGCTCTTGGTCCTTTTTAAAAAGCTTTAAAAATTTCCCTCCTGAAATTAATTGTAAAGCAGGTTTTGTGTATGTGAGACCCAATAGAAAGTCGTTTATTATCTCTTCTGAATTAACAAAGTTGATAATTATTTTTTCATTGATTTTGCTGAATTTTGAACTTGCTTCACGCACATTTTTGCTTATGCCCGTTAAAAACAAGTTATAAGCTTTCATAATTTCCGAAAGGAATAGTAAAACAAGCTGAGTTTTTTGGGTTGTTGTAAAATCAATTTGGTTTTCTGAAAATTTATTTATTATCGGATTTTCATTATTCCCAAAAGTGACGGTAAAATCCGGGCCGACGGCTATTAATAGGGGAGCTGTTGAAATTTCGTTTTCTTGCTTTTGAGGAACTCGGACAAATATATAAATAATATCACCGTCTTTTTCAACACGGGGCATTTCATAAAAATCTAAAGCGTCTTTTAAAATATGAGGGTCTAATTTAAACTTTTTTTCTAAAAAGTTAATATCTTCTGTTGTAGGGGATTTAACCCTTATCCAGCATCCGGGCTTAAATTCGGGAATCTCCTTTATTTCTTTGTCGTTTATTCTTTTTTGGTAAATTATCCTCATTTTTAGAATTTTTCTTACTTTTTTTCATGATAACAATTTTTTAAATATAATCAAAATATTTGTCAGCTATCATTGAAAAAACTTTAAAAAATGTTAAAATAACAAAATCATTGCGGGATCGTCCCTCGGCCGTAGCCCGTTAGGCTACAGCCTACGGGCGAGGCTAATGGCCCCGCCAGAGCGGGGTCCCGCTGCGGCGGGACAGGACATCATGTATTTTGTATATATTTTACAAAGTTTAAAAGACCTTAAGTACTATATTGGACAAACTGAAGATTTTGATGGTCGTCTTGCAAAACATAATTCAGGACAGGTTAAGTCAACAAAATTTAGAAAACCTTTTATTCTTATTAAAAAAGAAGTTTTCACAACAAGAGGAGAAGCTAGAAAAAGAGAAAACTATTTGAAAAGCCTTAAAGGAGGTAACGAATTCAGAAAAATAATAGGAAGCATAAAATAATCAACAATCATTGCGGGATCGTCTAATGGTAGGACATCAGGTTTTGGTCCTGAGTATCTTGGTTCGAATCCAAGTCCCGCAGCAACTTAGTGCTCAGTTTCGAGTGAGACCGAGACGCGTAAAAATATGGAAGTCGAAGAAATATCAAGTTACTTAAGTAAGTACAGAATTGAAATAATTAAAAAATTATCCTCTAACGGGTGGCGTCATTTCAGGGATTATTTTCTGATAAAAGAGAAATTTTCAAGAAATATACTGGACGATAATTTTAAAAATGTTTTTTGTGCTTTTTATGTAATTAATGGCCCAATGGGCTTAAATGATGTTCAGAAAAAAGAGTTTTTTAAATTTTTATCATTGAAGGAAAATAGCTTGGAAAAAATCTTAAGGCGATTATACGGGATACCAAGTTATGGGAAAAGACACAGATTATTTTTAAGCTTCGGAACTAAATTATTACATACCATAGATAATGATTTACCAATTTATGACCGCAATATTGCACATGTCCTTGACCTAAAAAACCAATCAATTGGAACATTGGAAACGAAAATCGAAAATAGAATCGAGATTTACAAAGAGTTAAATAATAAGTTTGAAATTCTACTTAGAAACCGTGAAATCGTAAATTGTCTGGAGATTATGCGGAGGGAGCTTTCTAAAACAGCTGAATCAAGTGGCTTTAACTGGAAAGACAATCTCGTTTCTGATGCAAAATTACTAGATTCTTCGCTGTGGGCACTTTATGACTCTGTAAAAAATACTTAATATGAAAAAGATTTTTACTTTTGGAATACTGATAGCGGCAACTTTCCTTGTGCTTGTGGTTATCTTTTTTTATTTACCATCTATTTCCAATACTAATCCGTCTTCACAAAACGATAACTCTGTTTCTGTCTGGAATGCAGAAACTGCTTCTTTTATAGACTTTGAATCGGATGAGGCATACGAGGAATACAAGCGAGAATTAGAAGAAATAAGAAACAGAGAGCTTACAGAATATAGTAATGCAATAAAAGGAACAATTGTAGAACAAGTGCAAAATATAGCCATACCATCGTATCTTGATGAAAAACAGTTAACAAATCTACAACAAGGAGAAATATTGATTAAGGCACCAGCGAGCGAGGAATTTCCTGATGGTGTTAGTTTATGGGCTGCCAGCTTAGAAAAGAATAAGAACTCGTTTGTTATTGGTGATTTTAATAATGATGGGCTAAATGATGTAGCACATATTATAGGGTATACAGGTTTTGGTAGTGGATATTTTTACCAACTTACTATTTTTATAAATGATCACGGAAAATTAAAATACTTAATTCAGGGAGAACTCGGCGATAGAATTGTCATCAAGGATATGCAATACAAATCTGGATTGTTTGTAATTAACATGATTACACAAGGTAAAGGCGATGATTTTATGGGATATTGCTGTCCAAATGTACCAGCAACTATCAAATTCAAATTAGAAAACGGTCGTTTAGCAGAGATATAAAAATTCGTAATATTATTTATGGCAAACATTGTAAAAAATAGATTAACGGGAAAAAGCATAGGAATAAAACATGGAAAAATAAAGGCAGGATTGGGTAGTCTCATTGGAAATACGGGCGAACATTATGTGATAGCCGAACTTTTGAAGAGAGGTATTATCGCCGCGCAAACTCCGAGAAATGCTATCGCATTTGATATTTTAGCAACTAATGGCGGTCGAACGTTCGGCCAAATGCTTGCATTAATCGCTGATAAGCGATTCGCGTACGCGGACAAAAAACCAAAGCCAACAGGAGAAGGCAAGAAACAGGAGTACTCCTGGGATCTCTCACAGTTTGAGTTTGAACGAGGAGAATGTGTTGCTATTGCAGAAGATGTTTATAACAACTTCCAAAATACCGACAACACCTTAGCCGAGGTTGCAGCGACCGGAGCGAAGGTTGTGTGCCTTGTCGGAGCGCTAAACCGTTCTCCGGTTTGTGACAAAAACTACAAGGGTCTGCCAATAATCGCATCCATCTGTGAAGCATATCCGGAATACAGACAGGATGACCCTGCTGTGGCTGCTGATATTGCTGCCGGCCGACTTGAACTGGAAGTAAAGAAGAACTGGGCTCGCCTGATGCGGGCAATGGCTGAACATTCGGCCTAAGGTCAAATTCACTGAGACCGACCCCTCAAAACAAAAGAGGGGTTTTTATATGCAATATATTAAAAATCATTTGATTTTTTAGCTTAAAAAGAGCAAAATAAGTAATAATGGATTTTCCAATCAGAATAAACAAATATTTAAAGGATAAGAACATAGCCTCAAGAAGAGAGGCAGATAAACTTGTAAATGCAGGGCTGGTTTTTGTTAACGGAAAACGCGCAGAAAACGGACAAAAGGTTAATGAGGAAGATAAAATTTCTATTAAAGAAAATAAAAATAATAAAAAAGATTTAAAGTATTTTATTTATTACAAGCCGAAAGGACTGCCCACTCAAGCCCAATCAGAATTTCAAAGCGTTATTTTACAATGGAAAGATAAAGGAGTTTATCCTGTTGGAAGATTGGATAAAGAATCCGAAGGATTGTTAATTTTAACAAACGATGGCAGGTTCGCCAGAGAAGTTTTATCAGATAAAAAGGCTTACGAAAAAGAATATTTAGTGACCACAAAAGAACGCTTGCGCGCAGGACTTGAAGAAATTTTTGAATCTGGCATGGAAACTGATATATTTGGAAAACTCTTGCCCGTAAAATCAAAAATAATAAGCAAAAATAAAATCAGTATGATTTTAAATGAGGGAAAAAAACACCAAATTAGAGTAATGTTGAGTGAATTAAACTATAATGTTACATCCCTTAAAAGAGTTCGCATTGGAAAATTTGAATTAGGAAATTTAAAACCTGGGGAATCTAAAAAAATTAATCCTGGTCAATTTTAATTTTTAAAAATATGGCAAATAAAAAATATTATGCATATTCAATAGGCAAAGAGCGGGGGATTGTTGACAGTTGGGCGGAATGCGAAAGAATTGTTTCTGGCGTACCTGGGGCAAAATACAAAGGGTTTGTAATACAGGAACAGGCGGAAGAATGGCTGGATGCGGGAGCTGATTATAATATAAAGCACATAGGGTTGGAACCTGGTATTTATTTTGATGCGGGCACGGGAGCGGGCAATGGCGTTGAAATTAGTGTAACAGATGAAAAAGCAAACAGCCTATTACATAAAGTAATGCCTGAAAAAAATATTAATAACAGGGGTTTTTTTCTTATTCCCGAAGATGTCACCAATAATTACGGAGAATTGCTTGCCTGCAAATATGCGCTGGAAATAGCCATAAATGAAAAAGCAAAAAAAGTGTTTGGCGACAGTAAATTAATTATTGAATACTGGTCAAGAGGATTTTTAAAAAAAGACAATGTTTCTGAAAAAACCGCCCAATTGGCAAATATGGTAAAAAAGCTAAGGAAAAAGTTTGAAGGCCATGGAGGAGCAATGATATTGATTTCAGGTTCAAATAATCCTGCTGATTTGGGTTTTCATAAAGGATAACTAAGCTTAATTAAATTTTAAATGATAAATTTTAAATAACGGGGTTGACAAGGCAAAATAAGGGAATATAGTGTTAAGTGAGTATAAATTTTAATATTTTAAAATTATGAATAGAAATATTAAGAAAATTTTAACATATTCTCTAATAGTTGCGTCTTGTTTCGTTTTAACTTTTTCTGCCAATGCAATAGGTCAGCCTCCGGTTGTTGACGCGGGAGATAATTTATATTTGGTTTCAGGTCAGGCAGCAACCCTTGCAGGGTCAGCCTATGACGATAATGGAGGAACATTAAAATATTCATGGTCTTGTAGCGGAGGAAATCTGTCAAGCTACAATATTGCCCAGCCGGCTTATACTGCTCCGCAAATAATAGCTTTTAATAATTATCAAAGTTTTATCTGCACATTGACTGTAACTAACAGCTCCGGCCTTTCAAATTCTGACAGCGTGAAGATATATGTAAATTATACAGATTCAATTAATGTGTCCGATATTAATGTAAAAACGGAAAATGCCACCAATATTGCAAGCAATCAGGCAACATTTAACGGGTCATTTTCAACTAAAAACGATTTAATCAGCTATGTTTGGTTCCAATACGGATTCAGTTCAAATTACGGAAATGAAACAGAGCATCAGGCAATGTCTGTGTCTTCGGGTTCTTTTTTCCAGAATATGTCATCATTATTTTTAAACGCAACATACCACTACAGGGCAGTTGCTCAAGACTTTTCGGGAAATAGATTTTATGGGCAGGATATGACTTTTCAAACCAAAATGAATGTTTTGAGTGATTTTTCTGTTATTTCAAAAAAAGCAATAAACCTTACATCCGGAAATTTGGGGTGGTCAAAATCAATAATCGCTAAGCCCTACGACGTTTTAAGCTTTTCAATTACTATACAAACAGATAAAGACCTTAACAATGTTTTTTTGAAAGAAACTCTGCCTGCAAATCTGGCGTATAACGGAAATTTACTAATAAACGCAGTAAAAAACGATATTGCAAATCCTGTTAACGGAATAAATGTGGGCACAATTAAGGCAGGCGAGGTTGTAATAGTTTCTTACCAGGCAAAAGTTAACTCGTCTTCCGATTACGGAACGGCAAGTTTGGAAGTTCCTACAACAATAACAGCTGACCAAATAAGCCAAGTTATAGACACCGCAACAGTTGTTGTAAGCAATTCGCAAGTATCGGGAGCTGCCACAACTGCTCCAACAGACCTTTCAACTGGCCAAACAAATAATCTTTTTGCAGACTCATTTTTCTTGCCAATGATGCTGATTATTTTGGGAGGTTGGTTTTATTTTTCAGGAAGAGTGTATGCTTTTGCAGACTGGCTTAATAAATATCTCTAAAATAGCTTAAAAATCCCCCTAAACAGGGGATTTTTTGTACATAAAATATATTGACAATGATATTTAATATATGGTATAATTAATATATAGGGATAAAATAAGAAAATACGAAATTAAATATAAAATATTCAGATATGTTTAACTTCGTCTCTTCTTATTTTGGGGAGAGCCTGCCAAATTCTATGCGCGTGGAATTAAAGCAGGTTTTGCACATTTAAATAAGCGCGCTTTAGGAGAAAAGCCATGGAAACTACTATGACAATCGCCCAGTTGCTGTCCGCGTTGGCTCTCGAGGGCAAAAAAGAGAACGAGGCTGTGCAGCAGCCATACGATTCAAACATGTCACCCATGGAGGCAGTAAGGGCCGCAGTTGAGCGAGCGCGTCATGTGCCAGAATATATCCAGCGTCTGGAAGCGGCGATGCCCCACATTTTGGAGTTTTACGAGTCTATCGCTGATAACAAGGTTATCTGGCCTGACGAATCTGGCGTCATCAAGGGAAAGAACTGGAAAGAGATCATGGATGAAATTCGGACGGGCCTTTACTACATTCTGGACAGCTCAAAAGATCTTAAGGCAATAAGAATTGTTTGCCTTGAATTAATAAAATACAAGTTCAGGGATGGTATTACCCAATCGCAGGCAGAAAGAGCCATAGGTGACTGCTTTAGCAGTGGGTTCTTCGTCACAGGCAATGAAGGTGGCATAATGGTTGGCAAAAGGAGAATCATTATTTCCGACAACTTCGGTTTGACCGATGCCGACAAAAAGGAAATCGCCTCCATTGTCCAAAAGGCTTTTGCTCCCAAAGAGAACGAGACACCCAAAAAGCCTGTGCCAGCAACCAAGCCAAAACGCACCAACACCGACAAAATCACCATCAGAGAGGCATGGAAGGGAAACGTAGGAATATTTGAGCTCCAGATTCCTACTGCAGAGGGGACCAAACTCCTAAAGATGCAGTCGGTAGACTCGGTAGGGGGTGTGGTTTTTGTGCTTCTTAGCGCCTTCAACGGGCTTAAGGACATAGAGGGGCAGAGCATTCCACTTTCCGCCCTTAAGGACAGAAACGGAAAAGTGAATCAGGATCATATAGGCGTTGTTTTTCCAGAAAACCAGACAGAAACGCAAAAAGAGAGAATAACAAGGCTGGGGCTGACCCTGCTTAAGGGTTTTCAATTCGCCCTTGAAGAGCGGCACGATATTGACCCCAAAGAGTTCTTTACCACAGATGTGGTCGGAGACTCTGTTCTTACTTATAGGGGGACATTTGAGTGGCGCCCCAATAATGATGATTCTGAGGATAGAGATTTTGAAGACCTCACTCTCAGATTCCATCGTGGAAACGATGAAAAAATTACTCTCACTGAGATTCTTTCAGAAGAAGCAATGGGTTTTCAAGTCCTCAAAACCGCCGTGGGAAAAAGCTGCTCACCAGGACAAGCGTTTAAGACTATGAAGCCGTTTTTCTGTCGGCTGTTTCTCCAGGCGACCTATGGGCAAGTTGTCCAAAGACGCTACGAGAACTAAGGACCTTCAAAGTCCTGAATGAACATAGAGAGGTTATGCAATTCAATTGCAGCCTCTCTTTTTTATTGCAATTTTTGCTTTTTAAATTTTAAAATAGTAAAATAACATACAAACACAAAAATGCCATCAGAATTAAACAAAGAACAACAGCAGGCAATAAGCCACCTGCAAGGTCCGCTTTTAATTGTGGCGGGAGCCGGCACAGGAAAAACAACTGTTATTACCCAAAGAATCGCAAACCTGATTAAAAATAAACTGGCAACACCAGAAGAAATTTTGGCTGTCACATTTACTGAAAAAGCCGCCTCTGAAATGGAAGAAAGGGTGGACAGGCTGCTGGATTTTGGTTATGTGGACTTATGGATTTCAACTTTTCACGCTTTTTGTGAAAAGATTTTAAGAGATAATGCTTTGGATATTGGGCTTTCTCCTGATTTTAAGCTGTTAGATCCAACTTCTGGATGGATTTTGGCACGGCAAAATTTGGATAGGTTTGATTTTGACTATTATAAATCGCTTGGAAATCCAACAAAATTTATCCAAGCTTTAATATCTCATTTTTCGCACTGCAAAGACCAGGAAATTTACCCTGAAGACTATTTGGAATACGCAGAAAAATTAAAAACAAGGGATGACGCGCCAGATTCCCAGGAAACAGAAAGAATAAAAGAAGTGGCAAATGCCTATCATACATATCAACAAATTCTGCTTGAAAATAGTTGTCTGGATTTTGGGGACTTAATAAATTACTGTTTAAAAATATTTAGGCAGAGGCCGCATATTTTAAAAAAATACCAAGAAAAATTTAAATATATTTTAGTTGACGAATTTCAGGATACAAACTGGGCGCAATATGAGTTGATTAAATTGCTGGCAATACCAAAAAATAATTTATGCGTTTGTGCAGATGACGACCAGGCAATTTACAGGTGGCGAGGAGCATCTTTTTCAAATATTATAATGTTTAAAAAAGATTTTCCTAATGCCAAGCAAATAGCGCTGATAAAAAATTACAGGTCATGCCAGGATATTTTAGATAAGTCTTATGAATTTATAAAACAAAACAATCCCGACAGGCTGGAATTTCAGGCAAAAATTGACAAGAAATTAATTGCAGAGGGCAGAGACAGCAAAAACGGAACCATTGAGCACATATCTGCAAAAAGCATAGACTCTGAAGTGAGCGAAGTTGTAAAAAAAATTCTTGAGATTTTAAAATCAGATAAAGAAGCAACATATAACGACTTTGCCATTTTATCACGGGCAAACGACTCTGCAATTCCGTTTATAAAGGGGATTGAAAGGGCAGGGCTTCCATATCAATTTATGGCTTCCCGCGGACTTTATTCAAAACCGATAATTCTGGATATTATTTCTTATTTTAAGCTTTTAGACAATTACCACGAGGGAACAGCTGTTTACAGAATTTTAAACTTGCCGTTTTTGGAAATTCCGGAACAGGACATCTCAACAATTGCTTTTTGGAGCAGAAAAAAAACAAAGTCATTATATGAATCTTTGCAAGAGCTATCGTTAATACCCTCTATTTCTTCAAAAACAAGGGAAAAAACAGCTTTTCTGCTGGCTTTAATACAAAAGCATAGCTTAATGGCAAGGGAGAAGGGGGTTTGCGAGCTGATGGTTTTGTTTTTGGAAGATTCGGGATATTTAAAACATCTTGTTAAAAATAATGAAACCGAAAAAATCAGTTTGTTAAACCAGTTTTATAAAAAATTAAAAACTTTTGAAGAATCGAATCTTGAGCCTGTGTTAAAAAATTTTATGGCCCAACTGGATATGGAGCTTGAGTCAGGAGAGGAAGGGAAGTTGCAATTTGACCCCGACCAAGGGCCTGATATGATAAAAGTTATGACAATTCACGGAGCAAAAGGACTAGAATTCAAATATGTTTTTTTGGTTAGCATGGTTGATAAAAGATTTCCGTCAATTGAAAGAAAAGACCCCATAGAACTCCCAGAAGACTTAATAAAAGACATAAAACCACAGGGCGACATTCATTTGCAGGAAGAGCGCAGACTTTGTTATGTTGCAATGACAAGAGCAAAAAAGGGATTGTATTTTACTTCATCTGAAGATTACGGGGGGCAAAGGTTAAAAAAAATATCTCGATTTTTAGTTGAAATGGGGTACGATAGCAAAGACCAAATACCAAAAACCAATGACCAAAAAGCCGAGAGCGAATTATTGCAAGACAAACCGGAAAAGCCAAAATTTATACAAAAAACAAGACCTCAATACTTGCCCCAGCATTTTTCTTATTCACAGCTGGCGGCTTTCCAAAAATGCCCCCTGCAGTACAAATTTAATTTTATTTTAAAAATTCCGATAAAAGGAAAAGCTGTTTTCTCTTTTGGAAAAACAATGCATAATACATTATATGAATTTCTTAAACTGCAAAGCCAAAAGTCATTAGCAAATCAAAAAAGTCTGTTTAGCGAAAAATCTTCAAAAATAACCAGCGAAGGTCCGACCTCTGTAAGATTTGATGAGATAGAAGAGATTTACGAAAAAAATTGGATGGACGAATGGTACGAATCAAAAAAACAAAAAGAAGAATATTATAAAAAAGGAAAAGAAATAATAAAAGATTTTTATAAAAAATTTGCTGATAATCCGCCAAATATTTTAAAAATAAGCGAACAACCGGCGTTAGAACTACCCTTTAATCTAAAAATAGGAGATAACACCTTATTTGGGGTAATTGACAGAATTGACGACAGCAAAGACGGAATTACTATTATAGACTACAAGACAGGACAGTCAAAAGACAAACTGGATGCAGAAGCAAAAGACCAATTGCTGATTTATCAGATAGCGGCGCAGGAAGTTTTACATTTAAGACCGCAAAAGCTTGCTTATTTTTATTTGGAAGACGGAAAGGTTGCCTCTTTTTTAGGTACTGAAAAGGAAATTTCAGAGCAAAAAGAAAAAATTGTAGGTTTAATCGAAAAAATTAAAAATTCTGAATTTGACCCAACCCCAGGTTGGCAATGCCAGTATTGCGACTTTAAGGATATCTGCGACTGGGCCCAAAAATAACAAAAAATCAGTGGGGTTCCTAACACCCCACAATACTTTAATGAATATAGATAAATTGCCAAAAGTTTTGGAAGCCTTGCCAAAATACAGGATAAAACAGGCAAAGGAAGCAATTTTTAAAAACCTGATTTCTGATTGGAATAAGGCAACTTTTTTGCCCTTAAGTTTAAGGCAGGAATTAAATGAAAAGTGTCCCCTGGAAATAAAAGCAGAAATGCTTGTCTCAAAGAAAAAGGATTCTGTAAAAGCCAGGATAACCTTGGAAGACGGACTGCTGGTTGAAGCTGTTTTGATGCGCCACAAAGACGGAAGAAACACTGTCTGCGTTTCTTCGCAAGTTGGATGCCCTTTGGGATGTTCCTTTTGCGCAACAGGAAAAATGGGTTTTAAGCGCAACTTAATTCCAATGGAAATTGTTGAGCAAGTAGTTCTTTTTGCAAGATATCTTAAAAAGGGAGGCAAAAAAGTAACTAATGTGACATTTATGGGAATGGGAGAGCCTTTTTTGAATTATGAAAATGTAATGCGGTCTGCAAGAATTATAAACACAAAAGAAAAACTTAATATTGGGGCAAGAAATATTTCAATTTCAACAGCCGGCATTATTGAAGGCATAGAAAAATTTGCAAAAGAGGGAACTCAAATGAATCTGGCAATTTCTTTGCATGCCCCCGACAATGAATTAAGGTCAAAATTAATGCCAATAAACAGAAAATATCATTTAGAAAGATTGCTTGCTGCTGTTGATGCCTATATTAAAAAGACAAAAAGGCAGGTGATGTTTGAATATCTTTTGATTAAAAATGTAAACGATACGGAATCTTGCGCAAGAGAGCTTGCAAGAATTATGAAAAAACCGCTTTATTACGTTAACTTAATTTTATACAACCCAACTCAAGGAAACAATTTTCTGCCCTCAAGCGCAGAAAGGGTTAAAAAATTCAAGGAAATTTTAAAAAAGAACAAGGTTGTTTTTTCTCAAAGATTCAGATTTGGAGAGGATATCAAGGCCGCATGCGGGCAGTTTGCCGGTTCCAAAGATTAATATAAATATTTAATTATTTTTTCTTGCGGAATTTTATAATAAGCCTTAAAATTAAAAATAGTCATTGGGGTGTCCGACACCCCAATATTGTGCGACAAACATTACCTTTTAATTTTAAAATAAAAGATTATTTAAAACATAATTATGGAAATAATAAGTTTTGAAGATTTCAAAAAGGTTGAAATAAGAATAGGAAAAATTTTGTCAGCAGAAAAAGTTGAAGGCTCAGACAAGCTTTTAAAATTGGAGGTTGACTTTGGACTGCAAGAAACAGAAATCAAAACAATGGAAATGGCAGAAGAAAGGGGGACTGAAACCGCAAAAAAAGAGCTTATTCCCATAAAACGCCAGATTATCGCCGGAATAGCCCAGTTTTACACGCCAGAAGAGCTTATTGGCAAAGAGTGCCCATTTGCGTATAATTTGGCTCCGCGAATACTTAAAGGCCTGGAATCTCAAGGAATGATTTTGTGCCCAAGCGGTAAAAACGGCCCGGTTTTATTGCATCCAGACAAAGAAGTCAGTCCGGGCAGCGAAGTAAAATAAATATTAAAAAAAACAAGATATGATTCCTGTTTTATTTGTACACGGAATATGGGGAAACGAAAAGCAGTACCAGCCTATCATAAAATTTTTAAAGAGCAAGGGATTTTCAAAATTCTACGAGTTTAAATATGAGAGCAGAATTGGAATCCATTCAATTAAAATAATCGCCAAGGAATTAGCCGAATATATTGAGCAAAATGTAAAAGAAGACAATATAAATATTGTTGCAATGAGTCAAGGAGGAATTATTGCCTTGGCTTATTTAAAATATTTTTTACCGCTCCCAAACGGAAGAACTATTCATATAAATAAATTATTTACTTTATGCAGTCCACATAAAGGAAGTCCGTTAGCTATGATTTTAAATTGGCCCGGAATAAAAGATTTGAGACCTGGCAGTGAACTATTAAAAGATTTGGAAATATTTGTAAAAGAAGGCAGGGTAAATATATATTCAATTTATACCCCGTTTGACTTGATGGTTTTTCCGGGAATTAGAGCAAAACCCATATTTGGGAAAACAAAAATGGTTTTGGCCCCCACCCACATGCTTGCTTTCTATTGGCCATCTACAAAAAATTTTATATATAAAAATATATTGTAAAAACAAGTTAAATGTTATCCCAAGAAACAAACAAAATATATAGCATTTCGGAATTTGTTGCATTTTTAAATGTTGGGTTAAAATCCTCAAAAGCTAAAATTGTAGGAGAAATTGGTGAAGCAAAACAAGGACCAACAGGCCATATGTATTTTACCTTGAAAGACGAAAAGGACGCTTCAATGTTAAACTGCATTATTTGGGCCTCAAAATACAGACTTTATGGCATAACCCTTGAACCTGGCAAAAAAATTGTGGCTTTTGGAAACCCGGAGATTTATGCGCCTTCAGGCAGGCTTTCTTTTATTGCAGACAGCATTGAACTTGCAGGAGAAGGAGATTTAAAAAAGCAATACGACGAACTAAAAGCCAAATTGGAAAAAGAAGGAATTTTTTCTCCTGAAAATAAACGATTCATACCCAAATATCCGCACAAAATTGGAGTTATTACTTCAAAACAGGGAGCGGTCATACATGACTTTTTAAACAATATAGGCAAATTTGGATTTGATATCAAAATGATTGATTCAAGGGTTGAGGGTCAGGAGGCTGTGGCGGATTTGCTTTCAGCAATAAAAACTTTCAGAAAAAAAGATATTGATGTTTTGGTCATTATAAGGGGTGGGGGCTCAATGGAGTCTTTGATGTGCTTTAACAATGAGCTGCTTGTAAGGGAAATTGCGGGGTTTCCTTGCCCCGTTATTGCGGGAATAGGCCACGACAAAGACGTTCCGCTGTCCGCGATGGCTTCTGATATAATGGTTTCAACGCCAACAGCGGCCGCAAACCTGATTAATGAATCATGGAGCCAGGCTCTATTGCTCTTAGAAAGGCTTGAAAGAAAAATTTTGGCAAGCTACGGCATAATTTTTGAAAAATTTAACTTTATTGAAAATAAATTTAAGGTTTCCTTGCAGAATTTTAAAAACAATATTATAAACCTAAAAAAAGAGTTGGAAAAACATCCGGAATCTTTTTTTACGAAGTTTTCTTTATTGTGCGACAAATTCAGGACTTTTTTGGCAAATTCTGAAAAAATAATAAAATTAAACAGCCCGGAAAGAAATTTAAGGCTTGGCTACATAATCGCTAATATCAATGGTAGAGTGTTAAAAAGTGTAAAGAATATAAAAGTTGGAGATGTTGTAAACTTAAAACTTACAGACGGCCAAATAAAGTCTGAAATAAAATCAATAAACGAGAAAAACAATCCCCAATAACCAAAATCCAATGACCAAAAAAATTCTAAGTATAAAAATCCTAAAACGTTTTGGGATTTATACGCCAATCTGCAAAATTAGGATTTATTTGGAATTTGGACTTTGAGCTTTGGGATTTCAACAATTTATGGCAAAAAATAATTTAAACGAAAATTTAAAAAAACTGGAGGAAATTTCCCAGTGGTTTGATAATAGCAAAGAAGTTGACGTAGAGCAGGGCTTGGAGAAGGTAAAAGAAGCCGTTGTCTTAATAAAAGAAAGCAAAGAAAGACTGCAAAAAATTGAAAATGAATTTGAGGAAATCAAAAAAGAAATAGATGCAGAATAATGTAATTAAGACTTGAGGGGGGTGGAAAAAATGTAATGGTTCAAGGGGCGGCAAACTCCGACGGGTCTATTACCGCCAAAACAATCCAAATAACCTCCGATACAGAAGCCATACAGGATACACAAAAACTCGGGCAATAATTTTAAAATTTATAACAATGAAAAAAACAGCGCTAATAACAATTATAATAATAGCATTAATTTTAATGGGTTTTGGAGTTTATGTCTGGTTAAAGCCTGCGCCAACTAAAGAAGAGCCGCAGAATCAAAACCAGGAACTGCCCCAAAGCCAGAATATACAAGGAATGAAAATTGAGACTTTACAAGAGGGCTCCGGAGTAGAATGCAAAACAGGAGATACTGTTGTTGTAAATTATGTTGGCACCCTTGAGGATGGAACAAAATTTGATTCATCAATTGACAGAGGAGAAACTTTTTCCTTTACATTGGGAGAAAACAGGGTAATCCAGGGATGGGAACTTGGAGTATTAGGAATGAAAGTGGGGGAAAAAAGAAAATTGACAATTCCACCTGAATTGGGATATGGAAATCAGGCTATTGGAAATATCATACCTGCAAATTCAACATTGATATTTGAAGTCGATTTGGTTGAAATAAAAAATTAAAATTTAAACCATAAGACAGATGAAAAAACAAGCGCCCTTAAGGATGCTTGTTTTTGCTTGCCTTTTTTTATTATATGTGATAATATATAAATAATCATTTGTTCATTAAATCCATCGTTTCAGAGAGGAGCAAGATATGAGCTCGATACAATCTATTCCACCTGAAGTCCTGCTGAATCAGGCATTTTCACAATTTGAATTTGGGAGAAAAGCGTTCTTTTTCTTCCAAGAAATCAGGCGGAGAATCAGAGAAAAACGGAATGCAATAGCAGCTCAAAGGATAGTGGAAAAGCTCAAACGCCTCATAGGAGAAGTAAAGGAGAAAGACTCTGACCTCATTGAGGAGAGCAAAGCCTTCCAAGTTGCCGCCAAAAACTATGAGGCAACAAAAAGCAAGATATTGAAGATTTTAGCAAATAACTAAAATCTTCAGCGTAGACCCGCCCGCCCGGGTCTTTTCTTTTTTTAAAAAAGTTATCCACAATTGAATATTTTTTTATTTTTGATAATATTATAAATAATCAGCATATTATTGTGCTGATAGAATTGCTGTGAGAAGCAGAGTACCCCGCAACGGTCCAAGGAGACCCTAATTATGAATGTGTTCAGCCGAATGAACGCCGTCGAGGTCGCGGAGAAGAACTGAAGCCGCCGAAGCACCGACAGAGGGATTCAATCCCTCTGTCGGTGGGAATTTTTTGGGGTTGTAGCTCACACCGGGAGAGCGTCCGCCAACTGGCGGAAGGCTGCGGGTTCAAATCCTGCCAACTCCACTTTGCACATTATCAACTTAATACATCCAAAATCAACTTCTTTTCTGAAACTCCAAAAACCCAATAATAAACTAGGCTTAGGCAACCACCCAAGTCTTTTTTATTGGTTTTTAGTTAGCACTCTTGACAAGGGAGTGATAATTTAATAAGATGACTTATCAGTAAATTAATCAGAGTGATAATGATAACATTGCGCCAAGAAAAAATTTTAAATTTTCTGGTAAAGGAATATATAGCCACTTTGGAGCCGGTTGGCTCTTTGGCTTTAAAAAAAGTATGCGACCTTGATGTTTCCGGGGCAACAATAAGAAATGATTTACAGGAACTTGCAAGGCAGGGATATATAGAACAGCCCTATACTTCGGCAGGCAGGGTGCCAACAAAAAAAGCATACAGGCATTTTGCAGAGTGCATAAGAAAACAGAATGAAATAGAATTTGAAATGTTTATTGTGCGACAAATTAGGCATGCCAGAAGTGAAATGGAACAAGAAATGAAAATGATGGAAAAACTAATGGATACACTTGAAAACGACAATATTTTTGAAATATTAACAATTTTAGAATCATGGCACAAAAAAATAATGAATTAGAAACAAAAGGAAAATCCTTTGATGTATCTGAGGATGAATTGAAGGCGCTTCAACTCAAATCAGAAGAATATCTGGCTGGTTGGAAAAGGGAAAGGGCAGACTTTATAAATTATAAAAAAGACGAGGCAGAAAGAGTTTCAAGTATTATAAAATATGGAAATGAAGACCTTGTTTTAAAACTTTTGCCTATTTTGGATAATTTGCTTTTGGCTCAAGCTCACATAAACGATACAGGGCTTTTGCAGGTAATAAAACAATTTGAAGATTTTTTAAAACAAGAGGGGATTGAACCAATAAAAACCGTCGGAGAGGCATTTGACCCAAATTCAATGGAAGCCGTAGGTGCTGAGCAAAGCCGAAGCACAGTAGATGACAAAGAAAACAGCCAAACAGTGTCAGAAGAATTAACCCGCGGATATACAATGCACGGCAAGCTAATCCGCCCGGCAAAAGTCAAGGTTGCCAAATAGGCAACCACAGATTCCGCAATAGCAAAGCCATTTTGCGAGGTCCGACCTCGCAAGGATGATTAATTCAGTAATTTAATTAAACAATAAATAAAAATATGGAAAAAGAACAAAAACAAATTCAAATAAATTTAGACCCCAATGTTTATATGATAACAATGATGAGCATGGCCTTTAATGAAGAAAATTTCAATTTTCTGATAACATCAGGAAACCAGGGCAGGCAGTTTACAGCAACCCCAAAGCACGCAAAAAGGATTTATATGCTTTTAAAACAGCAGATTGAATCATACGAAAAACAATTTAGTGAAATAAAAACCGAATTGCCCCAAAGGCCACAAACAACCCAAGAGGAAACCAAAGTCGGATTTTAAAGGCATGAAGATAATAAAACAAACAACTCACGATACTTGCCAAGCCTGTGCGATTTTGATGCTTATTGGCGGGAATAAAAAAGATGAAATTGAAGTTTGGAAACACGGATGGAAGTTTAATTATCTACTAGGACAAACAAGCTACGTTTCTCAAAAATATAAGAAGAATTTTACCATATATATTGAAAACAAGTATTATTTTGAAAAGATACAAAAACAAAAAAAGGACAAAGTTAATCTTAAAAACGAAAAAATAAACCTGAAATTAATAGAAAAAGTTATAAAAGATAATAATGTAGCGGTGTATGTTGATTCTTATTATCCTTATGTTCCAGGAAATCTCCATGCGCCTCATTTTTGGGTAATATTAGAAATAAATGATAAATTTGTTGAAGTAGCAGACCCGTGGTATGGCAAAAAACTAAAAATTCCGATAAATATTTTTAAAAAATCAATAATTAGTTTAAGGAATCTACTCAAATATAGTCCTGTCCTTATAACAACACCAAAATAACAAAATAAATTAAATAAATTAAAAATTATGAGCAAAATATTAGGTATAGATTTAGGTACAACTAACTCCGCAATGGCAATTGTGGAAGGAGGTGAAGCAAAAATTATTGAAAACAAAGAAGGGGCAAGAACCACGCCTTCTATTGTGGCAACTTCAAAATCAGGAGAAAGGGTTGTTGGAGTGCTTGCAAAAAGACAAGCTGTCACAAATCCAACAAACACAATATTTTCAGTTAAAAGGCTTATTGGTAGAAAATTTTCTGACCCGGAAGTTCAAAGGGATAAAAAATTATTGCCTTATGAAATTAAAGAATCCAGCGACGGCGGAGTGGATGTAAAAATGGGCGACAAGTGGTTAAACCCAGCCGAAATTTCTGCAATGATTTTGCAAAAATTAAAAGCAGACGCAGAGGCAAAAACTGGAGAAACAATCACAGAAGCAATTATTACAGTGCCCGCTTATTTTGACGACGCACAAAGAAAAGCCACAAAAATTGCAGGAGAAATTGCGGGGTTTAAAGTAGACAGAGTTATAAACGAACCAACTGCAGCAGCTTTAGCCTACGGATTAACAAAAAAGAAAGACCAGCAAATTTGTGTATACGACTTTGGCGGAGGAACTTTTGATATTTCAATTTTGGATGTTGGAGCAGACACAGTTGAAGTAAAGGCAACGGGCGGGGATACGCACCTTGGCGGAGATGATTTTGACCAAAAAATAATGGACTGGGTGGTTGGAGAATTTAAAAAAGAAAACGGCGTTGATTTGTCAAAAGACCAGTTGGCCTTGCAAAGGATTAAAGAAACAGCAGAAAAAGCAAAAATAGAATTATCATCTGCAATGGAAACGGAAATAAATCTGCCGTTTATAACTTCCGACGCAAATGGTCCAAAACATTTATTGATAAAACTTACAAGGGCGCAATTTGAAAATATGGTTGCCGATGACATCAACAAATCAATAGAACTTGTGAAAAAAACTTTAAAAGAAGCGAAACTTGAACCAAAAGATATTGAAGAGGTTGTTTTGGTTGGCGGACAGACAAGAATGCCAAAAATGCAAGAAGAAGTAAAAAAATTATTTGGCAAAGAACCAAACAAAGAAGTAAATCCCGACGAGGTTGTTGCAATTGGAGCCGCTGTCCAAGGAGGAATTATGCAGGGAGATGTTAGAGACGTTTTGCTTTTGGATGTGACCCCGCTTTCCCTGGGAATTGAAACGTTTGGAAGCGTAAATACAATCTTAATCCCTAAAAACACAACAGTGCCAACAGCAAAAAATCAGATTTTTTCAACTGCGGCCGACAGCCAAACATCCGTTGAAATTCATGTTTTGCAGGGAGAAAGGCCAATGGCGCAGGATAACAAAACTTTGGGAAAATTTATTTTAGACGGTATTCCTCCAGCTCCTCGCGGAGTTCCGCAGGTTGAGGTTTCTTTTGACATTGACGCAAACGGAATATTAAATGTTTCTGCAAAAGACAAAGCAACCGGAAAATCGCAATCAATAAGGATTGAAGGGTCTTCTGGAATATCAAAAGAAGAGGTTGAAAGAATGAAGAAAGATGCAGAAGTCCACGCAAAAGAGGATAAAGAAAAGCAGTCAGCAATTGAAACAAAAAATATTGCCGATGCTTTAATATACACATCAGAAAAAACCTTAAAAGACAATGCTGACAAAATAAAGCCAGAAGACAAGAAGTTGGCTGAAGATAAAATAAACGCCTTGAAAGAAGAGCAAAAAACTGATAATATAGAAAACATAAAGTCCAAAACACAGGAATTATCGGAATTAATGCAAAAAATAGGCGCAGAACTCTACAAACAGGAGCCGCAAAAACAACCGGAACAGGAAAAGAAAGATGGAGGCGATAAAAATACCGAGGAAGGAAAGTATACGGAGAAAAATTAATTTCCAATGACCAAACCCCAATGCCCAACAAAATCATAAATCTCAATTGTTAAAAATGTTTTGGGATTTGGATTTTGGGGTTTAGGTTTTCAACAAATGAATTACTATGAAATTCTTGGGATTGCGAAAACAGCTACCCAGGAAGAAATTAAAAAAGCTTTTCACAAGCTGGCTCATAAATACCATCCTGACAAAGGCGGAGATGAAAAAAAATTCAAGGAAATAAACGAAGCATACCAGATTCTTTCAGATAAAGCAAAAAGGGCGCAATACGACCAGTTTGGCAGAGTTTTTGACGGGTCAGGCCCACAGCCCGGGCAGGATGGATTTGGATTTAATTGGGCTTGGGGCAACAAAGGCCAGCAAGACGTTGAATTTGACTTAAATGACTTAGGAGATGTTTTTGAAGAATTTTTCGGATTTGGCGGGGGTGGAAAAACTACAAAAAAAGATGCCAGGAGAGGAAAAGACATTGAAATACAGATAGAGGTTCCGCTTGAAAAAACCTTAAAAGATTTTACAGAAAAAATTAACTTGCAAAAACATATTGTTTGCAACAGATGCAAAGGAGCGGGGGCAGAACCAGACACAAAAATAAAAGAGTGCTTTTCATGCAGGGGAACAGGCCAGGTCCAACAGGTCAAAAAAACTTTTTTGGGGTCATACACAACAATTGCAACATGCCCTGAATGTAAAGGAGAGGGCACTATGCCCGAAAAGCCATGCAATGTATGCAAAGGAGAAGGCAGGGTAAGGGCAACTGAAACAATAGAAGTGAAAATTCCGGCAGGCGTTGATTCAAACCAGTTAATAAAAGTTGAAGGCAAAGGAGAGGCAGGCAAAAAGGGCGCTAAAGCAGGAAACCTTTATATAAGAATATATGTAAAACAGCATCCTGTTTTTGAAAGAAAGGAAGACGACCTTTTTTCATTGTTGCAAATTGGCTTGTCACAAGCTGTTTTAGGTGATAAGGTTGAATTAAAAATAATTGACGGAACAAATATATTGCTTGAAATTCCGGCAGGAACAGAATCCGGCAAAATTTTAAGAATTACAGGAAAGGGGATTCCGCATTTCGGAGGATATGGCAGGGGAAACCTGTATGTTGAACTGAAAATTGACACCCCTAAAAAACTGACAAAAAAACAAAAAGAATTGTTTGAACAAATAAGAAAAGAAGGATTATAACTAAAAAACCCTAAAAACCAAAACCCAATGACCAAAAACATTTTGGAATTTGGATTTTGGGATTTGGGATTTCCGCTGAAAAGCGGACTATGCCCTTGTAGCCTGCCTGCCGGTAGGCAGGCTCAATGGCCCTAACACTTAAGTGTGCCCCCGTAGCTCAATGGTAGAGCAGTAGCCTTTTAAGCTATTGGTTCCGCGTTCGAGTCGCGGCGGGGGCACACTTAAGTGTTAGGGGGCACATAAACTAAAAAAGCAGTCCTGAACGTACTCAAAGGGCTGTTTTTTAATTAGTACTTAATATATAATTAAGTAATATTAAATAATATAAAAATTTATGGAATATGCAGAAAACCAAGATTGTGAAAAAACAATCAAAAAATTAAAAAGAAAAATTCTTTTTCTTGAAATAATAATATTTTTATTTATAGCTGTCTTAATAACATCGGCAGTTTCAGGATACTTTTTAATAAAACCATATATAGAAAAATTTAATGAGCTGTCAGAAACATTCCAAAATATTCAACCTTATATTAATCAATTAAGCCAGTTAAAAAACCTGCCAAACCTTGGTTCAAGCCAGGAGTTGCAGTCAGCTATAAACACGCTAAATTCTTTGTCTGAAAATGTAAAACAAATCCAAGGAACGGTTGATAGTATAAAAAACACCTTTAAATGGCCATTTTAATTAGTTTACATAAAAGCAAAAAAGGGGTAATATGATATATTGTTTGTTTTGACCATTAACAATTTGTTTACGTCAGGAGCCTTATCATGGCAAAAAGACAAAACGCTGCCCGCAAGCGCAGAAACCCAATCGTAACAGCAAAGGTAAACGAAGCAAGTCTGGAATCTGTTTTGAGACACGCCCAAAAAGAGAATAAGAGACTAACGGAAGAAATAGATAGGCTAAAATGTTTTAAACAAGGACTTGAGACATCTCACAATGGAGCCTTGGCTAAGTGTCTTGATATGGAAGAAAGGTGCGCCAAATTGGAGGAAGACAAGAGGGCAGTTGAGATAGCACTTGAAAATATAAATGCTAAGCTCTGTGCGGTCACTGAACTATATGAAGACGCACAGAATAAGCTTGCCAAAAAAGCAATGGAACTTCTCAAAAGCGAGGGTGCTGTTAGCGCCCTGGGCGGACAAATCGACAGGATGTTCGCGAAGCTGATCGCTAAGTGAATGCTACGCGAAACGCGGAGAACCAAAAACCTCCGCTTTTTTATTGCTTGGAGTTTGTTGAAATGATAAAATATACTGTTAAGCAACAAAAATTTATGATAACAAAAGGAATTGCAACATTTGGATTGGATTACGGAAAATGCCCAAAGTGGCTTTTTGACAGAATGGTTTTGCTCTCAAAAAGAATGATTTATGCAATAATCGCAGAAGAAGGTCCCGACGAATTTATAAAAAGGATTTCTAACCCCGTTTGGTTTCAGTCTCTGGGAACTGTCCTGGCTTTTGACTGGAATGCTTCCGGGCTTACAACAATTCTTACAGCCGCTTTAAAAGAGGCAATAAGGGGCTCTGAAAAAGATTTGGGAATTTTTATTTGCGGGGGAAAAGGCAAAACATCTTTGAAAACTCCAGATGAAATTTTAAACTGGTCTTATAAAATCTCTTTACCCGAAAAATCAGCTAATTCTTTGGTTTATAATTCTAAAATGGCAGCCAAGGTTGACAGCTCGCTGGTTCAAGACGGATTTCAAATTTACCACCATGCTTTTTTCTTTTCAAAAAACGGAGCATGGACGGTTGTCCAGCAGGGAATGAACGCAAAGGAGCAGTCTGCCAGAAGATATCACTGGCACTCAAAGGAGTTAAAAGACTTAATTAAAGAACCGCACTCGGGCATTGAAAGCGCGGTAAAATTGAAAAATGTTCTAAATATGACGGCCCAAGAAAGCGACAAAAACAGGGAACTAAGCAAATCCCTTGTTTTGGAACAAGGATTTAATTCTTTAATGAAAGACATAACTCTTTTAAGAAAATATTATACGCCATTGTCGCAGACAATCACAATTAAAAACCAAAAAGAGCAGCTGACCCTGCTTAATTTAGAGACAAAAGAGTTTCATTGGCATCCGGTTGTAACGGAAAACTTTGCCAAGAGCAAATATTTGGAAAAAATTTTATGGAAGCTGTGCGACCAAAAGCCGGAAAACTATGAAAAACTATTGGCAACGCCCGGAGTGGGCCCCAAAACAATAAGGGCGTTAGCTTTGGTTGCAGAAGTTATTTATGGAGCCAAACCTTCATACCAAGACCCCGCTAGATATTCTTTTGCGCACGGAGGCAAAGACGCAACTCCTTACCCCGTTGACCGCCAGACCTATGACCAAACAATAGACAAACTAAGAGGATTTTTAAGACAAAAACCTTGATACTTAATACCAAATACCTTATACTTAATATCAACTAGAATAAATTTCTATGTGAGGGCCCATAGTAAAACGGCATTACGGATCCATGGCATGGATTAGGTCCGGGTTCGATTCCCGGTGGGTCCACAGATAAAAATACGGCGCTAAATGCCGTATTTTTTATTGCCTGCCTGTCCGGCAGGCAGGTGCGACAAATAATTACTGTGTGGAATATTTTATTAGTCTGGATTGACAAGGGTTTATATATATGATAAGATAAATTATAGGGAGGATATTTCATCCTCTTTGCACTTTTACCGTCGGTGAGCTGTTATACAACACAATACAGCGCAACTGACAGAAATGGGGACCCCCGACATGCGTAATCCGACTCAACAGCAGCTTCTAAAGTAGTTGAAGCCATCGGGCACGGCCACGACGACGGCCCTGTTCGCGCTTCGCTGACGACTTCGCGCCGGCCCCGCGAACAAACAGCCATCCGACACAGAAAGGGAGAAGAACCAATGACCCCGTATAAACACCCACCGTAGGTGGGTTCCGTAGCGTAAGCGGGTTTGAGGCACTCGGGATTGCGGCAATGGCACCTCCGATCCCCAACGATAGCCATTTGCCGCCAGGGAGCAGCAAGAACCAAGTTTTAACAAACGAAGTTCTTGTTGCTCCGTTTTTTTTGCTTGATTTTGGAAAAACTCTTGACTTAATTATTGGCTTTTGATAACATTGTAAATAATAAATTAACAACTTCTTTTTTCACGGAGGAAATTATGCCATTATACTGGCTTGCACTGATTTTGGTGATTCTCTTCTTTTTGACGGTTCATTGTGGACCGCTAAAAAAGCGTGAAATCCGCGAGTGCTACGGCTGCATCCGCGGAAATGGGAAAGCAACCCGCAACATGTTGACGCCAAAGATTGTGAGGTGCAAAAAGCCTGTAGCGGGGTGCCTGGTTGGTGGCACCTTATAAAGCGCGAGACAGTGCTGATATCAAAAAGCAAAAAGAATACAGCCCCGTAAGGACGCAACCGTCGCAAGGGGGAAAGCCATGAGACATTGGTATCTGGACACTTTCTGATTTCTGCTCTGCTTTCGGGCGCAACCAACTCACTTCTTTACCATGGGCAAGCCCTTTTAGGACTTGCCCTCTTTTTTTATATGAAAATTCAAAAATTCATTGCTTTGCATTGTTTTTTTTGGTATAAATAGTTTAATATATTTTTAATTTAAAATAATGGACATAAAATATTTTTTTGATAAATATAAAAATAAAATAATTTTTCCTGTTGCGCTGTTTTTATGTTTTGCAATTATTTTTGCATTGGGGTATTGGGCAGGAGATAAAATGTCTTACTGCGTGCATCAGCCCGGGACAATTGATTTTTCTCTTTTTTGGGACGCTTATAACAAGCTTAAACAAAACTATATAAATCCAGGCGATATAAATGACGAAAAAATTATTTACGGTGCAATTGAGGGGATGACAAATTCCTTGAACGACCCGTATACTGCTTTTTTTAATCCAACCGAAGCAAAAAAATTTCAGGATGACCTTTCTGGTTCTTTTGAAGGAATTGGAGTTGAAATTGGCATTAAAAAAGACCAGCTAGCTGTTATAGCTCCTCTTAAAAACACTCCCGGCGAAAAAGCCGGCTTAAAATCCGGAGATATTATTACCCAAATTGACGGAAAAAGCACCGCGAATATGACTACAGATAACGCCGTTGATATAATAAGAGGCAAAAGAGGGACAACTGTAACTTTAACAATTTACAGAGAAGGCTGGAAGGACACAAAAGATATAGATATAATAAGGGATAAAATAGTGATACCTTCGATGAATTGGAAAATCATTGAAGGAGACGTGGCGTATATAGAAATCTATCAATTTGGAGACACATTGTTAAGTGATTTTAATTCTGCCGCAAACCAGATACTGCAAAGCGGAGTAAAGAAAATAGTGCTGGATTTAAGAAACAATCCGGGAGGATACTTAGAAACAGCCAGAAAAATCGCCAGCTACTTTTTATCACCAGACCAAACCGTTGTAATTGAAGATTTTGGAGAAGGAAAAGAGCAGACAATCTACAAGACAGACGGCAACCACATTCTGCTAAAATATCCCTTGGCTGTTTTGATAAATCAGGGTTCTGCGTCTGCTTCTGAAATTTTGGCAGGAGCTTTAAGAGACAACAGGGGAATAAAACTGATTGGAGAGAAGTCTTTTGGAAAAGGATCTGTCCAGGAAGTTATCTACTTAAAAGGCAACTCATTTCTTAAGGTTACCATTGCAAAATGGCTTACCCCGAACGGCTCATCCATTTCAGAAGTTGGGTTGGAGCCGGACATAAAAGTTGAAGTTAAAAATTCCGATACTGAAACAGAAAAAGACCTCCAGCTTGAGAAGGCACTTGAAATTATAAACGACTTAAAGTAAAATAGTAAAATATAAAAATTAGAGCATAATCTTAAAATACAAATATGAAAGTAATTCTACTACAAGATATTGACGATCTTGGAAAAAAATACGAAGTCAAAGAAGTAAAAGACGGATACGCCAGAAATTTTCTTTTCCCTGAAAAATTGGCAAAGCCTGCAACAAAAGAAGCGCTGGAACAGCTTGAGTCGCAGAAAGAAATAATTGCCAAGGAAATTGAAGAGGATTTAAAAAAGGCTCAAGAACTGGCATCAAAAATTGACGGCTTGGAATTGACTATCCCAGTTAAAATTGGAGAGGAGGGGCAAATGTTTGAATCTGTTAACAGCCAGAAAATCTCTGAAAAGTTAAAAGAAATAGGTTTTGAAGTTAAAAAATCCCATATAACTTTGGAGAGTCCAATCAAGGAATTGGGAGAATTCCCCGTAAAAATAAACCTTGAACATAATCTTGAAGTGGAAATAAAAATAATAATAACAGCAGAAGAAACAAAAGAAGAAAAATGATAAAATATATTTTTGTAACAGGCGGAGTAATGTCGGGAGTAGGAAAGGGAGTAGCGGCAGCTTCAATAGCAAAAATTCTTAAATCTCGCGGTTTTGGTGTCACGGCAATTAAAATCGACCCGTATGTAAACGTTGATGCGGGAACGATGAGCCCCACCGAACATGGCGAGGTTTTTGTTTTAGACGACGGAATGGAATGCGACCAGGACATGGGCAACTACGAAAGGTTTTTGGACACAAGCTTGTCTAAGGCAAATTATATGACAACCGGAAGCGTTTATTTGTCGGTAATCAACAGGGAAAGGGCAATGGAATATAACGGAAAACAGGTTGAGGTTGTGCCAAGAATTCCCCTTGAAGTGATTGATAGGATAAACAAAGCTGCCCAAAAAGAACATGCTGAAATTGTTATTACTGAAATTGGCGGAACTGTTGGCGAATATGAAAACCTGCTCTTTTTAGAAGCAATCAAAATATTGAAAATAAAACAGCCCAATGATGTTGTCACAATCCTGGTTAGCTTTTTGCCCGCCTTGGGAGCCGGAGGAACAGAATTAAAAACAAAACCTACCCAGCACGCTGTCAGAAATTTAAATTCCGTAGGATTGCAGCCCGATATTATCTTAGCAAGAGCCGAAGTTCCTTTAGACCAGAAAAGAAAAGAAAAAATTCAGTTCACCTGCGGAGTTGAAGCAGAAGACGTAGTTTCTGCCCCAAATGTTGAAAGCATTTATGAGGTTCCGGTTAACTTTGAAAAAGATAACATATCTGAAAGGATTCTGGGAAAATTGCATTTAAAAGCAAAAATCAAGGATTTGGAAGAATGGAAAAAATTTGTTTATGATATACAAAATCCAATAGGGCAGGTAAAAATTGGAATTGTTGGGAAGTATTTTGGCACCGGAAATTTTGTCCTTACAGATTCATATATTTCTGTTATAGAATCTGTAAAGCATGCGGCCTATTCCTTTAAACAAAAGGCAACCATTGAATGGCTGGATGCAGACGCTTACGAAAAAAATAAAAAGCAATTGGAGGAACTTAAAAATTATGACGGCATAATAATTCCGGGCGGATTTGGGAACAGAGGCACAGAAGGCAAAATAATGGCAATAGAATACTGCAGAAAGAACAAAATTCCGTTTTTGGGTCTTTGCCTTGGCATGCAGTTGTCTGTGATTGAATTTTCCAGAAACGTCTGCGGAATAAAAGACGCCACATCCAGAGAATTTGATAAAAAACCAAAAAATCCGGTTATTGACGTAATGCAGGAGCAGAAAAAAAATATAAAAGAAAAGCATTACGGGGGGACAATGAGGCTTGGAGCATATGACTGCCAAGTCCAAAAAAATACAATCAGCCATAAGGCTTACAAAGACTGGAATAAAAAGGCTGGGCAAGAGGCTTATATTATCTCTGAAAGGCACAGGCACAGATACGAATTAAACAATAATTTCAGGGGTGTTTTGGAAAAAAACGGGCTTATAGTTGCCGGAATAAATCCTGATAAAAATTTGGTTGAGATTATAGAGCTGAAAGACCATCCGTTTTTTGTAGCAACGCAATTTCATCCGGAATTCAAGTCAAGGCCGTTAAAACCGCATCCCTTGTTCAAGGAATTTATCAGGGCGGCAAGAGATTCAAAATTAGGAAAAAAGTAATTTTTTTGTAAAATAAAACCACCCCGATAAGAAAAAGGGTGGTTTTAAGAATTTAATTTTAGCTCTTTGGGGGTTTGGCGTTGGCTTGGACGGAAACTACTTTGGCTGACCTTTGAGTTCCATTAAAAATCCTTTTATTAACAGTGGAAAATTTTACAATCCCGTCTATCATGCTGTAAATAGTATCGTCAGAACCTTTTTTCACATTTCTGCCCAAAAGATACTTTGTGCCCCTCTGCCTTACTATTATCATTCCAATTTTAACCTCCTGGCCATCGGAAATTTTAATTCCCAGTCTTTGTGAAGCAGAATCCCTTCCCAACCTGCTTGAGCCTCCTTGTTTGGTTTTTGACATATTTTTAAGTTTTTTAAGGTTTTTAGCTTAATATACAATGTTAACAAAAATATTTGAATTTGTCAAAGCGCATTTTAATGATATAATATTAATTATAATAGTAGCTTTATTGATAATGCTTTCTTTTGCTTCAGGATACATAGTGGCTAAATACCAATCCAAAACGCCTGTTCAAATAGAAAAAGCAGATTAACTATGAAAAACATCCCAAATCATATAGTTTTGTTTCCGGACGGCAATCGGCGCTGGGCAAAACAAAAAAATATAGCATCCATTGAAGGCCATATGCAGGGATATAAAAACCTTTTGGATTTTTCTGAGTGGTGCAAGAACAGGGGAGTGAAGGTTCTTACTGCTTTTGGGTTCTCAACTGAAAACTGGAACAGGCCAAAAGAGGAAGTTGATTATTTGATGAAACTGCTGGAAAAATGCTTGCTGGATAATTTAGAGAAATACGCAAAAGACTCCGTCAAAGTCAGGGCAATAGGGCAAAGGGACAGAATACCCGAATCTCTTAAAAAAGCAATACAAACTGCAGAAGAGTCCACAAAAGACAACAAAAGCCTGCATTTGAATTTGGCAATCAGCTACGGTGGAAAGTGGGATATTTTGCAGGCAGTAAAAAAGATAGTTGAAGAAAAAATTCCTGCTGAAAAAATAAACGAAGAACTCTTTGAAAGCTATTTGTCTACTGCGGGTCTGCCGGCTCCGGACCTTATAATCAGGGCAGGCGGAGAAAAAAGAATGTCCAACTTTGTGCTCTGGCAGGCCGCTTACTCAGAATTATATTTTTCAGACAAACTATGGCCGGATTTTACAGAACAGGACCTTGACCTGGCAATAGAAGAGTTTGACAAAAGAACCCGCAGATTTGGCAAATAAAAAACGCCCTTCGCTATGCTCAGGGTGTTTTTTATTATTTTCTGCCTGTTTATAATGTTTTTGCAAGAGTCTGAGCCATCTGGAACCATTTGGGTTGCCTGGGCCTGGATTTATACTTTGCAGACGACTTATGAATTTCTATTAAGGTGTTTAAATCGTTTTTCTTCCATGTTGCAAGATATTTTCCTTTATTTTTCTGGATTACCTCAACCCCTTTTGCCCAAAGCTCAAAATCTTTTTTCTTTTTTTCCGACAAAGGATTCTTCCTAAAAAACGGAACTACTGTCTGGGCTATGTCTCCGATTTTCTGCACAGAAAACCTTGCCTGGTCTTTTGAAATTGTAATCTGTCCGCATCCAATTTCTTTTTGTATTTTTTCCAAAATTTTAAGACTTTCTTTTTGGCAGGTAACCACAAACTGGGCTTTCCATCTGTAATATGTGGGAGCGTTTGTCCTTTCGTGCCTTGTGTCTTTGCGAAACTGCAAATCAAAGCATCCGTCATTGTTTACAATTTTTGAAACGCTAAAAATATCCTTTGCCATATATTATTAAATTAAGTTAGGCCTTAAATTTGATATCTATATTAATTATACCAAATATATTATTATGCGACAATACGCAGGTTTAAATATATATAGTTTTTTGCTAAAATATATGCAATACAATGGTTATAGACATTGAGCTCACTTTAAACAGGGGGCAGAAAATATAAAATCGCTTCTATTAAAATAGGAACCTTATTTATATAAATCTTAATTATGAATCGGATTCAAATATTTTTTTCACAAATATTCGGAGTAGGGAACGTAATTTTTAAAGATAGATATCTAGAACTTTTTAGAATTTTTATTATAGAAGAAATTCCTAGTATTATACAAATTATTACTTTTTTTGCTTTTTTGAACTTTTTAACTAAAAGTTTGGTCTTTAATCTTATATTTTGTATATTGATTATTATTTTGCTTTATTTGTATTTGTTAGGGAGAATGCATAGATTTTTAGCGGGTCAGATAGAAAACTCAACTTCAGAATTTAACTGTAGTATTTGTGGAAAAATGGACTTAAAACAAACACTACATAAATGGAACTATTTCGCATTCTTTTTCTCGGTTGTTATTTCGATTATTATGACAATATTCGCAGTTTTTTACAGCTGTAAAATATAGTTTTATAGGATGTCTGGCATTTTATTGTGCAATATAAAATTGTAAATAAGTATAAAATAAGTTAATATAAATTAACAATTAATAATAAGCCTAAACTCGTGGATTTTTGCAGGCATGTCGCCATAATGAGAGCCGAGTTCGTTCGGTTTTTTTGGTTAGATTGAAATTTTAGTGGAAAAAGAGTAAATTAAAGCAATGGATGGTAAAATTCTTTCAAAGATAAAACAAAACCCATATTTTTCCGAAGGAAATTTTGTTTTATATAACGCAGATAGCATAAAATTATTAGAGGAGCTTCCAGAAAATTCTGTAGACATGATTTTTGCAGATCCGCCGTATAATTTATCTAATGGAGGATTCACTGTTCACGCTGGAAAAATGGTTAGCGTAAATAAAGGAGAGTGGGATAAAAGTAATGGCTTTGAGAAAGATTACAAGTTTCATTACGCATGGCTTCAGGCTTGCAAGCGGGTGTTAAAACCAGGTGGAACGCTTTGGGTGAGTGGAACATACCACTCAATTTATAAATGCGGACACGCACTTCAACAATTAGGTTACCATATTCTTAATGATATTTCTTGGTTCAAGCCTAATGCCTCTCCAAATTTAAGCTGCAGATTTTTTACAGCAAGCCACGAAACACTCATTTGGGCAAGAAAAGAAAAAGATGCAAGTCATACGTTTAATTACAGAGAAATGAAAGACGGAAATTGGCCAGAAGATTTTATAAAAAAACCAAACAAACAAATGCGATCTGTCTGGGCCATAAATACTCCTCAGTCTTGGGAAAAAAAATTTGGAAAACATCCAACTCAAAAACCGTATAATCTTTTAGAAAGGATCATCTTATCTAGCACTAAAAAAGGAGACATTGTTTTAGATCCTTTTACTGGCGGATCAACAACGGGCTTAGCCGCAATTAAACATAGCAGAAAATTTTTTGGAATAGATACGGAGAAAAAATATCTTGACCTATCAATAAAAAGATTTAAAAATATTAAATCAAATTAATAATATGAAAACAGGAGGTATTGGAGGAGGTAATACAATAACTGGTCTTAATTTTGAAAAAAAGACTGATATTTTGAACCTTCTCAAGTCTAAAAAAGGTTATAAAGTTTCTAACAGTATTATTTATTATAATGGCGAAGAGGTTGCTAGAAGTTTTAAGAAAAATGGACTTTATAAATTTCTTGAAACAAAGGGAGTAGACTACAAAAAAATTCTATCTAAAAAACTTCTGCCAGATGAGGCTATTTATGTAATTATAAATAACACTCTTTTTATAATTGAAGTTAAATTCCAAAAAGTCGCAGGTTCTGTTGATGAAAAGCTGCAGACTTGTGACTTTAAAAGAAAACAGTATGCGAAGCTTATGGCTCCGTTAAACATAGAAGTTGAATACATTTATATCTTAAGTGATTGGTTTAGAAAACCAGAATATAAAGATGTTTTAGATTATATAATATCCGTGGGATGCCAGTATTATTTTAAATATTTACCACTGCAAAAATTAGGGCTACCAGTCCCAAAATAAAAATTAATTAAGAAATAAAAAATGGATTTCTTACGACGGGAAATTTTAAGGTATAAAGTTACAAACTTAAATTTCTTAATAAGGCCCGTTTTTAAAAATTTTGGGGTAATTACAAAAGAGAAAAATCCTAAGGAATATTTTATTTTATCTGCGCTAAATAAAATATATTCTATAAATGTTTCTTTAGAAAATATTATTTTTACCAACGACATTTTTTTATCAATATATATTTACCGATACGTATATGAGCTTTATATAAAAATATTTTATATTTTCTCTGGGAAATCTGAGGTTGAAATTCTAGGTAGAATTAATGATTTCTTTGTAGATGGACCCTCCACAGCTAAAATTCATCATTGCGAAAAATATTTGGATAAGAGATTCGTACCATCTAAGGTTACCCGAGATCACGCAAAAAAATATAAAATAATGTCTAAATTTGTTCACCCAAATTTAGCTAGCCTCGCCCTTCATTACCAGGATCGTAAACAGCAATTTGAGTTTCTTATCCCAAATATAAATTTATCAGTCTGGCTTCTTGTTGATCTAATAAGATTTTTTCTTAAAAGCGGGCTAATTATAGGAGTTGATGATAGCAAACTATCTGATATACAAAAGATTAATTAAAAGAATGTCGCAAAAGATACGTTTACTAAAGCCGGCTTTCAATTAAGTCGGTTTTTTGGTAGAATTAAAGTATGAAAAATGATTATACAAAAAAAGATGGTTTTGCAAAAATGATTTTGCTATACATTGCGATAGTTGTGGCTATCTTTGGACTGACTTATTATTTTTTCTTGCTAAGAAATCCGCAAGCCCAAGATAACCAAAGTTCTATAAACATTGGCGTTGTTCCACAGGATAAAATTTTAAATTTAAGCAATCAGGGACTAACAAGCATTCCTTCATACGTTTTTAACCGAGCGGATTTAGAAGAATTGAATGTTTCTCATAATTCCTTAACTGGCGCCATTCAGTCTCAGATAGGAAAATTGAAAAATTTAAAAATCATTGACGCCAGCTACAATCAAATGACCGGCGTGCCAGCAGAGGTTGGGCAACTGCAAAAATTGCAGATTCTTGATTTATCATACAACCAACTGACGGGTTTGCCTTATGAGTTAGGCAACTTAAGCAACCTAAAAACCTTGAATTTATCAGGAAATTCATATTCCCAACAAGACCTTGACTATATTCGCGATAAACTGCCGCCAACAGTAAATATTATCGTAAATCAATAAATTGGTTTTAATGACCCTAGCGACCGCCTTTCAATTGAGGCGGTTTTAGTTTGCTAAATTTTATTATTTTAAAAGGAAAATTAAAAGCCATCAGCTAAATGCCGTGGCTATAATGTTTATGAAAGGAGAAGGGGATTATCCTAAATAAACTTCGTCGTCACCCTTTGCTAACCGTTCTATGCGGTCTAGAATGTCAGAGGTAACTCCATAAAGCCGCAAGTCTGTTATACAGTCTAATATCTCTTTTCTATGTTCATCGCGCGCCTTTTCTAGCGCCAAGCTGGCCAATCTTTCAGCTTTCCGTAGCTTAACTAATTCCTTGCAGTTCTTTTCAAATTCTCGTCTAGCTTTTGTTGCCTCATCTAGTACGTCTCTAGCTTTTTTCATTTCTGAAGATGCTTTACCCCTGACCCCCACAAGGACTTCCTTCAAATCCTTTTTACTTGGCGTGTACGGCTTACGAGTTTTTGGCAATCTCGATTGATTTTTTTTCAAAAAACCGGTTAGATCATTGCGATTAGGCATGCTTGTATCTCCTTTTATTAAACCTTATTGATGTGCCTTGTTGTAATAGAATATAATAACATAACAAAAAAACAGATTCAAACATTTTGTCTCACCTGTCTCTGCCGGCAGATACAGGTGAGACAAAATATGGATTGAAATTTTGCCATAAAAGAGACGAATTTAAATAATAATTAAAATTAATTAAGAAATAAAAATCTACAAAAAAATAAATTATTTTGTAGATTGTTTTAATGGCAAAAAATTTATTTAAATCCAAACAAAAACAAAGTTAATCTTTATTGTGCGACAAATTAATGGAAGGAAAATCGGGCGCCCCATGGGAAAACCCGATTTTATTGTTGTTTGGCCTAATGGTTTTTGGTTAAAACCTGATTGGGCGGTATCCCGACTGACTGCTAAAACGCACCACCCAGCGATTGTCGTAAGGCGCTACAATTAAAGTTGAGCGCAATTTGCTTGGGTTTGGCATACGAAGCAGCCAGCTTGTATCCACATACAGCCTTCCGTTATACTGGCGGAAGACACTGTAATTGGGCGGAGTAGACATCAGAACGCCGTCCTTTGTCCACGGTCTATCCTGAAAAACCTCGTAAAGAATTAGGGCCGGCTTGCTGTCATCATGCTGACATCTGGCATATTGCACAAACGAAAGCCAGTGAATCCACTCGCCAATTTTCTCGCCGTTGGCAAGAATAAATCCTACGGGGCTAGATTGGGGCTGTAAATCAGAAAGATAAAGCGCCCGCGACGGGCCGCCAGGTTTTCCATAGTGCAGAAACTGTGCCACTTGGGAATCTTGCATAAACCCGCTATCAATAAAGTTCTCCTTGTAGCCGGCTTTGCCAGCGTCTCCAAGAAAAGTAACAAACCGCTTCATCTCACCAACGGCATTAATACTTGGAAAGAGAATTACCTGGCCGTTCGCCTGTATATAGTCAAAGTTGATTTGAGATTCCACATCGTTTGGCAATTTGGTAATCCTATTACCAGCCGCGCAGGAAATTGCAATTTCCCTGGTGATATAATTAATAATCACCGCGAAAATTGGCACCCCGCGCCGCACACAACTGATTGCTGAAGTTGCCCCGGTTATGCTTGCTGGCGCGCCAAACTTGGCCTCCCATTTGCTGATAACTTCGGCACTTCCAAAAATATCATTGATTACCGTATCCCGCGGAAAATCGCTAAGAAACTCTTTGAGCTGGTTAGAACGGTCGGTGGGGTCAGAAATAAAAACCGTACGAAATGTCTGTGGGTCATTAGGACGAAACGTATCGCCGTCAACATTGACTCCGCGCGAACCAACCTCTTCAGTAATCACAATGGCGCCCGCGTCATACCTGGCAAGCTCCTCGCAAATAATAATCTCCGGCCCTGCGTCCATACCAAGAGTGTCTTTTTTTCCATAAGCGGCGATGGGTCTAAGCGCATCGTCAACTGTGGAATGCAACAAATCGCTGTAAGCAGTTAATGCCGCGGAAATTGCCGCATTCAGATGTGATTTTTCAACGCCTTGCATAATCAGTACTCCTTTTTCCAATTGATAACAGGCCAAAAAAAATTTAAAGGTACACTTTGAAACTATCACAAACCCAACTATTTGTAAATATTTTTTCCATCTCATTTTATATTTGTCGCACAATAAAACAGACGGGGCACCCGTGGGGCAGGGGAGAGAGAACAAGCAATTCATTGTGCGACAGATTGGAAAAACCCCAAAATAGAACTATAATATTGACAAAATTGGGATTTATTTATAAAATAAGTTAAGCTCTTTTCAAGAAAGGATTCCTTATGCAATCGTGCCAGTTAGATGAAATTGGAGAAATTGTTGAAAGAGTACAGGCTGGAGACAATGACTCTTTTGGTCTTCTGTACTCAATGTTTAGGGGTAGCATCATGGCTTGCTTGATAAACATGGGAATCAAATACCATGAAGCCGAAGACCTTTGTAATGATATTTTTCTCCAGGCACACAGAAAAATAACCGATCTAAGAGAACCTAAAAAGTTCTTTGCATGGTTGAAGGTTATAGCTAAACGCATGGGCATAAACTTCCTTATCCGAAGAAAATGTCTACCATCTCTGGAAGAATTATTTGAGCCAAATGAAATAAGCGACCCCAGTGGCAGACTGGTTAAGCTTGAAGATGTGCATTTTGCCAGAAAATTATTGGAAGATTTGCAGCCCATGGATTCGCAATGCCTTAGACTGTTTTACTTTGATGGACTTTCGCTATTGGAAATAGCGGAGATACTTGGGATTCCATCGGGAACAGTGAAGCGGCGCCTGCACGTTGCCAGAAAGCGGGCAAAAAAACAAAAGAAATTTGCGTTTTAGCAGAGCCACCACTTGCGTGGCTTTTTTATTGTGCGACATTTTAATAAGTTGAGGTAAACTATTTTTTGTCCGGGTCGCTGTGATATTGGTGGTGAATGTCTCGGAGGCGTTTGTTAGTTACATGAGTATAGATTTGAGTTGTTGCAATATTTGAGTGGCCCAAAAATTCTTGGATACTGCGCAGGTCAACGCCCTGATTTAGTAAATCTGTTGCGTAGGAATGTCGCAAGGTGTGTGGAGTGGTAAAAACCGGAATTCCGGATAACAACGCATACTTTTTTACCATACGTTCTATGGAGCGCGGAGTGAGTCTGGCATCAACATTATCTTTCTTGTCACGAAAATTTATAAACAAGGCCTTGGTATTGGCGTTTGATATATCGTTTCTTATTTCTAAATATTTTTTTATGTGATCTAAGGCACGCTCTGAAAAATAAACAACACGCGGTTTTCCGCCTTTTCCTATAACTCCAAGTTCTAAATCTTTTTTATCTTTTATGCTGTTGAACTGCTCAAGGTTTAAAGATGTTAACTCGGCGATTCTAAGGCCGGTTGAAAAAAAAGACTCTAAAATAGCCCTGTCTCTTATAGAAATTGCGTCTTTTGGCTCAACAGAGGCTAAAAGCTTACCAATCTGCTCTAAACTAAGGAATTTCACGGATTTTTGGCTTTTATCTGCCTTTGGAAGCGATATTTTACCCGGAGGGGTAGACAATATGTCTTTTGCCACAAAGTAGCCTAAAAGGGCTCTCAGGGCTATAAGATAGTAGTTTTGGGTGGATTTTGATAATAATTTGCCTGTGGCTGGGCTTGGCTGACGAGATAAAAATAATCTATATTTCCAAATGTGATCTGAGGTCAGTTGGTGGGGGAGTAAAGAGCTTAAATTAGCTTTATTTTGCCAATAAAAAAACTTTTCTAAATATTTTTTATAATTCTCTTGCGTATTATCACGCAAACCTTTTTCAACTTCACAATAATCCAAAAAATCCTGCAGATGATCTTTGATTGGTTTTGTTGATTCTTGCATTTTGTTATATGTATACTTCGGTTTACCTACATTTTGCGACATTCTATATATTTATAATAAATCGCCTCCTAGAGGTGTGTCAATACTCAAAAGCATCAAACGACACGACTTAAAACGGTTTTTAAAAATTAATTTGCCGGACAATTTTGAGGAGATCCGGGATTTACAATACTATTTTTGATTCCTGAAATATAATCCCCAACTTTTTCCAAAACATTTTCAGAAATTTCTTCTTTCTGAGTTTCAATGGCATCTTTTGCCATCTCTCCCCTCTTCTGCGACTCTTCCAGCAGGGTAGGATATGCTTTATTAGAAACCCAGTTTATGCCATCTTCCCAACGGTCATATATGGCGGCTGAAACATTGGAAAACAAATTTTTGTCCTCTACGTTATTAAAATGGTCCTGCTGGCTCAAAAAAACTATGGCTGATATTACGACTATTGCGCCAATATAAATTATAAGCTTTTTTTTACTGTTTCCCTTCATTTTAATGAAAATATCTTAATCTTATAATATTATAAATATGTTTTATTTCCTCCCTCACCTGCCATAGCCCAATCTGTCGCACAATAGTCGCACAATAAACAGACCTCCCAAAAAATAAAGATAAATAAAATTGTAAAATTGTCGCACAATAAAATAACACACTACACCAAATATATTATGTTATTGATAACATCTTAATTGCGTCTTTAATGCGTTTTAAGGTTTTCTCCTTGCCCAATATATCAGCTATTTCAAACGGGCTTGGAGAAAACTTTTTACCCGACAGGGCAACTCTTAGCGGCCATAGCAGATATCCCCTGTTATTTTGCGGATAATTCTTTTCTGAATTAAATTTTTGTGAAGCTGACAATAATTCTTTTTCAACATTTTCATAATTCCATTTGTTTATATTAGACATAACGCTTTCCGACAAAGATAAAGAATCAAGCACTTCCCCATCTTTCATATTCTGCCATCGCAACATTTCCTTATCAAAAAATAATTCCTTAATAAAGAAAAAATCTGACAACTCAGAAATATCGGAAAGTTTTTTCATTCTTGATTTTGAAACTTCAATAATTTTTTGAAGATGCAAATCAGTCATACTCTCCCCTGCCCCGTCTTTGTAGTTGCCATTTTCTTCTTTGATAAGTTTTTTATCAACAAGATAAGGAATACATAGCTCTGTTAATTTTTCTATTGATTTTTCCCTTATATACACGCCGTTAATAAAATCCAGCCTTTGTAAATTGAAAACAGCACCTGATTTCTGCACTTTTTCAATTGAAAATTCTTTTTCTAACTGTGACAAAGAAAATATTTCTTTTTCTGTCCCAGGATTCCACCCCAGCAAAACCATAAAATTTATCATGGCTTCTGGAAGATATCCTTGGTTTTTATATTCACTTACAGATACTGCCCCAAATCTTTTGCTCATTTTTGACCTGTCTGGCGCCAGTATCAAAGGCAAGTGGCCGTATTCAGGCCTATCAAAACCAAGCGCATCTTGAATTAAAATCTGTTTCGGGGTATTGGCAATATGGTCTTCTCCTCTTATTACATGGCTTATTTTCATTTCGAAATCATCAACTACAACCGCAAAATTATATAAAGGAGTCTTTACGTCTTTTGCTATAACAATATCTCCAATAAGGCCTGCGTCAAACTCAACATTTCCTCTGATTAAATCTTTAAACTTAATTTTTTTATTTTCAACTCTAAATCTTATAACTGATGGTATTTTATCTGCAATATTTTTTTCTATTTCCTGCTTGGAAAGACTTGCGCATTTTCCGTCATATTTTGGAGCTAATCCCCTGCTCATTTGGTCTTGGCGCTTTTGTTCCAATTCGTCCTGAGAGCAAAAACAATAATACGCCTCATTTTCTTTTAAAAGTTTTTCTAAATATTTTTTATATGAATCCAATCTCTGAGTTTGTTTGTACGGCCCAAAATCTCCATCAATGTCAGGTCCTTCGTCCCACTCAATCCCCAACCACTTTAATCCGTCAATTATATCCTGTGTCCATTTAATGTCAGACCTCTCTAAATCAGTATCTTCTATTCTTAACACAAAAGAACCTGCGTTTTTCTTTGCGAAAAGATAATTAAAAAGCGCGCTTCTTGCTGTTCCAATATGCAGGGCCCCTGTTGGCGAAGGCGCAATTCTTACTCTTATTTTTTTAAAATCATTGTTTTTCATTTCTGCAAAATTATTTACTTATAATAACAAAAATACCAACAAAATAAAATATTATTCAAAACCTTGACAATTATAAAATAATATAATACTATAAAAACAGCACAAACAATACAAAAACAATATAAAACAAAGGAAAAAACTTGAAAAACTTGCTGAACATAAGCAGGTCTATCTTCCAAGCAGGATGGACCCTGTCCTTGATGGTGGTCGTATTTCTTCTTTTCTATCTGTATTTTTTGGTCGGAAAAAAAACTGACCACTGAAGTCAAAAGCTCGGTATTTATACCGAGCTTTTTCATTTTTAATATTTTTTTACAGCAAAAACTCCAGTATTTCCCTGGCAATGGCGTTTGCTGCCAAAGGTTTTGCAAAAGCTAATGCCGCTTTTTTCATTTCATCTATCTTTCCGGAGTGTAGGAATAACAGCTCAATTTTTTCAACAAAAAAATTAGGGGTTAAATTTTCCTGTTCAATTACAATAGCCGCCCCGGAGCCTCCATATATATAAGCGTTTTCAGCCTGATGATTAAACGATGAAGAAGGCAAAGGAATTAATATGCTTGGTTTTCCCAATGCGGCTATCTCAAAAATAGAACCCGATCCGGACCTTGATACTATAATGTTAGCTGCCTTATATGCATGCTTCATTTTTTCTTCACCCAAAAATCCTTCCAGATGGTAATATCTTTCTAAATTTTTATCTATTACAACTTGAGATTCCGCTCTTACCTGTTGTTCATTTACCTTGCCGCAAACATGGATTATCTCATATTTTTTTAGCAAATCGTTTAAAATCCTTAAAACAAAATCATTTATAGCTTCTGCCCCCTGAGACCCTCCTATTATTAAAAAAATCGGTTTTGTAAAGGTTAAATCAAACAATTCTCCAGCTATTTTTTCATCCCCTTGCAAAATCTCTTTTCTAATTGGGTTGCCAACCAAAACTGTCTTTTCGGGGTTAAAATATTTTGTTTTTGGAAAAGAGATAAAAATTTTCCTGGCCCATTTTGAAGTTTGCTGGTTTGACAGTCCTGGCACAGAATCAGATTCGTGCAGAAAAACGGGGATATTTAGCATCTTGGCCGCAAGTGTTACTGAAATTGACCCGGACCCTCCTTTGCTAAAAACTAAATCTGGCTTTATTTTTATTAAATTAAAAAAGCTCTGCAAAAATCCTATGGGAATTTTAAAAATAACATCCGTAAAATTTTTCAACGAAAAATACCTCCTTATTTTTCCTGATATTATTTTTTTAATTTTAAAATCCTCTTGGGACAGATAAATCAAACTCAGTTCATCTTTGGGCCCCATATAATAAAATTCTAAATTCTTATCGGTATAGATTCTTCTAATTTCCCTGGCAATGGCAACAAGAGGAAAAACGTGCCCTCCTGTCCCGCCGCCGGTAAATAATATCCTCATATTTTTAAATTATTAATATGAATATTAACAAACTTTATTTTAACGTTTTTAGCCGTTCTTTGAAATATTAAGAAGTATTCCTACTGCTATCAATTCTGACACCAGGTGAGACCCTCCGTAGGAAAAAAACGGCAAAGGAATACCCACAAAGGGAAATATTCCTATTGCAGAAGCTATGTTTATAAAGGCTTGAAAAGAAATCCAAAAGCTTATTCCCGTTGCCGTTAATTTTGCAAACTTATCCGTTGACTTTTTGGCGATATTTAACCCTCTCCAAAAAAACAGCCAAAACAACGTAACAACCCCAAGCCCGCCTACCAGTCCAAGCTCCTCTCCTATCACTGAAAATACTGCATCGGAAATAGCTGTTGGCAAAAATCCGAATTTCTGATTTGACATTCCAAGCCCTTTGCCTATGATTCCGCCCGAACCAACAGAAATTAATGATTGTTTTAAGTGATAGCTTCTACCCATCGGGTCTTCTTCTGGGTTTAAAAAAGTCATAAGCCTGTCTAATCTATAAGGCTCTATCTTTATCATAAAACATAACGCCGCTATTCCCAACACAATTATCAAAATGGTATGCCACCAGGGAGTTTTGGATGAAAAATAAACCGCAAGCAGAGTAATGGTTATAATCCCAAGAGTTGTAGCATCTTTTTGTAGAATCAAAGCAACGGATATTATCCCCAAAAAAATAAGAAACGGAAGCAGAATGTATAGAGCATTATGATAATTTTTTTTCATGCTCAATTTCCAGCCGGATACGTTTGCTTCTGATAGTTTTGATGCTATCCACGCAGACAAATATAATATAGATGTTATTTTTAAAAATTCTGACGGCTGAAACCCGTGCCCCCCAATACTGACCCATCTGTTTGCTCCCCAAATTTTAGTCCCGATCCCAGGCAAAAATACAAAAAATAAAACTATTAAATTCAAAATAACAAGTATTGGAGCTGTTTTTTTAAAAAAATCCAACGGTATTTTATAGGCGATAAAACCCAAAATAACAGCAACGACGGCCAAAACCAGCTGATGGAACAGATAATAATTAGTATTCCCCCACCTTTGCAAAGACTCATAAGAAGAAAGACAGGATAAAAACAGCATACCAAAAAAAATTGAAAAGCCCACGATCCCAAGTAAAAAATAATCTGCTTTCTTTTTCATTTTAAATTTTTAACTTCTTTTATAAACTGGTTTCCCCTGTCAAACTCATTTTTAAACATATTAAAACTTGCGGCCCCAGGAGAAAGAATTACTATGTCCCCTTTGTTTGAAATTTTAGAAGAAGTCTCAACAGCTTCCTGCATTGATAAAACTTTATGAACTTTTGCAAAACCGTCAAGTTCCCGCATTATCATGTCGGAAGCAGTGCCTGGAAACAAAATTATTTCTGAAACTTTTTCTTTAATTTTAAGAGACACTTCAACAAAACTTAACCCTTTATTCTGCCCCCCGCAAATTAAAATAATCTTTGAATCCGGAAATTCTGCAGAAAACGCGTCGATCGCAGCAATAACGGCGTCCGGCATTGTTGCCGCAGTGTCGTTATAATACCTTACACCCCTAAAGTTTCTGATAAATTCCTGCCTGTTTGGAACGCCCTTAAAGGATTTTATGGCTTTATTGATTTTTAAAACGGGGATTTTCAATATTTTAGCCACGCTTACAGCTGCAGCTAAATTTGAAAGATTGTGCCTTCCTATCAATTTAAAATTATCTTTTTTGACCGACTTTTCTATTTCCTTTGCCGAGAAAAAAATAACTTTTGAAACGGCTTCTTTTGCAAAATTTTTTAAGATTAAGTCTTCTTGGTTTAGTATCAGATGATCTTTTTTATTCTGATATTTAAAAATTATTTTTTTAGAATCTGCATATTCAGACATATCTCTGTACCTGTTAAGGTGGTCGGGCAATATGTTGGTTATTACCGCAATATTTGGGCTTTGTTTTAAATTTTCCAACTCAAAACTTGAAAGTTCTAAAACAACGTAACTGTCTTTTTTAGCTTTTTCAATAATTTCAAAAGGAGATAACCCTATATTCCCTGCCAAAAAAACCTTTTTATATTTTGATTTTAAGAGATTATAAATCAGTGCGGATGTGGTTGACTTTCCTTTTGTACCAGTAATACCTATCACAAAAGACTTTGTTGTTTTTAAAAACAAGCTTGTAGGGGTTTCTATCGGTACATTATGTTTTCTTGCGATCTCCAGATAAGGCGATGAATTGGAGACATCCGGGTTTTTTATAATAATGTCAGCTGTCTTAAAGTCGTCTTCTCTATGTTTTCCTAAAATATACTCCGCCTTTATTTTTTTTAGTTTTTTTAAAGATTCTTCTAATTGAAAATTAGTTTTTAAATCAGTGACTAAAACATGGGCCCCTTGATTATAAAAAAATTTTGCCGAACTCACTCCTCCGCCATTAAGGCCCAACCCCATTATTAAAATTTTTTTATTTTTAAAAATTTTACTCATTTGAAAAAGGGTCTTTTACTGTTTTATGTATTTTTTTGTTGAAGCAGAGAGAACTTATTTTTTTAAAATTATAAGGCTCATCACTAAAATAAAACTTGTGTCCCCCGCCCCTTTTAATTTTATTTTTAATTTTTGGATTTTCGTCCAAATATTTTTTAATTTCTTGAGATAAACTTTCAGCTGGATTTATAATTTTAACCCTTGGCCCGACGATTTTTTCAATTGCTTTTTTTAACAGAGGATAATGAGTACACCCCAATACTAGCGTATCTATGTCTTTATCTTTCAGGGGTTTTATATATCTTTTAATTATTTGAAGCGTAATTTTATCATCTGTCAATCCTTCTTCAACCAGAGGAACCAGCAATGGACACGAAGCGGAAAATATTTTAATTGAAGGATCTGCTTTTAAAAGATTATTTTGGTATGCATTGCTTTTTATTGTTCCAGGAGTTCCAATAATGCCCACTTTTTTATTTTTTGTTGCGGAAAGAATATCTGGAATAACAGGTGTTATCATTTCAAAAATTTTTATATGCTTGAATTTTTTCTTCAAAAAATCAGATGCCCACGCGGAAGATGTATTGCAGGCTATTACAATTATTTTGGCATTTTTTTTAGCCAAAAGCCACTCTGTTATTTTTTCAGAATATTCTTTAACAAAATTAGCGCCTTTTGTTCCGTAAGGAAGGCGAGCCGTGTCGCCAAAATAAACTATTTGGTATTCAGGAAGAACTTTTGTTATTTCTTTTGTAACAGACATCCCCCCCACTCCAGAGTCAAAAATTCCGATCATAATATTCCATTGGATAAAACCCAAATTTAAATATAATGTTAAATTATAACAATATTTTTCTTAAAATTAAAGCGCCTGCAATTTTAGCAGGCGTTTTAATTTTAAATTAGACGTTCTTTGAAACTCTTTTAAAGACCACTGAAAAAAGAAAAACCAACACTAATCCTACTATAATCCACATATACCACTTTTTAAAAAATTCCCAAATTACGTTTGTTTTTATTTCTTCTGAGGAAACAACAGCGGCAAGATTTGATTGGCTTGCGTCAAAGTTAATTGATATAAAATCAGACTGGCTGATTTGGCTGGAATTTAAAAACGCAATCGCCTGCTTATCCTGCTTGATATCAAATTCTTGAGTTTTCCCTTCAAATGTTATTGTTTTTTTTCCTTGGGCAGGGATAGAACCCACGCTTATTCCGGAAACTATATCTCCTGAGACCGGGACATCGTCAACTTTTAAATTTCCTAAATAAGAAATTTCTGTTGGAATATTTACAGAAACAATAAGATTTTCCGCCTGTAAATTTGAACTGTTATTTATTGTTATCATAAAATATACAGCACCGTTTTGTCCGATTTGAACCATTTTATCCCACTGCAACGAATCTTGCTGTTTTTTTGCAAAAAAGGAAATTACCAAATTTTGTATTTCAGCCTGATTGTTATTACCCCCTGTATCTGTTTTACAATCAGCGGGGCAATTATCTTTATTTTCCCCTAAGTTTTGTTCACAGCTCCCGTTTGGACAATTTAATTTTAAGCAATATTTATTGTAACTGTCCGAACCGACGGCGCATGTTGTTCCGTCGCATTTTTGAATATTTATACATGCAGAATTATTGCAGGAATCCAAGGTACATTCATTTGAATCTGAACATTTCTGATATAATCCGCTTGCAACCCCTAAAGAATCGTACCAATATATAGAGCCGTTATGACAGGCTTTTGTTGAATAAGCGACATAAGGCGTTTCTTTTATTGGTTGATCCAAATTTGAAACACACTGCCCAAACTGACACAAAAGATTATAATTTTGGCAGTTTTGATACAATTCCTGCTGATTTGAGCATGAGTCATACCAATAAATAGAATTACCTACGCAATCTCTGTAAGCACGGCTATTGCAAGACGAATAATTGTTGTAATAATAACCGTTATAACCATTGTAATTATTGCAAGAACCGTTAGAGCATCCGTTATAGCAGTATTCAGCCACTTCTTGCTGATTTGAGCATGAGTCATACCAATACAAATAATTTCCTGAACAACTCTTATAGCTGTGGCTATAACAGGCAAAAGCAAAAGAAGCAGCAGAAAATGCGGCTAAAATTACAGCTAAAAATAAGAGTAATTTACTTATTTTTTTCATTTTTTAGATTCGTTTTTATAATTTTTAATTTTACCATTTTATAACAAAATGTCAATAAAAAAGGCTCCCGCGGGAACACAATTTTATATCTATCAATAATGTGTATACCAAAAAAGTTTTAGTAAAATAACCTTACAGCAACTCCTATAAAAGCTAAGATAATCCCTATTATCCAAAAACGCATCGTAACTTTATAACTTGGCCATCCGATTGCTTCAAAATGATGGTGTATTGGAGTTGAAAGGAATATTTTTTTCTTCCTAAATTTTTTTGATAAAAGTTGGATTATAACCGACAAAACTTCAATTACAAGGATTCCAGCTATTATAGGTAATACATAAACTGAATTTGTAAGAAAACTTACCACTGCTAATACTGACGTAAGACCTAATATCCCGGTTTCAGACATATAAAATCTTGCAGGAGGGATATTAAACCACAAAAAAGAAAACAATGCCCCGCAGATTGCCGCGCAGAATGATGCTAAATCTATTTTTCCAAGCGAAAAAGAAATAATTGAGAAGGCTCCAAAAATTGCTGCAAAAATTCCCCCGGACAAACCGTCAATCCCATCAACAATTCCTCCCGCCCAACATGCTGTCATAACTATTATAAACAAAGGAATATAAAAGAGTCCTATTGAAACATTCCCCAAAAACGGAATATAAACTATATCCCAGCCTAATTTTTGATAAAACCATACACTTCCTATAAGTCCCAAAACCATCACTATTATCAGTCTTTTTCTAAAAGATAACCCCCCTCCAATGTATTTTCCCCCTCCGGAGACAACTAAAATATCATCGACTAATCCCACAATGGAAGCAACAACCAAAGTAAATAAGGGCAACCATGTTTCCTGCCTTGATAAAAAATTAAATTGGGATATAGGAAAATTTGGAAAAAGAGAAGAAAGAGCAAAAAACAAAAAAATAACAATCAAAACAGTGCCCCAGATAACTATGCCTCCCATGCGGGGTGTTCCCATTTCTCTTTCTTTGTGCAAACTATTAAATATTGTTGCGTCTTCCCCTGAAATAGCTTTTGCTCTAGCCGTTTTTTTCCATAACTTATGCTTGTACAAAAAATTAATCAAAATCGGAGACCATAATATGGCAACAAAAGAACTTATAGAGGCTATGCTAAAAACCTTGATTACGCTGAAAGTTAATGGTGTCATTTAATTTTGTTGTTTTCCTTTATTTATTAATTTTTTCATTTCCAAAAATCTGTCTTCAGCCCCCAAAACAATGTTTATAAGATAATCAGAACTTTCTGGGTCTTCTAAAACCATTAACAGGCATCCGTTCGCTTCATTAGTAAATCCGGTTTTACTTAAAACTGTTTTGGAGAACTCCTGCAAAAGCTGGTTTGTGTTTGATGTTTCCTTAAAATTTTGCGGCTCATACTTCTGCAAAACAGTCATTTGGGCAATTTTAGGATATTTTTCCAATATATGTTTTGCAAAAAATGATAAATCTTTTGCAGTGGATATATTTTTTTCATCCAAACCTGTTGTGTCTGAAAAAAAAGTGTCTGACATCCCTATTTCTTCTGCTTTTTTATTCATCAAAGAGATAAATTTTTCATTTCCCATGTATGTTGACAAAATATAAGCTGCTTTATTGTTTGATTCTATGAGCATTATGCGCAAAAGGTCTTCTACTATAAAGCTGTCCCCTGTTTTAAAGTCAACTGGCAAAGGTTGGTTGGGAAGAATATCCTCTGTGAGTAAAATTTCTTCTGACAAGCTATAATTATCAAAAACCACTAATGCTGTCATTAATTTTGTCAGGCTGGCAATAGGAAGTCTTGAGTCTTTATTTTTTTCAAAAATTATTTCTGTGTTTCCCGCCAAATCGGTTTTTACGCAAATCGCCTCTTTGGCATAAATTTCTTCTTCTAAAAAATCAGGCACTATATTTATTTCTTCTCTGGCTTTTTCAATATTGCCTATATCTGAATCTTTCTCTGCATTAGCTTCAGATACACTCCCCAGATAAGGTTCTCCGCTGACCTCAAGCACCGGAAGCAAATAAATGTTGAATCCCAAAATGACAATCAAAAAAACAAAAATAAAAATAAACGACAAAGAGAATCCTTTTAAAAACTTTTTTTGGGCTGAATTCATCATTTTGCCTTATTTTATTTCTTAGGTTCTTTTTTGGTTTCTATTTTTATATGAAGTTCTTTAAGCTGCTTTTTATCAATTTCTGAAGGAGAATCCATCATTAAATCCCTGCCATCTCCTGTTTTTGGAAAAGCAATTATTTCTCTTATGTTTGGTTCGTTTCTCAATATTGCCAAAAGCCTTTCTAATCCCCATGCGATTCCTCCGTGTGGAGGCGCACCAAATTTAAAAGCCTCAAGCATGTGCCCGAAACCCTGCCCGATTTGCTCCTCTTTATATCCCATTATTTCAAAAACTTTCTTTAATAATTCCGGCTTGTGATTTCTTACGCTTCCTCCGCCAATTTCAAATCCATTAAGGACAACATCATATTGAGTTGTTAAAATTTTATCTATATTTTTCTTCGCCATTAGATCTTCTGAAAATTCCTTTTTAGCCGCCGAAAAAGGATTGTGAGTAAATGTCCATTTTTTATCATCTGTCTTTTCAAAAAAAGGAAAATCGATTACCCAACAGAAAGCCAATAAGTTTGAATCTGTTTTATCTTTTCTTATGTCGGGCCTGTCTGTTTTATATTTTTTTATTGCCTCCTGGTAAGAAATTCTTGGAAAAGGAATCTCTTGTATTCTCTTTTCCGGAAATAAATTCTGGACAATGGAAATTAAAAGCCGTTCGTTCAACTCAATTACATCTTCTTCTTCAACAAAGCTCATTTCCATATCCAGTTGAGTAAATTCGGGCTGTCTATCCCCTCTTGGGTCCTCATCCCTCAAGCATTTTGCTATTTGAAAATATTTTTCAAGGCCTGCTACCATCAAAAGCTGTTTGTACTGCTGGGGAGATTGAGGAAGTGCATAAAATTTTCCGACCTCTGTTCTTGCAGGGACAATATAGTCTCTGGCTCCTTCCGGAGTTGATTTTGTCAAAATAGGAGTTTCAATTTCAGTAAAACCCTCCCTGTCCAAAAAATTCCGTATAAACTGGTTCACTTTATGGCGGATAACAAGATTATTTTTCAGCCTTTCCCTTCTCAAGTCCAGATACCTGTATTTCATTCTTATTTCTTCGTTTATTTCGTAGCCAGGCTCCTCAATTGAAAAAGGAAGTGTTTCTGACTCTGATAAAACCTCCAGCAATTCAACAGACATTTCAATTTGGCCCGTTTCAATCTTTGGATTTACCATGTTGTCTGGCCTTTTTAAAATTTGGCCCTCAACAGAAATAACCCATTCTGGCCTTAACATTTCAGCTTTTTGGTAGGCCTCCTTATTGGACGGAATAAAAACCAACTGCAAAATTCCGCTTTTATCCCTAAGGTCAATAAATAAAATTTTGCCATGAGCCCTTCTCACATTCACCCACCCTGAAATTTTTACTTTTTCTCCGATATGTTTTACTGTTTCTGAAATTAAAAACCTGTGTTGCATATTTTTTATTTCTTTTTTATTTTTCTAAATTTTCTATTTCCAACTTTTATAACCCTTCCATTGTATATATCTATATTAATCTTTTCTTTCCAATCATTAATTTTTTGCCAATCGCCTCCTTCTATTTCTATTGCAACACCCCCACCCTCAATTAATCTTTTTGCTTCACTTTTTGATGCGCTCAATCCGCTGTCGCACAATAAATCCATGATTGGACAAAAATTCTGGGAAACTTCAAAAATTTCTATTTCTTCGGGCAATTCTCTTTTACTATGAATCTTATTAAATTCTTCCTCCGCTTTTTTAGATTCTTTGCCTCCGTAAAAAATTTTTGTTATTTCATAGGCCAGCCTTGCTTTTGCATCTCTTGGATTAAATTCTGTGATTATTTTTTCTATTTCCTCAAGCGCCAGATAAGTATTGTTCACAAATAAAATTTTAATCATTTCGTCAGGCTGGGCCATTATTTGCCCGTACATATCCTTTGGGCCCGCATCCAAAAAAACTCCCGTGCCCTTGCTTTTTGACATTAATTCTCCAGTTTTTGGATTTTCCATCAAAGTGACGGCAACAACAAATTTGTCTTTATTTTTTAACTTTTTCATCAGGTCCCTGCCTGCTAAAGCATTAAAAATCTGGTCTGTACCGCAAACTTCAACATCAACATCCATTGCCACAGAGTCATATCCCTGCATCAAAGGATATAAAAATTCATTTAAATAAATCGGTTTTTGCTCTTTAATTCTTTTTTCAAACATATCCCTTTCAAGCAATCTTTGAACGGTAAAATTACCTGCCAAATTTATCAAATCTTCCATATTCAACCTTGAAAGCCAGCTGTTATTATACATTATTTTTGGCGGATTCTTAAAATCATTAAAATTCATTAAGGGTTTTATTAACTGCTTCCATTTTTTAACATTTTCTGTGACCTCTTTTTTGGTCAGCTGTTTTCTGACAGAATTTTCTCCGGTTGGGTCCCCTATTCTTGCTGTGAAATCCCCAAAAAGTATAATAACCTCGTGGCCTAATCTTCTGAATTTTTCCATCAGGATTATGTTTTTGGCATGGCTTAAATGCAGAGTTGGCGAAGTTGCGTCAAAACCTATATAAAACCTCATCTTCTTGCCGGAAGCCAATTTTCTCCTGAAGTCTTCTTTATCTGGTAAAATTTCCACTATGGTTCCTCTATTTAGCACCTGGTCAATTTTTTCTATATTTGTTTCTGGCATAAAAATTTAATTAAAACTTTCATTATTGAATAATAACAATTTATACAAAAAAGATAAAGATGTTAAAAAGTTTTTGCTGTTTTTTCCACAGTTCAAAAATATTGACATAGTTGTTTAAAAATGAGATTATTATAATAGTTCCAAAACAACAAACTTTGCACCTTTTTTATCTGCCACGGAAAGGGGCAGAAACTAGGAAAGGCGGAGAAGAGGCAAACCCGCTTTTCTGCAACGTAATGACACGGAAAGGATGAAGTCATGTCCTGGAGAGAAAAAACTCTAGACGTTTCAGTGGGATTATTTAATACGAGACCAGAAAACCCTCCGGTCGTTGAAAAAAAATCCAGCAATGGAAAGAAACTCAACGACACGACGGGAAACCCTCCGCCCCCGGTCTCTGACGAAGACGCCACGCAAGATACCCCCCAAAAAAGAAAAAGGGGGAGAAATCTCAAAACGCTGAGCCGAGAAAACACAAGGAGAGCCCAACGCCTGCATCAAAAGAAGATGGCCTCGCTACAGAGGGCAATCTAAGCAAATACCCTGCCAGGGAAAATATCCTGGCAGGGATGTTTTTTTGGTTTAAAATCTGTCAGCAAGCTTGTATACATCCCCCGCCCCCATAATCATCAAAACATCCCCTGTCTTTATATTTTCTTTTACAAACTTTTCTATGTCGCACCTTCCTTCGCCTGAGGCTTCGGACGGGCAAGCAATAGAAATATACCTGACATTTTTGCGGTTTATTTTTTTAACAAGCTTTTCAGAATTAATCTCGCTTTTTATGCCCTTTGTTTCTCTGCCAGCCACATCATAAATATCAGTTATAATAATTTCATTTACAGGAGCTGAACGGAATGTTTTTACAAAGTCGTCAAACAAATAAAATGTCCTCTGGTATTGATGGGGTTGAAAAACGCACCATATTGTTTTATTAGGATATTTTTCTCTTGCTGACTGCAATGTTGCCTTAACTTCATTTGGATGATGGGCATAATCAGAAATTACTGCAATATTTTTATTGCCCGCTTTTCCTTTTTTTATTTCAAACCTTCTCCATGTCCCTTTAAATTCGGAAAGTGATTTAAACGAAATTTTATCAGGCACTCCTAAAATTCTGGCAACCTGCAAAACAGCCAAGGCATTTGAAACATTGTGCTGACCCGGGATTTTCAGAATACTTTGGATTTTTTTGGCTTCTTTTTGGCTTAACGAATAATTTTTAATTCCAAATCTTGATTTTTTTATTACGGGCATAGCCTTGATGTCAGCATTAAAGACCAAAAATCCGTTTTCGGGAAGTTTTAAAATAAAATCTTTAAATACTTTTTTAACATTGGCAAAAGTTTTAAAATAATCCATGTGCTCCCTATCAATGTTTGTAATAACAATTATTTCAGGATAATAATTCAAAAACGACGAATTATATTCGCACGCTTCAATAACCAAAAACTTGCTTTTGCCAAATCTAAAATTATTATTGCCAAATTCCTTTACTTTTGTGCCAACAATCACGGTCGGGTCCAAACCCGCCCTTTGCATTAAAATCCCAATCATTGCGGTTGTTGTGCTTTTTCCATGAGCCCCCGCAACAGCGATTGTATAATAATCTTTTGTTATTTTTCCCAGGGCTTCAGGATAGCTTTGGCACTTTATTTTTGCGTCTGAAAACTTTTTTAATTCAGGATTGCTCTTCTTGACAGCCGGGCTGTAAATAACCAAATCAGGATTTTCAGGAACAGAAAATATAACCCCTTTTTCTTTTAAAAAATCTGCAATTTCACTCATTGCCAAGTCAGACCCCGAAACTTCGTGGGCTTTTGACAAATAATACTGGGCTAAAGCCGACATCCCTATTCCGCCTATGCCTATAAAATGTATTTTCATATTTTATCCGCTTAATTTTTGGGAATCCAAGACTGTATATCTTGGCCCGCCTTTTTTTAATTCAGATTCCATAACTTCAATTGATTCTGCAGAAAAAACCAAGTCAATGTCTTCTGAAACATCCGGAATTTCATCTGGCTCTGTTTTTCTAAATTCCCAGGCTGAAATCCTTGCCAAAGTGATATGCGGAAAAAACTTTCTTTGCTCCGGCTTAAACCTCACTTTTTCCAGCAAACGGTTTTGCAAGTCTTTTTTTAAATCCAAAAGCTCTTGGCAATTTTCTCCTTCTGCCCATATCATTTTTGGAATTTTATTTTTTTCTTTTAAATAATCATTTGGCCCATACAAAATCTTCTTCAAATTTATTGAAAATGGCCCATGAAGCTTTGCTGTTTCTTTTACTGCCATGCAGGCATCCCCTATTTCCTGAACTGTAAGATCGCCCAAAAACTCCAATGTAATATGAAGATTATCTCTGGCCGTCCATTTGCATGGAAGTTCTGAATATTTTGATTCAACCTTTGCCAGCTCTTTTTTTATATCCTCTGGCAAATTTATTGCTATAAAAATCCTGTGTCGTTTTTCCATATGATTATTTTACCAAAAAAATCGGCTTCTTTCACTATTGACAATAAATATATAAATATGCTATAATAAAATATAGGCGTAAAACATCGAGACCAGGAGAAAAAAGCCGTGAGCGATATCAAAGCCGGAGATAAGGTTAAACTCACAGAACACTATGTTTCAAACCTCAAGAGAGAACCAAAGAAGGCTTTTTCCGGAGAGCTTATTGTGTTGGCCTCAGAAGGAGGAAAAGTATTCCTTTCCAATGGAAAACAACACGGACTCTGCAAGCACACCTGCTCGGAAAAACATGTCCGCAAAATATCATAGTTTACCGCCGCACAACATAGGCTTGTTCAGAAATGGACGGCCTCTTTTTTTTCTTTGAAAAATTGATAATATAAAATTAAATAAGGCAAACTTATGAATAAAGAAATTTCCCAGATTTTTAAAGAAATTATTAAACTCCTGGAAATAAAAGGAGACAAAGCTTTAAATTATAAAATAAGGGCGTATAAAAATGCCATAAATATTTTGGAAAATCTTTCCGAAGATATTTCTGAAATTTATAAAAAATCAGGAATTGAAGGAATTAAAAAACTAGGGATCGGGGAAAAAAACGCAAAAAAAATTGAAGAGTATGCAAAGAAGCAAAAAATAAAAGACTTTGAAGAGCTTAAAGAAGAAACTGCTATAAGGCAAGTTATCACCCATTTTTTTCTGTCAAAGGGCTTAGGGTTGCAAGAATTGAAAGAAAATGCTAAAAAAAGGAAGATAATCTATTCAAGGTACACAAAGCCTGCAAAACAGCTGTTGGAATTAGCCGGTGGAATTGAAAAAGCAAAAGAAGCAATCAGTAAAGTTGCCTCTTGGGCAAATTCAAGGAAATTAGACTATACAATTGAAACTGTCTTTAAAAAATGGTTGGAATTGGACAGGCTGAAACCAAAAGAAATTGTAAAAAAACCGTTTTACAAGGGAGACCCGATGATTTATTCAGAAACAAAAAAGAAATGGTTTGTAATTTCAAAATACGGTGAATGGCTTGAATTTGCAGACAAAGAAAACACTATTGAATGGAAAATCATTGAATAATTAATACATCAACGAATAACAAATTCTGCCTGTTGGCGGATTACGAATATATGAATATATGAATTTGCATTTCGCTGGTGAAGTTAAGTAAACATGCTAACACATACAGATTTAAAAAAAGGAGTTGAATTTATTTACGAGGGCCAGCCTTGGGTGGTTTTAGAGGCCCAGCTTTTAAAAATGGCGCAAAGGCGCCCTGTTATACAAAGCAAAATAAAAAATTTAATAGACGGCAAAGTTCAGGAAAAAAATTTCCAACAGGGGGATGTTTTTGAGGAAGCTGATTTGCAAAAGCGTGAAATAAAATACCTTTACCAAAACAAAGGCCAGTATTTTTTTTGCGAACCAAACGACCCTTCAAAAAGATTTTTTTTCACAGAAGAACAGATAGGCCCACAGGCAAAATTTTTAAAACCAAATGAAATTGTGGTTGGTATTGTTTATGAAGATAAAATCATAAACTTTAAACTTCCAATAAAAGTTGAGCTAAAAGTAAAAGAAACTCCGCCGGGCATCAAAGGAAACACCGCCCAAGGAGGAACAAAAGAAGCTAAAATGGAATCTGGAGCCGTAATACAGGTTCCACTATTTATTGAAGAAGGAGATACCCTTGAAATCAACACAGAAACAGAACAATACGTCCGCCGCGTATAAAAATAAAAAAGTAAGAGTATAAATAAAATGTCGGAAAATTTCACGGCCGTGAAATTTTCCGACATTTTATTTATTGACCGTAGCGCTAACTCTTCATCAAAGCTATCTGTTCATAAAGCATTTGTATGACTTGAGTAATAAGAGTTATGAGCTGTTGTTTTAATTGAGCAATCACTGCTTCTTTCTGAGATGATGTTTGCTCTTGGGTTGTTGTCTGGGTATTTTCTTGCTGTTGTGAGCTTGTTGATTGTTCTGTTTGTGTTGTCTGCTGGGTGGTTCCTGTTTGTTCGGTTCCAATCTTTGAGAATGTTGCTGAAATGGAGTGTGAGTTATCTATGGAGCTGAATGTGTAGGATGGCTGTGCTCCGATGGAAACTCCGTCAACTAAGACATCTGCTATCTGGTAACCTGAGTTTGGGGTGATATTGAATGTTTGGCTGGTTCCGGAGTAAAACATCAGACCCCAGGAAGGGCTTATCTTTCCATTGGGTCCTGGAGACACGGAGACATCAAAGAAGAGCGACGGAGGAGCGCCTCCGCCAGCGGTAGTGGTGGTGGCGTTGCTCCAGGTTAATGTGAATGTGTCTGAATTTGAATTTCCAGCATTGTCTGACGCTGTAAAACTGATTACGTATGTACCGTCAGTGTCTGCTGTTATTGTTGTGCTTAATGCAGTGGCTGTTCCAAAGGTTACTGTGCCAGAACCTGAAACCTTTGCCCACTGGTAGGTTGATGCGTTGATTCCGCCTGAGTCTGTTGCTGTGGCTGTTTGGGTAAAACTGGCTGTTTTTGTTTGGTCGTCTCCTGCGCTTACTGTTGGGTTGACGTTGTCTACTCCAAAAGAGTCTGTTGTGTAGGCTGACAAACCGCCTCCGCCGTCTGACGGAGTGATTTTAATGTAGACTGTGGAGTCTTCGGTTGTTGGCAGGTCTGTTGCTGTGTCCCAGACAAAAGTGTGGGACGTACCTCCGGATGAAGAGGCTAATCCGGTTGTTCCGTCGCCTCCTGAACCTTGTGTTGCTGTTGACCAGTTTGAGTTGTCTGTTGAGTATTGCACTGTCAAAGTGTTTGTGTCCGCGTCAGCGTCAGTGAGACTGTATGTGATTGTCATGTCTCCTGTGTTCCAGGTATCCGGGCTGGTGTAGCTTATTGACGGGGCTGTGTTGCTGTTGGCTACGGCTCCGATATCACCGCTGTCGTGAGCTGTTCCTCGGAGAGCTGCGTTGGTGGGGGCGAAACCGGCAAAAATTGCATCAATTAAACTAGAAATCCTACTGGTATTTTCTCTCAAACGATAAGCTGATTGATATTCCCAATTAGTTCTAAATGTTGCAACGGCTCCGGGCTTTCCATTAGTCGCATGCCCAGCCTCCGATGTGTGGGCGGTTATACAACGATAATTAATTGTTGCTCCTCCGTAAAATCCAGCAGTTGCAGCAGAAACTACATCGCCAACCACATAAGCTGTTGCATCTGCCCAAGCTGTTCCTTGTACGTTTTCTAAGCCCCATGAAGCCGTATCATAAAGCGGCAGTGTTCGTGTTTCGTCAACAAATTCAGGGTCGCCACTGCCACCGTTTATATCAAGGGTTGATGTATTAACAGTAAACATATCATTAGTACTATTATCATCTTGAAATCCATTGCCCTCTGTCCCCTCTGCAAGATTAGACGCCCAGTTATAATCAATCTCTGTTGGGTCAATCAAATCCTGCACCGCAGACGAAACTGATCTCCATGCCTTAAAACCAGGCGTTTTTCCACTCGGCGTATGAAAAATATTTGATTTAAATGACTCTAATTTACCGGCGTTCATATGATTTGAATAACCCACACACACCCCAGATTCACCATCATCTGATACTATTACCGTATTATGTTCATAAACAATACGTGCGTTATCTCCGCTATCGGCATATTGAAAATTAGTACCAGCTCCCGTGCCGGCAACATTTGGCAAATAAACCGACCTTGTAATAGTTGCGACATTAGCCACATCGCATGTTGGTTGGAATATTGTTGCATCGCTTGATATATCGGAGTTATCGGTGTGAAAAATAAATTGGTCTATCTCTACGTCTCCGTATTGAGTCATTACATTAAGAAGATGTGAGTTAACTTGGCCATTTGTCATTAAATATGTGCGATTCATACTGCGATATGTTGTTATTGGAGTAAGGTCTTCCCAACCAAAAATGAAATTGTTTTGCCATGATGTAAATGTTCCAGTAGTGTGTAATACTGATCCATAAACATAGTTATCCTCAAATGTAATATCATATTTAGTGTCAACTCCTACATTTCCTCCAACAAAAACATTACCGGTAACGGTCCTTGCCCCAGAAGCAACTGTAGATGTTCCACCTAAGGTCAAACAATAACCATTGTAGTTTGATGGATTGGTGATAGTATTATTTGTAAAAACATACGGCTCAGTTGTTGCTGTTAACACGACCCTCCTGCAATTATCAAATGTACAATTATCAATGGTTCCATAATCAGATGAAAAAATAAGAGAAAAACCACTGCCACCGTCGTTTCCAAGATTTTGAAAGTCACAATATTCTGCGTGAAAACCATTCCCAGCGGTTGACCAACCTACCAAAAAATTGCCTGTACGCTGGCCAGAAACAGCACCAAATGTACACCTATTATTCGACTCTCCGAAGATACGAATTTGCTGCACTGATGCGCCATTGAACGTATAATATTGACCAGTGGCGGACGAATCAAAAAGAAATGAGGCACCTGCATTTAAATGTATTGCCCCTTTTTTAGAAACATTGCCTTTTACTGTAAGTGTTACATCTGTGTCTATTGTAAGTGTTGCTGTGCCCATTATCAATACATTTGTAGTCGTATCATTTGGCGATGTGCCAATCGTAGTATTTACATCAACCGTAACATTATGGTTGATAGTTGCTGTATCCCCTTCTCCCGGGACAACTCCGCCGGTCCAAGTAGATGTTGATGACCAATTTCCAGATTGAGCTGATGTTATTGCAGCTGCGCTTGCGGAGTTTGGGATAAAACAAAACGCCGCAAGTAAAATTACGGCAAAGAATATTAAAATTTTCCGGGCGTTACCTGTCCTGAGCCGCGAGGGAGGATTTACTCTCTCTCTCTCTCTCTCGGATTTTGATTTAATTTGTATACCCTCTTCATTCATTTTTTAAAAATTTAAAATACTCGCAATTTATCAATTTCTGACGCTTCTTGGTCAGATAAAATCTGATTCTTTCTCAAAGCATTGTTATGAATTTCCAAAACCTTTTTCTGCCCTTCACTCTGAGAATCTTCAATTATCTTCTCCTATGTAAGTGTTTTTAATTCCTTCAATATTTCGTCTTGTCCAGTCAAAATTTCGTTTTTAAACTCAGCGATATCGTCTTTTTTGGCAAAATCTTTTATATCCTCTTTTGTTGCAAAAACATCAATTAATTTTTGTATGTCTTCGTTGTCTAACATATTTTTTATTTATATTTCTATTATATCTTCATAGAAACCTTTGTCAATTAACTGGCGGAGGCGACGGGGGTTCAATAAATGACCTTTGGCTGATTTCTGACTCAACTGTTTCCTTGGGCTTGCCGTATTTTAATTTTGATATTTTTTTAATTGGCTCTACAATATTTGGCTTTCCTTTATGAAAAGGCAGCAACTGCATTTTGAAAGGCGTGGAAGTTTTTCCGTTTATCATCATTTTAACAATTAGGTTCAGGTTATCTAAGTTAATCAGGTCAAATTTTGAAAAAACTGGCATAAACTGTTTTTCCAAACTCTCTGCATCTTCAGCTCCAACGCGGAAACTTCCCATTGTGCCAACATTTCCCAAAACAGCATCTTTAATTTCATCTTTTAACTGGGGCATATACTGATGGGCCATAATTAAGTTTAACCTGTATTTTCTGGCTTCAGACAAAATTGTGGAAATTGAATCTGTTGTGAAGTTTTGGAATTCGTCAATATACAAATAAAAATCTTTTCTTTCTTCCTCTGGAATCCTTGCGCGTTTCATTGCGGCCATCTGCATTTTTGAAACCAAAATCAATCCAAGTAAGGAGCTGTTTACCTCTCCCGTTAATCCTTTTGACAAGTTTGCCAAAAAGATTTTTTTATTATCCATTATTTCAGCTAAATCAAATCCGGAATGCGACTGTCCAATTATATTTCTCATCATTTCGTTTTCAATAAATCTGCCCAGTTTTGAAACAACGTAACCCAGCATATCTGACCTTGTAGAGCCCGTTGTTTGGGCCCATTCTTTTAGCCAGAAATTTTTAACAATTGGGTCTGAAACATTTTTTATCCTTTCTTGCAAAAAACCCGGGTCTGTAAACATCTTTGGAATTTCAACCAAAGTTCCTGGGTTTTTCTGGTCTGCCATTAAGGCCAGCATTGCATTTCTCATATAATGCTCAAACATAGGGCCTATGATTTCTGGCGGAAAAAGCTTCATAAAAATTGCAATCATTTCCTGCACTGCAAAATCTTTTTGCCCCGGTGAGTCATATTCTAGCATATTAAGCCCGCAGGGCCTCTCTGTGTCAAACGGCTCAAATAAAACAACATCTTCCACCCTGGATTTTGGAATATTTGCCAAAGTGTCTTCTACTAAGTCTCCATGCGGGTCTATAACAGCAACACCTTGGCCACTTTCAATGTCCTGCCTTATCATATCTCTTATTAAAGAAGTTTTTCCTGTTCCTGTTTGCCCTACAATATAAAAATGCCTTCTTCTGTCTTCATTATTGGCAAAATAAACATCTTTTTCTTCTCCCCTGAATAAAACCTTGCCTATTAAATTAACCCCTGATTCCGGCAAATCGGCAGGAGGAGCGGAAGCTACAGACTTTACTGATTTTATGTACGGAGTTTCTATAAAATGATTTGGGAAATGATAAACAGAAGCAAGCTCTTCTAAATTTAATATATTTGTCTGCTTTACATTAAAATTTCTGAAGCTGAAATCATAAACTAATTTTTTCAGCTCTTTTTTAAAAACTTCTTTTGGTTCCAGGCTGTTGACAGAGGACATTGAAAACTGCCCAAAAGAAGAAATAAGCTGATTGAGAATTTCCCTTGCCCTGTTTTCTGATTGCGCGGATGCCAATATCCTTATATTTGTTTCAAAGGGCTTTTTCTGTATTTTCCCTTGTATAGCATCATATGGCTTTTGGTCAAAACTTTGATTTTTTGAAAAACCCTGCTGATTTGAATCCTTTTCTTTGCTATTTTGGGGCGATTCAAACATTTCGCTGATAACTTCCAATACACCGGAACTTGATGCCTGATAAACCGCATCCTTGACTGATTTTCCCTCCCTGATTTTTTTGAGCGCCCTCTCCCCTTTTTTTCTAAAATTAAAGCTTGTCAGGGGCCTTATTACAACCTGCACAGCGGCTCCTTCATTAGCTGTTATTTTGCTTAAATTATTTGTTATCAAGGCCAAGGGGTCTTTTTCCAAAATTTGGTATGTGCTTATTGGCAGAAGAGGATTTGTAAAAAGTTTTAAATAAGCTCCCGCAACTGCCCCCTGGGGCTCAAAAATAGTATAGTCCTGCGGAATTTTTTCTACCAAAGCGTCAGAATAAATTCCCTGAACATATTTTTCAAAAACAGTTTCCAGATATTTTGGAACCGCAACATAAAAAGAAATGTCAGAACCCCCTATCTGTGAAGCAACCTCAAAAGCAACACAAGGAGGGTCCTGAAAGAGCTTTGGTTTTCTTAGATATAAAAAATTAGAAAAAACCTGCTCCATTTGGGAAATCAGATTTTTTTCATCTTTATCTTTTGACCCGTCTTTTTTGTTAAAGTTATCAGGCATCGTTACCAAAAACAAAACCTTGTCCAGGCCGGAAAAAACAGAGGATTTCTCTCTTGCCTCGTATCTTAAGGAAACAAAAAATGCCGCGACAATTAAGAAAAAAGCTAAAATAAATCCCGCGATGATTATTTCCATAATACTTTATAAATTTAAAATTACAGAAATCTATTTTACAAATTTCTGGTAATATCCTTCTTTTGCCAAAATATCGTGAAACAAGTCCAGAAGATAAGAATCGTTTGTTTCCTTTGCTGTCTTTATTGCAAAAACTACGCCTTTTTCCCTGGCAATTTTTAAAAGATGGTCAATTTTTTCTTTTTCTCCCAAGAATTCTATTTTTGAGGCTTTTGCTTTTGCCTCTTCATTTAATTTCTCATCTGTTTCCATCATTTTCAATTCCTGCCTTATCTTTTCGGCAACAATTCTTTCTTGTTCTGGCAATCCCCTTTCGCTTGAAATTCCGTATTCTTTTTTGCCTTCAAGCGGGCCTTCGGGATTTTGAAACGTTTTTTCCGGAATTTTTATTTGCTTTTCAAAATTTTCTTCTGGCATAATATTATAAAAATTGCTTTGCAATTATTGAGTTACTATTAAATCAATCAAAGCTGATTCTTCTTTGTTATTTATTTTTGTGGTTACCCTTACCTTTAATCCTGTTGATTTTTTTGAAACTTCATATATTTTTACGCACGGAGTTGGGTCAAATGCAGGCTTTAGCAAAATTCCGCACAAATCATCTTCGGGCAACCATGGGTCAATGGAATAGTCATCCAAAGGCACAAATTCCCTGCCCTCTGAATCAATAATATTTTCAATGTCCCACGCATTGTCCTTTGTATTCAGTTTTCCCATATTCTGGGCCCCGATTTTTATTTCTATAAAATTTTCTTTTGTTGTCAAATTGGTTTTATAGCTTCTATGGGTATCGCTTTTAATATTTGATGCATATAATGTATCTCCGTGGTTTATCGCTCCTTGAAAAATAAACTTTATGTCAGACAAGGTCTGCTCATATACAGGCATCGCGACTGTTTCTTCCGGACCCGTAGGCTTTGATGGAGCTTCCGCCATTCTCATAATAAGATAAACAATAATTGCGGCTACGAAAACAACAATAGAAAGTATCAAAAGCAGTCTTGAAATTTGTCCCGATGATTTGTTTATATTTTTAAACATAAGCAGATTGATTTTTTTATTCGTTATTATTTATTATACATTATCTTTACTCATACCTCAAAGCGTCAACCGGCCTTAGCTTGGAAGCTGATTTTGACGGGAAATAACCGGAAACGCATCCAACTAAAAAAGAAAAAGCCAAAGAGAATAAAATCAGTCCCGGACCAATTTTAGCCTTTAAATAAAACATTGGATGAATTTGAAAATATATCTCAATCCCTTTTGCAAAAAACAGGCCCATTAAAGTTCCCCCTATTCCTCCCAGCATTCCAAAAATTCCGGATTCAATCAAAAATATAGTTGTTATTGTTTTATTTTTTGCCCCTATTGCTTTCATAATTCCTATTTCTTTTGTTCTTTCCCTGACAGAGGTATACATTGTATTCATAATTCCAATTCCGCCCACAACTATTGCAATTGATGCAAAGCCAATAATAACGGCCTGTATAAGCCCCATCACATTCCCAACAATGCTTGCTAAAGTTTCGGATGTTAAAACGGTATAAGAAGAATCCGTTTCTTTCTGGCCTATCTGGCGTTTTCTGTTTTCATTAAGATTGCTTTTCAATTCTTTTGCCACAAAATCCGGCGTATATTCCGGGTCTATTTTTGCCATTGCCATCCTGGCTCCTGTCCTTTCTCCTGTAACCGTCCTAAAAATATTCAAATCAATGCCAACCATTGAGTCATCCTGTTTTGAGCCCACAGAATTTAAAATTCCTACAACCGTAAATTTTCTTCCCTTTATCACTATTTCGTTTCCCACTTTTATTCCGGGAAAAGTTTCGGTTGCCACAATGCTTCCAAGTATTATCTCGTTTTTGCGGGAATACGGCCATCTTCCCTGCGCGATTGACCAACCAATATCACTTTTGATTACATCAGAATCATTTTTCCAATCAACCCCGTATACCAAAGCTGTCTTCTTCAAGTCTTTATATCTCATAACAATTGAAGTGTAATCCATCTCAACCACATTTTTAACACCTCTTGTTTTTTTTATAATATCCAAATCTTCTTCGCTTAGTTTTTGTCCTGCCATCATAGACGCCATATCAGTCATATCCCCTGCCATAATAGTAATCAAATCTTTTCCCATCATATTTAACTGGTCCAAAACAGCATTTTTTAACCCTTGGCTCAATGATAAAAGTGAAACAATTAAAAAAACTCCGATTACAATTCCCAATATTGTAAGCCAAGAACGAACCTTTCTTGTTACAAGGCTTTTGACAGCTATTTTGGAATATTCCTTGAATGTGTTAAAAATTTTTGTTGCGTCAAAAATTGCCATATAATTAATTTCTATGATTTTACAGACTGATTATCCTCTTCAGACCATAAAACTTCCTTATCTTGAAAATGATTTGAAACTACATTTCCATCCTGTATATGAATCGTTGTCTGGCTGTAGTGGGCAATATTCGGGTCATGGGTTACAATCACAATTGTTTTTTTCTGCTCTTTGTGCAGTTTTGTCAAAACTTCCATTACGTTTTTTCCCGTTGAAGAGTCCAGGTTTCCTGTTGGTTCGTCTGCAATCAAAATTTCAGGGTCATTCACCAAAGACCTTGCAATCGCTATTCTTTGCTGTTCTCCACCCGACATTTCCATTGGCTTGTGGCTTGACCTTTTACTTAGACCAACAGAATCTAAAAGTGCCTGAGCTTTTTGCTTTCTTTCGGCTTCCGGAATTCCCTGAAAAACCATTGGCAGCATCACATTTTCCAATGCAGTTAAATTCTGCAACAAGTTGAATTGCTGAAAAATAAAGCCAATTTTTTTACCGCGAATTTGTGCCAAACTATCTTCGGAAAAATCTGAAACATCTTTGCCTGACAAAAATATTTTTCCTTCAGTGGGCATATCTAATAACCCCAGCAAATACATCAGCGTTGATTTTCCTGAGCCAGAAGGCCCCATTATGGTCACAAAAGAACCCGGCATTATTTCCAGGCTTACTCCTTTCAAAATAGGAAGATATCCGTCACCTGCCAGTTTATACTTTTTCCAGACATTTTCTAATTTTAAAACTGCCTCTGGCATATTTTTAATTTTGGCTTAAGATAATTTCATCTCCTTCGCTTAATCCCGAGGCAACTTCAAAATAATCAGTCCCCTCAAGGCCCGTTATAATTTCTTTTTCTTGTATTTTTTTATTTACAAGCACTTGGACTAACTCTTTTCCCCCGATTAACTCCACCGCGTTTTTAGAGACTCTTAGAACATCTTCTTTTTTATTGGTTTCTATGACTATATCAGCTGTCATTCCAGATCTTATGCCATCAGGCTGTTTTGGAAAATCAATTGTTACTTGATAATAAACAACATTATCAATTATTTTTTCTGCCGGATCTATTGATAAAACCTTACCTTCAAAAACATCTTTTGGAAAAGCCACTAACTCTATCTTCACAGAATCCCCCGTTTTAACATTTATTATATCCTGCTCATAAATATCCACCTTGATTTGAAAAGGCTCTGAAGAAAGCAGGTTGATTGTTGAATTTGAATTTACAGTCTCCCCTTTTTTGGCATTTATTGCAGTGACTTTTCCGTCTATGGGACTGTAAATATAATTGTCGCCTATTTGGCTCTGATACATTTCAAGGTTAGCTCTTGCCTTTTCAACCGCTAGGCTGTAAATATCAATGTCTTCCTGCCTGGGAGTTGCTGTCATATAAGTTAAATTATTATTGGCCGTCTGCAAACTGATTCTATAAGAAGAAATATTTTGCTGCGAAGTTGTAATATTATCAAGGGCGGTATTTATATTCGTTTTTTGCGTATCCAGTGAAGTTTTGTCTGTTGAAGAAACATCTGCATAATATATTCCCTGGTCACACATTTCCCTGACAATTTTTAAATCATTGAAAACATTATCAAGGACTGTTAGCATATGGGAAAGCGCCGAGTCAATATCCTGTTCAGATTTGCTGCTTTTTGCTTTGTCTAAATAAATTTTTATATCAGACATATTCTCGTTTAAATCGTTCTTACTGTCCTGAACTTTTATGCTTTGCTGGTCTCCCGAAGAAAAATAACTGTAATGGACAGAATTTACCGCGTTATAGGCATTATAAATTTTATTATACGAATCATCTAATGTATTCAAAGCATCTTCGTATTTTGATTTCAAATTATTAGCGGCTAATTCTACTGCATCCTGGTATGTTTTAATGTATTCTGGAGTGGAGCCGTTTATCAATTTTTTATATTCACTCTCAGCTGATTGCAGGGCGGCTTTAGCCGACAACACCTGCGCTGAAATCTGGCCAGAATCTAACTCAGCCAAAATATCCCCCCTTTTCACATTTTCTCCCACAATAGTATTTATTCTTGCTATTTTACCAACAGCTTTAAAACTCAAACTTAATTCTTCGGTTGCCTTTACGCTCCCTGTTTCTGAAACTTCCTGGATAACCTGCCCTCTTTCTATTTTTTCAGTCAGATAACCATCTGTAGGATCTTTAAAAACCTGTTTTACTGCATAGTAGCCAACAATGATAATAATGATTATTATCACAAAAAGCCATTTTTTAGAAATTTTTATTTTTCCGATTTTCATATGTTTTGCCTTTCAATTATATATAAATTATTTAAATAATAAAATTAAATATTTTTAACAGCCTCAGACCATTTTCCAAACTGACAATCCTTACTATGATGATTTGGCATTGGATTTTTTAAAGCAATAACGCCTTCTTTAAAAATTTCATAAACATCCGACGGATTTGTGTCTATTTCCGCCACCTCTTTCCTAAACGGCAACCTGTCAATAAATCCCCTGCTCTTATCAACTATGTAAAACGCAAGATACCCCTTGTTTGTTGTTTTATATCCGTTTTTCTCCATTAAAAATGTGTAAACATCCATTTGCAACTGAAACCTGTCATAAATTTTGGCAACATTCATCCCCGTTGACTTATAATCCAAAGGGGCTATTCTGCCTTTATCAAATTCTAAAACATCGTCAACTGCCCCAAAAAGAGTTGCCCCCAAATCTTCGTCAAAATATCTTATACCCGCTAAATTACTTCTCCATTGATTAAGCAATTTTTGATTTTTAAAAAGCTTTGCATTTATATTATTTTCCTTAAACAGGGGGTGTTCTAAATTTTTTTTCCTGTAAAGGTCAAATTCTTCTCTTAAAAGCTCATCCATTTTCTTGTTAAATTCATAAGGATAAGCCAATGGCCTTTTAATCCCGGCATTCTTTTCCAGCCAAAAACAAAGAGGACATTCCAAAAACAAGTTTAAAGAATTTGAAGACAACTGGATTTGTTTCATCAAATTATCTAATTTTATCACAAATATCAAAATAGTAAACAGCAAAAAAAAGCTCCCTTATGGACTTGAGGGGAGCGTATTTTTCTGTCAGCTGTTTAAAACAGCCTTAACTTTGATAACTAACCAACGGAAAAAAGTTCTTATTTTTCTTTTCTTCCGCTTTCTCGCTTTAGCTTCCTGCCTCATAATTTTATTACCTGCCTCAATATATTCTCTTGGTGTTGGGACTGAAACAATCTGGCTGGAATCTGTTGGATTATCCGGGCGCATTTTATTGCTCCTTAGTTGCAAAAGAACAAAAACTCTATTTATTTCTAAATAACATGATAATACTTTACAATCAAATAAACCCCTTACATAAATTTAGATATCGGGCTTGATTTGCATACTGCGGCCTGCTATATTAAAACAACTATTTATAAATATATCAAAATTATGAAAAGAAAAATATTTTTCTTAATAATCTATACCGTGCTGGGGCTGGCTGCATTCCAAATTTCAATTAATAGAATTGCGGGCTCAGGCCAGAATTTTACGTTATTTGAACTAATAGGGCCTGTTGGGGGAATGTTCTTAGGGCCTGTTTTTGGAGCCATTTCCGTATTTTTTGTGAGAACTTTGAATATAATCATCTTGCATCAAAATTTAGATTTTCTCACAATTATAAGGTTTTTTCCTGCAATTCTGGCGGCAATTTATTTTGGCCTTAAAAGCAAAAAAACAGCCGCAATATTCCCCGTTTGCATAGTTTTGTTTTTACTAAATCCAATTGGCCGGCAAGCTTGGATGTATCCTTTGATTTGGCTGATTCCATTTTTTGCAACTTTTGGGAAAAAGAGACTTATTTTAAACAGCCTGGGAGCAACATTTGCCGCCCATGCAACAGGTTCTGTAATTTTTCTTTATTCTTTTGGCTTAACTCCCGCGATATGGATGTCATTGATTCCAGTTGTTTTTATTGAACGCGGCATATTTACAATTGGCATATGGCTAAGCTACATGATAATGAATACCATATTAGACAAAATTACAGGCTTTAAGATAGCTTCCTTTTTAAAACCCATGGTAAACCCAAATTACCTAATCTCCCTAAACTTTTTTAAGTTGTTTGCATGATAATAAAAACAATAAAAACAAGGGCTCTTATCCCTCCAAGGGATAATTTGCTTTCCGTATGCAAGGAAAGCCTTTTGGGTTTAAAAGAAAAATCAATAATTGTCGTAACATCAAAAATAGTTTCCATTTGGGAGGGCAGGTGCATAAAAATTTCTGAAATAACAGATAAAGACGGTCTGATAAAAAAAGAGGCGGACTTTTTTATTGACAGGAATGATGTCCCAGGAAAATATGTCATATTGACTATAAAAAATAATATTTTAATTCCGTCAGCGGGGATAGATGAAAGCAACGCAAACGGATATTATATTCTGTGGCCTAAAAATCCATTTTTATCCGCAAAAAAAATTTATGAATTTTTAAAAAAAGAGCATAAGTTAGAAAGTTTTGGCGTTATAATTTCAGACAGCCACACAACCCCCTTAAGAACGGGGATAATGGGAATTGGAATTGCATATTACGGGTTTAATCCCCTGAGAGACTACAGGGGAACAAAGGATATTTTTGGAAGAGAGTTAAAAATGTCGCAAACAAATATTGTTGACTCCCTGGCAGCAGCCGCAGTCTATGCAATGGGAGAAGGTGCAGAACAAACTCCAATTGCGGTGATTAAAGATGCCAGAAACATTGAATTTTGGACAGACAAGAAAAAAAATAAAAATCAATTAGCTATAAATCCCGATACTGATATTTACGCTCCCATATTAAAAAACAATAAATGGAAAAAAGGAGACAGTAACCCTTAACAAAAAATCCCTGACAATCAGGGCTTTTTTGTTAAGCTTCGGCAACCACCCACCTCCATCTGTTATATTGGTCTTTTGCAAACCACCATTTTTTATATTTATATTTTAAAAGCAATTTTTCTATTTTGTTTTTTTGTTCAGAATCAAACTCCATATATATCCTTCCGCATTCTTTAAGATATTTTTTTGCTTGCTTTAAAAATTTATCTATATATTTAAATCCGTCTTCTCCGCCAAAAAGAGCTTGCTTTGGCTCGTATTTTAAAACTGATTTTTGAATCTTGCTTTTATTCTTGGCAGGAATATACGGAGGATTTGCTAAGATATAGTCATACTTTCCTTTTACTTTTGAAAAAATATCAGACTGGATTACCTTGCATTTGGGAACTTTTATAAAATTGTTTTTTAAATTTATTTTTATTTGTTTTATCAATTTTGCGTCTTTTTCAGCAAAGTCGCACAATAAATTAGGCACATTGGCTTGTATTGCAATTCCTATACAACCAGAACCTGCAAAAATATCCAAAATGCGTAAAACTTCCGGAGAGTTGTCTGTTCTTTTTTTTATGTCTCCTGCCGCATAAGCTGTCCAGTATTCTGTTTCTTTTCTTGGAATCAGCGGATTTTTTGACAGATCAATTTTGCATCCCAAAAACTCCGAAAAACCTATTACATAATCTATGGGTTCTCCATTTTTAATTCTTTTTGCGTCTTTATAAAATTGTTTTGTTGGCTTTCCATTATATTTTTCTTTCAAAAGCCAGCTAATTTCTTTTTCCATATTTTCTGAATTCATCAAATTATTTTTACATAAAAAATAAAAAGACCCAATTCCCCCTTTGGGTCTTCCACCTCCCGTTTTTTTAGACTGCGAGTAACTCGCAACACTTTTCGGGAGAAATAACAATTAGCAGCAAGGCCATTCTTATATAAAGGCCACACTTTACTTGGGAAATTTTATCCTCCCTGCTCTTAAGATAAACTGCCCTTGGGTCGCTATCAACTTCTCCTCTTACAATTTCATCTGTGCAGGGTAACGGATGCATTATGATTGAATCTTGTTTTGCCATATCAAGAATCTGCCTATCTATCACGGTGTATCCTTGGGACCTTCTGTCCCATGTCGCTGTTCCAAGATTTGTCTGTGTTCTTGTTTGGTAGAAAACATCTATCTCGCGAGCTACCTCTCTTATGTCCATCGTCTCCTGCCATTTAACTCCTTGTTCGGTCAAGTACTCTTTTATACCACTTTTTATCCGTTTATCTCTTGGAGAAACAAAGCAAATCTCAACGTTGTATTGTCCCCCCAAATAAGCCAAAGAACAAGCCGCCCTGTTTCCTTCAAGCCCCCCCATTATGGCAATCTTGTTTCCGTCAATAGACGGTTTGTGCCTTTTAATGGTATACGCATCCAAACAAGCCTGCGTGGGGTGCTGGCCAGGGCCGTCGCCTGCGTTAATGATTGGAATATCTGAAACTCTTGCCGCCGCTGCCGCCCCTCCCTCTTCGTCGTGTCTAACAACAATAACATCTCCTCCATATTCATTAAGCACGGCTATTGTGTCTTCCCAAGATTCGCCTTTTGCCATTGATGAAAGTTTTCTGACATCTGTTGAATCAAACGAAACACGTCCTCCCATCCTTTGGATTGGTATTCCAAAGGATGCTCTTGTGCGCAAGCTTTCTCCAAAAAACAAAGATATCATTTCTTTGTCTTTTAGCAATCTCTTGCGCAACGCCTGAGGTATTTTTTCCATTTTGTAAGCCAGCGGGAAAAGAACATTTTCCAACCAAGGGCGCTTGAATTGGCGCGTGTCAATAATGTGTGGCCAGCCGTCAAATTTCACTTCTTGCGAATCCATAAACCAGTCTCCTGTCAGGGGTTAACTAAATTTGAAAAGAGCCACATTTTTATCAATTCTACGCCTTTAAAAAACTTTGTCAATGATTCCTTACTCAGAATCCTTAATCCTTGCGAGGTCAGACCTCGCAAGGATTAGTTTGAGCAAAAAAACAGCAGGATTTTTCCTGCGGTTTTACATCTTTATTTTAATACGTATTACAATACTTGTTAAATTATGCCTTGATTGCTGTTATCTCTAGCTCTGTGTATGGCTGTCTGTGCCCGATTTTTTTGCTGTATCTTTTCTTTGACTTATATTTAAAAACAATTACTTTTTTGGCTTTTCCATGCCTTAAAATTTTTGCCTGCACTTTGGCGTTTGTTGCAACGGGCTTTCCAATTTCAACCTGACCTTTTTCTGAAGATTCATCGGCTGCCAACAAAACATCAAAGGAAATTTCTTCCCCTTCTTTTTTGTCTAATTTTTCCACCTTTATTTTTGTTCCGGGCTTAACAAGGTATTGTTTCCCTCCGGTTTTAATTATTGCAATCATGTTTTTGCCTATTGTTATAATAATTAAAGTTTAGCAAATAATCGCTTAATCGTCAAGCATGGGTCCTGCGACCTCGCCAATTTCTATTTTCTTTTCTCCGGCGGTTAATTTAACCACATCCTTGTCTATTTTCTCCAGCTCTTTGCCTGCTTTATTGTAGCTTGAAACTGTTGTGTCTAAGTGCTGACCCAGTCTTTTCATATACTCTGAATAAGTAAATAAATGTTTACCAAGCCTTTCAACTTCCTTGATGATCTGATGGGCCTGCTCTGAAATTTTTTGGTTTCTCAACCCCTGCAAAACAGTCTGCAAATATGCCAAAAATGATGTTGGTGAAACAACTATCACTTTTTTCTTCCCCGCATAATAAATCAGGTTATTTGTATCTTCCGTAATTGTGCCCACTTTGTTTATAAGGAGGTCATAATAGACAGCCTCTGAGGGAATAAACATAAAAGCAAAATCCATTGTTTTTTCTTCCGGCCTGACATATTTTGAAGTTTCATCAATCCTTAGTTTCAAGTCTCCCACAAACGCAGACTCAAGCCTCTTTTTTTCAGTAAAATCGCTTGTCTGTATCATCCTGTTGTAATTTTCCAGCGAAAATTTTGAGTCTATCGGGATTATTTTTTTGCCCGATTTATTGTCTGCGCTGTCAACAAAAACAACCGCATCAACAATCTGGCCGTCAGAAAATCCGTATTGCATCTGGTAGGAATTTGGGGGCAGAACGTTTTTTAAAACAGTTTCCAGATAATACTCTCCCAAAATTCCCCTCTGTTTTGGATTTTTCAAAATATCTTGCAAAGACTTTAATTGGTCCGCAAACCCAACCACCTGCTTATTTGTCTGGTCAAGCTGTGTTAATTTTTCAGTCACATTTCTTATAATATCAGAAGAATGCCTGAACTGCTCCTGTATGTTTTTGTTTGATTCAGACATTTTTGAATCTAAAACCTGAGAAATCTGGTTTATCTGCTGTTGAAGCATAAGTAAAGAGCTGTCATCTTTCTTTTCCTCTCGCGCACCTGTTTTTTTAAACATCAAAAAAATCAAGACTAGAATTCCCGCCATAATTATTACCAATAATAAAGTTATGATATCCATTTTGTTTTTAATTGGTTTAAAAAAATGATTTTAACAGCTCTGATGCTAAAAACATAATATATACAAAGAATAAAACAATTCCCTCTTTTTTTGTTATTTTTCTGTTGGTCTTAATGGCAATCACAAATATAATTGAAGCTATTATCAAAAACATCCTTGCTATCAGAAACGGGGAAAAATCCTTGATTTGGAAAGGAAAAATTAAAGCTATTATTCCCAAAACAAGAGTGGCTGAAACTATAACAGCTCCCATTAAATCCCCCAATATCATCCAATTCTCTGATTTTTTGGCCGATATTATTGAAAAATAAATTTCAGGAAAACAATTTCCCAGGCCAATTATCAAAACTCCCACCAGAGAAAGAGACATGCCAAGTTGTTCTGAAAAAAATTGAGCCGAACTTACAACTATAAAAGAAGACACTAAAAGTAATACTAAAAAAACAATTATTTTTACCAGGTCTTTTAAAAAGCTAAAAAATCCTTTGGCTAATTTTTGGGTTTTCCCCTTATAAATTTTTTTAAACCTCTCTTCTTTCGAAAAAAGCCATAGGCTATAAATAAAAAATGCCAGCAGTAAAATTATTCCGTCTCCCCTATCCAAACTTTTATCAAAAACAAGCAATAAAGGCAAAACAGCGATAATTGCTGTGAATATTGCTGATTTCTGCACCATTTCGCTTTCAGCTGACAACGGCTTTCTGCCAAAAAAGACAGCTATTGCCATAACAACTGTTAGGTCAACCAAATTTCCTCCAACAATGTCCCCAAAAGCCACTTCGGGCATTCCCTGCATAGCGGCATTTATGTCAACGAATAAATTTGGCAAGGAGGCGGCAAAAGCCATCACAAAAAAAGCTATTATAAACTCCCTCCATCTTAAATACTTAGCTACTTGCACAAGCGCCGCAACAAGCCTTGAACTTAACCACGATAGGACAAATATTGATATTATAAAGATTGTTATTTGAAAAACCATAGATAAATCAAAGTTTTATATAAAAAAATAAAAGATTTGATAAACAATTCCCAATAAAAAGACAAAAGACAATGGATAAATAATATTTTTTTTCCCGCCGATTTTTTTATACATCAGCAAAATAAAAATACCATCAATTCCCAACAAAACCCCTCCAATAAATGATATCAATCCGATAAATGATTTAAGTCCAAGCAGATATAAAATCATTGGCACAGAACACGTCATGACAAACGCCTGCCAATTTTTAATTTTTAAGTCATATGCAAAAACTTTCTTTAATGTCAGCCCCTGGGCAATGCAGGCAGTAATTGTAGACGACATTCCTATGAAAAAAACAATTAAAGAAAGATTTTCTCCCAAGAAATCTCTTAATCCGGTTAAAGCGAATTCCGTTGTTTGCGGGCCTGTTATTGACAAAATTAAAAATGTAAAAAAAACATAAAAAATTGCAGGAATTAGCGTTGCCGCCAAAACTATTTTTTTTATAAATCTTTTGTCATTGCTTTGCATTTCTTCTGCTTCGGGAATTAACCCAACTCCCCATAAAGAAAACAATATTGCTCCATAAGGCAAAAAAAGATTTGAAACAGACTTAAAACCAAAGCTACTTGAAGAAAAATCCGGACTAAATAAGAAAACATTTAAAAATCTGGACTGCAAAAATCCTTTTGCAAAGATAAAAATAACAGACAAAAACAATATTGATAAAACCAATAGCTCAATTTTTGACACTGCCCTGATTCCAAGCCATATAACACAACTTACAAATAAAAAATAAAGAATTGCGTAAAGGGTACTGCTTCCCCCAAAATAAGGTTGCAATATATTTGCCAAAAATTCTGACCCAACTATCAGATAAATTAAAAGTACTCCGTAATATCCTAAAATTGTAGAGAATAAAGAAAGCGCCTGCGCGTATTTTCCAAAATAATATTTTACAAATCCGGGGAATCTTTTAAAGTCCGGGGTTTTCAGACTTATTTTTGCAAAAATAAGATGAATTGTTAAAACAACGCCCGTTAAAACAAAAAAGTATACCAACATTACCCAGGTCCCGGATTTTAAGGCGATATACGGCAAGGAAAAAAATCCAACTCCAATTATGCTTCCTGAAATAACCGCAACAGGATATACATATTTTTTAAAAAAATCAGCCAATTGCATAAAAAATAATTATTCTTATATTTTACCTTAATTTAAAGCTTTTCGCATGTGAATAACTAAAGAAACAAAGAGGTTTTATTTTGCAAATTTACTAATTGAGATTAATACAAAATCGACAAAAATATTTTTTCGTGCTAAAATAATATTACGCTCCTATCGTCTAGTGGCCCAGGACACGCCCCTCTCACGGGCGTAACACCGGTTCAACTCCGGTTAGGAGCACACTTAAAAATCCCAAACCCCAATGACCAATGACCAAAACCGTTTTTGGGATTTAGTTATTGGGATTTTGTTGGGATTTGGGATTTGGAACTTGGGGTTTTCGTATTATTCGTAGTCTGGCGGAATTTGCCAGTAATTAATCATATACTTTGCCAAATCCTTAAATATTGGTACAGCAGACAAAGATGATGTTGAAACTTTTGGATTGTCCAGTTTTATCAATGCCAAAAATTGCGGATTATATGCCGGCCCAAATCCTATGAAGCTTTGAATTGTTTTGTCTTTTTCATATCCTTTTTTATTCTTTAGCGCAACTTGAGCTGTTCCGGTTTTTCCGGCAAAATAATAGCCCGGTATTTTTGCAGCTTTATTAAATCCATTATCAACAACACTAACCAGCATTGAGGTCAATTTAGATGATGTTTCTTTTGATATAACCTGCTGAGATGTCCCCTGCTTAACTGTTTTTTCTTCCATACCCGAAAATGTTTTTTCAACTATATACGGCTTTACGGTTTTACCGCCATTGGCTATTGCGCAAAAAGCGCTGACAATCTGTATGGGAGTAAGTTCAACTCCCTGGCCAAAAGAAGATGTGGCAAAATTTATATCAGGCGCATTGTTCATAAGCCCGTCATTGCGGGAATAAATTTCACCTTGCAAATCAATCCCTGTTTTTTCAGTAAAGCCAAAATTTTTAATATATTTTAAATATGTATCGTGCGAAACCTGTTCTTCTGCAAAAACAGCGCCCGTATTAATTGAGTTTTCCAGCACTTGAGTCATTGTCTGCCCTCCATAAACTTTATTGTCAAAATTGTGTATTGTGTCTTTGTCAAAAGACACGGTTCCTGTATCAATATAGACAGTTTCGGGAGTTATTCTGCCCTCATTTATTGCTATTGCCATTGTAAAGGGCTTCATTATGGACCCTGGTTCAAAAAGCTTCTGGATTGAGTCATTTTGAAAAACATCCATATCCTCTACTTTTGAATATTCGTTCAAATCAAAAAAAGGAAAATCTGCCATTGCTAAAATTTTTCCGGTGTCGGGCTTTATTATAATTATCTGGCCGCTATCAATATCAAACTTTTCCTTTGCCTCAGCCAACAAAGATTCTGCTTTAAATTGTATATTGTAATCAATTGTAAGATAGATATCAGAACCATCAAGCGATATTTCGTCATCTTGAGAAAAAATAAGTTCCAACCCTTTTTTCTCTTCCCTTATGCCGTCTTTTCCCTTTAAAATATCTTCATAATGGCCCTCTATTCCGTATTGCCCTGTATTTTCTCCCCCAAAAAATCCCAGAATATTTGACGCCAATTTACCTTGCGGATAATATCTCTTATGATTAAGCTCCCATTGCAAGCCTACCAGCCCAAGCTCTTTTATTTTCTCCAGTTCCTCTTGCGATGCGTCTTTTTTTATTACAACATAAGAACTCTGGCCGTTGAGCAATGAAATAATACTGTCTTTTTCAATACCAAGGCTTTGGCTTAATGCTTGAGAGAAAACATCTATATCTTCTATTTCATCTATAAAGGCTGATATTGTCCATTCGTCCTTGTTTATTGCCAGGCTTTTAAAGTCATCTGACAAACTTCCTTTGGTTCGCTGGCTGTTGCCGCAGTAAATTTGCCCCCTTTGGCCCATTATGCTGGTAAGCCCTACCTGCTGGCCTAAAGCCTGCGCCTGATAAAGCTTGTGTTTTACCACCTGTAAATAAAACAAGCGGCCGATAATGCCTGCTCCAAATGCCAAAATAAAAAATAAAATTATTTTAGCCTGCCAGTTCCCGATATTTTTCTTTTCCATTTTCCGATTATTTTTATGTTTTGGAATTATTTGGCGTTTGCCAAGGAATTATCCAGAATCTGAATATATTTTATTGAAACTGTTTTTTGAAATTCAGAATCTTCTATTCTGGACAAGATTTTCTCAAGATAATTGTTTTCAGCGAAAAGAACTTCCAGTTTTTTGTTTTCTTTTGAAATTTCTTCTATTGATGATTTACTTTTTGAAATTGAATATGTCCCTGACGTTAAAATGTTGATTTGATATATATAGAAAAACAACAGCAAAGAACACAAGATAAATCCGGCAAAGCAAACCTTATCCCAATTTTCAGAAAAGCATCCGAGGGATTTAGAGCTGTCGCGCATATTTTTAGTTATGTAACGGACCAATGCTATTGTTGTCATTTTTTTTGTTTTTATTTTTATAATTTTATTGCCGCCCTCAGCTTTGCAGACCTTGCCCTTGGATTTTTTCTGATTTCATTCTGGCTTGCAATTACGGGCTTTTTGGTTAATATTTTTATTATTTTTTCTTTTGACTCTTGGTTAAAAAAATTTTTAACAATCCTGTCCTCCAAAGAATGGAAAGATATTGCAACTATTTTTCCTCCCTGTGGCAAGATAGAAATTATTTGAGGCAGAACTTTTCCCAAATTTTCAAGTTCATGGTTTACAGCTATCCTCAAGGCCTGAAATGTTCTTGTCGCACAATGAATTTTTCCGTTCTGTAATTTTTTAGGAATTGCCTCTTTTATTATTCCTGTTAATTGAAGTGTGCTTTTAATTCTTCCTTTTTTCCTTTCCTCTGTTATTTTCTCTGCAATTTTTCTTGCAAATTTTTCTTCTCCGTATTCTTTAATTATTTTTTCTATATCCTCTGTTTTCCATTCGTTTAAAATTTTTTCAGCTGTCAAAAAGTTAAACCTGTCGTCATATCTCATGTCCAAACCTTGGTCAAGCTGGAAAGAAAAACCTTTATGGGATTTATCTAAATGTACAGAAGACATTCCCAAATCAAGCAAAACCCCGTCTATTGGCCCAAATCCTATTCTCTCAACTATTTCTTTTAAATTCACATATGAACTATTTTCCAAAATTAGCCTGTCTTTATAATCTGCCATTAGCCATTTACCGCTTTCTATCTGCGCAGGGTCCCAATCAATTCCCAAAACTTTTCCCGAAGGCGCACTTTGGTCTAATATCAATTTTGTGTGCCCTCCCTCGCCCATTGTACAATCAATAAAATTTTTATTATCAGACGGGCTCAAATATTCTAAAACTTTTTCTTTTAGGACCGGGGTGTGGATGTTTTCCATGCTTCTTTTTTTAAATGCCAAGCGAACCGAGTTTTGAAACTATTTCTCCAACTCCTTTTTCAGCTTCTTTTGTGTATTTCTGCCACTCCTCAAAATCCCAAATTTCAACCCTGTTGGATAGTCCACAAATAATAACGTCTTTTTTCAGCCCGGCATATTCTTTTAAATAATCAGGCACTAAAATCCTTCCAAGTTTATCCAAATTAATTTCCATTGCAGAGGCCAGCATTGTTCTCGTAAAACTCCTTGCTTCTGATTGGCTGATTGTTAAGTTGCTTATTTTTTCTGAAACAACTCTGAATTCTTTTTCTGTGTAAACAACAAGGCAGTTTTCAACTCCTTTCGTAACTATCACTTTTTCTCCAAGCTCTCCCCTAAATTTAACAGGAAGCGCCAAGCGTTTTTTGCTGTCAATTGTGTGTTGATATTGTCCTATTAACATGTTTAGTTATGCACAGTTTTTTTAAGTTTTCCCACATTTATCCACATCTATCCACTACATCTTCTTTATAGCCCACTTTATGGGCTTAGGTCAACACTTTTAACAAAAATACCAATTTTAGTCTTAAATATACTTAATTCTTCACTACTTATCCACAGTTCAAATTGTCTTCATTTACCCCATATCTTCTCATAAGCATTTACGGGAGTCGGACCTCTGGAGAACTTTTTACTAAATGTCGCACAATAAAAAGCCCCGCATTATGCAGGGCATTAGGGAATCAAAGCACGAGCAACAACTCATGGGCATGGCTTTTTATGGTGCTTTGATCGCATCCTGCCTGCAACAACATATCTCCATTATTGCAATTAGAGCAAAAAGCCACCACCTTGCCCGCAAAACCCATTTTCTTAACTTCTGCCACAAAATCAAGCGTGTCTATTTCGCGCCCGCGCAAGCAGTCGTCAATAAGAATGACATCAATATCATCCCTATTTTTGAGTATTCTCCTTGCTCCAAAAATATCATAAGCGCTCATTATCTCAAATTCAGTATCTTCCAAGTACCCCCTAAGTGTCTTGTGCCAAAAATCCTGGTCATCCACCAGCAAAACATTTACTGTTTTGACAACTTCAACTGTCATTTCTTTCCCCTTTTTACCAATTGTAAAGGTGCCAAACAAAAACCTAAAATCAAAAATCCTCCGGCTGGGAGGATTTTTGATGCAAAGTTTTTATTTTTTATTTTCAAAAGTTATCAAAAATTTCCAGCCTATAGCCCAACAAAAGCAAATCCAACAATAAATTGGAATTCTTATTCAATATAATTGATTTTTGACAGATATTATTTTTCATATCTTTAACTTATAGTATCACCCTAAAATTTTTTGTCAACAGTACAAAGTTAATTTTGCTGGTCTTTTATAATTTCAAAAGACTCCGGATTAATTTTTATATTATCTCCTTTTTTAATTTTTTCAGCTATCAATGCCTCCGAAATGGCGTTCTCTATCCTGTCTTGAATTATTCTTCTCATTTCCCTGGCGCCATAAGCAGGCTTGTATGACAATTCAACTATCTTTGACTTTAGAATTTCCGTTATCTCAAAACCAATTTCTTTTTCTTTCAAATTTTTTCTGATTTCACCTAACATCAGCCCTGCGATATCAAGCAAATTTTCTTTTGTCAGCGGATGAAAAATAACAACAGAATCAAACCTGTTAATGAATTCCGGCCTGAATGTCCCTTTTTCAAACAAATTATCCAAAAGCTCATCTTTCTTTACGTTTAATCCTTTTTCAGCTTCCTTAAAAATAATATCTGCTCCGGCATTTGAGGTAAATATCATTATTGTGTTGGCAAAAACAACTTTTCTTCCCTGCCCGTCAGTAACATGGCCTTCGTCCAAAATTTGCAGAAATAAATTTAAGATATTGGGATGCGCTTTTTCAATTTCATCAAGCAATACCAATGAAAACGGAGTTTCCCTGACAGGCGTTGTCAAAAGTCCCTGCATTTCAACGGGGCTGACAGAACCTATCAAACGAGGTATGTCCGCAATTGACTGGAATTCAGACATATCAATTCTTATCATTCTATCCTGATTTTGGTTTGATGACTTTGGATTGAAATAAATCTGCGACAATGCTTTTGCCGTTTGGGTCTTACCCACTCCTGTAGGACCTAAAAATAAAAATGTCCCCATCGGTCTTTTTTTAGAAGATATCCCAGACCTTGCCCGCCTCATTGCAGTTGAAATTTCTTTTACCGCTTCGTTTTGGTTTATAAGAGTTTTGTGTATTAAATTTTCCAAATTAAGTAAAGTTTCTTTTTCCTTAACTTCCATTTTTCCAACCGGAATCTCTGTCTTATATGAAATAACTTCTGCAACATGATGAGGCATAACAACCGCCCAGTTTTTACTTACAACAGCTTCTTTATGAGATTGGGCGTATATAACAACCTCGTCTAACACATCAAGGGCTTTTTTGGGAAAGGGCAAGCTCGGCATATACCTTGCCGTAAGGTTTACAATTTCTCTTATTGTAGGATAAAGTATTAAAATTTTATGTTTATGCTCTAGTTCCAGGGCAACTGTCTGCAAAATCCTAATTGTTTCAGACTCTGTAATTTCAGACACTTCAACTTTTTTGAACATTTCTGAAAAGCCCTGATTCTGTTCTATGTTTTTATGCAATCCGTCATAAGTTGTAATTCCTATGAATTGAAAATTAGGAATAGACAGATATTTTGACAAAATTCCCGTGATATCAACGCTTCCAGCTCTTTTTTCGGGCTGATAAACAAAGTTTTCTAAATTTTCTATAACTAAAATCACATTTCCTGCCTGCAATGCTTCAGAAAATATCTGATTTAACTCGCTTTCCAGTTTTTCAAAATCCTGTATTTGAGCAGAAAGTTTTACCATATCCAACTCAACAACCCTTTTATTATTCAATTCCGGCAAAGATTTTCCCAGGTAACATTTTTGAGCCAAAGCTTCAACTATGCTTTTTCTGCCAACCCCGGGATTTCCAACAATTAAGACATTGGATAACCCAGACCTTGCCAAAATCATCTCTGCAGTTTCTATTTCTTTTTTATGGCCTATAACTTCCCTGAATGTCCATTTTGAAACAATATCTCTTAAGTCTGTTGAATATTGGTTTAAAGTCAAGGTATATCCGGCTGCCCAATCTTTTCCTAGAGACCCTAGTCTCAACAAATTTTCCCGAGACCAAAATTGTTTTCTTTTTTCAAAAGACTCTTTTGCAGAATCTGACCACTGGGTGATATTTTCAATATCTTCAAATTTCAAATCATAATCAATCATGAGTTTTTTTAAAAAGCTGTCATTTTTTGCAACTGCTACCAATATTTCATTTTCCCCAATCACGCTGCGCTTCCTATTGACGGAAACATTGGCCGCCTCAACAAATATTTTTTTAAAATCTGCAGAAAAGCCTGAGAAAACTGGCTGTTTGGGCATTTTTTCTAAATAATTCCTCAGGTCTTCTTTTGTTTTTTTGATATCTATGCCCAATTTTAAAAAGATGTAAGGGGATTCTGTTCCCTTTTCCAATAAAGAATAAAGAAGAACGGATGAGTCCGGAATATTTTTTTTGTTTTTGCAAAATTTTATCATATTCCTAACAATGCAAAGAGAACCTAAGCTTAAAAATTCAGCTAAATTATGATTATTATCCTCCAAGTCAGCTTCTGATAGGCTGATTCTTAATTTTGGCTTTTTTATCTTTAATTCTACAAATAATTTTATGTGCCAAAAAACAATTCCCATAAGCAAAGAGACAATAGCCGTCTTTATAATAAAAATTTTTTCTGTCCCGTTAAGATACAAAATAAAAACGAAAAAACAAGATAATATAAAAACAAAAAAGAATAATTTGTTTAGAAAATCAGCGTATTTAAATAAAAAAAATCTTGACCTTCTTTCAGCTGCGTAAATCGGCGTATTTTTGATATTAAATTCCATATATTAAAACAAAATAAAAATAAATCCTGCGATTATTATAAGAGGTATGGCTATCCAAATTAAAAGAACCGCTGTTGCCACCATAATAACAAAAATTTGAAATAAAATTCCTCCTATTATCAAAAACAACCTCATTAATGCCCCTAAAAACCTTGAAAAAATATTTGATATTAAGGTATTAAAAAATTCTGTGACATTAAATCCTTTGGGGTAATTCCATCTATATTTTCTCCATGGAGAAAACAGCGTCTTTAGGAGCAAAAAAACTGAAAAAAGATTTGATGCAAAAACAAGATAGTTAATACACACGCCAATTAAAAATTTTGGCATTTCATAAAACTGCCATAATACCCAGGATATAAAAATATTTTCTTTTGACGAATTTTCCATTATTATTCTATTTTAACATTTATGATAAAAATTAAAATATCGAAAAGCTACAAGCTGCGGTAATTTTCCAATTCCCTTCTTATGTCTTCTGGCACGGGTATCTGTTCTCCGGGTATTGTAACTCCGGGATACCTCCATGCTGAAATTATTTTTCTGGTTGGTCCTGAATTTGTTCTGGCATCCTTAAACATTACCCAGATTTCTCCGGGAGATTTTTTGGAGCTCATTTGCGGACTTTTCCAAGCCTGTTTTAAGGTTATTTGCTTCTGATTAAAATAAATCTTATTTGTTTTCATTGCGGCAACCAAACCCGGCACAATTGCCCTTTCTTTCCTTTCTGGATTGCGTAAAATTCCCATAATTTTCTGCTTTGAAAGACCATATTGCTTCATCTTTATTTTTGAATGGTCTGTCCAATGCATTTTTTTAAAAATTTGAGGCATATTGCTACTAAACTTGCTACTGAGCAAATTCAGCAGCAAATAATAATCGATTTTTTTCTTCCCTAAAAAGGTGGATATGCATGGCTAAAACTTGCGGCCTTTGCAATGTTGTCCCGTTAGATATTTTGTGGGCTCGAGAGGTATCGAACCTCTGACCTTTCCGATGTGAACGGAACGCTCTGCCACTGAGCTACGAGCCCAAAATCTAACGGAGTAAAAATGCAATGCCAACTTATCTGGCCCTGCCTACCCACAACAGACAGGCGGCAGGCAGCCAACTAAGTTCATAGTCCGCATAGTCCTTATGTCCTCTTTCTTTATATCTACTGTGTATTTTCATTTTTCAATTGTATCCCTTTTTACAACAAAAAAACAGTCCTTCACCATGTTCAGGACTATGGTCCTAAACGAACGAAGTGAGTGAAGAACTGTTTTAATGACGCGATTATTTTATTTCAGCTTTAGCTCCTGCTGCTGTAAATTTCTTTACAATTTCATCTGCTTCTTCCTTTTTAACGCCTTCTTTCACTACTTGGGCTGTGCCTGCGGCTGCAGCATCAACTAAATCTTTTGATTCTTTCAGTCCTTTTGCGGTGACATCCCTAACAACTTTTATAACTTCGATTTTTTGGGCTCCCACTTCTTTCAATTCAACATTAAAAGAAGTCTTTTCTTCAGCGGGAGCTGCTCCTGCAACACCGGATACTGCAACTGGAGCTGCTGCTGAAACGCCGAATTTATTTTCCAAAACTTTTACCAATTCAGCCAGTTCAATAACCGGCATCTTCTCTATTTCTGATACAAGTTTCTGAAACTTTTCCGGAATTTCTATATTATTTTCTTCTGCCATGTTTATTAATTTCTAATTTCTAATATCTAATTTCTATTAAATGTCCAATTATTAAATTAGCTAATTTAATGAAAATTGATAATTGAAAATTGAAAATTTAGTTGCTTATTTTACTTATTTTATCCAATACTCTTGCAAGGCTTGCCATTGGGCTGGAAATTGAGCCGACCAATCTTCCTAACAACTCATCTCTTGGAGGTATAGTTGCCAATGCAAGGACTTTTTCTCTGTCTATGAATTCCCAAGCAGATTTTGATTTTCCTTGGCTTGGGAAAATTCCTCCTAAAATTTTAAACGTTTCATGGTCTTTTGCGAATTTATTTGAAACTCTTGCCGGAGCTATCTCATCATCTATTCCCAACACTAAAGCCAGTTGACCAGGAACTGAAGGTTTTATTTTATTCCAAAAAGAAATGTTTAACTGGCCAAGGGCAATCCTAATTAGTGTCTTTTTGGCTATCTTAAAATTGCAGCCAGATTCTTTCAAACCCTTTCTTAAATTAAAAATATCTTTGGAAGGAACTTTGCTAAAGTCAACAAAAACTATTGATTTTTGGTTTGAAATTTTTTCTTTAAGGTTTTCTATTTGCTTAATTTTTTGTTCTTTTGTTAAAGCCATAATGGTTTAATTTAAAATGTTAAAACCCAAGTTTAAAAATAGTTATAAATAATAAAAAAACTGCGTTTCACCGCAGAAAAATAAACATAAAAATGCTTATCCTGAGCAGGATTTATTCCACCTGATCGGCGGATACCTACTGTCTGCGGACTTCATTAATTATATTTTATACTATTCCATAAATCAATATTTGTCAATAGCCTTCAATCAAGGTATTTTGCTTTAGCTATGTTGTGCTCATCTAATGTCTTACTGAATATTGTTTTTCCATTTGACAAATAATACCAATAAGAACTTTTTGTGGGATATAAAGCGGCTATTAATGAATCCAGCCCAGGGTTAGAAATTGGGCCTTTTGGTAATCCCTGATATTTATATGTATTATAAGGAGAGTCAATTTTAGTATCTTTAATTGAAACACCAGGGTCGTTTTTTCCGGTGATATAGTTGACCGTTGAATCTAACTGTAAAGGCATTCCAGTCTCCAATCTTTTCCATAAGATTCCTGCAACTACTTTTTTATCTTCCAATGTTTTTACTTCTTTCTCTAACAAAGAAGCTATTGTCACTATATCAAAAATAGTTTTTCCCTGGGAATCTATTTCTTCCTGCATTTCAATGGTTAATTTTTTTCCAAAGTTTGCTAACATTGCCTCAACTATATCGTGGCATGTCTGCTGTTGGGAAATTTCATAAGTGTCCGGAAAAAGATACCCCTCCAAATTTAAACCATCGGGTTTATCCGATAAAAAATAATATTCTCCCGAAAAATCTTTTTCTATTTCCATCAAAAACTCTTCTTTTGAACAGACAGAACGTGATTCCAAATACTCTCCGATGTTATCTGATGTCCATCCCTCATAAATAACAAATCTGTCTTTTATTATATCTCCTTTTGCCATTTTTTTGGCAATTTGGTAAATAGACATATTTGAAGAAACGGTATATTTTCCAGCCTTCAGCTCAGTGTGATTAAAAGAAGCAACGGTATAAATTTTAAAAAAATAACTGCTTCTTATAATCCCCAAATCTTTTAAATCTTTTGCTATTTCGCTATTTCCGGAACCTTTCTGGACCAGATAAATAACACTTTCATGAGACATTATATTAAGGGGAACATAAATCTCTATTGCGGAGTAAACTAAAAACAATAAGCATAAAACCAAAACTATTTTAGTGCCTTTGATTAACGTTTTAAGATTTATTTTTGAAAAATCAGCGTTTTTGATTTTAAACATTAAATTTTTAGCAATTTCTTTTTGAAAAATCATGCTTTTCTTATTATTTTTATAACACAAATGAGAAGTTTGCGGGGGTGCAAGGAGTCGAACCCTGATCAAAGGTTTTGGAGACCTCTATTCTACCATTGAACTACACCCCCCTTATTTAATTTAAAATACCATAAAAAAAACATTTTTTCAATGAAAAAAGGGCTTTTTTAAAGCCCGAAAAACATCATATCCACAATAAGGCAACGTGTTATTTGATTTCCTTAATCTCGTTTCCAATTAGGTTTTCCCCTTCAATTTGAACAGGATTTTCAATCTTCTTTATATTCTTATCCAGCAAGTCCAGCGCTTCATAATAACCGTTTGCATTAAACTTCAAAACTTTACCCGAAACTCTCCCCTCTTTAAGCTCGGCCAAAAACACATATTTGTAGAAAATAAATCCGCTGAAAACCAAATCAATCAAAATAAATAATAATATAAAAGAAAACGCTCGATGCCCCAAAACCCAGACTATCCCTGAAAAAATCTCCTTTAATTTAGGTAAATTAATTGTCAATTTTAAAAATTTCATCTTTTTGCAAAAACTTTTATATTGATGACGCTACTATTTTCGCGAAGCGCGTTATTATCTTTTTTGCTGGCTAAATTCTCCTTTTGATTTTCAATTGTCAGACCATTAATCTCAACCAAATAATCCCCAAATTCCATCTTATTTACAAACGAAAGAATATCCTCAAACTTTCCTTTTAAGAAAAGCTGGAATAAAATAAATTTTAAAGAAGAATCTTCATTTCCGGAATAAGGCAGAATTGAAACCTGTAAATTCACACCCGTATCCGAGGCCGCATCCTCTAAAAATTTTATAAAATTAACGGGATTATCGGAATCTACAAAAAGGTGCTCCATTTTCTCTAAATTTTCTCTGTAAGTTTCGTAGCTGTTTTTAAAATTTTCTATCTCATTAATTTGGGATTCAAAAGTTGATACTCCGTTTTTTGCCGAAATGAAATCCTCAGAATCTTTTTTGATTCCATCTATCAGCGGCCATGATCCAAATATTATCAAAGCCGCTATCATTAAAGAAAAGACAAAAAATATTGTTGGATTTTTTTTATTACTCTTCATTTTCGTAAATTTGAAAAGTTAGTGAAAATTTTACATCATACGGATTTACCCAGCTTGATTTGGAAAAAAATAAATTTTTTATTTGAGCCGTTTCTTCCAGGTTTTTTTTGAAAATAAGCAAATCATCCCTTGAGTCGCTTGCGCCCGAAATGTTAACATTTATTACACCATCGCGTTTTTCTAAAGAAAAATTTGTTAAATACAGATTTTCCGGTTTTTGAATGCTTAATATTACGCCCAATATGTTGCTAAAATATGTTTTATTTGAATAAAAAGAATTTATATCTTCTATTATTGAATTATAATTTTTAATAGTTTCGCTAAATGACGAATATTCAGGAGTTTCGCTTCGGCCCTTTATTTCTTCTAATGCGTTTTTTTGGATATCAACGTCCGCCAAAACATAAAATTTTATGGAAAGCAAAACTAAATTTAAACAAATCAAAGCAACTAAAATAATGATATTCAGAACTATGGTTAGTTTTCTTCTCTTATCTGAAAATAATTGTTTTTTTTCTTCTGTTGGTAAAAGGTTAATCATGGGCCAGACTATAAATTTAAAATAAATTTATACCAATATCTTCCTCCCTCATCGCCAATCCTATTGCGGTTGCAAAAGAAGGAATATTTTTATCTTTAATAATCCTTTTTCGTTTACGCAGCAAATTTATTAATGGATCAGCTACTTCCGTTGGAATATTTAATTCTTTTGAAATAAAATCTGTTAATCCGTTTAATTTTGCTCCGCCTCCGCAAATCAAAATCTTATTAATTTTTCCTGTCGGCAAAAAATATTCATAAGAAGAATGATTGCAATAAAAACTTACATATTTGCTAATTTGTTGAACTAATTCTTTGACAAGCGGAGTCAGGGCGTTCGCAACTTGTTGAGACTTCTGGCTTTTTTTTGAAACGAGGCCGTGTTCTATTTTTAATTTTTCAGCTTCTTTTAAACTGACGCCCATTGATTCTGATATGGCACTTGTCATTTGTTGGGACGAAAAGGAGACAGAAGAGGTAAAACGATTAAAATTGGCGGCATGGATAATGAAGTTTGTTGCATCCTGCCCAATGTCAATTAAAACCAAAGATGAGGGATTATTTTCCTTTTTAACGACAGATCTTGCAATTGCTTCTGATTCAGTTTCAAATATTACCGGTACAAGGCCGGCTTTTTTAAAACAGGAAACATAAGAATTTATTATTTTTTTAGGCATAGCCACCACAAGTATTTCAATATTCTCAGAATTATTCTTTTCATCAGAAATCACATGAAAATCCAAATAAACTTCATTTATGGGCAACGGAATATAATTCTCTGCCTCAAGAGGAACAGCCAAAAATAATTCTTTTTCCTTCATTCTGGGCATTTGCATTATATGCAAAAAAGACTTTTCTTCCGGCAATGAAGCAACAATATATTTTGTTTTTATCTTTTTTCCTTTTACAGATTTAATAGTTGATTTTATAATCTTTGCCAAAGCATCTTCATCTTTGATTACACCCTCAATAATTACCCCCGGAGGTATGCTTGATTCTGCCAAAGACGTCAAAACAAAGCCTTTGCGCTTTTTCTTAAGCTTTATTAATTTCAGGGACAAATCATTCAAATCCAAACCAAATGTTTCTTTTTTTAACGCTAAAAATTTGAACATTCTGCTTGTCTATTATATTATTTTGGCATTTTAATAAAATAATATCAACACTACAAAAATATATACTAATTCCTTTTATTTTTTTTAATAAAAATCGCGGATATTGTTAAAAAAAACGTAAAAATCACAAAAAAAACAACATACTTATTAAAATAATTTGCACTATAATTTTTTGTATCGTCTTGCTGGATATAATCAAAGTCACCTGCGTTTTCTTTTTGCAGAATATCGCCTCTATGGGCATCTGGGCCTGAATTAGATTCATTTAAAATATTATTTTTGCTATTTGACGAATCTATATTCTGCGAAATATCAGCGGTAATACCATCTGGCATTTTTTGCAACCTTGAGCTGTCCGGAAAATCCGCTTTTATAGCCGCCAGAGAGCAACAAGAAAAACAGAGAAAAATAGATAAAAATAATGATAAAATTATAATATTATTCTTCATACAACTAATCACTTGTCCAATTTAATATTTGATATCCGGAAGAAGAGATAGGAAAACTCGGAGGAGGATTATACAAAAGATTACTATCGTAGACGTCATATGTGTTTCTGTAACCAGAAACCACAGTCCCATAACTGTTAACCCATGTCCATGTCCATTGGTCAAATGTCATAATTGACCCATAAATATTTATGCTGTTTTTTATATTATAAGGATAATAAAAAAATTGAGCTCCTCCGTTTTGTGATATCATGGCCGCATCTATTTCTATGTCATCGGGGGCATGATACGTAACAACAATGTCATTTTGGGCAATAATTCCCAAGACGTCAGAACCGTCTTTTGTTTCGTAAATTATATTTTTTGGAATATAGATTGTAGGGGCCGTTGAGGGATTATACGGCAATTTAGCAACAACAACTGTTGCATTTCCGTCAACCGTCCCTTCCACCCACGTTTTATCTTCTATATATATAATTCCATTTTCAGGCATGTCCACAGTATACTGTAAATTCCTTTGATTATAATCGGTGTATTCATTATGAGCTGACCATTTAGTGTCATAGCCAGTTGGATTATATAAGAGGTTTTTAACCTTATAAACGCTTACTGTTCCACTGTCACTAAATACCAGCGAATATCCCTGCTCATTTGATGGAGGCAAGTAAATGCCTGATTCTTGGGCAGCACTTTTCATATCAGAAAAATCTGAGGTTATAGATGAAAAGTCAACCGTTGGCACCGGGAACTGCCAAAAATTTTGAACTTCTTGAGAGGCAGATCCCCATACGCCGTTTTTAAGAGTAGGACAAGGAGACCCCTGGGAAGACGGGCATACATATGTTGACTTAGCTGATTGTATCGGGGCGTTTCCAAATCCATCAAACCTGATTCCGTTATTAGAGTGGAGAATTCCGTTGACTGACTCATTGTCTCCTATCCAAATAACATCATTGCTTAGAAAGGCATACTTTGCAAGCGAAGGAATTCCGAATTTGGCGATGACCGTCCTTGTCTTATCAGAACTGCTGTCAATCCAGCCCGTTGATTGCACCGTTACAACGCTTGAGCCAGGAAGTGGAGGGGTTATCGTTAAACTAAAACTGCCTATTTTCTGCTGGGTATCAAAATCAACATAATCATGCACATAAGGACCTGGAGCGCCCGTTCCATCTTGATAATCATCCGTGAAATGAGCCAAATGCCACTGGTAATAATTTATTCCCGACTCAGCTATTTGCAGTGCTTGTTCTCTATCAATAGAAGATCTTAATATTTGAAGTTTTGAACTCAAAACAGCAACAACGGGAAACATTACTATTACAAAAACAAAAATAGCAACTATCAAATATATAAGCAAAGACCCTTTTTGTTTGTTTATTTTTACAATCATTCTAAATTTTAATTTCCTAAATTACTTTTTACTGACCTTATTGCGGCTCCCGATGACACCGAGAATATACCGCTGTCATCTTCAAAGTTTCGATTTAAAATCATTAAATTAATTTTTATAAATCTCACATCATTTATATTCACCGGATCTTCGAGGGGGTCTAAACTGCCATCATATTCCCCACTATAATAATAAAACAATGGAGTTTCCTCGTTTTGCAAATCAGACTGAACAACTTTAATTGATTCGGAAGATAAATCATATGTTAACGGATTACCGCTAGGAATAATCGTACCTTTATACAGATTATCGTCTGAGACATAATAACGTATTCTGTTTGAAATTAATGGATTCCCGCTCCCAAAATTAGAATAAAAGATTATTTCAAATTGGCCGGCTTTATTTAATGGATAAGAACCATTATTCCCAATTGTGGCGCTCCTTATTTCATTTGCAAAAGCAAAAGAAATTATCCTTGCCTGGTCAATATTGTCCATTGATAAAAGACTTTTGTTAGAATCAGAAAAAATGTTGTTGGTCAGCGCAGAAACAAAAAACATAATTGCCAAAAATATTGATATTGTAATTATAATCTCTATCAAGGTAAACCCCTTTTTTCCACAAAATATTTTATTCTGCCAAATAAACTTGTAAAACATTGTATCCTTCAATATTAATGTCGCTTATTATTTGAGATTGATATCCGCTTGCATTTACCGTCAGCTCATATCCCGAATCTTCCTGAAGGTCAGAAAAAAATATCTGTCCGGGAGTAGAACATCCCGATATATAATTAATATTCACGCTGGTGATCACCGGAGTTTTGGCAGAATCAAAGGTTGAAAGAAAAACTTTATATCTGACATAACGATTATTATCCATATCGGCGATGGTTGTTCCGGGAACAGTATAGTATGTCTGACTGGTCCCATCAGGCCCCTTATAACTCCATGTTTCATTATCATTATTCGCCGCTATTTGAAACTTAACCTCGGTTAAAGGATCTTGAGAAGCCGGCTCCCAATTTAATGTTGTGTATAATGTGGAAGCTGTGCCAGTATCAAAGGAAGATGATGTTAATATTCCAGAAGACACATAAGATTCTCCGTTTTTAAAAAGCCGTAAACCTAAAGGAATTTCATTAACATCAACATTTCCATCGTCTTGATAGTATTTAGACAAATCAATGAAATCTGATTGCCCAGATCCTCCAGACCAATCTTGCTGGCTCCATACGCTTCCGCTTGTCAATCCGGTATCGGAAAATTCACCAAGCTTTAATGTTACTTCTGCTGACTCAATGGGGTTTCCATTTGTCGCATCTTTAATTATGGCCAATAGGCTATTTTCTGTTTTTGGACCGATTATAAGGGTAAAATTCTGGGTTGTGTCGGGTAAAATGTTTGTCTCTTGAATTGGTGAGGACCCGTATATCATATAATCAGAACTTATAAGGCCTGGCGTATAATTGTCCCATTCAATTTCTTCAAGAGAAATTTCTCCATTATGATCAGAATAATACTCCTCATCAAATTTAAAAACATCCGGAGTGCCAATCAGTTTTGCTCCGCGAACTCCCAACCCTACATCAGAAATCGGGCTGCATGTCCTGTTCAAAATATAAAAAGTCAAATTACTCAGCTTGTCTATTGAAAAACTTATCTGGGTAACCTGGCCGTCAATAATTGTTGCATCCGGCTTTATAGGGTTTGGATTTTCTTCTGAAACCGGATAAGTTTTATCAATTGAATAGCCTTCTTTTGAAACTTCTATATTGTAACTTATCTCACTACTGGGCAATCCAACCTCAACCCAATTTCCGCTCTCGTCACTAATTCTGGTCAAATCAATATTGGGCGTTATGCTTTCATTTATTATATGTATTGTTGCCCCGGAAACGGGCTGGCCAACAGCATCAAAAACTTTTATATAAAGCGCTCCTCCGTCTTCCATCCCTTCAAGGCCTGTTGGAGAAATGTTTGTCAAAAAACTGTTTATCGTGTTTTTGATTATATTTTTTACATAAAGTTTGACCTGCTTATAATCGTTTGGGGAAGGGTCGCTCCCCAATATGGCAGTTCCATCAGCAGGGTCATCAACATAACTTATGGCATAATAAATCTGGTAATTCTCTCCGTTCATTTGGGCGATGACAGGATTAGGAAGGTCGGGAAGATTGCCATGCGGATTTCCTTCGATTGTTCCTATATCGGCATAAGCAATATTTCTGACAATTTCCAAATATTGATCAGCAAAAAAAGAAATTGTCATTCTTTCTCTGTAATATGCTATTCCATTTACGATAGAAATAAAAACCCCAAAAATACTCACACTCAAAACGGCAAATATTGCCAGACAAACAACTATCTCAATTAAAGTTATGCCTTTTTGAAACATACCTAAATAAATTATATATTCCCCATGACTGAATACAGCGGGCCTATTATGGAAACTGCGAACACGCCGACAATCGTACCTAAAATAATTATCAAGATCGGTTCGATTAATGTGGATATTGCATATGCATCATTCAAAACTTCTTCTTCATAAAAATCAGCCATTGTTTTTAAAATTACAGATGTTTTCCCTGTTTCTTCACCCATTTCAACCATTTCAATTGTTCCATAGGAAAAAAATTTCTGATATGGCTTTAAACTGCTAAAAAGTTTTTCACCCTTTTCAACTCTTTTGGCAGATTCTTTAAGAGCTTGCTTAAAGTAAAAATTACTTACATTTCCCCCTGTTATTTCAAGAGATTTTATCAACGGAACCCCGGAAGCCATAAGAGAACTTAGCGACCTTGCAAAAGCAGCCGAGTTGCTTTTAACAATCAAAGAAGATATAAGCGGAATTTTAAGAGAAACCGTATCCATTAAAAACCTTCCTGTTTTTGTCCTTATTGAGAAAATAAATGCAAAAACTACAGCGACTAGCGCTATTATTAAAATATACCAATAAGTCATAAAAAAATCCCCCATTCCCAGTATTATTTTTGTTGTTATGGGCAGATCTGCGTTTAGACTCTGGAAAAGTTTTTTTATCTTTGGAAAAACAAATATTAAGATTAACAATCCAACTGCTATCATTGTCAAAATAAGAACAGCAGGATAAATCAGCGCTTTCTGAACGCTGGACTTCATTTCTTTTTCCCTTTTAAGTTGCAGCGACAAAACTTTTAAAACCTCCTCCAATGTTCCAGACTCTTCTCCCGACTGTATCATATTAATATAAAGGTCTGAAAAAATATCAGGATATTTTTTCAAAGAATCAGAAAGATTTTTCCCTTCCCCTATTTCTCTAGATATATCCAGCAAGGCATATTTCATTTTTCTGTTTTTTGCCTGGGATGCCAGAATGGAAAATCCTCTAACCAAAGGAAGGCCTGTTGCGATTATTATCCAAAGATTTCTTGTCATAACTATCTTTTCTGTTATAGAAACCTTTCCTGAAAAAACAGTCCACTTGAAAATTCTTTTTTTGTTCTCCGTTTTAATTTGAGCATCAATTAAAATCAGCCCTCTCTTTTTTAGATTCTGCGAAAGCTCCCTAAGGCTTTCTGATTCTAAAGTTCCTGATTCTGTTTTTCCGCTTAATGATTTGGCTTTATAAATAAAAATCGACATAGTCTTAAATTTAATTAATCCATAATGACCCTAAGCACCTCTTCTATCGAAGTTAATCCCTGCGCTGCTTTTACAAGCCCGTCTTCAACCATTGTCCTCATTCCGTTTTTCAGAGCCTGATTTTTAATTTCTATTGTGGGGGATTTTTTTATTATTAAATTTTTCATATCTTCATCAACTAATAAAATTTCAAAAATTCCGATTCTTCCTTTGTATCCGTCCGGAGAGTCAACAGAGCTTTTTGGCCTGTAAAATTCTATATCTTGGGGCTTGCCGGACTGCTTTAATATTTTTTCCTGCTTCAATATATTGACAACCCTGTCAATATCGCAATATTTTTTTAAATTTTCCAATTCCTCTGATTTCAGCTTGTATTTGGTCTTTTCTCCGTGAAACTTTCTGACCAGCCTCTGGGCTATAACTATGTTAAGGGTCGAAGAAAGTAAAAAAGGCTCTACCCCCATATCAACAAGCCTGGGTATGGCTCCCGAGGACTCTGTTGTATGAAGGGTTGATAAAACTAAATGCCCTGTCAAAGCAGCATTAATAGCAAGCTCAGCAGTCTCCCTATCTCTTATTTCTCCAACCATTATGATATTGGGGTCTTGTCTCAACAACGACCTTAATCCTGAGGCAAATGTCAGATTAATCTTCTCGTTAATCTGAGTTTGATTTACTCTCGGCATCCTGTATTCAACAGGGTCTTCCACAGAAGATATATTTACTTTTGGAGTGTTTAAAATCCCCATCATTGCATAAAGAGTGGTTGTTTTACCAGAGCCAGTAGGACCTGTAATTAATATCATTCCATTGGTTTTTACCAGATTGTCCTTAATCTTCTGTAATTCTCCTCCGTTTAAACCTATGTCTTCCAATGTCAAGGCTTTCGTATTTTCCGCTAAAAGCCTCATAACGATTTTTTCTCCGTTCAAGACAGGTAGAACAGAAACTCTTATAGAATATTTGAAATCTTCAGTTTCAATTTTAAACCTGCCGTCTTGGGGTAGCCTGTGTTCGTCAAGCTTTAAATTAGAAAGCACTTTTATCCTTGCAACAATTCCCGGAGCCATATCTATTGGCAAAGAAATAGCATCATTTAAAATTCCATCAATTCTGTACCGGACTATAACTTCCTGCTCTAATGGCTCTATATGGACATCAGAAGCTCTTTGTAAAATAGCATGCTTTAATAATGTATCTACAACTTTTATAATTGAAACTTCTTCAGCGGCTTTTTTAAGGTCTCGTTTTTTTTCTGTATCTTCATCCTCTTTAATATGCTTTATGTCTCCTGTGCCCATGATGTCTCCAAACTCTGTCTTTATATTTTCCTGATATTGAGCCAAGGCGTTTTTTATTCCCTCTGAAGTTGTAAGTCTGGATAATATTTTTAAAGATGAATTTATTTTTTTAATGGATTCTATTGTCCTTAAGTCTTGAGGGTCCAACATCGCAACTTCAAGGTCATTATCCTTTTTTCTGAACGCGACAATATTATGAGACCTTGCAATTGATTCAGGAATTATCTTTAAAACATCAGGATTAATAATTTCGTCCGATAGATCAATAAAAGGAATACCCAAAAGATATGCCTCTATTTTTGTCAGCTCTTTTTCCGTAATAAAATTTTTTGAAACCAAAATTTCGCCTATATCCTTGCCGGTTTTGGCGCTTTCCTCGGCAACCTTATCAAATTTTTTCTCTTCAATAAGCCCTGCCTCTAAAATAAACTTTTTTAATTTTCCCAATTCAACTTTCATAGGCATTAAAAATCACAATTTTAATTTATTATGTAATTATAGCATATCAAAAAAAACAAAAATAATTTAAATGTGGATAACCCAAAGCAAATAAAAACAACGGGGTGAATCCGCTGCTTCTATTCATCTAATTATCTAAAAATGAAAAATCAGGCTATGCATTCTTTAATTTTTTGCGCAATATCAGAAATTGGATGTTGGGCTTTTATAAAATAATCTTTCGCTCCTAAAGATAGCGCCTTTTTTATATTCTCATTTTCTGCCAAGTTAGATAAAATAATAACGGGTATATTTTTTAGCAATTCATTCTTTTTAAAATCTTCCAAAACGTCTAGGCCTCCTTTTTTGGGCAAAACTAAATCCAAAAGAACTACATCAGGTTTTGAATCTATCGCAACAGACAAAGCATCTTCCCCGTCTTTTGCCGCAAAAACGTTATATCCCGCATCTTCAAGCTCATTTTTAACAATACTAGATAATGTCTCCTCATCTTCCACCAATAAAACTTTTATATTATTCATTGTTGATTCCATTGTTAATTTTATTCTTTAAATTTTATATATTATAATATCACTTTTTTATTTACTTGCAATACCAAATCACTTGATTGGCAAAACAACAAAAAATGTTGTTCCCTCGTTTATTTTTGATTTAAACCAAATTTTTCCTCCCATGCTTTCTGTTGTCATTTTAGCCGCATAAAGACCCAGGCCATTGCCATCTGGCGTGTGAGGAAAAGCATTTTCAGCCCTGAATAATTTTTGGAAAATTCTGTTTTGCTGGTTTTCCGGGATACCTATTCCAGTATCAGATATTTCAAATAATAACTCTTTTTCATTTTTATTTATTTTAACTCCAACACTACCCTTTTCGGGCGTATATTTTACGGCATTAGATATAATATTCTGAAATATTAACCTTACCAAATCCGGGTCAACCGAAATTTCACCTATATTATCATCGCATTCAAATTTTAGTTTCTGCTTCCTTTTTTTAATATTAACCTCCTGCTCTATTATTATATCTTCAATAAGCTTCTTTATGTCTGTCGGGACTAAAGCGATTTTAAGTCTTCCAGCCTCAAGACGGGAAATATTAAGCATTATGTTTATCAATTTTATCATCCTTTCATTGCCACGATAAATCTGTTCAACATATTCTTTTTGTTTTGAAGATATTTTTCCGGCTTTTCCAGCAAGTAAAATTTCAGCATACCATTTTATAGCAGTAAGCGGAGTTCGCAATTGATGAGAAGCCAAAGAAACAAATTCTGATTTCGATTTATCAATCTGCCTTTCAACAGTCATATCGCGAAAAACATCAACAGCCCCTGTTATTTGCCCATTGATAATAACGGGGGTCACTATAATCGCCGCCGGAAATTTTGTGTTATCGCTCCTGACATAAGAATAAATTGTACCGTGCGACCCTTCAGTTGTTGATGTTATTATCTTTTTTCCGGAAGACAAGGCAATATTCAATGGGTTTTTCTCTTTTAAAACAGCTTCCCCTTTTTCTGTTTCTATTCTTAAAATTTCGTCGTGGGGTTTACCCGTGGGGTTTTTCCCCTTGAGGCGCAACATCTCTTCGGCTGCCCTATTTATAAACATTATCTTTCCAAAATTATCTATGGCCACAACCCCGTCTCCAATTGAGCCTAATAGTGCTTCGTCTTCAATTCTTATAGCATCTATTTGATTTTTGGCTTTCTTCTCCGACTCATATGCCCTATTTATATCTTCTCTATATTTTATTTCTCTATTTACTCCTTTAATTAAGGAAATGCCAAAAAAGATGAAAACAATTAAAATCCCTGTCCTGATAAGCTGATAATACAGGTTTTCAGTAAATATCATTACGTCCATCAGAAGAAGCAGACCTATCAATCCAACCAAAATTGTAGTAAGCACAACCTTAATCCCAAAAAGCTCCCTTTTAACAATTGCATAAAATGTAAACCCAAGCAAAATAATTGAAGAGTAGTCGCCTATCCAGTATAATCTGTATATTTTTAAAATTAGAGGGAAAGAAATATTAAAAATTCCGTTTGCAAGATAAAATATGGAAATTCCAACCAGTAAATATTCAATTTTTATTTTTTCCTCTTTTGGGCATTTTACATAAGCTTTTATCAAAAGATATAATGGAGAGACCATAAATAAAAATATTACAGCCAAAAACGGAATCATCCCTGAGCCGTATGTTATGGTAAGTTGAGATTCAACAAACCTTATGCCCTTAATAATAAAGCTGCTGAACCCCGATAAAAATGTGGCTATAACTCCTAAAACAAGAATAATCCAACTCCAAACGCGATATTTTTTTTCTTGTTCCAAATAAGCCACTACAAAGAAATAAAGCAAGACAAAAAGCGGCGGAGTTGCAAACCATGCTATCCTAAGAAAGAGCATGCCCAAATCAGGGTTTGCTTTACCAAAAACCCTTGCCATATAAGCAAAATTAACCCAAAGAGCCATAAAGAATATTTTGCCCAAAAATATTCTATTTATCTTGCCTTTTGGATTATTGCGCCACATCATAACAGCCAACCACAATCCAAATATATCAATAAGGGCTATAAGGATTTGATTATAAAAAGGCAATATTTCAATCATATTATTATTTGCCCCAAATAAATTAGTATTCCCCAAAAAATAAACTCTCCGGCCTCAATAATAAATCCGTAGTATTTATTTTTTTGGACAAGAAGAATGCAATAAAGATTTAAAAACAGCACGGGGATCAAAAATAGAACCAATACCGTAAAAACAGAATATAAATAAGCTAAAACAGGAACTAAAACAGACACAACAACATCAAATATTGTAATAAATTTTAGCGCCCGATCCCTACCCATTAAAATTGGAAAAGTAATTAGTCCCTCTTTGCCGTCTGTTTCTATATCTTTTACATCAAGAAAAGCTTGCATTGACATTGTTTTTAAGTACACAAACACAAACAATACTACGGCCGCAGTTATAGTTGAAACGGATTCCGGATAATATGAATAGTAAATAAAAGGGAAAAATACCATTAAGGAAAAAAATGCCGAAACATATAAGTTTTTAAAAAGAGGGATATATTTAGTCAATTTTTTAAATACGGTTGTATATAAAACTCCGAGTAAAAAAATAATTCCTACAAATATTAATGGAAGAATTCCCCTGAAATAGACCAAGCTTAAAAACATTATTAATATTACCCAAAAAAGTATTGTCGGTATCTTTGATAAATATGTTTTTAAATGCTCTGTTCTTTCCTTGTTTGTCAAATAATCAGAATTTATTTCTTTATATCTGTTATATAAATATATAGGATAAAAAGCTAAATACCCCACAAACAAAATATCCCAACTTAAACTGAGACCCAATAAGACAGAAGAAACAAAAACAATGCTTATGGCCCCAAAGCACTGCAAGTGCCCGCCCCATATAAATTCTTTGCCCGCTAATTTTAAAATATTTTTTGTAGAAAACACTTTTTTAAAAAAATTATTCTCCCATTATTTGAATATTAATTTTTCTGTCCCTTTCCCTGTCCAGCTCAACAAACAGAATCACCTGCCATCTGCCAAGTTGGAGTTCTCCGTCCGATATATTAAGGGCAACTGACGTAGGCAAGTTTATTGCCTTGCAGTGACTGTGTCCGTTTCTGCATTCATTGTCGCACATATTTACAGTTCTTCGAGTAAAATCATCATGATTGTATTCTGTTGTTTTTGGAACAATTCTGTTTAAATAAATTTTTATGTCTTCTAAAAGCAGGGGCTCTTCTTCCTGAATCAAAACCGCCGCCGTTGTATGCATGCTTTGTATATTTACAATTCCGTTTTTTATTCCGGTATCCGCAATAAAAGATTTCACTTGGTCTGTTATATTAATTATATCAAGCTCTTTCTTTGTTTTTATTTCTATTGTCTTTGAATTTATTTTCATATGTTTTATTCTTTAAGATATTTTTATAAATAAAAAATAAAATTATTTTTCTCTTTGGTTTACAATATCAACCAGATTGTTTAACATCAAGTTCCATTTATTTTCCGGCAAGTCTTTTAGGCTGTCTTTTGCTTTTCTAAAAAAAACTTCTGCTAAGTGTTTCGCTTTTACTTCGGCATCTGTTTTCTTTATAATTTCAATCGCTTTTTTAACATCTTTTTCGTTTATAATTTTTTTCTGGATTATTTTCAAAAAATCTTTTCTTTGGCTTTCCGAAAAGCTTTCAAATGCAATACAAATAACTATGTTCCCCAGTTTTCTCTCTTTTACGTCTTTACCTATCTCTTTCTTAAATTTACTCTCATCTCCAAAAATATCAAGCAGGTCATCTTGGATCTGAAAAGCCATTCCCAAATTAAAACCGTATTTTCTGAGAGCTTCTAAGTGATTGTCTTTTCCGTCTGCGCAAATTCCTCCTATTTTACAGCACATCCCAAATAAAAACGCTGTTTTCTTTTCAATCATCTTATAATAATTTTCCTTGCCAACTTTCAAATACCTGTTTTCAATGACATAAGGCTCATCTTCCCTGCCCCCCTGCTCAAAAAGGACATCATAAAGCTCTCCATCAAATATTGTTTTTAAAGTTTCAGAAAAAATTTGAGAAATTGCAACCGGATATTTTGAAAAATTAGCGGCTGAAAAAGCCGTTGCCGTATAGTCAGCTCCTGCGCATTCTGCAACTGAAACTCCAAACTTTTTCCAGACAGTTGGCTTCCCTCTTCTTAAAATTCCATGGTCTATTATGTCGTCTATAATCAAAGTGTAATTGTGCAAAATTTCAATTCCCGCGGCAGGATAAATTGCATCTTCAATTTTACCGCCCAGCAATCTGCATGAAATAATCGCAAGCGCTGGCCTTAATTTTTTCCCGCCTGTTGCAACCTGGTATTTTATTATTTTATGAAATTTTTTGTCAGTATTATCTGTTAACAATTTATTTACCGCCGGCTCAACTTTTTTTGCCAGAGATTCCAAAAAAATATTTATTTTTTGCTTTTCCTGGGCCTCCCTTTTTTTAATTTTAATATATCTTTTAAATCCTATTTTCAGCCATGGAGTATATTCTTTTGGATGAATTTTGAATTCTGACAGCAATTTGTCCTCATCAATCCATTTGTAACCCGCAACTTCTTTTGAATCAGGATTTGGCTTGCCATCATATTGGCCAACTAAAACTGCGCAGACCTCATTTTCAAATCCTGCGTTTTTGTATTTTCTCTTATACACAAATTTATCAACTTGCCTTAAAGGGACCTCAAACCCAAGTTCTTCTTTCATTCTTCTCTCGCCTGCTCTCTCATAATCTTCGCCCTCCCTGGGATGGCTACAGCATGAATTTGCCCAATACAATGGCCAAAGAGGCTTGAGCTTGCTTCTTTGCTGAATTAAAAGCTGCCCTTTGTTGTTAAATATGTAAACTGAAAAAGCGCGGTGCAAAAGCCCCTCTTTATGAACACTTTCCTTATCCTTAAATCCCAGCACTTCGTCATTTTTATTAACCAGCAAAAGATTTTTGTCAGTCATTTTTTTATGGTTATTATATTATAAACAAAAAATAATCAAATATCAAAATGATATCTGATTATTCAATCTCCATATCAATTTGTCGCACAATAGATTAACGCTTTGTTTCTTTATGCGGGGTGTGTTTTTTGCAGGCTTTGCAAAATTTTTTCAGTTCTATTTTTTTCTCAGCAACTTTTTTGGTTTTGTTTGTAAAATAATTTGTTGTTTTGCAAACGCTGCAAGCCATTTTTGTTAGTGATTTTTTTGTTGCCATGATTTTGAACGAAGTGAATAAATCATCCTGAGCCTAAAGGCGAAGGATAAACCTTTATTTTTATCGTATTTTTATTATGAGCCGATGCGCAGATTTGCACTGCGGACCTCATTCTTACCAAGAATGTGCTCTGCTACCTGAGCTACATCGGCACCTCGACTTTTTTAAGTTTACCCTGAATAAAAAAATGGTGGGCAGGGAGGGACTTGCACCCCCGAAGACCAAAGGTCGCTAGATTTACAGTCTAGTGCGTTAGCTGCTCCGCCACCTGCCCTAATTTATATTACAAATATAACACAAGAATCATAATTATTCAATGATTTTTCCGTGCTGTTTTTTCCACTCGTTAATTTTTTTATGGTCTCCTGAAAGCAAAACTTTGGGAACCTTCCAATTTACCCCTTTTCCAGGAGAAAAAATTTCCGGCCTTGTGTATTGGGCATATTCTAAAAACCCTCCTGATTTTGTAACTCTTTCTTTCAACAACTGAGGCTTTCCCAAAACTCCGGGAACCAGCCTTGAAACAGACTCAATAACAATCATTGCCGGCAATTCTCCGCCCATTAAGTCATAGTCTCCAATTGAAATTTCCATATCCGCAATTTCTCTCGCTACTCTTTCGTCAACTCCTTCATATCTTCCGCAAATAAAAATTATTTGGTCAGCTTTTGCCAATTTGTATGCCAATTTTTGGTCAAATTTTTCCCCCCTAGGAGTAAATAATATAACTTTCGTTTTTCGTTTTGGGACTTGGGACTTAGGGCTTGGTTGGGATTTGGAATTTGGGATTTGAAATTTTTTTAAAGCTGATACAGCTTTAAAAATAGGTTCTACTTTTAAAACCATTCCCAATCCCCCGCCAAACGGCCTGTCATCAACTGTTTTATGCTGGTCTTTGGTCCATTTTCTCAAATTATGGACATTCACTTTTATAAATCTTTTTTTCTGCGCTCGCGCAATCAAAGACTCAGCCAAATATGACTTAAAAATTTCCGGGAAAATTGTAATGACATCAAACTTAATCATATATTTATATATAATATCATATTTTAAAATGAAAACCGCGCCTTTCGGCGCGATCTTCATTTTTTACAATCTATGTAGATTATAAAGAGATATTTTCAATATCTTCTGTAGAGATTTTTTCTTTTCTTGGAGCTCTTCCGCCTTCTGGTTCCTCAATCTTGAGGTTAACTCTGGCGTGGTTCTTTAATCCGACAATACGGACTAAGTTCCTGATTGCCTTGGCAGTTGATCCTTCGCGGCCGATTATTTGGCCCATATCCTCTGGGTTTACTTTCAATGAAAGCAAAACTCCCATTTCGTCAACTTTTCTTTCAACTTTGACGTCTGAAGGATGGTCAACTAATTCCTTGACAATGTACTCAAGAAACTCTCTGTCATTATCTGCTGCCATGTTTCTTAAATATCTTAATTTCTTTAATCAATACGACCTTTCTCTTAATTTTATAATACTCTGTTGTTATTTTTTGTCAACACTATATTTTCACAAAAATCTTACCCTTGTAAAATCTCTCTGAAAAGATGGCGAAATTTGCAATTGGTATTCGCCATTCTGCTGATGCAGAACCAATTTGTTTATAGGGGCTCAATTCGACTCTCCCCATGATTTGCCTGCAAAAATGCAAACAGAAAGCACTGCTATGACATCCCAGAAAATAATCCAGAAGAAACACTCTTCTGAAAGAGGAAAAATTGAAAGAACAATGGGGCCTGCAATTAGCGCCGCAAATACAGCCGTCCAAATCTTTTCCATCTCAGGACTCCTTTCCTGAAAATACCAAAGAACATTTCAAAAAGTACCATACCTTTGCGCTCTTTTTTCAGCTCGCCAGCCTCGGCTTATAATCCGGGCCCCAGAATTGGCGTTTGTTGGCGGGCTAGAAGAAGGGCGTAAAAGCAAAATAATATTCTACCCCTATATATTTATTATACCATATAACAAGTTATAATGTCAATATTTAAAAACAAAAAAACTCCCCTATGCCAAAAAGCCGGGGGGCTTTTAATTTTTAGCTCTATTCAACTGGTTTTTCTTCTAACTCTTCTGTTTTTTCTGGTTCTGAACTTTGCTCTGAAGGAGTTTCATCCGGGGTCTGTTCTGCTGCTGACTTTTGTTGTTCTACTGCGGCAGCGGCTTGTGCATCCGCTTTTTCTTTTGCCGCTTTTGCGTCAGCTTCCGCCTTTTTTTCTACGGATATTTTTGCCTGCTTTTTCTTGCTTAACTTTGAGACATGCATTTTTTTGGCGTCTATAATCTTCTCTGAAATCAGCCAGTTATGAATTGTATCTGACGGTTTTGCACCTTTTGAAATCCAATATAAAATTCTGTCTTTTTTAAAATTTTTCTTTTTTGTCAAAGGGTCAACAAAGCCCAAATTTTCAATGGCTTTTCCGCTTTTTGAAGATTGTCTCTTATCAACAAGAACAACCCTGAAAAATGGCTGATTTTTTTTACCTTTTCTGGTTAAACGAATAGTTAACATAATATATTAAACTTTTTAAATTATTTTTTAAATTTTAATTTTTCCGCTATCCGCCAACTTGGTTGTGGCGGATTATTTTATTTATTCCAGCCTTTTATACTTAACGCTTCCTTTGCCGCTTCTTCTTCGGCAGATTGTTTTGAAGACCCTTCTCCTGTTGCAATAAGCTCATTTTCCAAATACACGCCAACAGTAAAAATTCTATTATGGTCAGGCCCCACTTCTTTTACGACCTTATAAGAGGGCGTTATTCCTGATTTTTCTTGGGCTTCTTCCTGAAATTTTGATTTTGCGTCTTTGTATGAGCCTGTCCTTAAAATTTCAGCAAGCCTTGTTATCAAGTTTTTTTTTAAGAATTCCTCAACAGTTTTATATCCAAGGTCAAGATAAATTGCCCCCAACAATGCTTCAAATGTATTTGCCAAAATGCAGGCTCTTGCTTTTCCCCCCTCTTTTTCCTCACCTTTTGAAAGCAACAGAAAATCATTAAACCCCAATTCCTCGGCAATCGATGTGAGCATCTTTGCATTCACTAAAGCAGCCCTCCAGTTTGTCAATTCGCCTTCCGGTTTATCAGGATATTTTTTATAAAGATGCTCTGTAACTATCAGCTCCATAACCGCATCTCCCAAAAATTCCAATCTTTCATTGTGGTCCAAATTAAAATCCGGATTTTCGTTCAGGTAAGACCTGTGCGTGAACGCCTGAATCAAAAGGTCTTTGTTTTTAAAATGTACTCTTATCTTTTTTTCAAATATTGAAAAATCTCTCATTTTCACTTCGTGAAAAACACTGAATCAACGCTAATATCAACGCAGAAATATTTGGCATTATTATATCTGCAATTGTTATAAGCGGCGCATCAGCGGCTTTCAAGCTGTTTATATATTGTTCCTAAAACTCCGTTTACAAATTTTCCTGAAGTTATCCCCGCAAAAGTTTTTGCCAATTCAATGGCTTCGTTTATGGCAACCTTTGGAGGAACTTGTTCTTTGTCGGAAAATAAAAGCTCATATAGCCCTATTCTTAAAACATTTCTGTCAACAATCGGAATTTGAGAAATGGGCCATTCAGGCGCTGCCTGCTCAATTATTTTATCAAGCTCATTAAGGCGGTTTTTTATTCCGTCAACAAGCTCCCAGATAAAATTAACATCTTCAAGACCAGGGCCGAAATTTTTTATGTTTCTTTCAACAATATCTTTTAAGTCAGGATTTTTGCCGTAAAAATCCCATTCATAAAGAGATTGCATTGCTATTGAACGTGAAAGGTGCCTTGAAGCCATAACTGCTTAATTTTTAATTTCTAATTTTAAATTTTAAAATAATGATTAAATTTCTAAATTTTAAAAAATTAGAACATCAAGAAATTATTTTTTAGACATTCCTTCTGCTGTCGTTGAATGGTCTTGCTTTGGCTGCATTTCCGCCTGCTTAATTTCTTTTTCTTTTTCCTTCTTCTCTTTTTTGGTAAGTTTGGCTAAAACGTTTATCACTTCTTTTCCTTTATAATAACCGCAGTTTTTGCAAACCGTATGGGATAAAACGGGCTTTTTGCATTTTGGGCAATAATTCAAAGCAGACTGCCTTATGTATTTATGCATTCTTGTTTTTCCAACTTTTGACCTTGTATGACTGTGTCTTGGAACTGCCATGATACGATAATTTTCAATTTTCAATTTTCAATTTTTATTAAATTATCAATTATTTAATTTTTAAAATTATAAATTTAATAGAAATTAGAAATTTTAAATTATAAATTTATTATCCTTTAGTATAACAAATAATCGAGTTTTTTGCAAGCACTTTGACCGTAAAAAATACAAAGGGTATAATTAATAAATATTTTAAAATTCTATGAAAGACTTTATCCTTAAATTAAAAAAAATATTCAAAGAAGACATTCTTGCATATCATCTGCTGTTTTTGGGATTTTTATTGAGGCTGTTTTATATTTTTAGCTTTACTGCCCCCAAAAATTATTTATGGTCGGATGCCGGGACATATGACGAACACGCCATGAGAATGGCAAATGGAATCCACATTGCCCTCTCAACTTATTGGCCGCCATTTTTTCATATTTTTTTAAGCTGGATTTATAGGCCATTGCTTTGGTTTGGATTAGAACAGCAAAGGATTACTATTGATATTGTTTTATTTTCCCTGTTTTATATAATAGGATTTTGGTGCATATATCAAATTGCCAAAAAAATATTCCTTTCCAAAAAAATTGCGGCCGTTCTGCTGCTGGCACTGGTCTTATGGTATCCATTTATATATATGAATGGATTAATAATGAGCGAAAATCTGTTTTTCTTGCTGTTTTTTCTTGGGTTATATTTTCTGATAGCAAAACCGCAAACCAAAGCTAACGGCATTGTAATGGGACTACTGTGGGGAGTTGCTGTCATAACCAGGCCAATTTTTGCATTGGCAATCCCCTTCTTCCTTATTTGGGGGTACAAAAATAAAATTAACTTTAAATTTCTTTTGAATTTTACTGTCGTGACAGGGTTGATAATCGCCTCCATGATGATTTTTAACTTTTTTTATACCGGAGGAAGAGAAAAATCCGTTTCATCAAGCGGAGGATTCAATTTTGCAATGACATGGTGTGATACAAAATCTGTAAAATACACCAACGATGACGGATATTGGTACTGGTTTGCATCAGCAGCAAACATTGATTATCCTGATGAAAAATCAATATCAACAACCGTTCCTTTTGAAAACCAGGGATATTATTACCAAATAGGGATGGATTGCATAAAAAAGAATCCTGTGATAATAATCAACAATCTGTTCTCAATCAAAAAATTATTTCACAGCCATTTATTTCCAACAACAAGCGATATGGTAGGATGGAAATTTTTCAGGCTTATTTTTAAAATCATTGTCATTGGGCTGTTTTTCTTAGGCGTCTTCTCGCTCATAGGCATAAAAAAGGGTTGGATAAAAACAAAAGATGAAACAAAAAAATATCTCTGGCTTTTTGCCCTGATAATTTTGGCGCTATTTATCACAATCTATCTGCAAAATGTAGGAGAAGAACGATATATAATACCATATTCCCCATTGCTGATGATTTTGGCGATTCCCGCAATAAGCAAAATATCTGAACGTATTTTTCCCATAAAATTTGCGAAATCAAAATTTATCGGCAACCGCAATGTTTGGATTTCTTATGCTGTTTTATTTTTTATTGCATTAATAACTTTTGCAGTTTACTCTGTCAGAATAAAGGCAAGCTACTTTATAAATCAAGATGGAACAAAAACAGAAATTTCTCTTCCTTTTTCTCAGGACCAAGAAACCAAAAACTTATCTTACGAGATAATAGCAGTTTCGAACATAAATCAAACCGCAAAAATAAACATTGCTTTTGACGACATAATAAGAAAATTGTTGGTAAACGGTAAATCTATAGACTTGGAAAAAATTAAAAAAGACAATAATCAAAAAGAGCTTTCGGACTGGAAACGGGGATATATTTTTGAGATTCCGCTGAAAGCAGGAGAAAATAAAATTCTGGTCAGCGGAGAAAATACCGGATGGGGATATTCATTGAAAATGAAACAAAAGCCTTTTTTCTGGATTTGGATGCTTCTTTTTATTTCAATTGCCATACCGATATCCCATATAACGGCGATTTTAATTGAACTTACATTAAAAAATAAAAAATGATTTTTAAAAAAAATTTATCGAACTATCTTCCTATTGTTTTATTAACTCTTGGAATAGCGGCCAGGCTGTTTTTCGCGGGCAATTTTGGCATAGAATCGTATGCAAATTACAAAGACTATAGTTTTTTCCAATATACTCACGACACTTTGTACCACGTAGAATATATCCAGTTTGTGGCAGACCATTTGTCTTTACCACCCGTTGAAAAAGGTCTTGAGTACCCCCAACAACCGCTTTATTATATTTTTTCTGGAGTCTTATATAACATAATCAATGTGTCTTCTTTGGAAAAAATGGACGCGCCTGAAATTTTAAAAATTCTGGTATGGATATCCTGTTTATTTTCAATAGGAACTCTTGTCTTTGCTTATTTTCTTGCAAAAAAAATAACCGAATCTGTTTGGCTGCAATCTTTTATCACAGGACTTATGGCATTTACTCCGGCTTTTATATATCAAGCAGGAATGCTAGGGAACGACCCTTTCTCCTCTTTTTTATCGGCAGGGGCTTTTTTTTATTTAATCTGCTATATAAAAAAAGAAAATCTTACAAATTTTATACTAGCAACCGTATTTTCTGTCCTTTCTTTTTTTTCAAAAGCCACAGCCGGAATCCTTCTAGTAATGATTTTGATTACTGTTGTATATAAATACTGGAAACAAAATAAAAACGAATATTTGAAAATGGCCTTTTTAACATTGATAATTGGCATTGCATGTTTAGCTGTTTCATTATATAGAGCATATATCCCGTCAACAGGAGAATTCAGATTTGTTGAAAGCTATACTTATATATATCAAAAAACAGACCCGAGTCGCTTAACTTATTTTTTGACTTTTAATATTCCTGAACTCTTAAGAGAGGGACAATCTTTTGTTTTTGGAAACGAAAAAGTCGCCAGAACTCTACCAACTTTCTTATACGGTTCTTTTGTTTTTGGAGAATACAGCTTTGAAAACATAACAAAACCGTACCCTCTTGTAAAAAGCCTGATGCAGATAATTTTGTTATTGGGATTGCTATTCCCCCTGGGAATCATTTTTAACTTATTTTATTTTAAAAAATGGGACATTATAGATTATATCTCCGGATTTGGAATTTTGATGAATCTGATTCTGCTTGTGTCTTTTTTCTCAAAATATTCTGCTGTATGCAATTCAGACTTTAGGTACTTTGGCCCGTTGTTTCTTGGCATTTTGGCCTTTTCTGGCAACGGGCTTTCAAAGCTTAATGAGAAAGTAAAAAATAAACACATTATTCCTGGATTGGTCTTTACTTTAATATTCTTTGAAATCTTATGGGTTGCAATGAGAATCTACATTAGATTTTCTGCAAACATATAAAACAACATATTAAAAATGAAAACAGTTTCCATATTGATCCCCGCTTACAATGAAGAAAAAAGGCTTCCAAAAACCCTTGAACTTTGGAAAGAGTTTATGTTGCACCCTCCTAAAGAGACAGGCAATAAAACAAATGACAGCCATTTTGAAATAAGTGAATTCATAATAATAGACGACGGTTCCCAAGATAAAACCGTTCAATCAGCAGAATCATTCAGGGATTTGCCTATAAAAATAATACGCATAATGCCAAACAAAGGAAAAGGAAACGCTGTAAGACAAGGGATAAAAAACGCTAGAGGGGATTTTGTTTTTATCTATGACGCTGACGCCGCCGTTTTACCCGAAGTTCTTAATACCCTTTTTGCAGAAAAAGAAACCTCAGATGTAATAATTGGCTCCAGGACATCTTTGGATTCCAAAACAAAAATGTCTTTTTTCAGGAGATTTGTGGGGTTTTGTTTTCATATTTTTTGCTATCCTTTACTGCCAAAAATAAAAGATGCTTCCTGTGGAGCAAAACTGCTTAGAAAAACAGCTGCCCAAAAAATCTTTTCTAAACAAAAAATAGACAGATTTGCCTTTGATATTGAGATACTATGGCTGGCAAAAAAAATGAATTTTAGAGTAAAAGAAATTGGCATAACATGGCAGGAAATTCCGGGCTCAAAAGTAAATGTGTTAAGAGACGCCCCTGAAATGTTTTTTTCAGTATTGGGCTTGTATATAAGGGCAATTTTTGGTTAAATTATATAAATCTTTAATTCATTAAACCAAAACTCAAAAATCAAATACCAAAACCATATATTTTTGGTTTTTGGTCTTTGGATTTTGGTATTTTAATAAATGAATAAAAAAATAAAGCTTATTATTTTAAACTTAATAGTCTACGGCGTACCAATTTTTATTTTATCTTTTATTCCCTACACAAAAAATCTATGGGGAGACTTTGAATCTTCGTTTATTTTTAACTTTTTGTTTTACGGAAAAAAAATATTTCTGCCAATGGGAATAATAACAGACTTTCTGCTGTTTTATTTCCTGTACATAATACTTTTCAAAAAAGATATTGATATTGGAAAAGAAAGAGCTTATTTTATATTGTCTGCTACAAAAAAAATACTGGCTTGGATTTTCAAAGATAAGCTGAATAAAGATTTGTCATTATCAAAGGAAGAAAAAACTTCTCTTTTGTTTTACTTGGTAAAAATATACTTTACTCCGGTAATGTTGAATTTTTTAATCAATAATCTGCATTCTTTAATAAATCTTTTTCCGATTTTTAAAAGCTACCTTTTAACAAAACCGTTTTTATTTTCTGAAAACAAAATAACGGGCATTGTTTTTCAGACAATCCTGTACGCAATATTGGTACTGGACACACTTATATTTTCCTTTGGATATTTATTTGAGTCTTCCGGCCTCAAAAATAAAGTGAGGTCAGTTGAACCTACAATGCTGGGATGGATGGTTGCAATTATATGCTATCCCCCCATAAATAGTTTATCGGGCAATATTTTAGGATGGTATACTTCTGACTTTGGAGAATTTGGAAATCCAAATCTGAATATAACGATGGGGGTTGTTTCTATTTTATTTTTTATGATTTATGTATGGGCATCTATTGCTTTGGGAACTAAAGCCTCAAATCTTACCAACAGGGGAATTGTTTCAAAGGGGCCATATAAATTTATAAGACATCCTGCATACGCGGCAAAAAATCTTAGCTGGTGGATTATGGGAATTCCTTTTATAGTGGAATTTGGTTTTATTGCTGTATTCAGTTTGTCTTTATGGACCTTTATATATTATTTGAGGGCGCTAACTGAAGAAAGGCACTTATTACAAGATCCGGACTATATTGAATACTGCAGAAAAGTAAAATATATGTTCTTGCCGGGAATATTATAACGAATTTTCAATTTAATATAGTTTTTAAATTTTGATTTTAACATTTTGAATTCTAATCAATAAAAAAATCAGCTTCAATATTGAAGCTGATTTTTTTATTGATTAGAATGGAGACACTTCTTTCCAATTTGGTAGATTGAAATCACCCGTTGCACTCACTGGAATATTTTTTGTTACAAGACAACACCCTATGTCATCACAAATTTTAAGCGAGGAAGGAAACACTTTTGACTGGGTGTATGTGTGGCTTACATTTCCTTGCGTATATACTATAGGAGGATTTCCTATCGGATCGCTGTTATATCCTGAATCTCCAAAATTCCAAGTATAACAATGTCCGCCAACGCATTCAGAAAGGCTTTGACAGCTGAATAGCCCGGAAGTATTATAGCAAATTGACGAATCTGTAAAGTTAACGGGATAGGCAGGGGCGGGATTTGAAGGAGAATATGAATAAGCGGGAATTGGGAATGGATGCGCATATTCATACGTATAAGACACCTTTAAATTTGGGTTTATTGTTCCAATAGAATTATCGTAATATGTCCAATCAGAATCATATCCATCTATGTTTTCAACTTTTACTCTCCAATAATAAGAAGTATTATATTTAATATAATCTCCCGCCAATATTGTAGGTTTTTGCTTAACTAAAACCAATTGTTGCTGCAAATCTCCTGAATCTATATATGTATTGGTTACTACTCTGTTTACTTCAGGAGAGGAAAAATCAGAATTGTCGTCAACCTGAAAATAAAATTTGAATTGTTGCAAATCGCAATCATCCAAATAATACCACGAAAAATATGCTATACCCGCCCCCTGTATACCGGCACAGTAATTTCCGGCATTAGCATCAAGATTATATGCTATTGGAGAAGAACAGTCCGCTCCACCACCCGATGACGAACTTGATGACGATCCTCCGCTAGATGAAGAGGAGGACGAAGACGAGCTTGAAGATGAAGAACCTCCACTGGATGATGATGAAGAGGACGAGGAAGAGGAAGAGCTAGAGGACGAAGACGAGCTTGAAGATGAAGAACCTCCACTGGATGATGATGAAGAGGACGAGGACG
>CAYZNK010000003.1:0-135663 GCA_964479955.1 uncultured Candidatus Saccharibacteria bacterium
ATCAATAAAGCGGAAAAAGCACCGCTCAAGTTGGATACTTTTAAATAAATTTATGATTAACAGTTTATTCATTTTTATAGTCGCTCTGCTAATGGTTATAAAAGGTGCAACAATGGCCACAAAATACTCAGCCAAATTGGCGGAGAGTTTTAATATTTCAAAATATATTGTGGGATTTATTATCGTTGCGTTTATTTCAATCCTACCAGAGACATTAATTTCAATTAACTCTGCCATTGGCGGTATTCCTGAATTCGGACTTGGTACATTATTTGGCTCAAATATTGCTGATTTATCTTTGATATTTGCAATTCTAATCATATATGCTAGGAGAGGAATAAAAATAGAAAGTAAGGTTTTAAAAAATATTCGACTATATCCTTTTTTTCTGCTTTTACCACTATTATTCGGTTTAAATGGGCATTATTCAAGAATTGAAGGTATATTCTTAATTATCGCAGGTATAGTTTTTTATTATTTGGTATTTAAAAATGGGATTGGTGTATCTGCTAATTTACGAAATGGCAACGGAAAATATAAAAGTCTTCTGTTTTTAATTATCTCGATGGCTTTACTATTGATTGGCTCGCATTTTACCGTAACTTCAGCTACTGCTCTGGCTCATACTCTAAAAATAACACCTATTCTTATCGGTATGCTTGTTGTAAGTTTGGGTACGACTATGCCAGAATTATTCTTTTCTTTAAAGGCTGTAAAACGAAAAGATGATGGATTGGCAGTTGGCGATATTCTGGGATCGGTTTTGGCAGACGCTACTATAGTGGTTGGTATTTTGGCCACAATTAGTCCGTTTTTCTTTCCAGTTAAAATTGTTTATATTACAGGGGTGTTTATGGCGATATCCTCATTCATACTGCTTAAGTTTATGAAAACAGGAAAGTTGATCACAAAAAATGAAGGGTATTTACTTTTATCTTTTTGGGTTATTTATGTTATTGTTGAATTTATTGTAAACAGGTAAAATCAATGGATGCGTCCTAAAATTCCGCCAAAAAAATCGTCCCAACGAAAAATGTGTTAAATGAAATAAATACCTTCCAAGAATATTTACATGGAGGCGCTGAAAAAAATTGAGAAAAATAATCTATTATGATCTTTAAGTATTTAATAAAAAATAAAAAGATTTTATTACCTATCCTCGCTATAGTCTCTTTGATTGCAGGTATTTTTCTATCTTTATATTCTTCGGTCATTTTCCAAGAAGGTAATCCTTGGCCACAAATTAAAGGCATCACCCAACTAACTTTCGGTAAATCAGATATTGTTAAATTGTCTGACTCAGACAATCGGTATCTAACTAAAAGCCAAGGCGGACCCATGACGATTGAAGCTTTTATGAAAGACCGTGGATATGAATATACGGATCAAATGGGATCGGGATATTTTTATAAATCATCCGACAAGACCATTGTTTTAACCAGACGCCAATATAGTCGTTTTTATACAATTTGGACTATTGCTGAAAATAACAATAATTCAAGTATTAATCTGTGGACGACAATCACCAATGATCAAGGTATAACTTTTCAATATCCGAAAGAACTGCTGGCAAAATATGTGAGCGTTACAGGGTGGCCTCCGGTTATTACAATAGAAAATGGCACATATTCTTGTAAAACCACACCGCAGGAAGTAAGTAGCATATCGGATATTACTTCACAGAGAATGGTTGATAATAGAATTTATTGCATAAACGTTAAGAATGAGGGTGCGGCTGGCAGTGTTTATTCTTCATATACTTATACCGCAGCAAGAAATAATGAGTTAGTAAAAGTAAGCTTTACTCTGCAATATCCTAATTGTAATAATTACGACGAAGAGCAAAGAAAAGCTTGTACTAGCGAAAGAGAGGCTTTCGATATTGATTCCACTGTTGATAGAATTGTTCAGACAGTTAAATAAAAATCTATGACTCCATATAAACATACTCAAATTGGATATCTAACGCTAATAGTTACACTGGTCGTACTGGTACTTTTCGCATGGGCTTATATTACAGCTCGGGCAGAACCTCCATCGGTCGACTCTGGCACCAATCTACTCGTTACTGCCACAATGGCATTAGTACTGTTTATTCTTGCATCGTTTGTAACGCTAACAGCTTCCATTGATGAAAAATATCTTAAGATTAAATTTGGTTATGGAATTTTTAAGAAAAAATTTCCTCTTAACGAAATAGTTTCGGCAACATCTGTAAAAAATCACTGGTATTATGGCTGGGGAATAAGACTCTGTTTGTGGCCAAAGATGTGGATATACAATGTTTCAGGTTTTGATGCAGTTGAAATAATTTTGAAAAACGGAAGAGTTTACCGCATAGGGACGGATGACTCAAACGAACTTGAAACCGCAATTAAACGGATTATAAATTTTTAGTATTGCAAATAAAAACAACGACTTTATGGGTCGCTGTTTTTATTTATGTGATGATAGCTAAAAAACTCTTTTTCATATATAAATAATATATGAATTCATCACACAAAATTCTTGATGAGGACTTTGTTCAAAAGTGTTTAATTGCTTATTTGGAAAGACAAGGATGGAGTAAATCGTTACAAAGTGCTGAGCTGTGGGAGCACGGTGTTGATATAAAAGTAAGGAACAATAAATTTTCTCGTTATTGGTTAATTGAAGCCAAAGGAGATCCGTCTGAATCTGTAAAAAGCCCCGGTGGTAGTAGAAGTAGCTCTTTAAATTCTGCCTTAGGACAAATCCTTACAAGAATGCACCGCAACGGAAAAAGAGTTTACAAATATGGATATAAATATGGTATTGCGTTACCACATTCTTTTAGGGGTATGGTGATAAAAAAAATTCCATTTGATGTAATGGACAAGTTAAACTTATTTGTATTTTTTGTAGATTCTAGAGGATCTGTGGAGGAGATTGATTGGAAGACTATGAAAAAACTTCGGTCTTAGTTTTAATCAAGTAGTGTTAGCATTTTATCTTTATAGATTATTCTAGATCTAAGATTCGCTAGTAGCTCTCTCTTCTCCCCAACAGTGCCTTCTTTCAGGATGTATTTGGCGAAGTTTCGTATATCAGTATCCTGATTGTTTTTAATCTTTTCTGTTGCTCCAAGCACTGATCTCTGGAAGATATTAAATCTCGCAATTTCATCTTCCAGTTTTTGTCTCATTCCTAATTCGTTAATATTGACCTTGTCTAATATTTTTAATAATTCGGTTATTAAATCTTCCTCGCGAATATATTTGTTTTTGCAGTTTCTATCTCTCGCTCTGCTACATGAGTAGTAGATATATTTTGCGTGTGTTCCATCTTTGAGTTGTTTCCATTTTTCTTCGGCGGATATTCCGCTTCCGCAGTATCCGCAGGTAAATAGTTTAGTAAAGGCAAATTCTTTATTTTCTCTTTGTATATTATCTCTCTTTAGTTGTGCCTGAGCTTTTTCAAATAGTTCTTGGGTTATTATCGGTACGTGTTTTCCCTGATACCAATTACCGCTACCTTTCGGCGATTCAAATGTTCCGTAGTAGAAGTGGTTATCTAGGATCCTATATATTCCACTCAGTGTCAGGGGCTTGTTTCCTCGGGTATAGAAATTCAACTCGTGCCGTAACCAGTTATATAATTTTCTGCCCGAGTAATGTTCGTATGCCACCTTTTCAAACATCTTCTTAATCGCTGGCGCGCGTTGTGGATCAATAATTACCTGACACTTTTTATCCATCAAGTTTTGATTTAGATATCCGAGAGGCGCAACGCCCGGCCATAATCCCATCTCAACTCTTGTTCGCAATCCGCGTTTTACGTTTACACCTCTGTTATCATTCTCAAGTTTGGCTTGCGATCCAAGAATCATCAGTAAGAATTTTTCATTTGGGTTGTTTGAAAACTTTTGTCCATAAGTTCTGATTTCTTGGAGAAGTCCTGCGTCCATCAAGTCCACAATCTTTCCTAAGTCGCCAGCATTTCTTGAAATACGATCAGGAGCCCATGTGAGGATAGCGTTGTACTTCTTCGCTTTTATTTCCTCTACAATTTCATTAAAGATTGGTCTTTGGCCAGTTTCCTTGGCCGAATGGCTTTCTCGCTTCATACAGACTACTTCTAAACATTCTCGTTCAGCGAGCTGGAGCATCTCTTTTATCTGAGAATCTATGGAAAGTACCTGTCTTTCCTCTGATTCCGTTGATTTACGGGCATACAGGCAATACTTGACTTTGACCGCTTGAGGCTGTATTTGGGCCACCTCATAGCCCTTTGGGGCTGTTATTTTCATATATCTAATGAATGACGCCAATCCTCGAAGGAGTCCAGAGCGTCCCGAGTAGATAACTTGTAGACAAGTAAATTACCCCTATTTTCAAGGTTAAGCTACTATACAGACCTATGAAAACCTATGAACATTTGACTTTATATTTGGAGTCTGATAGACTTAAATTACAATATATGAGAAAAGACATCCAAGAAAAACTCAAAGGAATGCCAGAGTTACTCTCTATCGGTCAGGTAGCAGAGATTTTTAGCATCCACCAAGATACTTTAAGAAATTGGGAAAAGGACGGCACCCTCGTTCCCCTTAGAGTTGGCCCACGTAAAGATCGCAAATATCGCCCACAGGATATTCAAGCGATCGTGGACAAAATGGGTAGCAAACTTACTTTGCCTCAGCTTGAAGCTTTTCTTTGGAAGAGTGCCGACATTCTCCGAGGAAAAATAGACAGCTCGGATTATAAAAAATATATCTTCGGGCTTTTGTTTTATAAAAGAATGAGCGATGTGTGGGATGAAGAGTACGAGTCGGTAATGAAAGAGTATAATGATAAGACAATTGCTGGCGCCGATTACAATCACCGTTTTCAGGTTCCAAAAGATTGCCGATGGAATGTTATTACCGAACAAGCAGAAAGCATCGGTCAAAAGCTAAATGATATTTTTGAAAAACTCGCTAATGCCAATAGTCCAAAGTTGGACAAGATTTTTGACGATCTTGATTTTTCAAACAGAGATCGTTTTCCAAACGAAACACTTCAGAGACTTATAAATCACTTTTCTCAATACAATTTTGGTAATACCTATATTAGCTCTGACCTCTTGGGCGACGCATACGAATATCTCATCAAGCAATTCGCGGCGGATGCGGGAAAGAAAGGCGGAGAATTCTACACACCTCGTGAAGTTGAAAAAGTCATTATTGGAATTTTAAAACCTCATCAAAAAGATCACATATATGATCCAACTGCTGGATCGGGCGGCTTCCTGCTTGAAGCTTATGACTATCTAAAACAAAAGTCTGGCGAAAAGATTGCCAAAACACTTTATCTTTATGGTCAGGAATTAAATATCAGCACCTTTGCCATTGCAAAAATAAATATGTTTTTGCACGGTCTTGATAGTGCCGATATTCGTCGCGGTGACACAATAGCCAATCCGCAATTCCTAACACAAAACGGAAATCTACAAACATTTGATATCTGCGTAGCAAATCCACCCTACTCAATTAAAGATTGGGAATCAGAAATTTTTAAGACAAATAAATATGGCCGTCTTGAGGGTTACGATATGCCTCCAGAAAAAAATGCCGACTATGCTTTTGTTTTGCATATCATTAAATCAATGAATGTAAACGGCCGAGCTGGTATTGTACTTCCGCACGGAGTTCTATTCCGCGGTGGTGCCGAGGGACGTATTCGTGAACAGATTCTTAAAAATGATTTGATTGAAGCTGTAATTGCTTTACCATCTAAACTTTTCTACGGTACAGGTATTCCAGCGGCTATTCTTATCCTTAATAAAAACAAGCCAGAAAATAAAAAGAATAAGGTTTTGATTATTGATGCAGAAAAAGATTTTCTTGAGGGAAAAAATCAAAATTCACTCCGACCACAGGATATAAATAAAATTGTAAAAGCATACGACGGATATTCTGATATTGAAAAATATGCTCGCGTGGTAGATATGAAAGAAATTGCAGAAAAAGAACACAACCTAAATATCAGCCAATATATTGATTCTTCCGAACAAGAAGAAGTAATTGATGTAAAAAAAGTTCGAAAGGAATTAATTGCTCTTGAAAAAGAACGAGAAGAAATAAATAAGAAAGTCGAGAGTTTTCTTTCAGAACTTGATTATTAATATGACAATAACGGAACAAAAACTAGTACCAAAAGGATGGCAAGTCAAAACAATTGATGATGTTTCTTTGGTGTTTAAGGGTAAGGGATTGTCTAAAGATAAAATTAGTCCCTTAGGTAAATATAAATGTATTTTATATGGCCAGCTTTTTACAACTTACAATGAAGTAATAAAAGAAGTTAAAAGTAGAACTGATTTTAATGAGGGGGTGAAGTCTCAAAGTGGTGATGTTCTTATGCCAGGATCTACAACAACAAAAGCTGAAGATCTTGCGATCGCGTCAACTGTTTTAGAAGATAATGTCTTACTTGGTGGAGATATTAATATTTTAAGAAATAAAGAAAATACATACGATCCTATTTTTTTAGCTTACTACATAACTAACTATAAAAGACAAGAGATTGGTAATTTTGGGCAAGGAATAACCATCATACATTTATACGGTCGTGATATAAGAAAGATCAAGCTTATCTTGCCTCCACTTTATGAACAAAGAAGGATAGTGGAGATTTTATCTAGTGTTGATGAAGAAATTAAAACAACCGATGAAATAATTTTACAGACAGAAAAATTAAAGAAAGGGTTAATTCAGGATTTATTTACAAAAAATAATAAAATTAAAAAATTAAAAATAAGAGACATCTCAGAAGTTACATCAAGTAAAAGAGTAATGGTTTCTGATTATGTAGAACAAGGAATCCCGTTTTATCGTTCAACAGAAATTATAAAAAAGTCAAAAAATATTCCTCTTACAGATTTATTATATATTTCTAAAGAGAAATTTAATTTTTTTAAGGATCGTTTTGGTGCACCAGAAAAAGGAGACATACTTATTACCGCAGTGGGGACGATTGGAGATGTCTATATGGTACAGAATGAGACCTTTTATTTTAAAGATGGGAACTCCGTTTGGATTAGAAAAATAAAGAATTCGGTTTTACCAGAATATTTAAGAATGATGCTTGGTTCAAAGTTCTATAGAGAAAAGTTGAATAGTATTGCTGGTGGTTCAAGCCAAAAAGCACTGACTATTCAAAAATTAGAGAATGTAGAAATACCCATACCATCTATAGTAGAACAAAAAAAATTGATCGAGATTATTTTTGCGGTAGAAAATAAAACAAAAATATACACTTTAATAAAAAATAATCTTAAACAACTTAAAATAGGTCTCGCCCAGGATTTATTGAGTGGCAACAAAAGAGTAAAAATATGAATTTAAAAGAACGAATGGAAAAATTTAATAAGAGATGGAGTATAACTTCGACGGATTCGTATGAAGAAGCTTTTTCAAAATTCAAGACAAGAATTTTAAATATTTTTAAGGATATTGATAGACACCTCACAGATAAAAGTATTACAGCTTTTTGTCAGTATTATGGCATTGAAGAAGTGTGGCATTCACAACCATACGGAGATTATTCATGGAGTACAAATGTGATTAATCGATTAAATCAAGAAAATGACGAAAAAGAATTTTACAGATTAATAGAACTTATATTTTCTTTAGATATCACATCTTCAATGGGATATGATCATAGTTATACTTATAGTAGGAATATTCTTTTTAGAGAAATTTCCAATGCTGTCGATTTGTCAGATGTAAATGTATCAATCACTGCAACCAACGGAGAGGTTATTTTATATCCGAAAGGAGAAAAATTGCTCGACACTGAATTAGTTGATTCACCTTTGTCATTTTTAAACAAAGAAAGTGCCGAACACTTCGTCCAAGCTTTACAATTTTATCAAGCGAAGAAGCACATAAAATCAGCTGAAAGCCTAAGACGTTCTCTTGAGGAATTTTTGAGACATGAACTTAAAAATACAAAAGGATTAAATGCCAACATCCCTGAATTACAAACAAAACTAAAGTCTGATGGTCGTGATGCCCAAGTGCGAAATATTATTGGAACAACTCTAAATTATTTAGATCAATATTTTAACGAAAACAGTAAGCATAATGACGGTGATATTAATGATTCAGAAAATGAGTTCTTAATATATCAGGTTGGGTTATTGATGCGATATGTAAATAAAAATATATGAAATTTAACGAACAATATACAATTGAATATCACATCATAAAATTCATACGAGAAAAACTCGGCTATGAATATATTCCTGCGGAAGAATTTTCTAAACTCCGTTCTTTTGAAACTGAGTATATTATCACTTCTCATCTTTTGGAAGCGGTAAAGAAAATTAACAATATTGACGATGCTGTAGCACAAAGCGTTGTGAGAGAAGTTAAAAAATCAGATACAAACGAAGCATTTCTACTCGTGATGCGAAACGGTATCAATTTGAAAGATCCAAATACTGGTAACTTCCGCGATTATAAGATTGTTGATTTTGATAATCCTGAAAATAATCATTTTGTCGTTACTAATCAATTCTATTTTGAGGGAGCAACTGAAAACATCCGCCCTGATGTGATGATTTTCCTTAATGGTTTACCAGTTTGCGACATAGAGGCCAAAAGCCCTACTGCTTCCAGTAGTGTAAGTTTTGAAAATGCTATTGATCAGTTAAAGCGATATGAGAAAGTCGCACCTAAGCTTTTCCTACCTAACTGCCTTAATATTGCCACTGATGGTCTTAAAACCGTCTACGGAGCGACTTATTCCCCAAAGCAATACTTCCTTGCGTGGCGTGAAGACCCACAGGTTAAAGAGAAGAAATTTGAAGAAGAACTTGATTCCACGCTTTTCTTTTTGCTGGATCAAAAGCAGATTCTTGATCTTATTAAAAACTTTATAGTTTTTGAGAAAAAGAAAGATGGAGTCACAAAGAAAATCACCAGATACCAGCAATTTTACGCGGCCAATAAAATAGTGGCTCGTGTTCAAGATGGTGAGAGAAAGAAAGGTTTGATTTGGCACACTCAAGGATCAGGTAAAACTCTTACAATGTTTTTCACAGCTTGGAAACTTCGCTATAATCCAGAACTAAAAAATCCTAAAGTATTCATCTTGATTGATCGTATTGATCTTGATGATCAGGTATATGAAGAATTTGAAAGCTGGGGTGGACAAAATCTCGTCAGAATAGAATCACGAAAAGATCTTGAAAAGAAAATTAAAGGAGCTGACCGAGGTATATTTATTTCAACAATTCAGAAATTTAGTGAATTGGAAGATATAGAAAATCTTGAGGGTAATGTGATTGTGCTTTCTGACGAAGCTCACCGAGACAATGAGGGTATTTCAGCCATTAAAATGCGTAATGCATTTAAGGATGCTTTCTTTTTTGGATTTACTGGAACACCAATTGATAAATTGACCCTCAATACTCACAGAAACTTTGGCGAAGAGGGCGAACGCTATCTTGATTACTATTCTATTCAGCAAGCGATTGATGACGGCGCTACTTTGCCAGTTACCTACGAAGCCCGTCTTTCCAAATTCTTTATTGATGAGGAAAAAGTTGATCAGCAATTTAATGAACTAACTGCTGATTTGAATGATAAACAGAAAGAATTGCTTACTAAAAAATATGGTAAGAAAGAAGCACTTGTTAAGTTGGATAAAAGAATGGAAGCGGTTGCTCAAGATATTATTGAGCATTACAAGCTTTATGTTTTACCAAATGGATTCAAAGCTCAGGTTGTTTGTTATGATCGTGAAGCCACAGCTAAATACAAACAGTTGTTTGATAAGTTGATTCCAGTCGAATGGTCTGAAGTTGTTTATTCCCCGGGAGATCCAAATAGCGAAAGCGATGATCTGAAAAAATACAATACAAACAAACAGAAGCGAGAGAAAATTATTGAGCAGTTCAAAGATCCAAATCATCCGCTTAAATTCTTACTTGTGTGCGATATGCTTTTAACTGGTTTTGATGCACCAGTTGAACAAGTAATGTATTTGGACAAACCGCTTCGTGATCACAACCTGCTTCAAGCAATTGCCCGTACAAACCGAGTATTCCCAAATAAAGGATGTGGCAAGATTATCGATTACTATGGCGTAACTAAAAATCTCTACGACGCTCTTAACTTTGATGAGAGTGTGGTTGATAGTGCCATGGTAGATATTAACCGTCTTAAAGAAGAGTTCTCAAAAGTTATTGGCGAAATAATGGAATTGTTTGTCGGGGTTAATATCGAAGACCCATCAATAGATAATCTACGCCGATGCTTAAAGATATTTATTGAAAACCAGAGCAAACAACAATATTTCAAAGACAAGTACAGCCGACTCAAAATGCTTTTTGAGATTCTTTCACCCGATCCATTCCTGATGGACTATTTGCGCAAGTTTGAGTGGATTACCAGTTTTTATTTGGCTTTTGTAAAAGAATTCCAAATCGATGATGTAGATTCTTTTTCTCTTGCCGAATATGGAGAGAAAATAAAAAGTTTAATTCAACAGAAAATTGACTATGAAGGTATTACCAAAAACTTCCGAGAACTAAATATCCACGACTTAGCTACTTTAAACAAGCTTGATAAACTTCCCGAAGAAGAGAAGGCTCTTAATCTTGAAAAGATGTTAAAGCGTGAGATTTCAATTAACATTGATACTCATCCAGCATTCAAGAAATTCAGCGAACGACTTATTGCTATCCGCGTTGAGTTTGAAAAACACCAGATTGATTTAGCGGAAAGAATAAAACGATACTACGAACTTCTAAACGATATAAAGACAAAGACCGAAGAAGCTAAAGAATTGGGCTACACTCTCCGCGAATACGGCCTATTTGTAATCTCTGAAGAGTTTGTCAGCGAATCGGACAAAGATGTTGTTAAAGAGTTTGTAAAAGAAATGGCCGCACGACTTGAAGATGTTCTTGATGAAAATTGGCAAGATTCATCTAAGAGAGAAGAATTTTTGAAAGAAGCAAAACGAACTCTGCAAGAATTAATCCTCAAAGACTATAAGGATAAAATAAAGGTTTCTGATTTCCACAAATATTTAAATAGATTGGTGGATGTGGTAATTAAGCGATTTTAATTATGAAAAGAAAAATCGAGCTACATAAAAAGAAAGTCGAATACACCCTCAAGGTGAGCAAGCGAGCTCGAAGAATGAGACTGGCTATCTATTGCGATGGCAACTTTGTGGTCACCGCGCCGCGAAATATGAGTGAGAATATTGTTGAACAATTCATAATCAGAAAATCGCAGTGGATACTTGATAAGTTGGATTATTTCAAAAGCATCTCTGGGCAGGTATTTGCAAAAGGTACCAAAAAAGATTATGCCGAATACAAAGATCAGGCGTTGGCCTTGGCTGAAAAACGAATTGGGTATTTCAATAAGACTTACGGTTTTAAATTCAACAAAATCAACATCAAGAACCAAAAGACTCGCTGGGGTAGCTGTTCAAGAAAAGGTAATCTCAATTTTAACTACAAAATCGCCTTACTTCCCGAGAGATTGGCTGACTATATTATCGTCCACGAGCTTTGTCACTTGAAAGAATTTAATCACTCACAAAAGTTTTGGAATTTAGTCGCTAAAATTATGCCTGATTATTTAGAAATCAGAAATGAGCTAAAAAGGAGCGGAATAAAATTTATTTAATATTATGGAAACTGCACCATATTCAATTTATATAAACCACAGACCATTTAGAATCGTTTTTTTCTTGAGTCCAACTACAGATATTGCTTGGATAGATGCAGTTATTAAGTTCAATCGAGAAAAATGGGGAGGAAGATTTAATCCAATCATTCTTACCGATGGAACGACAATCGCGGATGATTGGTGGAAATTTCTTCGAGGATACGATCCGGATATTATTTGTTCAACAGTTCCTCTTTCTGATGAATTACGAAAAAAGATACATGTTTTTCTTTCTCCACTTCGTGTTGAAGAATTAGTTCAAGATCAGGTGTATATAAGAGTTGATGATTATCCGCTCACGATATTACCAACTGGTAGAAATGTATCTAAAATTGGCATTCCTAATTTCGACGAGAAGAATAACCTAATTGTCTTTGAAGTTGATGCAAGCACACCGGAGATTATAAAAAGTTTCTTAGATCGAAACTTTGGCTTGCTCGAACAGGGGCAGATGATGACATATCATCTCAAAAAAGCATTAGAGACGTGCCAAATCAAGAAATACAAGGTAACCGATGAAGAAACACTCAACGAAGCATTGCTAGATTTGGGTGAATGGCGTACTCGGGCAGTATTCCCATCTCAAATTTGCGCCCTCCCAAACTCAATTAAAGAAGCGCACCATGCCTACAATAATGAGGGTTTCGAGCTTGTTATAGGAGACAGCGCGGATGAAATAATTCGTTCTTGGAATCGCACGCTAGAAATGGGATCATGGTTACGCACTTCAATAACTAATTTATGGCTTCCAACCGTACTTGCCAACAGCGCATCACTCAAACCTGGACTTGGTAAATTCCTTAATCGTTATACTGGGAGTGCCGCAAATGACCACAATCGTCGAGTTAACTTTACCTCATTTACTCTTAGCGAGACTGATCTACAAACAATCGCGAATTCTTTTCAAACAACAATTTGGCACCCGAGACGTATAACAAAATTCACAGCACATCCAATGCCAGACTATGAATCTCAAGGATCATATTTTTTCCTTAGACAGGGATTAGATTTTCATAGAGCCCATTCGAACGAAGAATATCTTGTTCTTGATGAGCCAGATATAGAGCAGGGATTTATGGGCGGAGAGAATTGGTTCACTGATTTATATATTCAATATCGGCCAGAACGTTTCAAAAACATCATAGGAAAAGACTATTGGTGGCAACTCCCTAAGCGAAACGGTCTATTGCGAGATTTACAGTTTTTTAACAAGCCAGCACGAATTAACGAGCACGGCATGTTTAGCGTAATGATGAGGCGCAGAACAAGCATCATTGTCGGTCACGATGACGGAACTTTAGTAGTCAAAATACCTGAAGACAACTCTGTATTTCATGCATTAATTTGTGGCGAGGGTTTTGATTGTATTGAACGCGGAGATAGAGAAAGGTTTTTATCTCGTCCTTTTTATCATCTGCAACGTTCAGATAAAGGTATGTATTTATCTGGCGTTCTTGGACTTTTTCCAGATCTTCTAAATGCACATCGACTTTTTGAGGAAAGATACTGGCGTAATCTCTTTGAGCGAATGGCAAATCATAATCCAGAAAAGGATGACCGAACACAACAAGAACTTTTAAACAAACTCAGTAAAAAGATAGATTCGGGGTTGGATTTTAAGAATGATCGTGCTAAAGAATGGCTAGCTCATAATGTTTTTAACATTGCAAAAAAGTATAGCAAGGAAGAAATTGATCTCGACTACGAAACTATGATCGACCTTGCCAAAGAAGAAACTAACCAATATAACAAGAAACCTTCGGGACAAACTATTGAGTTTAATGAAGACTATTTCAGGAATGAGCTGTCAGATCTTGTCGAAATGAATATCCTACAACTAGGAATTAAGCCACGATGTCCTAAATGCGGATATCGAATTTGGTATAGAATTGATGATGCAAAACAAGAAATAACTTGTCGTGGTTGCGGATATAAATTTTCCGTTCCTGCTGAATCAAAATGGTTTTATCGACTGAATAATCTTATACGAGCAGCTGTTTCATTGCACGGAACGGTACCGCTTCTTATTACGCTCGGGCAGTTAATGGGAGATTCTCGATCTTCTGCGATGTTTATGCCAAGCCTGGAGCTCTTAAAAAAAGAAGAAGGCGGACAAGGAAAAATGACAATTTATGGTGAACTTGATCTGGTTTGTATTAAGGACGGTAAGTTTATTATTGGAGAGATAAAACAATCAACTGGATTATTTGGGCCTGATGATTTTAAACGAATGAAAGATGTTGCTAGGATGGTCCGCCCTGATGAAATCATTTTTTCATCTTTAGATAAAAAACCGAATGCTTTTGTAACGGAGAATATTGAAAAACTCAAAACCGAGTTAGCTGATTTAGAGATAAACGTTGAATGGTACCCGATTCATTATTGGGTATTTGAACCCCATCCTGTCAGATAATATTTGTTTTTTCGTGCAACTATTCCTTAAACGCATATAAAAAAGGCTGTTGGTAACTCGGACTTCGCAAGCCCCTGTTATTAAGCTAAAGTACAGAGGCCTTTAAATCCTTTGGATTTTCTGGTAAAATGTACTTAACAATTTAATATTACTGGCCGGAAGGCCAGCGACCTAACCCCTTTGGATTTTCCAAAGGATATGGTCGGGAAACCCAACGAAGATACTGAACCCCGCGTTCAGCGACTCTTCGTTGGGTCATATCGGGAAACTGGTATGGGACCGCAAGGTCTAGCTGGCGCGGGGTTCTGTGTATCCAAAACTCTATCGCCAGCCACAAAGGTTGGTTTTTATTTATTAATTAACATTAAACAAAAATATGAACAGTCTATTTTTAGTTCTCTTATTACTCTCTTTCGTCGGTATCATTGTCGGATTAATAAAACCGTCAGTGGTAAAAATGAAATCACGTAAACAATCACTGTTAGTATTCGGTGGCTCAACAGTTTTATTCTTTTTATTATTCGGAGTAACAGCCGACCCAGCTCCAGTCACAACTCCAACTCCAGTAGCTCAAGTCGAGCAAGCTGAAAATCAAAAGGTGCCAGAAATTGAAAAGCCAATAACGCAGGAAGTAGAACAGCCAAAGCCAGAACCAGTTGCACAATCAAAAACTCTTGAGGAAAAAGTAAGCGATGCCATAAACACCTCTCTCGGTTCAAAAACAAATACCGACAAACAAAGAGTTGTTGGCGTTGAAATTACCAAGTATGACGCCAGTATGATTTCTGCGTATAAATACAAAAGTGGAGACTCGGTCGTTTATCTATTGATAAAAATAAATGCCGATGAAAATTTAACAACCAATCTCCAAAAGAACACGATGCACGACGAGGCTGTTAAAATAGCTAAGGCAGTTTTCCCGGTAGACCAAACAATTGGAGATATAATTATCTACTCACAACTTCCGCTTAAGGATCAATATGGCAATACCGAGGATGGCACAGCTATTACATACTCAATGTCGCGATCTTTATTCGATAAAATAAACTGGAGTAATTTTAGTTATCGTGATCTACCGACACTCCTAAAATCAGAGCATAAAATTGACGACAGGAATAATTACTCGGAAAGTATCAAGTTTTAATATCAACTGTTATAAGAAAATGATACGCGGTCTTGGCTTATTCGCAAAGATAATAAACTGGTTGACGACAATAGAAAAGGCATCAGCGAGGTCATCGTGCTTTTCAACACCAAAACCAATCAGTTGGGTAATGAGTTCGTCGGCTCCTTTTTGGGGCAATTTTATCAAACCCTCCTTAATAGCCGAGGTTGTTAATGCTAATCGCTCTCTTTTATCGCCATGCGGTGATACTCCCTCAACGTGTAAACCACCGCTTTTAAGTTGCTGAATTAAGGCCTCTTGATAGGCAACTTTTTCGATAAAAATTTTAGGATAGTGATTTGTTCCCTTTGCAGAGGTTGCGATTGCTTTGATCTTATTTACTTGTTCTGGAAATGTAATCCGATTATTAAATGGGAACGGTTCTACATAAGCCCATGTTTTATCTTCTTTTCTACAAATTTTTAAAGTTACGATCGACGTGCAATCAGCACCACTTTTTTCCGAGATGGCCAGATCAACTCCTATGTAATCAATAAGATGATCGTCTTTCCATGGTCTTTCCTCTGGATCATAGTACTGAATCCATTCGGGGTGCACGACGCGATCGGTGTCAGAAACAATTCGTAACAAATATTCCCTTTGCCAAGCGGCATCGTTGCCTGATTTTAATTTCTCAGCTTCAACCGCCTCCTGATTAGGATATTTTCCTGGCCAAGCAACATTATTATTTTTATCAAAAAGCGGATAGGCTTTAAATATTCCGTCAATTCGTTTTTCTTCTACGTCTGATTTCAAACGCATAATAAGAGAATCTTCGTGAAGCAGGTTGCCAACTATAACTAATCTGGTACTTCTATCTCCAGCAGGGATAACTTCGCCAGTTAGCCACTGATAAGTTTTTTGCCGACTCTCGCGAGTCTTTACTGACGCTAAGTCTTCCACATCATCACAAATAATAATATCTGGGCGATATTGGTGATGTCGTATTCCTCGAATGCTTTGCTCGCTGGAAGCGGCTGTGATTCTGGCGTTGAGATTTGAAAATACTAACGAAGATGAACCCCATTCGTCACTTTCTTCTTGGAACGGTCCTAGATCATTTTGGAGTAATTGGTTCCCCTCAAGCTCTCGTTTCAAATTCATCATGTGCTGTTTGGCTTGGGTTCTAGTTTGGCAAAGAATAAGCACAAATTTCTTTTCCTGTTCGCCAAGAATCGCCCATATCGGATAAGACATGGTTAAAATTGTTGACTTGGCTGAACCACGAAAAGCTACGACGAATAAATTTTTTACGTCGGTTCTTTCGGAAAGATGGAAAATCTCTTTTTGAAAAGGCGCCGTTTCGTACTTTACATAATGGGCGAAATAAAAGTGAAAAAAGAATAGATGAGATTGCCTGGTAATGGCAGTACGAATGCTACGATCCTTGAACATCTGTTCCGCCAAGGTCGGAGGCAATATCTTGTTCGTGGTCATAGTTTTTTTCTTGATTAACTTCCTCGGCACCCAAGGACGCGAGCCGTAAAGCTTCGGTAACTATCGCTTGCTGTTCTGGCGTTAGCTCATTTTGAGGGGCAGTAATATTTCCGCTAACTTCCACTCGATCTCTGAATTTTGGACTGCGTTTTCGGAGCCAGAAAGATATTGCTTGCCAGCTTTTTTCTCGTATCAATGAGATAAGCTGAGACTCGCTCATTTCATTGATAAGGGCTTCGCCCTCAGCAAGCGCCTGTTCAAGTTCTTTATTAAATTCTTCATCTTCATCACGCCAGCGGTAAACGGAAGAGCGAGCAACACCGACCTTTTCGCAAGCCACTTGAATGATCGGAATTTTACGAATTTGCGCTAAAAATAATTCTTTTGTTCTATCTTTTTTCATAATATTTTCTTTGGCTTTAGTCCTGTTAGTTTTGACCAACGTTTTAAGATTACTTCGGCATAGATTGGACATTTTTCCATTAAAAAGCATCGACGTCCCATTTTTACGGCCGCGATTAAGGTTGAACCGCTTCCACCATAAGGCTCAAAAATTAGATCGTTTCTTTTAGTTAATATTTTGATGTAAGGAATAAGTATCTCTAACGGCTTCGTACCGAAAATGATTCCTTGCCCTGATGATTTCTCATCGGCCGCAATGTGCTCAATAAAATCCGTTGGACAATATTTTTTACCTTTGCCGTAGCTTTCCCAATGCGGAGAGCCTGAGGTGGCGAACAATGCTGTCTCGTATTCAGTTTGGAGCAATTCATCTGATTCAGGTTCCGTGTTTAATACAACTTTTCCAGCAGTTCCAACTATCGCGAAATCATGTTTATTAAAGAATTTGAACTTCGCGCTAAATCCTTGGACTCTGTTCGGAATATGCCAAATAATTGTGTTGCGATACTTCCAATGCTTTTCGAGTTCGCTCCAAATGGTTTTAAGATTCTTTGGGTTTTCGTAAACAATTATTGAGAAGTCCGGCTTTTGAATTTTGGTGACGTTATTCATCCATAATTCCGTAAAATTATCTGGCAAGGTTTCAGTATCGATATACACACGGTCACGTTTTAATCCAAAGCCTTTTGTCACATCTCCATTTTTCTTTTTCTTGCCTTTTAAGTAATCAAGTAAATATGGTGGATCTGTAAAAACCATATCTGCTTTATGCTCGCCCATAAGTTTTAAAACGTCTGCTTCAATAGTAGAATTTCCGACCATTAACCTACTACCGTTCAGGTCATATACATCTCCTGTCTTTGCATTAATTTTTTTAATATCCAACTTTTCCAATTCTTTATTCATATCAAATATTCCAGGTGTTTCGTCGATTTTGAAAATTTCATCTAAGTCTTCGCTGGAAAAACCGACGTCTTTTAAAAATACTTCGTCAAAATTGGCGAGAAGTTCCCAATCAAATGATCCTGTATTTTGGTTCAATCTTAAATTTAAATTTTTCTCCTTTGCTATATCAGGGATATCGATATAAACAACAGGGACTTCTTTTATTCCGAGTTCTTTAATAGCGGCCAACCGAAAGTGGCCACCAATAACAATGCCTTTGCGATTGGGAGCACAATTTACCAGTAATGGATCGACCAAGCCATACCGCTTAATGCTTTCTTTGAGATTGACCATTTGCTCCTTAGTCCAAGTCCGAGGATTATATGGTGCTGGTTTTAATTCCGACACCGCAACATAAACGATATTTAATTTTTCTGTTTGTGTTTTATTCATATGCTTTATTTATATCAGTCAGTACCCGTCCTTCGTCCATAAAGCTGAGCATACAAAAAAGAGGCTATTTTGAAGCCTCTTGATATGAGTTATTAACTTGAGATACGACAGACTATCAATTCTGCGTAATCGGATAAAGCGGATTTATCATATATCCACTATGAGATTTTGAAAGTATGAGATTGTTATTTGTACCAGCAGGTAAATTCAAGGCAGTGCGTGCCTTACGATTTATTGAGCCGATTGCATCCCTAAATGATTCCGCACTTTTTGAGGAAACATCATCCATTATTTCTTTTGTTTGGCGATAACTAGGATAATCAATTATTGCTCGAAGTATTTTAAGCCTCAATCCCTCACCACGCATCGGATAGCAGTATTGTTCCTTTGGTTCTCTGTATAAATCACCCTCGTGCGTAAGAGTAAGTGAAATGCGATTACTCTGTGATAGTTTTGCGGTTTGAAGATATCTCTCGATGGTTTTATCTATTGTCATGCTTGTTTGTTCGGCTATACCCATCGGACGCTCTTTGCCCATAAACATTTTTAAAACCTCAAAAGTCTCTTGATTGATTTTTTCTTTCTTAAGCAATGTCAGCAAATCTTTTTCAAATTTAACAAAAACACCCTGCTTTTTAAAGCCTTCAAATAATTCTTTTTGAAGTTTTTTTATTTGGCTATAAAGTATGGTTGCTTGTGCATTTGGTCCTAGTTTTTTCATAGAGATAATTTACAAAGTGAGTATTGCCATGTAAACTTATAGTAAGTCATATTTTATGAAAAATCAACTGACGAAATTGAAACAATTGCCAGATATTTTAACACTCCAGCAAGCTTGTGAAGTTTTAAATTGCCACCCCAATACGCTTCGTGGCTGGGATAATAGAGATGTATTGAAAGCCATTCGTTTTGGCTCAAGAAAAGATAGGAGGTATAAGAAAACCGATATTTTGAAATTTATCGGCGAAAAACAATAATATGGATTATTCAATAGATTTACACGAGACTATAAAAGTTTCTGAGTATATAAAAGCCGAGTCTGAAATTGACGCGGTGATTTATCGACAGGAATTTGAACATCACCGAGCGGAATACTTAAAATCGAAGGCTGAATCAGAGTTAATTTTTACATTTATTTTTCTGCAAATATATACGGAGTGTTTCTTACACCAAAACATGAGAAGGGTTGTTATGCTGGAATTCAAACCGCCACGCGACTCAACTTATACAACATGGCTTGCTAGTGAAAAAAGGTATGTTCCAGAAAAAATGGATAATTTTATAATTCTATTCTTTTCTCCAGCCCCAGCCCCAATCCAGCAAATGGCGGATATTATTAAAGACCGTTTGGGAAAAATAAGCTCTATTCGTAATCAATTTGCTCACGGGCACAAAGCCTCAGCATGGTCTGACTCAGAAGGCAATTCGGGGTCTACTCCTGCTAAATTGCTTCTTACGGAAACACAATTAACGCAGTCGGTAACTGAAATCAACGAATTGGGAAATGCATGGAACGATTTACTTGATTCAATTATGCCTCAGTGTAAAGCGTTAAAAAGAATAGATGATTTTAAGTTTCGCAGTATTTAAACTATATGGCCGATCAATCGTATATACATCTTAAAGATGAAATTTATTACAATGAACTCTACGACAAATTAACGATTGAGGAATGTCGATGCTGGGAGAAAAAAGAATTTTGGGATGTACCAAGTATAAAGGATGAAGATCCTATAAAAATGAAGATTAAGATTAGTTTTGCTGATAAGGTGGTTTTGCCAGTAGCCTTGTATGCGATTAAGGGTGAACGCTACGCAAAGAAATCTGAAACTATCCGCCAGTGGATGGCACGCGATAAGGCAAAAGATGAACAAGTAGCTAACGCCGCAGAACCAAAAGGAATTCGCTGTCTGGTATGCAGTTCGCCTATGAGTTGTATTTCTAGGGATTTACATTCCGATACTAAAGATAAAGACAGGGTTCTTTTTATGTTCGAGTGTCCAAGTAAAGGACATAGACGCAGAGTTTACTGGGAAAATGGCGAAGAATGGGAGCCTCAACCCGACCTCTGTCCCAAATGTAAATCTATTACAAATTCATCACACATTCGAGAAGGTAACCTTATTGTCACTACCAATATTTGTCCGCAGTGCGGAAACAAGGAAACTGACACGATTGATTTGAATTCAAAAGAAGAAAAAATTGATCCTAATTTTGAAGCCGATCGTAAAAAATATTGCTTATCAGAAAAAGAGGGAGGAGAGTATGTCTCGTGGATGGCAAACTCTAAACATTTATTGGATTCATTTAAAGAGCGGGAGCAGAACAAGGATGTTTATGAAGCAGTCGCCAAGATTAAAACGCTGGCAATTATTGATCTACAAAATTTACTAAATTCTATAATCGAAAAAGCTGGGTATACCAAGTTGGAACTTGGAAAACCCGAAGTTAAAAAAGACCTGTTTGTAGAATTTACTGTTCAGGATAACAGGCCGGGCAGAGTTGAATATGATAGTCGCCATGGCCTCGAGAAGTTTATCAAGAAGACCTTGGAGGGCACTAATTGGCGATTGATGAGTGAGGGTATCTCGTATAAGCTTGGTTTTCTTAACGGACGATTACGAGGAGCGTCTGGCGAAGAAAACCTCAAAGAAATGATAACTGGCAAGGATACTGATCAGGAATAAGACAGTGGGGTGTCCCAATTTTTGAGACAGTCAATAATATCGTTTTCATGTCCGATTTGTCCCATTTAGGAAGATCAGACCCCCGACCCACTTACTTTGACAGTTGAGCAAAAATAATGCTAAAATACCCTTACAAACATTGAAGTCTCGGGTACTTAACCCGAGTACACCGCTGGATGTATTTTGGCAAATAGGTTGAATTTATGTCAAATTTGATTTAATATAATAGATTGCAGTACAATCTGTTTTTTTGATATGGCAAATAGAAAAGTTCAACAATCAAAAGAAGTTTTAACAAGGCCTCCTGTGGTGGTTGTTTTAGGTCACGTTGACCATGGAAAATCATCGCTTTTGGAGGCGATTAAGGATTTTAAAATCACCTCAAAAGAGTCGGGCGGCATTACCCAGCATATCGGGGCTTATGAAGTGTCGCATAATGGAAAAAGCATAACCTTTATTGATACTCCGGGACACGAGGCTTTTTCTGCAATGAGGGCAAGAGGCGCCCAAGTGGCCGATATTGCCCTGCTTGTCGTAGATTCTGCCCAGTCTGTCCAACCTCAGACAAAAGAGGCTATAATGGCAATAAAGAGAGCTGGCATTCCAATGATTGTTGTTTTAAATAAAATTGACCTACCAAATGCAAATCCGCAAAAAATAAAAGGAGAACTGCTTAAGGCTGATGTAATGGTAGAATCAATGGGAGGAACTGTCCCCTGCGTTGAAGTTTCAGCAAAAGAAAAAACAGGCATAGATGAACTTTTGGAGATGATTTTATTGGTGGCTGATATGCAGGATTTAAGGCCGGAAACAGATGTGCCATGCGAAGGCTTGATAATTGAATCATACATGGACAGTTTTAAGGGGCCGGTTGCAACAGCTATTATTCAAAAGGGAATTTTAGCTAAAAAAGACATTATTGCCACCGATTTAGCATTAGCTAAAGTAAAATCAATAAACAATTTTCAGGGAAAAGAAATTGATAATGCTATGCCCTCTCAGCCGGTTATTATTTTGGGTTTTGAAAAAGTTCCTGCTGTTGGCGAAAGATTTAAAAGCTACAAAACAATTGAAGATGCCCAAGCAAAACTTAAAAAAGAAGAGCCAAAAAGAGAAATCGGCAACAGCGTTATTGAATCTGACCCCAATAAAAAAGTCATAAATATAATTTTGAAAGGAGATGTTTTTGGTTCCTTGGAAGCAATTGAAGGAATGATAAAAAATTTGCCGCAGGAAAAAGTTAATATTAGGATTTTAAAATCAGAAGTAGGAGATATTAATGAATCTGACGCAAAATTAGCTGATATGTCCGGAGCTATGATTATTGGATTTAGAGTTAAGACAAGCTCAACTGTTTTACATCTGCTAAAAAAAGATACTGATAAAAAAGTTAGGATTAAAATTTTTAATATAATTTATGAATTAATCCAGGATATAAGATTAGGTATGGAAAAAAGTTTGGAGCCTGAGACAATAAGAAAAGACATAGGAAAATTGAAAACATTGCTGGTTTTTTGGGGAGAAAAAAACAGGCAGATTGTAGGCGGAAAAATAACAGAAGGAGAATTAAAAAAAGGGTTAAAACTGGAAGTTTTTCGCGATAATGAAAAAATAGGACAAGGAAAAATTGTAAATCTGCAAAGGGATAAAAAAGACATTGACATGCTTAAAAAAGGGGATGAGGCGGGAATATTGTTTGAAGGAAATGTAAAAATAGAAAAAGGAGACATTATTGCGGCTTTTTCAGAAGAAAGAAAAAAAGGAGAACTTTAATTTAAAGATACAATGCCAACCGGCAGAATAGACAAAATTAATTCGCTTTTGAAACGGGAAATTGGGAAAATTCTTTTAAAAGAATTTTATTTTTCTGGGGCAATGGTCAGCATAACTCGAGTTGAAGCAAGCTCAAATTTAATTGAGGCTAAAGTTTTTGTTTCAGCATATCCTGAGTCCCAATCGGACCAAGTTATAAAGATTTTAAATAACAATGTTTACGGCATACAAAAGAAGATAGACCGGATGCTGAAAATGAGGCCAGTTCCTAAAATTAAGTTTTTAAAAGACAAAGAAATGGCAAAATCCGGCAGAGTGGAGGAGCTATTAAGCCAATTGAAAAAAGAAAAAAAATAGGGTAAGCTTATTCTAACGGCACGGTAGCCAAGTGGTAAGGCAAGGGTCTGCAAAACCCTTATACGTGGGTTCAATTCCCACCCGTGCCTCAAAAATAAGTGCTAATTTATTTATAGATAATATAGTATACGAATAGTAATTTATTGTTCTTTAGTCTACCATATGTTAAAATAAGTTAATGAAGCCAAGAAAATGGACAGAAGAACAATTAAGAGAATCTGCTAAAAAATCAACCAGCGTTAGACAGGTTTTATATTATTTGGGGCTAAAAGAAGCTGGAGGAAATTACGCTCAGATTAGAAAATATTTGGATTTTTATAAAATTAGTACATCACACTTTACGGGCCCAGGTTGGAGTAAGGGATTAAAAGGAATCGGAAAACCCCGGATACCGCTAGAAAAAATTTTAGTTAAAAATAGTACATTCCAAAGCTTTAAACTAAAAAATAGATTATTTTCAGCAGGAATAAAGCAGCCTAAATGCGAAGAATGCGGTTGGGCTGAAAAAAGTTTAAATGGTTATTTGCCACTGGAGTTAGACCATATAAATGGAGATCATTTTGATAATCGTTTGGAAAATTTAAGAATTCTATGTCCCAATTGTCACAGTTTGAAACCCAATCATAGGGGCAGAAACATTGGTAAATATGCCCGGATGGCGGAATGGTATACGCGCAACACTTAAAATGTTGTGAGGCTTGTCTTCATGTGGGTTCGACTCCCACTCCGGGCACAACAAAAAAACACCCTTAGTATATACTAAGGGTGTTTTTTTGTTACGGATTAGTCTTCTAATATTTCAATTTCTGCTGTTTTGACTCCAAAGTTTATGGCTAATTCTTTGCTTGGAAACCATATGTCAAAATGGTAGTCGCTCTTTCTTCTATTCATCCTGTCTTCAATGGTAAAGATTTTATCGCCATAAAGTTCAGGAATTCTTACTTCTGTTCCAATAGGCAACATGTTGTTAGCCATTACTCCGTCCTTAACCTCAGAACCAGAGGCTGTTATAAATGGAGTATCATCTGTTTCTTCAGGAGTGCTTGAATATGCTGTTACAATAACCTTTATTGTCTGGGCCACCTTTTTTGCTTCTTTTGTGCTTTCTTTGGCAACAAAGGAAGCACAGGAAATATCCATATGGTCAGCGTCGGTTATTTTTGGCATAAACATTCCCAAAAGGCAAATGCCGATTATTGCGCCCGCTATTATGGAGCTCAATACGGGGGTTTTTTCTCTTAAAATAGCTATGTTTTTTAATATATTCATATTTAAAATACTCATATATTTTTCTTTTTAATAAAAAAACTCCCTCTCAGGAGTATGTATTAATCTTAGCATTTTTAAAGCCCTTTGTCAATAGTTAGAACATAGAAAATATCCCTTGTCAAGATAGCCGGATTTTAACAAAAAAAGCCCTTTTGTAAGGCTTTTTATATGAGCGGGACACGAGAATTGAACTCGCGCCTCGATCTTGGCAAGATCGTGTACTACCACTATACTAGTCCCGCCTACGCTTGCGAGCTTCGGCGGGCAAAGCCCGCTTTGCATTTTTGTGCTTTGCACACCGAAGCTTTAGCGAAAGTGTGCCGCGGGGCAGATTTGCACTGCCGACCCCAGCTTTTTCAGAGCTGTGCTCTGCTACCTGAGCTACCGCGGCTTGTTATACTTACTGTGTATTTTTCCATAATACATAAAAGCATTATAGAAAAATATGTGGACGATGTAGGGCTCGAAAAGTTGCCCGAAGGCATTGCCGCCTCGCCCCTCGTCGCTTTACTCCTCGGGGTCTGCTGACCTGCGGGCTCGGCGCAATTCGGGAGGTAGGTTCTCGCTACATACATCCATAATATTTTTCCATAATACATAAAAGCATTATAGAAAAATATGTGGACGATGTAGGGCTCGAACCTACGACCTTCTCGGTGTAAACGAGACGCTCTGCCAGCTGAGCTAATCGTCCATGTAGTGCGGACGGTGGGAGTCGAACCCACATGCCTTTCGGCGCCACCACCTCAAGATGGTGCGGATACCAATTTCGCCACGTCCGCTCGGCTATTATTACTGTCAATTCTTAGTATGTCTTGTATTTTTTTAAGCTTTCTGTATAAACAAGGTACGTCTTTTTTGTAATACATTTTTGAGACCAAAATTTTGGATTCTTTTTTAGCATATCTCAATTGGAAAAAATTATTTTTTTTCGTTTTGCTTATAAATCCATTTACCCTCGCAAATAATTTAATTTTTTTTCTCAACCAATCAATATGTTTTTTGCTTGCGGATGTAAATGTTATATAAAACATAAAACTGCTACGCCATCTTTTATCCCAATAACTATAACAGCATCCGTCTCCATCAAAATGGCCCCTTAAAAAATCAAAAAAATATTTGTCTGGAATATTTATTTTACCTATGGTTTTACTTTTGTGAGGTCCTATGCCGATTATTAAGAGCCACTTATAAAACGCAATATCTCCAAATTGTACGTGTGGACATTTTTTTGCCGAATATCCGCTTGTTTTAAATCCGATTTTATTTTTTATTCCTAAGCACTCTCGAAATGTTTTGATAAGCTGAATATCTTGAGATGTAAAGTCTATATGTCGTCCATCATTATATAAACATCCGTCTGTTGCTAATAGCCCGATAGCATACGCTAATTTTGTGCTCCATTTTATTAATATTTTAGATTGAGGTTTCATTTTTTATTATACCTCAAACATAAAGCGTATACCAATGTTTAATTTTAATTGTCTGTATTTTCTTTGGGAGTTTGTTCTGGTGCGGATTGTTCCTCTGTTGTTGTTTCTTGGTCTTCGTTAGGTGTTTCTTCAACGGGCTCTTCTGTTACAGCCTCTTGTAATCCTTTTTTCTTTAATTTGGCCTTTTTACCTTTTGCTGTCCTTAAATAGTAAAGCTTGGCTCTTCTTACCTTTCCTTTTTGTACAACCTCTATTTTTTCTATTGACGGAGAATGTATTGGAAAAATTCTTTCAATTCCTATTCCATCGGTTATTTTTCTCACAGTAATTGTTGCGGGAATTCCCCCTCCATGTTTTTTGGCGATAATAATCCCTTCAAAAATTTGTATTCTCTCTTTATCTCCCTCTTTTATTTTTTGGTACACTTTAACAGTATAGCCAGGCCTTAAATCGGGCATATTTTTTAATTGTAGCGCATCAAATTGGTTTAATATTTTGTTCATTTATTTTGCGAATTTCTAATTTCTAATTTTAAATTTCTATTAAATTTATAATTTTAAAAAATTAGTTAATTGAATTATTTTAATTTGTCTAAAACTTTTTGCAGTTCCTCGGGCAATTCTGAATTAAATTCTTTGTATTGGCCTGAGGGTAATTGGATTTTTAAATAAGATGCGTGCAGAAATTGTCTTGATAGTCCTTCCAGTATAATTTGATCTTTAAATCCGTACAATTTATCCCCTGCTACAGGATGGCGCAAATAAGATAAATGGCACCTTATCTGGTGTCGTCTTCCTGTTTTTATTTTTATTTCCAACAGAGTAAAATCATTAAATCTTTTAATTGTTGTAAATTCAGTGATAGCTTCCCTTTTCCCTTTTTCTTCGGTATCTGACAAAGGGTATACTTTTTGTTTTCTTTTGTCTGTTTTTGCTCTTCCTATAAGTGTTTTTATTTCCCCAAAACCCTCTTTTATTATTCCTGTCGCTAAGGCTGTATATTTTTTATCTACCCTTCTATTTATAAACTGTTTTTGCAGAAAAATCAAGGATTCTGTGTTTTTGGCAATCAATAAAATTCCCGAAGTATCTTTGTCTAATCTGTGGACAATTCCGTATCTTGGGGACTCTCCTGCACTTTTTAATTCGGGATATTCTTCAATCAGCGCGTCAATAATTGTATTGTCTTTTGTCTGCCCTTCCGGAAACACAACCATGCCCGATGGCTTATTAATAACCAATAAATCTTTGTCTTCGTAGATTATCTTAAAATTCATAAAAAATTTTCAGCCAACTTTTATTGCCTATAAATTTTTATGTGGGCGGTATATTTAAAATATATCGCCACCTCGTTCATAAAAATATACAAAAATTTTTGTATATTTTTTACTCTCTCGGTGGGCGGTATAGGATTCGAACCTATGACCCTTTACACGTCAAGTAAATGCTCTACCAACTGAGCTAACCGCCCTTTTAAAATTTTGCTATGTGGTCCTGGCAGGGATCGAACCTGCGACGGCCGTCTTATAAGGGCGGTGCTCTACCACTGAGCTACAGGACCGTGTCTGTTATAAAAACAGACAATAGCCAATTATCTGGCTTTTATGATTTTTTCAAAATCTTCCCTTTCTATAATCTCTTTTTCTATTAAATTTTTAGCCAGTTTGTCAAGCAAATTTTTGTGTTTTTGCAAAATTAATTCGGAATTTTTTTGACAATTTCTGATAATGACTTCAACTTCTTGGTCGATTTTTTCAGCGATTTTTTCAGAATAATTCCTTTGCTCAGAAATTCCTTTTCCCAAAAATACCAGCTCGTCTTTTTCTCCAAATGAAATCGGTCCCAATGAAGACATTCCAAATTCTTTGACCAGCTTTCTTGCCAGCTCCGAAGCTCTTGATAAATCGTTTGAAGCCCCCGTTGTTATTTCTTCAAATTTTATTTTTTCAGCAGAATAACCGCCAAGCAATATTGATATTTCAGATAAAAATGCTGTCTTGGTTTTCATCTTTCTTTCTTCCGAAGATACCTGTAAAGTATAACCTGCGGCCATTCCCCTGGCAATAATTGAAATTTTTCTTACTGGCTCAGACTGCGGGGAAAATGTTGAAACCAATGCGTGTCCTGCTTCATGGTAGGCAGCAATCTCCTTTTCTTTTTTAGACAGAATATGGGATTTTCTTTCAGGACCAAGCATAACTTTTTCAATAGCTTCCAAAAAATCTTTTTGAAAAATCTGAGTTTTATTTTCTCTGGCCGCCAACAGAGCTGCTTCGTTTGCAATATTAGCCAAATCAGCTCCCGAGAACCCTGGAGTTCTTTCTGCTATTTCTTTAAAATTTATGTTTTCTGCCAAGGGTTTTCCTTTAGCGTGGATTTTTAGGACTTCTTCCCTGTCATGGATATCTGGCGGGTCTAAAACAATTTTTCTGTCAAATCTTCCTGGCCTAAGCAAAGCTGGGTCTAAGATATCCCCCCTGTTGGTGGCGGCCATTATTATCACATTTGTTTCTCTTTCAAATCCGTCCATTTCCACTAATATCTGATTCAGCGTTTGTTCTCTTTCATCGTGTCCTCCGCCAATTCCAGAACCTCTGTGCCTTCCTATTGCATCAAGCTCGTCAATAAAAATTATTGAAGGGGCTGATTTTTTTGCCATGGAAAACAAATCTCTTACGCGGGCAGAACCAACGCCAACAAACATTTCAACAAATTCTGAGCCAGAAATTGAAAAGAACGGCACGTTGGCCTCGCCTGCAACAGCTCTTGCCAGTAAAGTTTTTCCTATTCCCGCAGACCCCAAAAGCAAAACCCCTCTTGGAATCTTTGCTCCCATTTGCAGATACTTTTTAGGAAACTTCAAAAAGTCAACAATTTCAACTAGCTCTTCCTTTGCCTCTTTAAGGCCGGCGACATCTTTGAAAGTTATTTTTTCTTTCCCATGTCCTTCTGACCCAAAAATTCTTGCTTTTGCTTTTGTAAAGTCAAATGCCTGCGTTGCTCCGGTTCTTGCCTGCTTTATCATTATCCAGAAGAAATATCCAAAAACAATTAGGGGTAATATTCCAAAAATTAAAATAGGCGTTAGCCATGACCAGACACTTTCTTTTTCTAATTGTATGTCAATTGCAACGTTCTGCAGCTTTTCCTTGTTTACTCCCAAATTTGTCAGCAGGTCGGTTATGCTTGTGTTTGATTCTTTCATTGAGGAAGCTTTTTTGTCGTCATTGTAAACAATAAAAAGAGAATCTCCTGACACTGTTATTGTCTTAACTTTGTTTTCATTTATATCGTTCACCAGTTGTGTGGCTGATATTTGTGATACATCTGCGGCAGGATAATAAAGCAAGCTGAAAATTCCGCCGATTGAAAGGAGTATCAGCACCACAAGTATAAAATTTTTATAAAGCGAAGTGATTTTTGTTTTTTTCATATAGATAACAATAGCATTATTTTTTGGATATTTCAACTATTTTTTAAATCAAAACAAGCAGGCAAAACCCGTTTAAATTCATTTTTTGTGCGTCTTAGTTTATATTTCTGTTTACTGGGTTTTCTTTTTTGAGAAAAAGAAAATATATATTATTTCCAGCAGTCCTGCGGTGTTTATAAAAAGCATTGGAATATACCAATACATATGGTTATTCCTGGCAGCTTTCCAAAGAGCGATTCCCTTCCAAACAATAGACCATATGGTCAAAAGAACAAATAAGGTTACAAAGCCTCCGGACATAGAAGAAAATCCCATTAAATTCATATATTGCTGATAAAATTCTTGCATATTTTTTATTTATTTTTACGAAATAAATTTAAATAGTAGCCTGCGACCCCAAAAGCTACAGAAACATTTAAGGACTCTTTTTTTCCCTGCATTGGCAAAAAAATAATCCTGTCTGCCTTTTTTAATATTGTTTTTGAAATTCCCTTTACTTCGTTTCCTAAAACCAGAGCCATTGGGAAATCGGGTTTGAAATTTTCATAGGAAACAGCATTTTTTTCCTGCTCCAATGCAATAATTTTGATTTTTTGTTTTTTTAATTTATCTATTAGCCGGCCCGTTTGTTTATAGTGCTCAAACGGGATTGCCTCTTCTGCGCCCAAGGCTGTTTTTGATATCTTGCTATGCGGAGGCTTTCCTGAAATACCGCACAAAAATATTTTTGAAACACCTATTGCATCTGCTGTCCTGAAAATTGAGCCAATATTTTCCAAACTTCTTATGTTATCGCAAATGACATAAATTTCTCCTTTCATTTTATAATAACCTGAATTTGTTTATCACGAGGCCAAAATCATACCCCAAAAACTGCGCTGCTTTTCTGCAAAATACCATTCTTTCTGTAAAAATTTCAAAATACTCTATTATTGGGCAGAAATTCGTGTCAATTTTAAGGGTTAGCGTGATTCTTTTTTTATTCCTATCAATTTTTATTTTGCTTTCTCTGGTTGCATAATTTACCCTGTCATGTATATCTTTTTTGATTTTTTCAATGTTTGTTTCTGTTACTCTTGACCTGTCAACATCGGATTTATCAGCTAAAACAACTATGGCAGAAATAGCATGAGTGAAGTTCATTTCTTCTTTGTCATGATTTGATATTGCCTGCATTATTGCGGTCATTTCTTCGGGAGAAAATTTTTCCTGGAATACCTGATGAAACAGCAAGGCGGCATAATAATAATGATAAGTCCTTGTCATGAAGTTTCCCATATCATGGCAAAATCCTGCGATTGCGGCAAGTTCTCCTTCTCTTTTTGAAAAGCCAAGGTTTTTTGCAGTCTGCATTGCCCGTTGGGCAACTAAATTAACGTGTCTTAACCCATGATTTGTATAATCTATGGCCATCATTGAGCTTTCGGTTTGTTTTATAAAGTTTAAAATCTGTGGGTTATTTTTTACATCTTCAAAGCCAAACATAATTTTGTTTAATGTTTTTAATATTCAATAATTCTATAATTTTTTATGGCACAACGCAAATTATATTAAAAAATACAGGGCATTTTTCCCTGTATTTTTAATTTATCTTTGCTGGTTTCTTGAGCAAGCCGGACAATATTTGAAAAAATGTCCGTTAATCTTTTCCTTTCTTTCTTCGCTTGCTCTTAAATCTCCTAGCCAGATTTCAAAGTTTGCCGAGCAAACTCCGCACTGTTGGTTTAATTGTTTTTCTTTTTTCTTTATTATTCTCATAATTTTAACAGCAGGATTTTCCAGGCATTAAAAATTCTCTTCTTTCATCATACTCCTGTTTTTTTCCTTTGTGCCACTGGCCAACCGGCCTTATGTAGCCCACAACTCTTGAATATACTTCACATTTTTGAAAGTTGGTTAATCCTGCATTTTTTGAATAGCATTCATTGCATTTAAATATGTTTATCTTGGCGCCATTGTAGTCATAGGTGAGGAAAACGCCGTTTTGTATGTCTTGCCCCTCTATTTCTATTGTTTTTCCGCAGTCATGGCATTTTGCATCCATTTGTTCTGGCAATTTTTCCCCGACACTTTTATTTTTTGCATTTTGAACAGATTCCATAAAAGTTTATTTTATAATTTTTAATTTTTCCGACCTTTGTTTTTTTATTTTTTATCTTTATCAATTCGTTTCTAATATCAAAAACATCATATACACAGCCGCACTTCTCGCAGATAAAATGAGCATGGTCTGAAGTATCTGCGTCAAAATGAACCGCATTTTTTGTTTCAATTGTTTGCAATTCTCCTTTTTGCTCAAAGCTCCCCAAAACCCTGTAAACTGTTCCCTGGCTTATACAAGGGACTTTTTTTCTTACTTCAATAAGGACGGCCTCTGCAGTAGGGTGGGTTTTTGTGTTTTTAAGATAGTCCATTATTATAAGCTTTTGGGCAGTGTTTCTTTCTTGTATTGTCATAAATTATTAATATTAATTCCTAATTAGATTTTATTATTGTTAAGAACTATTGTCAATCCCCCGTTATCCACAGCCATTTAAAAATCCCGTTTTGCGCGGGATTTTTAAATGTATATTTTTAAATTTGGCCTTTTTTGATTTTTTCTCTTATCTTTTCTATATAAGAATTAAAAAAATAGAGATTGTGAAAAGTCAGAAACTTTAAAGCTGTTATTTCTTTTGCTCTTAAAAGATGGGAGATATAATTTTTTTTGTAATTTTGACATACATAACACATGCAGTTTTCATCTAAGGGCTTTCTGTCTTTTAAAAATTTTGGCTTATTTAAATCCAGTCTCCCCTGGCTTGTAAAGGCAACACCGTGCCTGGCATAATGTGTTGGAACAGTGCAGTCAAAAGTGTCAACACCAGATTTTATTATTTTTTCAATGTCTTCTAAATGCCCTATTCCAAGAAGATGTCTGGGTTTTTTTTCCGGCAATTCTTTTACTGTCCAGTTTATCATATTAACCATTGTTTTTTTGTCATCTCCAAATTCTCCGCCAATTCCAAATCCCTCAAAATCCAAAGAGCCTATGAACTTTGCGCTTTCTTGTCTTAAGTCTTTAAATTTTCCGCCTTGTACAATTCCATAAAGCGCCTGATTCGTTTTTTTTAATTTTAAGCATACTTTTGCCCATTTATGGGTTTTTTCCAGAGATTTTTTGGTATATTGGCGGTCTGCCAAGGGCGGCGTGCATTCATCAAAATTAAAAATAATATCTGCCCCAAGGCTTTCCTGTATTTTTATTGATTCCTTCGGCCCCATAAAAAGTTCTGAACCGTCTACGGGGGATTTAAAATAAACTCCGTCTTCTGTAATTTTAACCCTGTTGGGCTGAGAATTTTCCTTTATTGATTTTTGATTTGACGACTTTAATATTTTGCCAATTCCGTAGTCTGTTCCAAATCCCAGTGAAAAAACCTGAAATCCTCCTGAATCTGTCATTAGCGGCTTTTTCCAATTCATAAATTTATGCAGTCCACCCGATTTTTCAACCAATTTCTCCCCCGGCTTTAAATGCAAATGAAAAGTATTGCAGATTAAAATTTGTGATTTTGTTTTTTCAACTTCTTCTGATTCTAATGTTTTTATAACGGCTTGAGTTGCAACCGGAACAAGACATGGAGTTTCTATTACTTTGTGCTCTATTTCCAAAAAGCCAATTCTGGCATTGCTATTTTTTGATTTTTTTGAAATTCTGAATTGCATTATGCGTTTACAATTTAAGATTTTTAAAATTCTGCGGTTTTACGGCTGAAGTATGTCTTCTGTTCTACCGTTGATTGAAATTACAACCTCATCAATTGTTGGAAACTGTTTTAAGGTTTCTGTAATCTGAGCCCTTATTGCTGAAACCCGGCAAGACCCCCCAACGCCGCTTTCTAATTGTTCGTCAAAATCAACATAAGCTATTCCATCTTTGATTGCAAGGCTTTTCATTTTTACTCCCTGGTTGATGTTTGTAAAAAATCCGTCTGTTTGCTCTGACTGTGTGGGTCCTTTTAAAAGCTCTTGTATTGCCGAGGACCCAACAGCCTCTATTTTAAGTATTTCCCTCTCAGCTGGGAAAACTTTGCTGCAGGAAATCTCCGGGTCTAATTTATTGTTGTTAAAATAAACCTTAATATTCATCATTCCGGTTGGCTTTAGTGTGACAGGAAATTTTATTTCTTTATCGTATTCTGGAAGGCCCGAGGGATTGTCTTTTGCAAAAATTAAATATCCCTTGCCCTCTGTTTTTGTTGCAAAGCTAAGCTGAACTGTAAAATCAACATAGTCTTCTGTCATCCAGTCAGACTGTGCCTTAGCATAAGAGGTTCCTAAAACATTTCCTGCTTGGTCTGTAATTTTAACGGGAAAACTTGCTTCAAAAAAATATGTTCCCTTTGCCCTGCCTTCAATTATAAGGGGGCTTGTTACTTCTTGGTTTTCTGTTAAGTTATAAATTTCTACGTCTTTGCTTTCTTTTTTAAAAAAAATCAGAGCAGAAGCCAGTATTATAATTATTATTGCTAAAACTATTATGAGCCAAATTTGTTTTTTCATATAATTTTGATAAATTATTAATTTTTATAACTAATAAACACGATTCGTAAAATATTGACAATAATTCTTAAATATGATATGATAAATATATAGACTCAATTTGCACATTTCCAATTGAAGGGGATAAGGGATGAGATACGTTTTTCACGAAGAGGGCGTAGATTTATCTTATTGCGAGATAGATTGCGCAGAACTGTCTGACGAAGAAGTTTGGCAATTGGTGCTGAGTTTCTTTAGAAAGCTTGACCCGCCAAGTAACGATTATCTGTGGATTAGGTGGAAGGACGACATCCTTAAATCTTACTATCCGCAACCAGTGCTTTGTGAAGGGTGTTTGGATATTCACCTTGACCGCGGGAAGCTTATAATACGCACCCACCATAATAGGTGTGACCAGGGCGTACTCGATCGTTTCAAGAAAGCAGTTGAGCAAATCCTCGGAAACCCGTAGGCAGCTATGCTGCAAGGAGAGAAAATTTATGTTGCGATTTGAGCCAAGGATCTGTTCTGGCCAAGAAGATGAAGCTTTTGCTAAAACCTGTCGAGTTTGTCTTGCCAAAATCAAGCAAGGCGATGAAGTGGTGAAACTTTACAGGGGCAAATATCGTCATTTTCAATGCAAAAAGCCACCGAGAACCAACGAATTGAAATTACCCGTAGGTCTACCCCATGATTATTCACACGGCGGCAGAGTAATCAGAAAAGGAGAAACTTTCTCTTGAAGCTAATCTGGATATGCCCCGCGATTGTAATTCGCAATCGTCGGGGTTTTTTGTTACAAATTTTCAAATTGCTTAATATTTGCTACTTAATACAAATTTCAAATGGGAGTTTGCTGTTTTCATTATTACAGGAAAGCTTCAAAAAGAAAAGAGAAGGTAGGTCGCATTTCTATTGCATTTTTGGCAAAAATAGCGTAAAATTAAAAATTATTACAAAGCATCAGAATTGAAAATGGAAGAAATTTCATTGAAAGCCCAGCAAATATTCAGCATAGGAAATTTTGAGGTAACCAACTCTTTTTTTTTAACGTTGGTTGTTTGTTTTGTTCTTTTAGCTTTTGCAATTTTGATAAATAGAAAGATTAAAACAATTCCCGGGAGAATTCAGTCTGCGGTTGAATTGGGAATAGAAGGTTTTTTGGGATTGATGCAGACAACCCTTGGAAATAGAGAAAACGCAAAAAAATATTTCCCTTTGGTTGCCACGATTTTCATTTTTATAATGATATGCAACTGGTTTGGACTGTTGCCCGGAGTTGGTTCGGCCTGGATAGAGCATAACGGCCATGAAGTTCCGCTTTTCCGCTCCCCTGCCGCTGACCTTAATTTTACTTTGGCGTTTGCTGTAATATCTGTAATAGTGACAAATATAATAGGAATGACAGCTGCCGGATTTTTTAACCACCTTGGAAAATATTTTAACTTCAAGGGACCTATAGATTTTTTTGTTGGAATTTTGGAAATGGTTTCAGAGGTCGCAAAAATTGTCTCTTTGACATTCAGGTTGTTTGGAAATGTTTTTGCAGGAGAGGTTTTGCTTACGATTGTTTCATTTTTGGCGCCTTATTTTATCCCTTTGCCTTTTATGTTTTTGGAATTGTTTGTGGGCGCGATTCAGGCATTTATTTTTGCAATGATAACACTGGTTTCAATAAGTCTTTTTACAGCCGAGGGAGGACACCACTAAAATTGAAAATATTAAAATATTATTAAAAGCCTTTTTAAATCTTTTTTCTTAAAATGCCGGATGGTAAACGGCAAAAACTTCCATAAAAAAAATACAAAATAGTTTTTAAGAACTAAGAGCCTAAAAAAGCAAAATAAAATGGAAATAGAAGCAATTAAAGCAATCGCGGTTGCCGCCACAATCAGCTTGGGAACAATCTTCCCGGTTATATCAATTGGATGGATTGGCTCTACCGGATTAAAATCAATTGGGAGAAATCCTGAGGCAGCTTCAAAAGTGCAGACAGCCATGATTTTGGCTATTGCGTTTGCTGAAGCAGTTGCTATTTACGCATTGGTGGTCGCATTGATTATCAAATTCGTTGCATAGTTTGAAAATTAACCTGGAACATAAAAATTATGTTTCAGGATTAGTTTTTAAAATTATTTTACATATCAAAAGATGGAAAACGAATTATTGTTTCAATTAGGGATAAACTGGAAACTTTTTTTAAGTCAGGCATTTAACTTTGCAATTCTTTTGGGTGCCCTTACTTTTCTTGTTTACAAACCCTTGATTAAATTGCTTGACACAAGAAGCAAAAAAATAAAAGAAGGCTTAGAAAAAGCACAAGAAGCAGATACAAGGTTAAAAGAAGTTGACAACATAGGAAAGGAAAAAATAAAGGAAGCCGAACAAAAAGGTATTGAGATTATAAAATTAACAGAACAAAAAGCTAAAGTTTTGGATAAGGAGATACAGGACAAAGCGGAGCAAAAACAAAAGGAAATAAATGATTTGTTGAGGCAGAATTTTTTAAAACAGCAGGAAGAAAGCAAAAGCAAAATTTTAGCAGAAGCCGGCGAATTAGTGAAAAAAGCTATTATAAAAACAGTTGAGCTAAAGCCCGAATCAGTTGATGATGCTCTTATTAAAAAAGCAGTTGACCAATTAAAACATGAAAAGAAATAAGGTTAAAATTTATGCTAAGGCCTTAGCGGACTTTTTGCTTGAAACCAAAAAAAGTAGAGAAAAAGTCTCTGAGGGGTTTTTAAAACTGCTTGAAAAGAACGGATTAATGGGAAAGGCCAAAGAGATTGTCAGTCTTGCAGAAGACTATATTTTGCAAAAAAAGGGAAACAAAAAAATTGTTTTTGAATCAGCTCGTAAAGTTTCACAAAGCCAGAAAAAACTGTTGGAAAGCTATGTCAAAGAGGGAGATATTATAAAAGAGAATATAAACCCCGAATTAATAGCTGGAGTAAAAATAATCGTAAATGGAGAAAAACAAATTGATTATTCTTTAAATAAAAAATTACAAGAAATATTTAAATAAAACCATATATGTCAAATGAGATTATAGAGAAAATAAAACAAGCAATTGAAGGATATAAAGATAATGCCCAATGGGAAGAAGTTGGCAAGGTTATTGAAATTGGAGACGGAATTTTAAAAATTTCAGGGCTTACAAATGTGCAGTCTCAGGAAGTTTTAATTGTTGAATCTGGAAAAAAAGAAATAAAGGCAGTTGCCTTAAACCTTGAGGAGGATTCGGTGGGAGCTTTGGTTCTGGGAGAGTCAGAGCTTATCAAGGCAGGACAAACCGTGAAAAGAACAAAACAATTGCTGTCATTGCCTGTTGGAGAACAGCTTTTGGGCAGGGTTGTTGACCCATTGGGAAATGTTTTGGACGGTAAGGGACCAATATTTTCTGAAAAAGAAAAAGCAGAATTTTATTTTTTGGAAAATGATGCGCCAAATGTTTTAGCTAGAGAATCCGTAAATTATCCATTGCATACGGGAATTAAGGCCATTGACTCTATGATTCCGGTTGGCAGGGGCCAGAGAGAATTGATTATCGGAGACAGACAGACAGGAAAAACAGCCATTGCCCTGGATGTGATTATAAATCAATTAAAAGAGGAAAATAGGCCTGTTTGTATTTATGTTGCGGTTGGGCAAAAAGAATCAAAAACAGCAAAAATAGTACAGACATTAAAAGAACAAGGGGCCTTGGATTACACAATTGTAGTTTCAGCTTCAGCTTCCAGTCCTGCTTCATTTTGGTATTTGGCGCCTTTTGCAGGATGCGCTATTGGAGAATATTTCAGAGACAAGGGAAAAGACGCTGTTGTAATTTACGACGACTTGTCAAAGCATGCATGGGCATACAGGCAGATTTCATTGCTTTTAAGAAGGCCGCCGGGACGAGAAGCGTATCCTGGAGACGTATTTTATTTGCACTCAAGGCTTTTGGAAAGGTCAGCCAAGCTTTCAAAAGAAAAAGGAGGAGGCAGTTTAACTGCTTTGCCAATTATTGAAACTCAATTAGGAGACGTTACAGCATATATTCCAACAAACGTAATTTCAATTACAGATGGGCAGATTTATTTGGAATCTGATTTGTTTTACCAGGGAACAAGGCCGGCTGTTAACGTTGGTTTATCTGTTTCCAGGGTTGGGTCTTCAGCCCAAACAAAAGCAATGAAAAAGGTTGCAGGGAAACTAAGGCTTGAGTTAGCTCAGTTTAGAGAGCTGCAGACATTTGTACAGTTTGCATCTGATGTTGACCAAGCCACAAAGCAAAGAATAAACAAAGGGAAAATTATAACAGAAGTTTTAAAACAACCTGATTTGGCTCCAATTCCTTTTGAAAAGCAGGTTTTGGTTTTGTACGCGGCATTGAACGGATATTTTGACAAAATACAACCAGAGCATATGCCAGAAACTGAAAAGAAGTTTTTAGAATACTTTGATAATTTACACAAGGATTTAGTTGAAAAAATTAAAAAAGAAAGAGCAATTTCGGACGAAACAGAAATAGAAATCAAAGCAGTAATAACTAAGTTCGTTGAATCAGTAAAATAAAAAACCGCGCAAACCCTTTTATAGGATACGCGGTATGAGCCGTGCGTTGGATCGGATTTAGTCGAGAAAAGAGAGTAGCTTTAAGGTTGTGATACTAGGGTTTTGTCAGTGGACAGATGTTAGCAAGAATTTTTTCATTGCCTCTTTTTCGCCAGAATCCGCAAAGCAGCTCCCAACCATTACGCTTTAGGTATTTGTTAGCGGCTCTTTTGCCAAAGGGTCCTACAAACTTTCCCGTGATTTGGCCGTCGTTCGCATGTGTAAACGCTATGATATATTCTTTCATAATTTTCTCCTTGTAGCGTGGCTGCTTATGGGTTTACAAATTAGTAAACAACTAATAATATCATATCATAATAAATAATTAGTGTCAATAACAAAAATATAAAATGGAATCACCACAGAATTTAAAAAAGAGGTTAAAATCAGTCTCAAATATCGGACAAATTACCAAGGCAATGGAGCTGGTTTCGGCTACAAAAATGAGAAAATCTCAACAAATAGCTTTGGATTCCAGGCCATACGCTTTTTCTGCAATGGAATTGCTTGCCAAATTGACCGTTTTAGAAAATATAAAAAAAGAAGAGTTGCCTCCCCTGTTTGAGGTTAGAAAAAATATTAAAAAAGTTTTGTTTGTTTTAATAGCTTCAGATAAGGGATTGGCAGGAGCCTTTAATAGTTCTGTTTTTAAAAAATTTGAAAAGCATTTTGCAGAAGACGCAAGCCACCAAGGAGAAGAAAAATTATTTTTGGCTGTTGGCGAAAAAGCTTTTGCATATTTGCAGAAAAAGAATTTAAAAGTTGTTAAAAAGATTATTCAGGCCGGAGATTTTACAACTCCGGAGCAAGCAAAGCCAATTGCGGATTTTATAACACAAGGATATTTAAATAAAGACTGGGACAGGGTTATTATTATTTCTACGCACTTTAAGTCAGCTTTGAAGCAGGAGCCCCATGTTAGAAGAGTTTTGCCAATTGACTTTGAGCATATTTCAGATACAATTGCAGAAATTATTCCGGAGCGCGGGAAGTTTGCAGAGCTTATAAAAGAAAACAATATCAGTTTTGTGCCAGATAAACTGAAAATAAAAGAAAATATAATTGAGCCTTCCGCAAAAGTTGTTTTGGAAAAGCTGGCAAGCCATTTGTTTTTTATGCAGATTTATCACTTGATATTGGAAGCCAATGCCTCAGAACATTCAGCGCGTAGGATGGCAATGAAAACAGCATCTGACAATGCAAAAGACTTGGAAGAAAAATTGAATTTGCAATATAACAAATCCCGTCAGCAGAAAATCACAACGGAAATTTCAGAAATATCAGCGGGAGCGGAAGCATTAAACTAAAATTTTAAATAACAAATTTTAAATTAATTACTATGAGCAAAGGTAAAATTATACAAATTATCGGCCCAGTTGTTGACGTTGAATTTCCGGAAAACTCTAATACAGGGCAGGCAAATCTCCCAGATCTTTTTAATGCCTTAAAAGTAAAACACGAAGGCAAGGAAATTATCTTAGAAACCGTGAAACATTTGGATGCCACAAAAGTCAGGGCAATCTCTTTACAGTCAACAGACGGATTGCAAAGAGGCATTGAGGCAGAAGATACAGGTTCTCAGATTTCAGTTCCGGTTGGCCCGGAGGTTTTGGGCAACTTGTTTAATGTTACAGGAGAGTCTTTGAATGATAAAAAGAAAAAATTTGATAAAAAGTGGCCTATTCACAGGCCTGCCCCTGCTTTTACAGAGCAGTCAACAAAAACCGAAGTTTTTGAGACGGGAATTAAGGTCGTTGACTTAATTGCACCGTTTATTAAAGGAGGAAAAATCGGACTTTTTGGAGGAGCCGGAGTTGGAAAAACAGTTTTTTTGCAGGAGCTTATCAGAAATGTGGCAGAGGAATCCGGAGGAGTTTCTGTGTTTGCAGGCGTTGGGGAAAGGACAAGAGAAGGAAACGACTTATATAAAGATATGACAGATTCCGGAGTCATAAACAAAACAGCATTGGTTTTTGGACAGATGAACGAAGTTCCAGGGGCAAGGGCAAGGGTTGCCTTGTCTGCCCTTACAATGGCAGAATATTTCAGGGACGAAGAAAAGAAAAACGTTTTGCTTTTTATTGACAATATTTTCAGGTTTTCACAGGCAGGGTCGGAAGTTTCAACTTTGCTTGGACGTATGCCTTCTGCTGTAGGATATCAGCCAACATTGGCTCAGGAAATGGCAGAGCTTCAAGAAAGAATTGCTTCAACAAAGTCAGGTTCAATCACCTCTGTGCAGGCGATTTATGTTCCTGCTGACGACATTACAGACCCCGCCCCAGCTACAACTTTTTCACATTTGGATTCAACCATTGTTTTGAGTAGGGCTTTGACTGAAATTGGAATTTATCCTGCTGTTGACCCTTTGGCGTCAAATTCTTCTGCTTTGGACCCTAAAATTGTTGGAGAAAAGCATTATCAGACAGCCAGGCAAGTTCAGTTGACTTTGCAAAGATACAAGGATTTGCAAGACATTATTGCCATTTTAGGAATTGAAGAGTTGTCAGAAGAAGATAAAAAAATCGTTGACAGGGCAAGAAAAATCCAGAGATTTTTGTCCCAGCCGTTTTTCGTGGCAGAAAATTTTACTGGCAGGCCGGGGAAATTTGTAAAACTTGAAGACACAATAAAAGGATTTTCTGAAATTTTAGAAGGAAAACATGATAATGTTCCAGAAGAGAATTTTTATTTAAAAGGAGATATAAGCGAAATAATAGAGAACGCTTAATTAATTGGAAATTTATAAATTGATTTTTTCCGCCGTTATTTGACAGTGGAAATGACAGTAAAATGAAGCTTTCTATATATTCATTAAAAAAAATATTATTCCAGGGACAGGCCTCTCTTTTGAATTGCAAGACTCTTGAAGGAGAGATTACAGTTTTGGATAATCATCATCCTTTAATGGGCGTTTTGACGCAAGGAACCATGAAGGTTTTAGACAAAGAAGGCAAAGAGCGTTTTTTTCAGATAAGGTCTGGATTTATTGAAGTTAAGTCGGAAAACGAAACAAGGTGTCTTGTAGAAGAATAAAAAATTCCGCTAAGCGGAATTTTTTACTGCAGTTGTTTATTTTTTTTGAAATGTTAAAATTAAAACATGAGCAACAATAAATTAGATTTGTTTATAACAATCATAATAACTTTACTAGTCATTGCCGTAATTATAATTTTGGCGCTTTTATTTTTTTACTACACATTGAAAGTCAGGTCCATGTAGCCGCGGAGCCCAAGATGAATTTCCAGGAAATATTAAAAAAATTTAAATCTCTTGGAAGCCAAAAGAATATTGATGGAATGGCCCGTTTTGGCATAAAACCAAAAGCAAAAGTTTTTGGCGTGCCTGTGCCAGAAGCAAGAAAGCTGGCAAAGCAGATAAAAAAGGACCATAAACTAGCTTTAGAACTTTTTGATTCGGGATTTCATGAAGCAAGGCTTTTGGCAACAATGATAGCAAACCCCGAAGAAATTACAGAACGGCAGTTTGAAAAATGGGTAAAATTATTTGATTCTTGGGACATTGTTGACCAGGCCTGCATGAACCTTTTTTGCAAGTCAAAAATTGCTGTTAAAAAAATTCCAGAATTAGCAAAAGCTGACGGAGAATTTGAAAGACGCACTGCTTTTTCATTGATGGCTGCTTTGGCTGTTCACAATAAAGAAATGAAAGACAAAGATTTTATAAATTTTTTTCAACTAATTAAAATAGCTTCAAATGACGAAAGAAATTTTGTGAGAAAAGCAGTAAATTGGGCTTTGCGCCAAATCGGAAAAAGAAACAAAAATTTAAATAGAGAATCAGTAATACAGGCAAAGGAAATTTTAAAAATAGCAGAAAAAACAGGTTCAAAATCCGCCAAATGGGTTGCAAGCAATGCTATTATTGAGCTGACAGGCAAAATCGTCCGTGAAAGATTAAAACTTTAAAGCATGAAGCTGTCTATAAGAAGTTTTTTATTTACTGGTTTCTTTTTTTTATTCCTGTCTTTTTCTAATATTTTGCAAGCCCCCGATTTTATTTTTGAAAAAGAAAATTTTATTAAGGTGTGTTTTAAGGAAAATTGTTTTTTTGCAGAAAGCGCAAAAACCAAGGAAGAACTTTTACGGGGATTGATGTTTCGCCAAAAATTGGATGAAGACAGGGGGATGATATTTATTTTTGAAAAAGATGGCGTTTATTCTTTTTGGATGAAAAACACTTTGATTTCCCTGGATATAATATGGATTAACAGCGAAAACAAAGTTGTTTATATCAAAAAAAGCGCAGAGCCTTGTTCTGAATCAGAATGTTCATATATAAAACCAGACAAAAAAGCAAAATATGTTTTGGAAATAAATGCTGGAATTTCTGAAAAAATAAATCTGCAGGCAGGGGACACAGTGGTTTTCTCATATTGACAAAAAAATGTGATATAATAAAAAAAAGGTCGATTCTAATAATTAAAGTATTTTATATTTAATATGAAATTAAACACAGTAGATTTAATTGCCCTTGTTTTGTTGATTGTAGGCGGATTAAATTGGGGTTTAGTTGGATTATTAAGTTTTGACCTGGTGGCAACTCTTTTTGGAGCAGGTTCTATGTTGTCCAATACGGTTTATATTTTAGTTGGAGTTGCGGCTGTATATATAGCAATAATTTTCCCGAAATTGGAAAGAAGATAATATTAGGGCATTAAAAAATCCCTCTATAAAACAGGGGGATTTTTTTGGCTTTTAAATTTAATAAAATTTTTCCTTGTTATTGGGAATTGAACCTGCCTACCCTGCCTACCGTCAGGCAGACGGCAGACAGGAAATTTAAAATTAGAAATTTAGTATAGGTATCCCCAAGTTTGGAGCTTATCAGAATCTTCTGACCATTTTAAGCCTATATCTGTTCTGTAAAACATATTTTGCAGTAATATGTTTTCTATTCTGCTGTAGGCCTGTTTTCTAGCATCTTCAACGGTTATTCCAGAACCTGTGACAACGAGAGTATACCCTGATTCTCCCGCAACAGTCCAGTTCCCGTTAATCAGTTTTACATCTCCTAAATGCACTCCGTCAATGTTTGGTTTTTTAAAAATAATTGATAAATCTTTATAAATTGCCATTTCTGCTTTGTCATAATAGGGAAACGGAGGCGTTACACAGCATACTCCCAATTGAAATCCCCTTTTAGTTTTTAAGTCATAGTTATTTCCAGATGCTATGTTGTATAGAAAGTCTCCCAATGGACTCGTAATGCCCTCCATTGCAATTGAAATGTGAGGATATCCAAATCTGCAGGTAAATTCCAAAGGATAAATTCCCCTTCCGTTTGCAATGCAATTTATATCAATGTATCCCACATACCCTGATTTTTTTATCTCCTCTTTCATTTTTTCGAGGGTTGTTTTGAAGATTGTGTTGGGGCCGGACCAATACATTAAAGTCCCCATTTCTCCTGTAAACGGCCCTATGTCCCCGGGAAACAATTTTTTATGCTCAAGATTGACGTTTATAGGGTAAACAAAATCGTTTCCGTTAAAAAATGCGCCGACAGCAACCTCAACACCCTGAGCAAATTTTTGCAGCTGAAATTGCCTTGCTCTTTTTTCCAAAACAGATTTGTTTGATTTTAAAATTTCATGAATATCTTTTCCGTCCTCGTCTTTTCCCAGAAATAAAATTCCTTTTGCTTCAGATGTTATAAAACCAGAAGGCTTGTAAACATATCTGCCGGGATTTTCTTCAATAAATTTTAAGGCCGAGTCATAATCCGAAAAGTCCCAATGGGGCAAAATAATCATTCCCATTCTTTTCATTTCAGCCTGCCCAAATTCGCGGCTTTCCTCAAGCTTATCGGTATACTCGCTTCCGCCAACAACCAGTTTCCCGTTTTTTCTTAGTTCATCGGCCTCTTTTCCAAAACCCACGTCGTCAAAAATGACAACATCTGCCCAGTCAATAAATTTTTTGTAGTCGTCAACTTTTTCCAAAAAACCGTCATAAACATCTTTATCAGTTTCTGCTTTAATATATATTTTAACTTCATGCCCCTCTTTTTTTATTTGCACAGCCACGTCTCCCGATAAGCTCTCCCAACTTACAAATAAAAATTTTTTGGGACTTGTCGATAGATTATTGTTTCCATTTTGTCCGTTCATTTTTATATCTTGCTTTACTTATATTTTTCGTCGTATGTTGAATATGAGACAGTCAATTCCTCCCCCTTTTTAATCTTTTTTATTGTTTTAAAATTAAGAGCTTCGTTTTTTCCGTCTTCAATAATTTTTAGATTTGGATTTTTTGAATTATTAACGAAGAAAGAAACATCAACCCCGTTGAGGCCAGACTCCGGAATGTAAACAGTTTCGTCTTTTTCAATAACAAAAAAATCATCTATCATTTTTAAAATTTCTTTGTCTAGTCTTTTTAATTCTTTGGTTTTAAACTTGAGCCACTTGTTGTTTTTTATTCCCCAAAACGGGTTTTTGCCTTTTGGAATATCTCTAATTGCGAAAACTCCAACCCCTTCTATTTTAGAAGGCATCAGCCTGCAGTAAGTACTTTTTAAATAATTCAAAGTTGTATTTTTTTTGTTTGACATATTTTATTGCAATTTTAAAATCATTATATCATCAAAAAAATTTTATGCAAAAATTTTTCGCATAGCGTAGTGTTTTTAAATGCAAAAAAACACCCTTCGCGTATAGCAAAGGGTGTTTTTAAATTCCAGAAAATTATCTGCTGAAATTTCTTGGGGGCCTTTTCTTCTGCCAGCATTCTCGGCAGTAAATTGGCCTGTCAGGGGCTGGCTCAAAAGGAAGTTCTGTAATTTCTACTCCGCATTCGGAGCATTTCCAGTTTCCTTTTACCATTTCTCTTGGAGCAAAGCCTCCCCTATTTTGGTTTCTGTCAAACATTTTTGTGTTTTTTATAAATAATAAAACGACCTTTCTAATAGTCGTTTTATTGCACGCGATCTATTAGCTTGATTATATTATACTTTTTTCCACAATCAAAGTCAAGATAGTGGCCAAAATTATTTCCCCAGTCAATTTTTATGCTTTTTCTTTACCTGCCAGTCTCAAGCTCATTCTATGCTCTTTCAGCTCAATTAATAATATCTGAAAATCGTATGTTTCGTTTATTTTAAGGGTGTTTTCCATTTCTTCTTTTGATGCGAATTCAGAAATATGGCAAAGTCCTCTTATTTTTGGCATAATTTCCACAAAAGCCCCAAAGGGAGAAAATTTTATTACTTTTCCCTTTACAATATCCCCCTTTTTAAATTTTTTCTCAATGTCTTCCCATGGATTTGTCTTTAAAGATTTTAAAGAAAGAGAAACCTGATTGTTGCTTATATCAATAATTTGAGCCTTTACAATGTCGCCCACTTTTACAACATCCGAAGGATTTTCAACCAATTGCCAGTCCAATTCTGAAATATGTATAAGCCCCTCAATTTGAGATATTTTATTCTCGTCTTCTTTAGAATTTTCCAAAGGAAATTTTATAAACGCACCAAAATCAGCAATACCTGTTATTTCTCCCTCAACAATGCCCCCCTTTTCATAGTCTTTTAAAATTTCTTTTATTTTTTCTTCAGACTTTATTTTTTCAGAGAGAATAAGTTTGTTTTCTGAAGGTGTTAAATCAAGAATTTTTACTTCAAAAGATTTTCCAATGAATTTTTGGAGTTCTTTTAATATTTTTTGTTTGTCAGCATCTTCAACTCTTGGATAATGGTCCGGAGACAATTGGGAAACAGGCAAAAATGCTTGTATGCCATTTATGTTTGTAAGAAGCCCGCCCTTGTTCACACCGGAAATTTTTACATTCAAAACTTCTCCTGATTCTTTGGCATCTTTTAATTTTTTCCATCCAATTTCCTTTGTTGCATCTTTTAATGAAAGTTCTCTGTATCCGTCGTCATTTTCCAGCTCAACTATTTTTGCAAATATTTTGTCTCCTATTTCAAGGTCTTTTATCATATTTTTTACGCTGTAAAATTCCTTGCCGTAGATTACTCCTGTGCCATAAATTCCAAGGTCAACAAAAAGAGAAGATCTGTCTCTGGCAACAATTTTCCCCTCAATAGTGGCTCCCACCGTAAGGGGGTTTGCCAAATTTTTATTTTCACTGATAATATTTTTTTCCATAATAAAAAACACCTGTTTATTTTTTCTCTCCCCAAGATTTATCGGGGCATCTGCTGCAGGTCACCCCACTAAGGCAGGGTCAGCAGTATTAATTATTAATAATTTAATATATACTATTATATGAAATTTTGCAAGCATTGAAAGCGCGACTGTTTTATGATAAAATAATATAATATATAAAAAGAATTTTAAATATGGCAAAAGTTTATTTTGCAGGAAATTCCTGTTTTCAAATTTCGGTTTCAAATTCAAAAGACCATTCTGCTGACATTGTTATTGACCCTTTTGACCAGGAAACCGGTTTAAAGCTGCCGAATTTGTCGGCAGATATTTTATTGATTACTCACCAGCATCATGACCATAACAACGTAAAAGGGGTTAAGGGATACCCTTTTGTTGCAGACAGTCCGGGAGAATATGAGATTAAAGAAGTTTTCATACGGGGAATTCCCGCTTTTCATGATGATAAAGAAGGCAAAGAAAAGGGCAGAAATACAATTTACACAATAGAGGCAGAGGGATTAAAGTTTTGCCATTTGGGGGATTTGGGCCAGAAAGAGCTCACAGACGAGCAATTGGAAAAAATTGGCGCAGTTGATGTTTTAATGATTCCCGTGGGAGGAGAATATACAATTTCTTGCAATGAAGCAGGGAAAATAATCTCCCAGATTGAGCCAAAGATTGTAATTCCCATGCATTATGCTTTGCCAAAACTAAAATCCGACCTAGACGATGTTTCAAAATTTTTAAAGGCAATGGGAAAACCGTCTGTTGTTCCACAGGATAAATTAATTGTAAAAATTTCAACAATGCCAAAAGACGGGATGGAAATAGTTGTGTTGCAACCATAATTCTTAATTCTCGCCTGTCGGTAGGCAGACGGGTCTAATTTACGATTTTTAATGTTTGTAAATTTAAAATTAAAAGTCAAAGATTTTGTAGATAAATTACGGGATTTGCCGGAAAATAAAAAGAAAATTATTCTTTGGGCAATAGTTGTTGTTTTGGGGTTTATAATGGGATATTTCTGGGTTAAAAGCGTGATTTATAAGCTGAATAATTTGGAATCAATAAATCTAAATATAGAGTTGCCGGAAAGTTTTGAGAATAATCTGCAAAATTTAGAAAATAATCAAATTCAATAACTCAATAAAAATGGCAGAAGAATCAAAATCAAAGTCGCCCCAACAGGGAAAAGTTGATAAAAGAGAAATTGTAACAGAGTTAAAAGAGTCATACATTGCTTATGCAATGTCTGTTATTGTCGCAAGAGCTTTGCCGGATGTAAGAGACGGATTTAAACCTGTTCACAGAAAAATTTTGTATTCTATGAATGAATTAGGGTTGTCAGCAGGAGGAAAATTCAGGAAATCAGCGGCAGTAACGGGAGATGTCTTGGCAAAATATCATCCGCACGGAGATGCGGCTGTTTATGATTCTATGGTAAGAATGGCTCAAGATTTTAACATGAGATATCCGTTAATAAATGGGCAGGGAAATTGGGGTTCAATTGACGGAGACGGAGCTGCTGCAATGAGGTATACAGAGTGCAAGCTTACAAAAATAGGGGAAGAAATGTTAAGGGATATTGAAAAAGACACTGTAAACTTTACAGATAACTATGACGGTACAAGACAGGAGCCGGTTGTTTTGCCTTCCCCATTTCCCCAGCTTCTTTTGAATGGAACCCTTGGAATTGCCGTTGGAATGGCTACAAACATACCGCCCCACAATATGACAGAGGTTTTGGACGCTTGTATATATATGTTAGACCATCCAAAAGCTCAAACAGAAGACTTGTTTGAATTTATACAAGGCCCGGATTTTCCAACAGGCGGGATAATATACGACCAAAAAGAAATAATAACAGCCTACTCGCAGGGAAAGGGCTCAATTTTGATGCGCGGTAAAGCAGATGTTGTTGAAAAAAAAGACGGCTCTGAAAGGATTGTAATAACTGAAATCCCTTATCAGGTTTTAAAGTCCAGTCTTGTTGAGCAAATAGCCGATTTGGTTTCCGAAAAGAAAATAGAGGGCATAAAGGACATCAGAGATTTGTCCGACAGGGAAGGTATGAGAATTGTAATTGATGTTAAAAAAGGATTTCAACCCCAAAGGATTTTGAACAGGCTTTATAAGTTTACAAATTTGCAAAAAACTTTCCATTTAAATATGCTATCATTGGTTGGAGGAATACAGCCCGAAACCCTTTCCCTGACAGATGTTTTGAAATACTTTATTGAACACAGAAGAGAGGTTGTGACCCGCAGGACAAAGTTTGATTTGGAAAAGGCAAAAGACAGGGCCCATATTTTGGAAGGATTAATGATTGCCCTTAAAAATATTGATGAGGTAATACAGACAATTAAAAAATCAGCCGACAAAGAAGAGGCGAAAGCCAATTTGATTAAGAAGTTTAAGCTTACCGAAAGGCAGGCTTTAGCTATTTTGGAAATGAGGCTTCAGACATTGGCCGGCCTTGAAAGAAAAAAAATTGAAGATGAATTAAAGGAACTTTTGGAAAAGATTAAAGAGTTGACCGCAATTTTAAAAAGTCCGGAAAAACTATTTGCGATTATTAAAAAAGAGTTTATAGAGCTTAAGGAAAAATTCGGTGATAAAAGGAAAACAAAAGTCATAAAGGGAAAACTTGGAGAAATCACAGAGGTTGATTTGGTGCCTTTGGAGGAGACTATAGTCACATTGACAACAGGCGGATATGTAAAGAGAATAAACCCGGCAACCTATAAAATACAGAAAAGGGGTGGAAAAGGAATTATGGGAATGAAAACAATGGGAGACGACATTGTTGAGCATTTTTTATGCGCTTCAACGCACGACAACCTGATGTTTTTTACTGATTCGGGAAAAGTTTTTCAAACGCAGGTTTATGAAATACCGGAAGGGACAAGAGTTGCCAGGGGAAGGGGTCTTTTAAACTTTTTGGAACTGTCAACAGAAGAAAAAGTTTTGTCGCTAGTTCCAACAGCGTCTTCTCTTTCTAAGGCAAAAGACAATAAAGTTGATGCGGAAAAGTCAAAATATCTGGTGATGGTAACAAAAAACGGCAGGATTAAGAAAACATCCCTGGAAGAGTTTGACAATGTGAGAAAGTCAGGAATTATAGCAATAAAACTGGAAAAAGGAGACTTGTTAAAAAAGGTTGTCAAAACATCTGGAGAAGATGACATAATTTTAACTACAAAAAACGGGATTGCAATAAGGTTTAAGGAAAAAGATATAAGGCCAATGGGAAGGTCAGCTGCAGGAGTCAAAGGTATAAGAATCAAAAAAGGAGACGAGGTTGTTGGAATGGATGTGATAGAAAAAAATCCGCCGATAGATGAAAAAACAAAAAAGCCGGTAAAACAGTATCTGCTTGTTGTAATGGAAAACGGCTATGGAAAGCGCACTGACATTTCGCAGTACAAAATTCAGGGCAGAGGCGGTTCAGGAATTAAAACAGCAAAAATTACCTCAAAAACAGGAGGTATAGTCTTGGCCTCAAAATTGGAAGATATAGCTGACGAAGAAGATTTGATTGTCATTTCAAGAAAAGGTCAGGTTATAAGGACAAGTGTAAAATCAATATCTTTGCTTGGAAGGGATACTCAGGGAGTCAGGATTATGAGATTGGAAGACGGTGACAGAGTTGCATCCGGAGCTTGCTTAAAAGATTAATTGTTGCAATCTTTTTTGCATATTTGGTATAATAAAGAAAGAAGTTTTTTGCTACACATCATGAATCAAAAGAAGTCTTTATTATTTTTAAAATGTATTCTATTAGGCATAGTTGTCTTTTTTCCCTTTTTTGCAAGTGCAGCAGTAACCCTTGTAAATCCGATAGGATATAATGACTTCCCTTCTTTGCTCACTGCAATAGCGCAGGGAGTAGCTGTTTTAATCGGTTCTCTATCTGTTATAATGATTATATGGTCTGGAATTTTATTCCTTGTTTCTGCCGGAGACCCTGCAAAGATACAAAAAGCAAAAAGCTCTTTAACTTGGGCAATAATTGGAATAGCGATTGCAATATCAGCAGAAGTTATAATAGAAACAATAAAAGGAATTCTTGGAGCCAAATAACAATTTAAAAGGTCGAGTTTAATTGATTATAAGTTTATTTAATAAAAGTAATCACTAATAAAATGAAAAAAACTTTATTAAATTTAGCATTGTTGGGAATGTTGGTTTTACCAGTTGCAGCTGCAGCCCAAGTGGGGGGACAGCCTCCAGATGTAAGCGGACTTGACCTTGAGGGCATTGGAAACATTATTGCTGACGCCGCATGGGTTGTATTTACAATACTTGCAGTTGTTATGTTTGTTGTTGCCGGTATTATGTTTTTAACAGCCCAGGGAGACGCAGAAAAGGTAAAAAATGCGAGAAACGCATTTTTATGGGGAGTTGCCGGAATTGTTGTTGCAATTTTAGCCTTTGGAATAATAACAATTGTAGGGAGCGTATTCTAAGAATTGAGCTTGATTTTTTGCCGGGCATTGTTTTTTTGATAATGCCCGGCAAATAAAATTATTTTAAAAAACGATTATGGAAAAAAATAAATTGACAGGACTAAAAATTTTATTTGTTTCTGCCTCGATTCTATCTGGCGCCCAATTAGCATCAGCCCAAGTTTCTTCTGATATTACAATCACCGGATTGGCCGCAAACGTTGCAAATGTTATTTGGATTGTTGCCACGGTTATTGTAGTTGTTTTTTGGGTTATTACAGGAGTCGCTTTTTTAACAGCCCAGGGAGACCCCTCAAAAATGCAAAAAGCAAAATTAGCCTTGTTTACTGCAGTGGGGGGAACAGTGATAGTTGTGTTAGCATATTCAGTAATGAGTATTATTTCTAATGCCATATTTTTGGGCACATAACATATGAATAAAAAAACATTATATTTTTTAATTTTTATATCTGGAATTATATTTTTTCCTCTTGCGGCGTCAGCAACAGTTCCAGAGATAGTGACTAGTGTTCAAAATGCATTTGTAACTGTTGGCGGGTCTATAGTGGTTATTGGATGGGTAATAGCGGGTATTTTGTATTTGACTGCGGCAGGCAACGCCACCAAACTTGAAATAGCAAAAAAAGCTTTATTTGCTTGTGTGATAGGGACTGCTTTAATAGTATTAGCTGGAGTAGCAGAAGAATTAATAGATGCTTTGTTGAACAATCCGTTTGGAAACTAGAGTATAAATACCGTTTACATAAATCTATATTTAAAATAAAAATGGCATAACAATTGGCTTTTAGTGCCATTTTTTTGTATAATTTATAGTGATGCCTTACAGGCAGAGAGCTGAAATTGCGGGTATGGCGAAACAGCAGACGCGCCAGCCTTAGGAGCTGGTGGGAGAAATCCCGTGAGGGTGCAAATCCTTCTACCCGCACAAATAAAAAAATTGCCCCGCTTTAGCCGGGGCAATTTTAGTTTTTAATTTTTATGCCGATTTTATGCCGATTTTTCCTTTTCCATTAATATCTGTTTTGGGAATCTTTATTGTCAGCACTCCTTTGTCCATCTGCGCATCGGCGCTATCTATGTCAATGTTTTCAGGCAGAACAATTTTCCTTGAAAACGGACCCCAATAGCACTCTTGATAAAAATATTTCCTGCCGCTGTTGTCGTGCGGGTCGCACCTGTTTCCTTTTATAATCATCATATCTTTTTCTAAAGATATATCAATGTCTTTTATTTGGGTTCCAGCTATTGCCGTTAAAACCACAAAATCAGAGTTTGTTTCATATACATCTACTACCAATTCTCCATCTTGGTCAAAAAGTTCTGACGATGCTCCTTCTTTCTCCTCATATGAAAGGTTTTTAGGATTTAATTTTTTTGCCATAAAATAAATAAATTTTAATGATTTTTTTGTTTTTTCTAATTGTCCTGCTTCAAATTGCAAATACTTCTAATTTCTTTTAATTTTTCAAATCCAAAAGATGTTAGAATAGCAAGTATAATTAAAATTGATATGGGAACAACTGTTTTTAAACTGCCCTCTAATGCTATTATAGAAAAATCATAAAGCCCGTGCAAGGTTGTGGCAATAAATAATCCTAAAAACATATAAATAAACCTGTTTTTTAATTTACAAAGGGAAAGAGCTAGGACATATCCAATTATGGCAGAGCATAATGTATGCAAAAATGTTGCCCCTACAAATCTTATAAAGCTCAAAATCAATGTCCTGTTTATTATATCTGTAAAAGAAAATGAAGACGGCGCAAATAGATAAAGAGTATTTTCCACTGCCGCAAATCCAAGTGCAGAAATTACCATATATATCATAACATCTATTGGTTCGTCTAAATGAGGGCTGTTTATAACCTTTAGTTTTATTACAAAGTATTTAAAAATTTCTTCCGTAAAAGATATTACCAAAAACCAATATATCAGGCTTGCAAAAAATGGGTTTATATCAATATTTTTCAGTAATGATGTCATTCCCATCTGTAAAAATAATACAGGAATGGTCATAAAGGCTCCCCAGAAAAATATTTTTAAAATCATTGTTTTGGATTCAGGAAGGTTGTCTTTTTTAAGATAATAAAAAAGCCAAGTCAAACTAGGAATCAATCCGAAAACTATATATAAAATGATAATAAAATCCATTTTAAATTTAAAATTGAAAGGTAAATTTTAAAGAATTAGAAATTCCAATCTTCTATTATCAGCAAACTGTTTTTATTGTCGGGTAAATCTTGCCAGATTCTTTCTGTTACGAAAGGCATAAAAGGATGCATAATTTTTAGCGAGCCGGATAGAATTTCCAAAAGCATTTTTTGTGTTGATGTCCTTGTTTTTTCATCGGATTCCGGCAAAAGATTCTTTTTACTTTCTTCTATGATTCTGTCGCAAAATGTATGCCAAAAATAATGGTATATTTTTTCAGAAGCCATGTAGAATCTGAAGTTATCCATATCTTTGGTTATCTCCTTTGCTATTTTTTGGAAATCTTTTATATTTTTTTTGTCCTTGGAGCCTAAAGCAATTTTAGTATTTTTATTGTAGCCGTTTAAATTCATTAAAACAAACCGCGAAGCATTCCAAATTTTTGTTGAAAAATTTCTGTATCCCCTGATTTTATTTTCATCCAGCGGAAGAGATGTTCCGGGAGTATTTCCAACAACCAGTCCCATTCTCAAAGAATCTGTGCCATATTTTTCAGTCAAATCAAGCGGATTTATGACATTCCCTTTTGACTTTGACATTTTTTGACCCTTTGCATCTAAAACCAATCCATGCATATAAACATTTTTAAATGGAACTTTTTTGGTATTATAAAGAGAAAACATTATCATCCTTGATACCCAAAAGAAAATTAAATCTCCACCGGTTTCCATAATGTCTGTGGGATAAAACGTTTTAAAATCTTTTGATTTAGGGTATCCCAATGAAGCATAAGGCCATTGCCCGGAAGAAAACCATGTATCAAAAGTGTCCGTTTCTTTTTTAAATTCCCCATTGCATTTTTTGCATTTTTTTATTTTGTCATTTATATCAATAAAGGTTTCTCCGCACTTTTTACATGTTTTTGCCGGAATGCTTATACCCCAGACAATTTGGCGGGAAATATTCCAGTCTATTATGTTGTTTAACCAATGCAGAGCTATTTTTTTATAATGCCCTGGTATAAATTTAACATCACTATTTTTAATTGCTTTTATTGCGGGAGCAGCCAAGGGCTTCATTTTTAAAAACCACTGGGTTTTTATTTGAGGCTCAATAAGTGTTCCGCACTTGTAGCATACTTTAATAATGTGCTTGTAGTCCTGTTCTATCTTTTCAACAAGCCCCTTTGCCTGTAATTTTTCAATTATTTTTGGCCTTGCTTCCATAATTTTCATTCCCGAAAATTCTCCTGCAATTGGTAAAAGCCTACCCATAAAGTCTATTATCTGTTCTTTTTCCAAATTATGCCTTTCTGCTATTTCAAAATCTGTTTGGTCATGCCATGGTGTTATTGTCATTACACCTGTTCCAAAATCCATATCAATTGCTTCATCTTTAATGACAGTGGCTATTATAGGGCCGTTGATCCATTCCAGTTCAATTTTTTGTCCGTGTTTGTAGTCTTTATACCTTTTGTCTTTTGGGTGCATTACAACATATTTATCTCCAAACTTTGTTTCAGGTCTGGCTGTTGCAATTGTAAAAGGGCCGTATTTCAAATAATAAAATTTATCCGATTTTTCTTCATCTTTTGTTTCCAGGTCAGAGAGAGATGTTTGATGCTTTGGGCACCAGTTGACTATTTTTTTTCCTTTATAAACCAAGCCGTCTTTATAAAATTTTTCAAAAGTATTATAAACCGTTTTTACGATATCGGCGTCCAATGTAAATTTTTCCCTTGACCAATCGCACGAAGCTCCCATTTTTTTAACTTGGTTTTTTATATTTTTTTTGTTTTCTTCCGTAAAGTTCCAGATTTCTTTGTAAAGTTCTTCTGGGGTCATTTTAAATCTTGACCTCTCTTCTTTCTCCAATTTTTTTTCGTAAACAACTTGAGTTTCAAATCCTGCATGGTCAAGGCCAGGCAACCATAGAGCTTTAAATCCTCTCATTCTTTTGTATCTTGTCATTATATCCTCAATCGTCATAACCAAAGCATGGCCTGCGTGCAGGTTTCCGTTTGCATTTGTTGGGGGCATTATTATACAAAAAGGTTTTTTGTGGCGGGGAGGCAGTTTGTCTGGATTAAAAAAACCAGACTCTTCCCAGAGCTTGTAAATTTTTTCTTCTGTTTCTTTTGCATTGTACTGCGCGGGGAGTTCCATATTATTCTTTATATTAACATTTTTCTTTATATCCGTAAATTTGCGTCAGCTTTTATATTCTTATATAAAGTTTTTTTGTTGCGATAGAACCATGCAGTTATGGCTGTCATTAGTCCGTTGTCGGTTGAGAGGTTGGCTTCAGGTACCAAAAGTTCGGTTTTTGGCAATTCTTTTTGTATTTTTTCTATAAATTGTTTTTTAAGTTCTTGATTGGCTGAAACCCCTCCTCCCAAAATTATTGTTTTAACGTTAAAATCTTTTGCAGCTTTTATGGTTTTTTTGACTAAGACATCAATTACGGCCTGTTGGATTTCTTTTGCAAAAACAATTTTTTGGCCCTCTGTTTTTTTAGATTTTTTCCAGGCGTAAAGTATAGCAGTTTTTAGCCCCGAGAAAGAAAAATCATAATCTTTTGTGTTTATCATTGGTCGCGGAAGATTTACGGAGGTCAGACCTCCGTAAGGTTTTTGGGCTAATTTAGAAATTTCTGGGCCTCCGGGGTATTCAAGTCCTAAAATTTTTGCGGCTTTGTCAAAGCATTCTCCTGCAGCATCGTCACATGTCTCTCCCAGAATTTTATATTTGCCAATAGCTTTTGCCAGAATTATTTGCGTATGCCCGCCGGATACAACCAAAGCAATTGCCGGAAAATTTATTTTTTTGGCAGATAATAAGTTAACTAAAATATGGCCTTCTATGTGGTTGGTTGCAACAATAGGGATATCCCAAAAATATGAAATTGCCCTTGCAAAATTTACCCCAACCCACAAACAGGGCTCAAGACCCGGGCCATTTGTAACAGCGATTAAATCAACGTTTGGTTTTTTGTATTTTTGAAAAAATGGGATTAGATTTTTTAACAGTTCCGGCTCTCTTTCTAAAATGGAGTTTAGGGTTTTAATTTTAAAGTTTGGGATTTTATTGGTTTTTGGTCCGCCGACTGGCGGATTGGTTTTGGGATTTAATGCTTCGGCCTCATTTAAAGCATCGGTTAGAACGGGAATCAAATTACGCTGGTGCTCTCTTTTTGCCATTGCAGGAAAAACTCCGCCATATTTTTTATGAACTTCTGTCTGCGAAGAAACAATATTTGAAAGAACATTAAAAGAAGGGGTTTTATTCCCTTTTGCTTCCAAAATCGCAATTCCTGTGTCGTCGCAGGATGTTTCTATAGCTAACATCTTCATAAGATTATTTTTAGCTTAAAACTTGAAAAAAATCAATTTTTGCAGTATTGTAATCTTATATTGGTCCTATCGTCTAGCCTGGTCTAGGACATTTGGTTTTCATCCAAAAAACTCGGGTTCAAATCCCGATAGGACCACTTTTCTACTAAGGCAAATCTTTAAAATATGGATAAAAAAGAATATTTAGAAATTTCAAAAGCCAGCGACATTAAAGATGCAAAAGACAGAATTGTATATCGCATTTTAGAAATTATTCCTGGCGCCATGAGCCTGGGAACTCTTTTTGGAGTTCTTGTTTTTTCTTATTTAATTCCATCTTGGATTGCGATTTTTATAATTGTTTTTTGTTTTTTTTATTTAATAAGAATTTTATACTTTTCAATCCATCAGATTATTGGGTACTTTAGGGTTAAGAGCAATTTGAAGGTAGATTGGCTAAAAAGATTAAAGAAAACAAAAGGAAAAAAATGGAAAGATATCTATCATATAGTTATCTTGCCAACATATAAAGAAGAAAAACAGATAGTAAAAGATAGCATAGAAGCGATACTGAACTGTAATTACCCAAAAGAAAAATTGATAGTTGTTTTAGCAATTGAGGGCAGGGCAAAGGAGGTTGCTGTTAAAATGGCAAAAGAGATTGAAAATGAGTATAAAGATAAATTTTATAAATTTTTTGTATCAAAACATCCAGATAACATTGCAGGAGAAATAGGAGGAAAAGGGTCTAATGTTGCATGGGCAGGCAAAGAAGTCAAAAAAATGGTTGATGAATTAAAAATTCCATACAAAAACATTTTAGTTTCTGCTTTTGACATTGACACCAAAGTCTATCCGCAATATTTTTCCTGCGTTACATGGCACTATCTGACAGAGCAAAATCCTGAAAATGCCAGTTATCAGCCAATTCCCATTTATAATAACAATATTTGGTCAGCGCCGGCTTTTTCCCGCGTTGTTTCCACATCAAATACTTTTTGGCAGATGATTCAACAGGAAAGGTCCGAGAAGCTTACAACTTATTCTTCCCACTCAATGCCAGCCAAAGTATTTTTTGAAGTTGGTTATCCTAATAACATAGTTTCCGATGATTCCAGAATTTTTTGGAAGGCTTATCTTTATTACGATGGAAATTATAAGGTTGTGCCGATTTATTATCTGGTTTCAATGGACGCTGTTATGGCAAAGAATTTTTGGCTGACAGGAATTAACCAATACAAACAACAGAAGCGCTGGGCATGGGGATGTGTTGAAATTCCTTACATAATTTTTGGTTTTTTAAAAAACAAACAAATTCCAAAATATAAAAAGATTTTGCACACAATAACAATTTTAGACGGATATTGGTCATGGGCAACAGCTGCTTTATTGCTATTCTTGCTTGGCTGGCTACCAATTTTGCTTGGGGGAAAAAGCTTTAACTTTACTGTCTTATCTTTTAATCTGCCTATTTTAACGGGCAGGATTATGACTATTTCTATGTTTGGAATGTGCATTTCCGCAATTTTAAGCACGGTTCTTTTACCGCCTTTGCCTAAAAACATGAGCTTGATTAAAAAATTAAAAAAGAGGTCTTTTATTCTTCTGCAATGGATGCTTTTGCCAATAACTTTAATTTTATTTGGGTCTTTGCCTGCAATTGATGCTCAAATCAGGCTGATGATTGGAAAGTATATGGGATTTTGGGTAACAGAAAAAATAAGAAAGTAAATTTGACTAAAATAAAAATAACCGCTTTTAATCCAGCGGTTTTTTTATTCAAAGTGAATGCGCTTTTCAAAATTTTTAAGCCTTTCCTGCAAATTTGGATAATTTTTCAACTCAGGGTCTTTTTCCAAGATTTCTTTTGCAGAGGCCCTTGTTTTTTCAACCAAAAAAATATTTGAAAGCCCCTCCATTGCAATATCGGGTACTCCCCACTGTTGGGTTCCATAAAGAGAGCCAGGCCCGCGTATTTCCAGGTCTTTTTGGGCCAGTTCAAATCCGTTATTTGACTCAACCAGGGCTTTTAATCTTTTTCTGTTAAGTTGGCTTGGGTCTGTTGTAAAAAGAAAGCAATATGACTGCATATCGCTTCTTCCCACCCTGCCCCTGAATTGGTGCAACTGAGAAAGACCAAAGCGTTCTGCTCCCTCAATCATCATAATTGTGGCCCTTGGAACATCAACGCCAACTTCAACAACTGAAGTTGACAGCAAAATATCAATTTCTCCTTTTTTAAAATCAAGCATTATCCTTTCTTTTTCAGGGGCTTTCATTTTTCCGTGAAGCATTGTAATCCTTAAATCAGGAAAGACGTCTCTTGAAAGCCTTTCATATTCTTCTTTTAATGCCTTTGTTTCATTGATTGCCAGCTGGCTTAAGCTTTTGACGCTATAATTTTGCGGGACAAAATTGGCGGATTGCATAACAGATCCGTTTTTACTTATAGATTCTTTTAGTTTGCTTGCAGAAGATTCAATTTTGGGGAAAATAACAAAAACTCCCTTGCCCTCTGCAACCTCTTTTTTTATAAATTCATAGGCATCCCTTCTCTGACTTGGCTCTACAATAATTGTTTTTACTTTTTTTCTGTTTTTTGGCATTTCGTCAATTAGGCATAAATCCAAGTCTCCATAAACAGTCAAGGCCAAAGTTCTTGGAATTGGAGTGGCTGTCATAGAAAGCAAATGAGGAACTAATTTTTTTTTGCCTGCTGGACTTTTTAAAAGATAGTCTCTCTGCTCCACTCCAAACCGGTGCTGTTCATCTAAAACCACCAATGCTAAATCTTTAAATTTTATTCCTTTTTGTATTAAAGAATGAGTTCCTACGGCAATGTCAATCAGCCCGTTTTCCAGGTCGCCCAAAAAGCTTTTTTTTGAAATTTCAAAAGTTTCTTTGTCTTTGCAGATTCTTGCGTCTTTTCCGGTAAGCAATCCAACCCTAACATCAAATGGCAGAAGCAAATCAGAGATTGTTTTAAAATGCTGTTTTGCCAGAATCTCTGTTGGCGCCATAAAAGCAACCTGCCTGGCGGTTATTTTTTTAGAAGAATCGGCAGGCGACCCTTTTATAGCATTAAGAGCCGCCATTGCGGCCACAACTGTTTTCCCGGACCCAACATCTCCCTCAAGCAGTCTTGACATTGGAGTTGTTTTTTCCAAATCCTTTAGAATCGCATAAGCGCATTTTTTTTGGGAATCAGTCAACTTAAAGGGCAGGGAATCTGTGAATTTTTTCATTAAATCTGCGTCCATGGGAAAATTGTGGGCAGATTTTTTCATAAGTTTTATTTTTTGTTTTAGAACATTCAGTTGTATTAAAAAAAGTTCTTCAAATGAAAACCTGGATTTGGCGGCGTCAGCAGCCTCAAAGGAATCGGGAAAATGAAGTTGCCAAATTGCCTCTGTTATTGGCAAAAATTTGTGTTTTCTGATAATTTCATTTGGCAATGACTCTGGAATTTGTTCTGAAAATCTGCAAAGCAAAGACCTTATGACATATCTTAGCCATCTTGAAGTGATTCCTTTTGTTTCAGGATATATTGGCACAATTCTACCTGTGTGGGTTAAATATTCGTTTTCTCCGATGTTGTTTATTCTTTCATAACTTGGATTATTCAAATAAACACCTTCTTTAAAAAGGCTGATTTTTCCTGCCAGGCACATAAAATCATCTTCCTTAAAACTTTTTGCTATATATGGCTGGTTAAACCATATTGCCTTGACCTGGCCTGTTGCGTCTTCAATTATAGCCTCTGTGATAGAGAGCCATTTTTTAAAACTGCGCTTATTTTCAATTTCCAGAATTTTTCCTTGTACACAAACAATCTCGCCCAAATTTTGCCGGGCTTCTTTTATCGTGATTATGTTTGAGAAGTCATCATATCTTGAAGGAAAATGAAAAAGCAGGTCCTGCACTGTTCTAATGCCAAACTTTTTTAGTCTTTTCTGATAAGTCTCTCCTACTTTTGGAAGCTCTACTATTGGAGTTGATAACGTTGTCATGATTTAAATAAGAATTTCTATTATTGCAATCAGTGCTACCCAAAAAATTGCCATTAAATAAAATGGCCAAGCCCACGCGTCGGAAAACCCATTGATTTTAAGCTTGAACGGATAAAATACTTTTATTGCCCATTCGCCCTTGTGGCTGAAAATATCCATTGCTATATGTGCCAAATATGCGATAAAAACAAGATTGGGCAAGTTTAAGATTTTTGTTGCAGGATAAATTATTATAACCAAAAAAAACAAGCTGTGAGTTATATTGTATAATGCAGCCAGAAATGGATATTTTGATGTTTCTCCTGGCCAGTCTTTATTTTTTGCTATCCATAAAAATCTCTTATTTTCTCTACCCAGTTTTATATAAGCAGGGATTAAGACAATGTCAGGAATTATTGAAAACAAAATAATCCATAATTTTTCTTGTCCAGACACGCCTGCTATCAAACATATTATCCAGCCGATTAATGCGTGGCTTATTATATCCATAGATTTATATTATCAACGCCACAAGGTAAAATCAAATACAAAAGGTATATCTGTCTGTCTTTAATAAAAAAACAGATATTGACTTTTACCGATGATTTTTAGTATTCTTGTTATAAGAATTTTACTATTGTTCTTTAACAGGAGGGTCTCCAAATGGCCACTAAAAGAAGACTTGCAAAAACAGAACGTATTATTGCTAAATCCAGGGACGCAACCGCATTTTCCAAAAAATGCATTATTTGGCTTTTGCGCCAAAGCAACAATGGAGAGAAAAATGTTTGTTTGAGTCTTGAGGGGGAAATGGGCAGAGATTTGGCTCATGCTTCCCATGACATGCAAAGTAGTTGCTCTAAAACACGTTTGGATTTTAGAGCAACAGGATTGGCTAAGCACTTATCTCATCATTCTGGCATATATATAGACGGAGAATTTGTCGGAGATGCTGACGGAGGAACCGTCTGGTTTTCAGATAAACTTTATGATAGCAGTGCGGAAAAGCTTTCCCCTGATATGGCTGCCATAAAAGCCATAAAGTTAAGAAAGCTCTAATATAGCTCCAAGATATAAGTGAGCAAAACCCGCGGCACAAAACAAGCTGCGGTTTTTTATTTTGTGCCCCCAGCTGGATTTGAACCAGCATTTGAAGATCCGCAATCTTCTGTCCTATCCATTGAACGATGGGGACTTCTGTCGTGTCTGTTTTGTCCTAACGGGGCATTTCAACTTTAAAGTCGCCAATTGCGTAAGCGGCCACCTGATACTGGGCAAAATAAAACACAATACTGTTTTCTTTTATCATAAATATAGAAAAATTTTCTTCTTTTGGACCCGCTCCCTCTTGGACCCATCCAGAATACTGTCCTTCTGTCCTTTCTGAAATTTGTTGTTTTAAGTCAGGAATACAGTGGTCTGAAATTTTTTTTACATAATCTGTTTGCCCCGCAAAAACATCCGCTAGTTTTATTTCCTTTTTATTTTCAATATTGTAGTTTAATGTCGCATAATAGCTCGCCCCGTGCGCTCCACCGGTAAATGAATAAATACTAAAAACAATGCTTATTATTTTGCTGTCAACCAGCCCAGTTTCATAACCTATTGCCAGAGAATATTCTCTTGGGTATGCAGCATAGCTTTCAGGGTCAACTGCTTTTACTGCCTGGTCGTTTTCTAAAGATATTTTTTTAAATTCTTCCAGTTCATTTTTTATCAGGCTTTCCGCCCTTTGGTTAAAGTCATCAAGGCCTGAAACAAACGGATAATTTATTTCTATTTTAAGCGGGCTTGTTGAATCCTCTATTTTTTTATTTTCAATAACGGGAAGCTGCAATGCCTGATTTTTTTCCGGTATATATTTTAAAAATATATTTTCTTTTTGCCAGAAAATAAAATAGCAAATCACAAATAAGAAAATTATAAAAATCGCGTATATGATTATTTTTGTTTTACTTTCCATGATTTTTACTTAGAGGTTTGCATATAAAGTAGCGGAGGAGGTGGGACTCGAACCCACAAGACCCATAACAGGTCAGAGTTTAGCAAACTCTCGCATTAACCATTGATGCTACTCCTCCTTTTTGATTTAATAATGCCTTATTTTAGATACCTTTTCAAGTGTTTGGGGTTATGAGAACCTATTATTTTAAAATATAATTTCATATCTTTTTGACTATCAATTCTTATATCTCGATAGTTAAAAAGTCGTGACCTTATTCCTAATGAATTTAGAATGTTATATACTGATTTGCGCATCGGATACGAATAGCACGCAAAACATAGTTTTTTATAAGTATAAAATTTATTATTGATCTGATATCGATGATCAAAAATACACCCATCTGTATCGATTAATCCGCGCACACATGAAATTGAGTAGGACGTATTATTTTTTATCCAACTAGGGATATCAACCTGCAATTTAATTTTGTTTCCCTTCTTTAAGCCTAATTTGACTAAATAATCAACCAAATTGACACTTGAAATAGATATCCTTGAAGCATTAACCCCTTTTATGTTCAATATACTTGGCCTTTTATCAAAAAGTTTATGAATTAAATTATATACGAATTTTATATATTCTTTGTCATCTATATTATTCAAGGTTATCTGAATTTGTCTATTTTTTGAAGTAAATCCTCCGTCTCCAAGCATTATTCCGATGAATTCCGCTAATTTTTTGCTTTTTTTCGCTTTTTTTATTGGTTTTCTTTTAAATAAAGGGTTGTCCAAAAATTTACCCGTTTTATTCCACCATTTGTTCCATGCCATTTTTCTATTTTGTCCGCCAACACAGCCATATTTTTTGATGCAAGCAGCCGACCCCATGATTCCTCCAAGTTTTGCGCCCTTAATAGTATACCAATAATTATTTTTTTCTATAAAATTTTTAGGGACTGATACGTTAGTTTTTTCGCATAATTTTAACATTGCATCTTTGTTTATCAAAAATTTTTCTCGTCTCCAGTCTCTTATGGTTCTTTCGGAAAGACCACAAATATTTGCCGCTTTTGCAACGGTAACTTTGGTGAGGATTTTCTCTATAAATTTTTGTTGGCCGCCCTTTTTAAATAGAATTCTCATAACGATTAACCCATACCTCCATAATATCATATTTAAAATTAAATAAAAAGTTGATTTATAAAAAAAATATGATAAAATAAACAACTGGAGGAGTCGCATAGCGGCAATTGCAATAGTTTTGAAAACTATGACCCCTTACGGGGTTCGTGGGTTCGAGTCCCACCTCCTCCGCCATCCTTCGCCAAGGCTTCAGAATGGCATGGCAATTTAAATATAAGTAACGCGATAAGTTACGTAATTAGTTACGTAACTTGTTAAGTAACTAGTAAAAAAAATGACAGCAGAAAATAAATTTGCGTGCGCAATAAATTGTATGGACGGCAGAGTCCAGGATGTAGTTAAGGGTTATATAAAAGAAAACTATGGGGTTGACTGGGTTGATATGATAACAGAACCAGGCCCCAATAAAATTTTGTGCGAATGCAGGGATTGCGACAAAGCAATTATTGAAGACATTAAAAAAAGGGTTGATATTTCAGTAAGTCACCACGGTTCAAATGTAATAGCAATTGTGGGTCACGCTGGATGCGCGGGAAACCCTGCAGGAAAAGATGAGCAGATAGAACAGCTCAAAAAATGCAAGAAGCTGGTTGAATCTTTTGGCTTTTCTGCAGAAATTATTCTTTTGTGGGTTGAAGACGACTGGAAAACAGTAAAGAGAATATAATTTTATTCTTCGCGGGATAGTGAAATCCCCCAGACTTGTTTTGCGCCTGCTTCTTTTAAGATTTTTGCGCATTCTTCCATTGTTGACCCTGTTGTATAAACATCATCAACAAGAAAAACTTTTTTATTATGTAGTTGGGCAACGTCCGACGTTGCCCGATTATTGATTGAAAAAGCGCCTATTAGATTATTTTCTCTTTCTTGTTTTGACAGTTCCATTTGAGGCGCTGTTTTTTTGATTTTGATTAAAATATCGGAAACAACGGGAACTTTTAATGTTTTTGAAAGTTCTTCTGCTAATTCTTCCGATTGGTTGTACCCTCTGATTTTTAATTTTTTACTGTCTATCGGGGCTGGAATCAAAATTGAGTTTTCCCAGATTTCATCTGTGTTTTTTTTGGTTTTGACAAAATGTTCAATTAAAATTCCGGCCAATGTTGATTTTAAATCTTTTAAATAAGGTTCGTATTTAAACTGGCGTATAATCCTTTTTGCCAGAATATTTTTGTAAGAAAGAGCAAAATAAAGCCCGGATAATTTTTTTGCCTGGCAGGCTTGGCACTTTCCATTTTTTTGGCCGGGTAAAATTCTTAGAGGCTTATTGCAGAGGCAATAATCAAATTCGCCTATTTCCAAAAGCTCTCTGCAGTCATTGCATAAAAAAGTTCCTTCTTTTTGGCATCCAAGGCAGAACTTTGGAAAAAACAGGTCTGTTAAAAATTCACTATAATTCTTACCTTTTATTTTAAATTCAAAATTCATTTTTATTTATCCACAGTGTTGTTGCGCTGGTTTTAGTATATAATAAAGAAAGGATTTTTGCCTAATCATTCTAAATTGTCTGCACGGCAAAAACCTTTTGATATGAATCCAAATCTTCTGGCAAATTTTAATATAGAAAAACTGAAAAAATTGAATATTTTTTCAAGTCCAGCAAAAATGTTTTTCCCTAAAAAAATGGTTGGGATTGACATAGGCACAGCTTCAATAAAAATTGTTGAATTGTCGCGTTGGGGACAGGGGAAAACCCTTGAAAATTATGGAGAAATAAAGTCGTCTTCTCTTTATAAAGAGCCCTTCAGGTCTGTTGAAAAAGGAAGTTATCTGCTTTCCAATTATTTTGTTTCCAGGGCAATAAGGGCTGTTTTGGAGGAGGCTAAAATAAGGACAAAGTCAGTCATATTTTCAATTCCCGATTTTTCAACATTCTGCGTTTCCTTTGAGCTGCCGCCAATGACAAAAAAAGAAGTCCCCGAGGCGGTTTACTATAATGCCCCTCAATTTATACCCTTACCGATTACGGAAACTACGCTGGATTGGAAAATAATAGGAGGTGTTCCTGACGGCAAGTCTTCGATTCAAATATTTTTGATTGCAATTCCCAATCAAACAATACAAGATTATCAAAAAGTTGCCCAGCTCGCCGGCCTTGAGCTCTACGCTGTGGAGCCAGAAGTTTTTGGGATAGCAAGGGCTTTATCTTTGGGCCAGAAGAACTGCGTATGTATGATAGATATAGGAGTCCAAAGCACAACAATAAACATAGTTGACAAAGGGATTATTAAAAAGAGCTATAGCTTTGAGTTTGCCGGGAGCCAGTTGACTTATGCGATTTCAGCTGCAATGGGTTTAGAGAATATGGAAGCAGAAGAAATAAAAAAGAAACAAGGTCTTATTAATTCTCAGGAAAACATTGCTAAAACTTTGTATTTGCTTATTGACCCACTCTTGCTTGAAGTAAAAAAGATTTTATCAAATTTTTATATTGAATCAAACAAAGATATAGATGCAATATATCTTACTGGGGGCACATCCAATCTGCCTGGATTAAAAGAATATTTTTCACAGGTTTTAAACAAGAAGACAGAAATTCCAAACTGTTTTTCAGATATTTTATACCCGCCGATTTTAGGCCAAACTATTGAAAAAATGGCTCCAAGTTTTTCTGTGGCAACCGGAGTTGCGCTGGGAGGGCTGGAAATGTGATAGTTATTGTTAGTAAAAAATTGTATAATCAATATAATGGAGTCGCATTATTTAATAGATAGAGATTTAAAAGATGATTATTTTGAGTTAGAATCATAGTTCCGCAGGGCGGGACACGTATAAATTTTATGGATTTTAGCATAATTTTCAAATTAAGAAACAAAAAAATTTGGTGGCTTGATTTGATTTTTTATTTTGCGATGTCTTTGCTGGTGGCAACCGTTCTTTGTTATATTGTTTTTATAATTAAAAATAATATACAAAAACAGCAGATTGCAGAGATAGAAACAGCGATGCTATCGGTGGGTACGCAAGAACAAAAAGAACAAGAAAGCGAGGTTCTTTTGTATAAAAAAAAGATAAGCGACTTTGCTGATTTGATAAAAAATCACCAGTTTATTTCAAACATTTTTGTTTTTCTGGAAAATGAAACAGTAGTAAATGTCTGGTTTAAACAGTTTAGTTTGGGAGGAAAAAGTGACCAAATACAGCTTACGGGAGAAGCCGAAGATATGGATGCTTTTAGCAGGCAAACCAACATCTTTGAAAATAACGAATATGTTACAAAATTAGATTCGTTGAGTTCTTCTTTGGGAACTACGGGCGGCGTTGATTTTAACTTAAGCGTATCGGTTGACCCCAAAATATATGCTTATATAGAAAATTCAAAAAATAAGGAAGTTGAGCCGAAGACGCAGGAAATAACCCCCGTCACAAGCACTATTTCCCAGGTTACGGATTTGACAGAAGATAAAGAGATTAAAGAAGCCGCAGAAACAGAACCTCAGAAAAGCGCCGAAAAATTAATATATTCTTTTGATATTCAGGTGGAACCTGAGATTGTCGGCGCGATAGATTATGAAAATCATGCAATTTTTTTGGATGTGCCGTTTTCTTCAGATATCACCAATCTGATTCCTTCAATAATAATATCTGAAAAGGCAAAAATTTCCCCTGAATCTGGAACACCACAGGATTTTTCCAATACAATTTCCTATATTGTCACCGCAGAAGACGGCTCGTCTCAAGAATATTTAGTAACAGCGGCAATTACAAAAACAGGGGAAATAGAAAAGGGATTTGTTTCAACGTGGATTATAATTTTCTTAGGAATTGCTCTTTTTTCGTTTTTAATAATTGTTATTTTAATAATATTCCTGATTATAAAAAGAAGAATCAAAATAAAATAATCTATGCATATTGATAAACCAATTATTATTGTCTTAACAATATTTATCATTTTACTTTTGATTTTCTTTTTAGTTTCCCCGGAGTACAGAAATTTTAAGACTCTGCAATTGGAATTAGGAGTAAAAAAAGCAGAATACAACGCAGAATACGAATATTATTCCCAAATAACTCAAAATTATTATAATATTCAAAACAATTCAGAAAAAATTAAAAAAATTGATATTGCTTTGCCATCAGACCCTGTTTTAGGAGACTTGGTTTATTATGTGCAGGATGAAGCTTTAAAAAACGGTCTCATATTAAAAAGCATATTTTTAACAAAAGTCCCCTCTGCTTCTGATGAAGAAAAGATAAAAGATATAGGGTTTTCTTTAAGTCTACTTGGGAATTATAAAGCATTAGAAAGTTTCCTGAATTCATTGGAAAAATCATCCCGATTGTTTGAAATAAACGGCATTTCATTTGGCGCTGGAAGTGGTTCAAGCCAGTCAACGCAGTTTCAGTCTCAGGATGTCTTTCAATTCAGCATGCAAATAACAACACACGCATATTAAAAAATAAAATGGCAGTAGTTTTTATATCTCCAAAACAAAAGCAAAAAATGTTTTTAACCGGCATTATTTCCGGAGTTACTTTGATTTTTATTATTGTTGCTCTTCTTATAATGTTTTCAAAGCCAAAAGAGACTTATAATGAGTTTATGTTTAATAAACCTAAGGTTACTATTGATTTTTCTGTTTTTGATTCAGAACAATTTAAGAATTTAGAGCCATTTTCAGGGCTGAAGATACAATTTTTTTACAAAGCACGGATAAACAACGAAGAAAAAGAAGGAATGATTTCTGCCGGGTCTATAGAAGATGCTAAAAAAGAATTGGAAGATTTAGGATACACTGTAATTCTTATTGAAGAAACAGAAATCGGTCGAGATAATCCGTTTGAGGATTATGACAGCTCTCTGCCAGTGGAATTGCAGGAGCTTCTTGAAATAAGCGAATAAATTTTAATATAAAATTAGAAATTAAAATTTAAAAATTTCGTTATATGGTTTTACTGCAAGAATTATACGCAAACGGAATACTTTCTGACAGTAGAAAAGAAGAACTGGAAAAGGAAATTTTGAGTACCGGAAAAAAAGAAGAAGAGGTTATTTTAGGCCAAAAGATTATATCAGAGGCTGCTTTGTTTGAGCTGAAAAGCAGAGTTTTAAGGATACCGCTAAAAAAGATCAAGCCAGAAGACATATCTTCTGATGCTTTAGAATTGATTCCCGAAGAAGCATCTGCTAATTACAAAATGATTTCTTTTTCCAAAGCAGAAAATTTTGTTCAGGTGGCAATGGTTTATCCTGAAGATATATCTGCCCAAAACGCACTTAGGTTTTTGGCAAGTCAGGAAAAATTTAATTATCAGGTTTACTTGATAACCCCTGAGAATTTTAGTGAATTGCAAAAACAAAGAAAAACAATAGGGAGGGAAGCTCAAAAAGTCTTGGAGGAATTAAGCAAGGAAAAAGAAGATATTTTGGGAACTTTAAGCCAGAAAATATCTGCAGCGGAGGTTATAACAGACGACGCTCCGATTATAAAAATGGTTTTGGCAATAGTAAGGCACGCCATTGAGGGCAAGGCGTCTGACATACATATAGAGCCAGGACGAGAGAAATTAAATGTAAGGTTTAGGATAAACGGAGTTTTAAAATCAGACCTTTTGCTTCCATTAAAAGTGCATCCCTCCATTGCTGCCAGAATAAAGATTTTATCAGGATTAAAAATAGATGAGAACAGGATTCCGCAAGATGGAAGATTTTCAGCGAGAATAAATGACAGGGACTTAGATTTTAGGGTTGCGACTTTTCCAACTCTTTATGGAGAAAAAATTGAGCTCAGGGTATTGGATCCGTCCGCAGGATCAAAAACTTTTGATGATTTAGGTCTAACTGGAAAAAATTTAGAATTGGTAAAAGAAGCAATAAAAAAACCTTATGGATTAATCCTGTTTACGGGTCCTACTGGCTCAGGAAAAACAACAACCCAGTATGCAATATTGAGAATTTTAAATCAAGAAGGAGTTAATATAGTGACTGTTGAAGACCCTATTGAATATTCCATATCAGGGATAAATCAGTCTCAAATAAGACCGGAAATTGGTTATACATTTGCCAGTGGACTCCGTCAAATTTTAAGGCAAGATCCCAATATAATTATGGTTGGAGAAGTTCGAGACGAAGAAACAGCAAGTCTTGTTATGAACGCCGCCTTGACGGGGCACGTTGTCCTTTCTACGTTGCATACTAATTCTTCTGTCGGGGTTGTTGCTAGATTGATGGATATGGGGGTAAGGTCTTTTTTGATTCCTTCAACATTAAGAATTGTAATTTCTCAAAGGCTTGTAAGGACTTTATGCAGTAATTGCAAGATAAAAACAAAACCAAGCCTCAAAGTAAAAGATTTTATTTTAGACAAGATTAAAGACCTTCCAGAGCATGCAAAAGCAAACCTTAAACTTCCCGACCCTTTGTTTATATACTCGGCAAAAGGTTGCGACCAATGCAAAAATACCGGATATTCGGGCAGAGCAGGCTTGTTTGAAGTTTTTTCCATGAATGATCAAATTGCCCAATTGATTCTCAAAGACCCTACGGAACAGTCAATTTTTAGAGAAGCAGTAAAACAGGGGATGGTTACAATGGAGCAGGAGGGAATATTAAAAGTTTTATCCGGCCAGACAACTATGGAAGAGATAACCCGTGTTACAACCGAAAGATAGCAAAACGAATTTCTAATTCCTGCCTGTGGCGGGCAGGTTCATTAAATTCTTAATGAAATAACTTATAAATACTTAGAAATTGAGACATGGATATTTAATAGAAATTAATAATTAGAAATTAAATAAAAAGTAATGGATTATTTATCATATTTTAAAAAGATTTTAGAGATAGCTGTTAAACAAGAAGCTTCTGATATAGATATTTCAGTGAACTATGTTCCGCACATAAGAATTACCGGCCAGCTTGTGCCCCTAGGTCAAGAGAAAACAATTTTGCCAAAAGATTCTGAGGGCCTTGCTTTTGCAATAATGTCAGAAGAGCAGAAAAATAAATTTTTAAAAGAAAAAGAAATAGATTTTTCTTACGAATTTGAAGACAAAGGCAGATTCAGGGTTAATATTTTTTACCAGCGCGGTAGTATAAGCCTGGCTTTAAGATTTGTACCCTCTAAAATCAGAACTATTGAAGAATTAAACCTTCCACAGATTTTGCACGAATTCACTTCAAGGCCGCAAGGACTTGTTTTGGTGACAGGCGCTTCAAGTCAGGGAAAATCAACAACCCTTGCCGCTATTTTGGATGAAATAAACCATACAAGGCCCGTGCATATAATAACAATTGAAGACCCGATAGAATACACATACCCTGTGAGCAGAGCAATAGTTGACCAAAGGGAAGTCGGAATAGATACACTTTCTTTTCCAAGGGCATTAAGAGAGGTTTTGCGGCAAAATCCGGATGTTATAATGGTTGGAGAGATGAGGGACTTGGAAACTATTTCAACTGCAATAACGGCAGCTGAAACCGGGCATTTGGTTTTTGCCACTTTACATACAAACGGAGCGGCTCAGGCAATTCATAGAATGGTTGACGTTTTTTCTGCTGAACAGCAAAACCAGATAAGGCTTCAGTTGGCGTCTTCTTTGCTGGGTATAGTTTCGCAAAGGCTTATACCAAGAATCCAGGGAGGGTTTATTCCTGTTTGCGAAGTCATGCTTTGTAATAACGCAATTTCAACCTTGATAAGGGAAAACAAAACCCACGAAATTGCAGCTGTTATAGAAACATCTTCAAAAGAAGGAATGATTTCTTTAAGCAGGGCATTGGTTGACTTAGTGAGAAGAAAAGAAATATCCCTGAAAAATGCAACAGATTACGCGCTGGACCCTAACGAAGTAAAAAACCTATTACGTTAATTATCAATTATCAATTTTCAATTATCAACCAATTTCAAAATTATCCAATTATCAAACAATGGCATTATTGTCATTGATAATTGATAAATTGATAATTTATTGAAGATTGGCTATTGAAAATTGAAAATTCGTAATGAAATATATTTATCAGGCAAGGTCAAAAGAAGGAAAGCTTGAAACTGGAACAGTTGAAGCTTCTACAAAAGAAGCGGCGGCTTTTCTTTTGCAGAAATACAACATTTTTGTAACATCAATAAAGGAAGAGAAGATATCTTTTGACAAGCTTAAGAATATGCCCCTTTTCGAAAAGGTTTCAAAAAAGGATTTGGCAATATTTTCAAGGCAGTTGGCTGTTTTAATGGAGTCTAGGGTACCGGTGACACAAGGATTAAAATCTTTAGCTCTTCAGACAAAAAAACAGGGGTTTAAAGAAAAAATAATAAAAATATCCCAATTGGTTGAAGAAGGAAACCCCTTATCCGCTGCATTTGGTGAATATCCGGAAGTTTTTAATATTTTCTTTATAAGCTTGGTGAAGACAGGGGAAGCGTCGGGTAAAATTTCGGAAACCCTTTATTATATATCAGACCATTTGGAAAGAGAGGCGGACATATCTGCAAAAATAAAAGGGGCCATGATATATCCGGCATTCGTCATCGGCGTTTTATTTGTTGTTATTCTGGTGATTATGTTTTTTGTAATGCCGAGAATAACGACTCTCTTAAAAGAAACAACAAACGAACCGCCCATGATGACCAAAATAATGATAAGTTTCTATGAATTTTTATTTCATTACGGATGGGTGTTAGTTGTGGCTTTTTTTTCGTTAATTGTTTTTATAATTTATTATATGACAACCAAAGCAGGGAAAAAAACTTATGATAAAATTTTATTAAAATTGCCGGTTTTAAAAGATTTTTTTAAAAAAATCTTTCTTATTAGGTTTGCAGAAAATATTGCAACTTTAATTTCAGCCGGCCTTTCAATAAATAATGCGCTTAAAATAACAAAAGATACTGTGGATAATGTGGTTTACAAAGAGATTATTTCTGAGATAGAAAAAAAGGTTTCAGAGGGAGAAAAAATGAGTTCGGTTTTGGCAAAGTATCCAGAATATGCCCCGCCTTTTGTGGTGCAAATGATACAGGTGGGTGAAGACACTGGAAAATTAGATAAAAATTTGAACGAAATAGTTAATTTTTTTCAAAAAGAAGTTGCAAGAACGGTTGAGGTATTCACAGCTCTTTTGGAGCCGATTTTAATAATTGTTTTGGGTATTATTGTTGCATTGATGGCAGTTACCATTTTAGAGCCATTATACGGGTCATTAAGCGCGATTTAAATGTTTTTAAGCAGCAAAAAAATAATTAAACGTTGGCATTACATTGGACTGTTTATTTTATTGTTTGGCTTATTAAGATATTTTTTTGATTATGATTTATCTAAAAATAGCAACATGTGGGATTTTTTTTGGGTGTGCCACATAACTTCAGTTTTAGCTGGAATTATTATTTTGTCCCGCGATAAATTTTTAATATCAGGAGTTTTAGTGTGGATAATATTGGGTCCATTATTAGCTATTCTTTTTAATATAAATGGAGTTTTGTCTTTAACTGGGTTTCATCATATAACAACTGCGCTGGCTTTGCCTGTAATATTGTTTTATTATAAAGAAACATGGAGCTCTGAAGGATTTGCATTCGGAGTAATAAGTTTCTATGCCTATATGTCAATAACTGCAAACCTAAGCGATGGAGCAATAAATTTATTAAATAATATGCCCTTGTGGGTAGGCTTGTTTTTAGCTATGGTTTCTTTGTTGATGATTTTTCAAAATAAGTTCCTTAAATATCAAATATAAAAATTAACTGTTTATGAAAAATATCTTAGAAAAATCAAGGATTTATTTATACCAAGCCGGTTTTACGGTTATAGAATTGGTTGTAGTTGTTGCAATAATGGCTGTTTTATCCACGATTGTTGCAGCTAATATTATGTCATATTTATCTAAAGGAAAAGATGCGGCCATAAAAGGAAATATGCATTCTATTGCCAGTAGCGCCACTGTATTTTTCGATAAAGAAAAAGAATGGAATAATGTTTTTAATCCGGTAAATAACCCTTCCATACTTGTAGTTATGGATGCCATTAATAAAATAACAGCCCCAAATGCGGTGTGGCGCCGTTTAAGTTCCGATAATTCATCTTGGTGTGTTTGCTCTTTTCTTACGCAGATAGTTGGTGCTTCGGGGACGTCAAACACATATTGTATTGATAGTTCAGGTTATAGAAAAGAAACCACAAATCATTGTTCTCTTCGTTGTACAAATACCACCGGGTCTTGTTTAGATTAAATGCAAATTGGTATAATAAAAATATGCAAAACAGGAAAAAAGGTTTTAAAAATACACTTTTGGCAGGTTTTACATTTATTGAATTATTGGTAGCAGTTGCGATAATCGCAGTTTTATCGGCTATAATTTTGTTTACAATCATTCAATATATAGATAAGGGAAAAGACGCAAATGTGAAGGGAAATTTGGCAGTTTTAATTTCGTCGGGAGAGGTTTATTATAATAGTAATCAAAATATAAACGGGACAGGATATGACGGATATTGCGATTCAAGCGTTGTTGCAACAGCCCAAAGCGAAATTCCAAAACATGAAGATATTGGGATTTATTGTTCAGATAATAAAAGCGAATGGGCCGCATGCGCCCAGTTGTTTCTGGATGACAGATATGCATATTGCGTTGATAGTAGGGGAGTAAAAAAGGAAATTGACAACGATGACTGTGTAGCAGATATGGTGCAATGCCCCTAATTGCTTTACCTGTGGATTTCTTATTTGATATTTTTTCTGGATAATTTATAATAAGATAAGTGCAATATTATTTATATTTTAAAGGTCGGCTCCAAAGAAAGAATAATTCAACAATAAAAAAAATTCGTCTCCGCCAGTTGGCGGACGGCGGGAAAAATAATTAATAACGGACAAGTTTTTGCTATTTGCAATTTAAAGAGCAATATAGCTATTAATTGTTCGTTTAGTTTAAATCATGCAAAGACAAAAAGGTTTTACAATTATTGAATTGATTGTGGTTATAGCAATTATTGCTGTCTTGGCTACAATCGTGATGGTAAACGTTGTCCAATACATTGGAAAATCAAAGGACGCTGCAATAAAGGGGAACATGCAAACAATTGCAAGCACTGCGGCTGGAATTTTTGATACATATAAAGCATATAATAACGGAGCAACAACTTCTGCAGTAGGAAATCCGACAGCAGCAAATGCGATAGCCCAGATAAACACCCTGAGCAGTAATGCGACCAATACAGCTGCTCATAATAATAGTTCAAACTGGTGTGTTTGCGCTCAGCTTACAGGAAATTCCGCCAATACGTATTGCGTTGACAGCACAGGATACAAGAATGAAACAGCAACAGCTTGCGGAACCAGATGCAGCGCCACATCACAAGCCTGTGCAAACTAAAATTTAAGGCCAAACAGAAACCCCTCTTTTTATGTGCGGGGTTTTTGTTTGGCTGGTTTGCATAAAAACGTTTTTGCAGTTATCATAAATTTAATATGGAAATTAGACTGGATTTGCTTAAAACATTGCTTAAGAGATCTTGGGTTCCCTTTTGCTTAATTTTAATATTTTTAACGGCGTTTTTTATCCGGGTGTTTTTTTCTTGGGACTCCGTATTTTCAGACCCCATAAAATATTCTGCTGACGATGGGATATACCATATGCGTCTTGTGGAAAATATGCTTTTGGGAGGGCATTTCCCATTTAGGATTTATTTTGACCCGTTCACCAATTTTCCTTATGGAACTTATATCCATTTTACACCATTATATGACTGGCTTCTGGCTTTGATAATTTGGATAATATCTTTTGGAAAACCAACATTGGAAATAATAAACAAAATCGCCCCGTTTTATCCTGCCGTAATGGGGGCATTATTAATATTTGTTATTTATTTTATAACCAAAATTCTTTTTAAAAATAGAGGAATTGCTATCTTAGCTTCGTTTTTATCTGGAATTTCGCCCTCATTCTTATACAGGTCTACATTGGGAAACACCGACCATCATGTTGCAGAAGTTTTGTTTTCAACGCTTTTTATAATGTTCTTTATGATGGTTTTGCAAAACAGCAGGAACTCGTTTAGTTCTCTGAAATTTTGGATTTTTGCAGTATTATCCGGTTTTTCTTTGGGGCTTTATTTTTTAGCATGGACAGGAGCTATAATGTTTTTGTTTCTAATATTCTGTTTTATTGTGCTGTATTATTTAATAGAATATTTTTTGGGAAATCGGAAAAATTGGATTTTATATGCGGGAATTATTATTTTTTTGACTTCATTTTTGATGATTTTGCCGTTTTTCGGGCACCCTGACCTTTTTAATACCTATATGTATAATATTTTGCACCTGGAATCTTTTTTGCTTGGGATATTGGTTTTTATAATTTTACTTTTATTTGACAGGTTATTTTTAAAAAAGAATATCAGCTCTAAACTAATGCCGATTTTTTTGGCTTGCACGATTTTTTTGGTATTAAGTTTATTTAAAATATTTTTACCGGATCTGTTTTTTTACTTAATATCCGGAGCAAAAGAAGTTAATACTGGAATGGTTGAATATCCCTTGGCCCGCGAATTAGTAGGAGAAATGGCTCCAGTTTCTTTTAACGGGCTTGTTGGAAATTTTTATGCAGTTTTTATAGTGTCCTTAATATCACTTGGAATAATTTTTTATAAATTTTTAAAAAATAGAAAACCGGAATATCTTCTGATTATTTTGTGGGCTGTTTTTATGATGTTAATGTCTGGCATCATACCGTATTTTGGGCAAGTGAGGTTCTCTTATTATCTATCCCCCATTTTCTCAATTTTGTTTTCGTTTACAGTATTTTCTGCAATAATATTTGGATGGGAGGGATTGCAAAAATCAAAAGAATTGGATGAATCAAACACTTTCAAAAAATATATTTTAATCGGTTCAGTTGTCATGATTTTTAATGGAATTTATTTTTTGTTTTATCCGTTTCCTTTTAACGCCGGAGCTGATTTTCCGAAAAGCTTGCCATACATTATTGGTGATATTTTTTATAACGCAAAAATGTCTCCAGCAGAAGAGGATAGATACGAAGTTGTAGAATGGCTGAAAAATAATACGCCCGACACAGGAATTGATTATTATGAACTTTATAAAGAGCCTGGGATTAATAATGATACTGGAAAAGTTAATGCTTATGCTTATCCGGAATCAGCTTATGGTATTTTGGCGGTTTGGGATTTTGGCCACATGATAACTTATTATGGCCACAGGATTCCCGTTTCAAACCCTTTTCAACAGGGAATAGGCAGAAAAAACAAAGACGGGTCAATACGCCCCGGATATGCTACATTTTTTCTGGAAAGAGATGAAAATGCGGCCACAGGTTATCTGGAACAGCTAAAAACAAGATATGTGATTTCAGATAGCGCATCTGTAAATTCTGACGGCGTTTTTCAGCAGATGATAAAATGGGCCCAGGATGATTATGACGGATATTTAGAGGAAAATTCAGAAAATTTGGACTTAAATAAATATTACGATTCAATGATCACCAGGCTTCATTTGTTTGATGGCAGACAAACTGAATTTACCGCAAAAATAAGCGAAGAAGACAGGGATTTTGAAATCAAGCCATTAAGCCGGTTCAGATTGCTTTATGAATCCGACACAACCGGATTTACTTTGAAAATTGATGCAAAAAATGATGTTAAAAATTTTAAAGTTTTTCAATATGTTAAAGGGGCTGTGATAAAAGGATTTGCGCCTTTGGGAGCGGAAGTTGAGGTTTCAGTAAAAATAACAACCAATCAGGATAGGGAGTTTACATATAAAAATACCGCTGAGTCAAAAAACGGAAGCTTTAAAATTACGGTTCCTTATTCAACTGGGTTTCAAAAGAACTCTGAAACAAAAGCTGAAAAATATATGATTAAAATTGGAAACTATACAAAAGAGGTAGAGGTTTCCGAGCAAGATATTTTAAACGGAAAAATAATAAACATATGAAGCTTTCTATAATAGTTCCTGCCTATAATGAAGAAAGAACAATCTCTGAAATTTTAAAAAAAGTTGATGCTGTTTTATTGCCCGGATTTGAAAAAGAAATAATCATTATTGATGATAAATCTTCGGACGGAACATTGGGGGTTTTGGAAAAAATAAAGAGTATGCATGATTTTATTTTATTGAATCATCCGCGGAACATGGGGAAGGGAGCTGCAATCAGGACAGGAATAAAAAAAGCAACGGGGGATTTTGTTATTATTCAAGACGCTGACTTGGAATATGATCCTAATGATTATAAAAAACTTTTAGTTCCGTTTTTGGAACAAGGGGCTGAAGTTGTTTATGGGTCTCGCATTTTAGGTTCAAAAAAGCGAGGAAAATTAAGTTTTTATTTGGGAGGCAGGTTTATGACTATTGCTACAAATTTAATACATGGAATAAATATTACAGACGAGCCGACTTGTTATAAGGTTTTTAAAAGGGATTTGATAAATTCTTTGGATTTGAAAAGCAACGGTTTTGAATTTTGTCCCGAAGTTACAGCAAAAATAGCCAGGCGAGGAATAAAAATATACGAAGTGCCGATATCTTATTTTCCAAGGGGTAAATCAGAGGGGAAAAAGATAAAATGGAGAGACGGAGTTATAGCCCTGTGGACTTTGCTTAAATATAGGTTTTAAAATTATTTATGGACTTTATTTTACTTTTATTGTATTTGTTCATCTCTGTTTTTGGCCTTTGTATCGGGAGTTTTTTAAATTGCGTGATTTATAGGCTGGAAACGGAAAGAAGCCTAAAAGGAAGATCTTTTTGCCCTAAATGCAAAAACCAACTGAAATGGATAGACCTTGTCCCTGTTTTTAGTTTTTTGTTTTTAAAAGGCAGGTGCCGCTATTGTAAAAAAGGTATATCTTGGCAATACCCTGCGATAGAAATATTAACAGGATTGATATTCTTACTAATTTTCCTTGCTTGCCGGCAGGCAGGAATTTTAAATTTACTGTTTTGGTTTTACATCTCGTCTGCGGTGATAGTCATTTTTGTTTATGACCTAAAACATTATGAAATTCCAGACAAAATTTTGATGCCGGCAATCTTAATTACCTTAATATACGATATTTTTATTTTGTGCCAGCCGTTTTCTCTGATATGTTCAATAAATTATATTTTTGCCGCATTGATTGGTTCTGGTTTTTTTCTTTCCATATTTTTAATTTCAAAAGGATTATGGATGGGGTTTGGGGATGTAAAGTTTGCAGTTTTAATGGGTTTACTACTGGGATTTCCCAATATCCTGTTGGCTTTGTTTTTATCGTTCTTTTTTGGTGCTATAATAGGAATAATATTAATGGTTTTTAAAAAGAAAGGAATTAAAAGCGAGATCCCTTTTGCCCCGTTTTTAATAGTGGGAACATTTTTAACCGTTTTTTGGGGGGAGCAAATAATAAGTTGGTATTTATCTTTAATTTGATTTTAAATTGTTCAAAGATTTTAGATTTAAAATTTTAAATAAAAAACAAGGGATAACACTTGTTGAGATTGCAGTCTCTGTTTTTATCATTGCCATATTTTCCCTTATGGTTATTAGCAATTTTCCAAGAATACAAAGACAGTTTGCTCTTTCTCAAGCGACACATAAAATAGCTCAGGATATAAGAAAAGCGGAAGATTTGGGATTTTCGGGTGCCCAAGTTTCAGAAGATTTTGATGCAAAAGGATATGGTGTCTTTATTACTTTTACAGAAGTGGGTGGTATTTATCCTACACATTGGTATATATATGCTGATACTAACGAACCAGCCGATAAGAAATATACTTCGGAAGATTATATTATTGAGAATGTCAGTATTCTTGATTCTGGAGTCTTTATTAAAAAAGCTTATGATATTGATAACCCCAGTATTAACGTTAGTCATTTGAGCATAAACTTTAATCCTCCTAATCCCGATGTGACAATAATGGCCAACTATGAACCTAGCCTAGAAAATTTTATAGTTATTGAGAAGGGTGTAAGAATTGTGATGAGTTTGATACAGGATCCGTCAATGGAAAAAACTGTTTTTATAAATTCATCCGGCTTAATAGAGGTTGAGTAAAATTTCAATGAAAAATTTATTGTTTTTTAAAAAAAATAAAGGGTTTACAATAATAGAGCTGTCTGTTGCTATTTTTATTTTATCAATTGCCATAATTGGGGCATATAATGCTTTTACAACAATGGATAAATTAACTTCTAATTCTTCAGACCGGTTTGTAGCCGCATATTTAGCTCAAGAAGGATTGGAGATAATAAGAAATATAAGAGACAGCAACTGGTTAAGAATGGATACTGATCCTTCAATAACTTGGGTATCAGGGATTTCAGACCAAGATACTGATTGCACTATAGGTTGTGAAGTTGATTATAAAACATTAGGTACTGCTGACTCACCGTTATATCCATGGACAGGAAGATATTTTTATATCAATGAAGAGGGATTTTATACATATAACCAGGAATCTGCAACAAAAACAAAATTCAAGAGAAAAATAACAATCACCCCCTTGGAAACAGCAGAAGGCGTTTATGATGTAATAAAGATTACAGTTCAAGTTTTTTGGGATGAAAAATCAAATATTTTGCACAATGAAGAAACAGAGGATTATATTACAGCAGAAGAGTATCTTTATAATTGGTACTAAGTTAATTTTAAAAATTTTGAGTGTTAAGAAAATATTTTAATAAATTTTTAATTTTCAACCATGGCACACACTGGGGTTTCAAATTCAGTCCGTCGAATGGCGGAAAAAATTCAAAATTCTAACAGAGGTCTTACAATGGTTGAGCTTATTGTTGTTATAGCTGTTTTTATGTTGGTTGTTAGTGTGGCTATAGTTATTTTTGTATCCATTATTGATAGCCAGAGAATAATTTTGTCTCGCGAGCGGTTATTGAGCCAAGTTAGCTACGCTACAGAATATATGTCAAAAGCCTTAAGAATGGCCTCAAAAGACATAGGCGGAGATTGTCTTGTATATACAGATGTTAATTATAATATTACAGATACGTTTCCGGGATATATCTATTTATATACAAGGCCGAATAGTTGGTATGAGGGGATAAAGTTTATAAATGAATCTAACAATGAAGCATGTCAAGAATTTTATTTAGCCGAAGCAGGAGGAAACGTACTAAAAGAAAAAAGAATAAATTTCCCGTATGACCAAGTTACTGATGAAAATTCAGTATCCTTAATTTCTGATAAGTTTAGTATCAATTATTTAAGGTTTAGCATAAATGGAACAAGCGGATTGGAGGCTGATTTAATATATGGAGCATCAGAGGATGATGACCCTCCGCAGCAGCCAAGAGTTACTATTATTATGGGAGTTCAGTCTCCGGAAGACCCATTGCAATCTGAAATAAAAATACAAACCACGATTTCTCAAAGAAATTTAAATGCAAAATAATCATTTTTTTAAATTCAAGAGTTTGTTAGTTAAGCGTTATGTTCGGGGTGACCAAAAAGGGGTTTCTTTGATTATTACATTTTTTATTATGATTATAATTTTAGCTGTGGTTTTGGGAATTACGACTCTGCTTTATAGCGAAATAAAAATGATTAGAAACATAGGAAACTCCATTGTCGCTTTTTATTCAGCAGACAGCGGGATAGAAAAAGTTTTGTATTATGACAGACAGATCATTCCTGCTGGCGCAAGCAGAGGCCTTTGCGCTATGCTTTCTTACGACCCGATAAACAATCCGCAAGCTTGCCCGGATTCAGATTCTGGATTAGGGTTGGACTCCGGTATTTATTGCAATAATCCAAGTACTCAATTGACTGACACTGAAAACCCTGATGGATGCAATCCTAGTATATGCAACGGATGTATTGTTGCTTTTGATACAATCTTGCCGGACAACGAAAAAAAATATTCAGTAGAAGCAACCGTTACTCCTGCCGAGGAGGGTTATACAGGGCTTACAATAGGATCTTTAGGGGAATTTAGAGGAGTTAAAAGAAAAATTCAACTTTATATGGAAAAAGTGGAATCATCAGAACTGATTAGAATAAAAAATATATATGTGATTGGTTCATATTATGACGGAGGTGGAATGAAGATTTCTGTTGCAGTTGAGCTTGAAGCGTCAAATGGAATCAGTTTTATAGAAGCCCACGTCAAAGATTCTCCAGAAGGAGAAGACGTTATAGGCTCACCAATAAATCTAATCTTATCGTCGGGGACTATTTTTGATGGAACTTTTGCCGGGATTTGGGACGGTAGCGAAGGGTCATATTATGTTGATTTGATTATTGTAGATACCCTCGGAGAAAGATTGGAAGTAAATAATATTGAGCCTGATTTTTTGTAAAATGGATAATAAACAGCAGATAGAAGAAAGAATAAACAAACTGAAGAGAGTAATAAATCGCCATAGATATCTTTATCATGTTTTAGATAAACAGGAAATATCTGATGCGGCTTTGGACTCTTTGAAAAAAGAGCTTTTTGATTTGGAGCAGAAATATCCGGAATTTATAACGCCAGATTCCCCAACTCAAAGGATAGGCGGGAAACCCCTAAGAGAGTTTAAAAAAACCAGGCACGTAAAAAGAATGACTTCTTTTAATGATGCTTTTTTGCCAGAAGACATGAATAATTGGCAGGAAAGGCTGGTAAGATTATTGCCGCCAGGCCAGTCTGGAAAATTGGATTATTATTGCGAATTAAAAATAGACGGGTTAGCGGTTGAATTAATTTATGAAAACGGAGTTTTAAATATGGGATCAACCAGAGGTGATGGGAATGTCGGAGAAGATATAACTCAAAATTTAAAAACGATTAATTCTATCCCTTTATCAATAGAGAGCAAAGAAGAAGTGATTGTCAGGGGAGAAGTTTTCTTAACTAAAAAAGAATTTGAAAAAATAAACGAGTTACAAAGAAAAAAAGGTTTGCCTGTTTACGCAAACCCAAGAAATATTGCGGCCGGGTCAGTGAGGCAATTGGATCCTAAAATTACTGCATCCAGGCACTTGGATTTTTTCGCATATGACTTGATTGATAACTTTGAAAAAATAACAACACATGAACAGAAGCATAAAATATTGAAAGAATTAGGATTTAAAATAAATAAAAATAATAAATATTGCAAAACCCTTAAAGAAATTTTTGAATTTCACAGTTATTGGCAAAAAAATCGTGAAAAGCTTGATTACGAAATTGATGGTATAGTTGTTTTAGCGAATGACAATGAAATTTTTGAAAACCTTGGAATAGTAGGTAAATCTCCAAGAGCAGGAATAGCTTTTAAGTTTTCACAGGCAGAGGCAACCACAAAAGTTTTGGATATAAAAATACAAATCGGAAGAACAGGGGCGGCCACTCCTGTTGCTATTTTAGAGCCGGTTCAGTTGACTGGAATAACAATAACAAGGGCAACATTGCATAATGAAGATGAAATCAAAAGACTTGGGTTGAAAATTGGAGACACTGTTGTTGTGGGCAGGGCAGGAGATGTTATCCCAGATATTATTAAAGTTTTGCCGGAGTTGAGAAACGGGAAGGAAAAGAATTTTAAAATGCCAGAATTTTGTCCATCTTGCTCCACAAAATTGGAAAAAACAAGTACAGAGGCTTTGTGGCGGTGTCCAAGTCCTAAATGCTTTGCAAGGCAGAGGAGAAGTTTTTATCATTTTGTTTCAAGGCAGGCTTTCAATATTGAGGGATTGGGGCCTAAAATTATAGATAGGCTTTTAGATGAGGGATTAGTTCAAACCCCTGCCGATTTGTTTGACTTAAAAGAGGGAGATTTGGTTGTTTTGGAACGATTTGCAGAAAAATCAGCAGAAAACCTTACAAAATCCATTGCGGAAAAAAAAGAAATAACTTTAGCAAGGCTTGTTTATGCTCTGGGCATAAGGAATGTCGGAGAAGAAACTGCTATTGATTTGGCAAATCATTTTCATTCGTTGCAAAGAATAAAAAATGCAAAGATTGAAGATTTTGATAAAATTTTGGATATTGGCCCAGTTGTGGCAAAATCAATTTTTGAATGGTTTTCCTGTAAAGAAAATATAAGATATTTAGAAAAGCTGGAGAATAAAATATCCGTTAAAAATCCGGCATTGAATTCAAAACAGCAAAAATTTTTGGGAAAAACCTTTGTTTTGACCGGCGGATTGAAAAATATGACGCGCGACGAAGCCAGGATAAAAATTCGCGAATTGGGCGGGAATATTTCTGAGTCTGTGTCGCAAAAAACAAGCTTTGTTATCGCCGGATCTGAAGCTGGGTCAAAATTGGAAAGGGCTCAAAAATTAGGAGTTAAAGTTGTTTCAGAAAAAGAATTCTTGGAAATGATAAAATGAGTATATTTTCAGGTCATTTGAGAAAACTTGATTGGGGTATTATAATTGTTGTGTTTTTTTTGGTTTGCTTTGGTTTAGCTGGAATTTTTAGTTCCAGTTGGGCGGAAAATGACCTGTCAAATTTTTATAAGCAGATTATTTTTTTTATTCTTGGGTTTTTGCTGATGGTTTTAATCAGCCTCTTTGACTACAGACTTATAAAAAATAATTCTTATCTGATTTTAACTTTGTACGGATTGTGCCTGGTTTTGCTCGCCGGCCTGCAGTTTTTTGCGCCTGTCATAAAGGGAACAAAGGGGTGGTATAGAATAGGATTTTTAAATTTGGACCCCATTGAGCCCACAAAAATTGTTTTGCTTTTTTTGTTGGCAAAATATTTTTCAGTAAGGCATGTTGAGATGTACAAGTTTAGGCACATTGTTTTGTCGGGGATATATGTTGCTTTGCCTGCGCTTCTAATTTTTATAAAGCCGGATTTAGGCGGAACAGCAGTTTTGGTTTTAATGTGGTTGGGAGTTTTATTAATATCAGGAATCAAAACAAAGCATTTTCTGATTATTCTTCTTTGCTTTATAATAACAGCAGTATTGTCTTGGAATTTTCTTTTGGAGCCTTATCAGCGAAACAGAATCACATCTTTTATTTTTCCGACAGACCCTCTTGGAAGTTCATGGAGCCAAGACCAGGCAAAGATTGCAATTGGTTCCGGACAGATTTGGGGGGAGGGAATTGCAAAGGGTTCTCAAGTACAGTACGGCTTTTTGCCAGAATCCCACACAGATTTTATTTTTTCTGTTATAGCTCATGAATTCGGCGCGTTTGGGGTAATGTTAATGTTTTTAGCTTACGGATTTTTGATATGGAAAATTTTAAAAATAGCAATTCGCTCTGAATCAAATTTTCCCCGCCTCTTTTCTTTTGGTTATGCCATAATTTTAATTTCTCAGTTTTTATTTAATATTGGTATGAATTTATCTCTTCTGCCCGTAGTGGGGATTTACCTGCCCTTTGTAAGTTATGGGGGGTCCGGTCTTTTGTTTAATTTTATTGCGTTGGGAATCGTTCAAAGCATAAAAGCAAATAAATAGTTTGTTACTGAATGAATTACTGAATTTATTCAGTAATTCAAGACGCAATATATTAGAATTAAAAACCAGGTTTGTCGTGCCCGCTTGTTAGCCAAGAATCAGGAATTTGTTTCAAGGGGTTGACAGTTTTTAAAAAAAAGAATAATATAAAATCATATTGGGTCCACTTGATCAATGGACCATTTTAAAAAAATAAGTGGCTACTTTACTCTAAAAAATGAACGCCCTTGCCCCGTATTTTTTTATGCGCCAAAAATAAAAAAATTAGGGCAAAGGGAGATACCCTAAAACCAGTAGGGTATTTTGTGTTTTTAACTAAACCAAAAATCAAAAACCAAAAAGCAAAACCACAAACCAAAAATAAAAAAGTTTTTAGTCTAATTTTTTTCTGTATTTTTGGTTTTTGAGTTTTGGATTTTAATTTATCAAAATCTATGGCTGAGATTATAAAAAAGGTAAAAAATTTCTCAAAATCAAAACTGTCCTATCCCACGCCTCATCTTCTGACTATGCAGAAAGAAACATGGGAAGACCTTTGGCAGTTTAAAATGAAAGAGCTTTTTGAGGAAATTTCTCCGATAAAAGACTATACCGGGAAAGAATTTGAGCTTTGGTTTGATGACTACCAGCTTGGCAAGCCAAATTATAAAAACGGCTTGGAGGCGAAAAAGAACAATGATTCTCTTGAGGCTCCGCTGAGGGTAAAAGTCAGATTGGTTAACCTTAAAACCAAAGAAATAAAAGAACAGGAAGTTTTTTTGGCTGATTTTCCGATAATGACAGAACGCGGAACTTTTATAGTCAACGGAGTTGAAAGAGTTGTTGTTTCCCAGCTTATCAGGTCTCCGGGAGCTTTTTTTACATCAAGGTCATGGAGGGGTAGAGATTATTTTGGGGCTAAGATTATTCCAAACAGGGGAGCTTGGCTTGAGTTTGAAACAGAAGACTCCGGCTTTATTGGCGTTAAGATAAACAGAAAAAGAAAGGTCCCTGCAACAACCTTGCTTATGGCTTTAGGTTTGGATAATGTTGAAAAAGTTGAAAAAGCTTTTGCTGATGTGGATACAGGGGAAATCAGATACATAAAGGAAACTTTAAAAAGAGACACCTGTAAAGACCAAAAAGAGGCATTAGTGGAAGTTTATAGGAGATTGAGGCCGGGAGATTTGGTTACTCCTGACGCCGCTCAAGATTTGATTTTTAATATGTTTTTTAATTTTAATAGGTATGACTTGTCAAAGGTTGGAAGATGGAAAACATTGCAGAGATTGCCGCAGTTAGCTGAAAAGAAAAAATCAAAAAATAGCGACGAGGAAATCATAAAAGAACAGAGAACTCTTAAAATAGAAGATATAATAGAGGTTGTAAAAGAAGTTATTAGGTTGAATAACGATCCTTTAGCAAAACCAGATCAGGTTGATCACCTGGGAAACAGAAGAGTAAGAACATTGTCAGAGCTTATACAAAACAGAATGAGGGTTGGAATGATGAGGATGGAAAGGATTATAAGAGATAAAATGTCTACTTTAGAAGAGGATACAATAACTCCTTTGCAGCTTATAAACCCAAGGCCATTGATGGCTGTTATAAAAGAATTTTATACGGCTTCCCAGTTTTCCCAATTCATGGACAATGAAAATCCGCTTGCCGAATTGGAACACAAAAGAAGGCTTACAACAACAGGCCCAGGAGGACTTACAAGAGAAAGGGCTGGTTTTGAAGTAAGGGATGTTCAGCCTTCGCACTATGGAAGAATTTGTCCAATAGAAACTCCGGAAGGCCCAAATGTCGGATTGGTGGGGCATTTAGCATCTTTTGCAAAGGTAAATCGTTATGGATTTATTGAGGCCCCTTATTTTAAAGTTAAAAACGGAAAAATCACAGATGAAGTCTGTTATCTTTCAGCCCAAGAAGAAGAAAGGCACACAATTGCGCCCGCTTCTGTTGCTTTAGACGAAAAAACAGGTAGAATTTTACCAGAAATTATGCCCGACAAAGTTGAGGCAAGGGTAAAAGGCGAGCCGGAAGAAGCTGAAATTTCAGAAGTTGACTACATTGATGTTTCTTCAAAACAGTTTATTTCTGTTGCAACGTCTTTGATTCCTTTTTTGCAGAATGACGACGCATCCAGAGCCTTGATGGGCTCAAACATGCAAAGGCAGGCTGTGCCATTGATAAAGGCAGAGCCTCCGTTAGTTGGCACAGGAACCGAAAGAACGGTTGCCAGGGATTCCGGGCAGGTTATTTTAGCAAGGGCAAACGGAATTGTAAAAGAATCTGATTCCCAGCATATAAAGGTACAGTATGATATTTCAGGAAAAAAGGTGGAAGAAAATTATGAGCTTCAGACATTTGTAAGAACAAACCAGTATTCATGTTTTCATCAAAAGCCGATTGTACAAAAAGGAGAAACAATCAAAAAGGGAGATGTTTTGGCTGACGGAGCCTCAATTTCACAGGGAAGGCTTGCTTTGGGAAGGAATGTTTTGGTTTGTTTTCTGCCGTTAAGAGGAGGAGGTTTTGAGGACTCAATGATTATTTCCCAAAAATTGGCAAAGCAAGATGAGTTTACTTCAATTCATATAGAGGATTTTACATGCGACGTCAGAGAGACAAAATTGGGAGACGAAGTTACAACTTCAGATATTCCAAATGTTGGAGAAGAAAAACTAAGGGATTTAGATGAGGAAGGTATTGTAAGGGTTGGAGCTGAAGTGGGACCCAATGACATTTTAGTTGGTAAAATTTCTCCAAAAGGAGAGGCAGAATTAACTCCAGAAGAAAGATTATTAAGGGCCATTTTTGGAGACAAGGCAAAAGATGTCAAAGATACATCTTTAAGAATGGAGCACGGGAAAAATGGAAAAGTAATCAATGTAAAAATATTTTCAAGGGAATTAGGGCACAAATTGGAGCCGGGAGTTATAAAGAGAATTCAAGTTGAAGTTGCTGAAACCAGAAAAGCAAAAGTTGGAGATAAGCTTGTTGGAAGGCATGGAAACAAGGGAGTTGTTTCAAAAATTTTAGCAGAAGAGGAAATGCCGTTTTTAACTGATGGCACTCCGGTTGATTTGGTGATTTCTCCATTGTCTGTTCCCTCCCGTATGAACATAGGGCAGATTTTGGAAACACATTTGGGATGGGCTGCCCATAAATTGGGGTATCTTGCAATTACGCCTGCTCTGCTGGGAGCAAACCAAAGCGATGTTAAAGAGGAATTAAGAGAAGCAGGTTTGCCCGAATCGGGCCAGACAACAATTTATGATGGAAGGACCGGTTTGCCGTTTCCAAGGCCAATCACAGTAGGATATATGTATGTTATGAAGCTTATCCACATGGTTGACGACAAAGTTCACGCAAGGTCAATTGGTCCTTATTCATTAATTACTCAACAGCCATTGGGAGGAAAGGCTCAATTTGGAGGACAGAGATTTGGGGAAATGGAAGTCTGGGCGTTAGAAGGTTATGGAGCGGCTCACACTTTGCAGGAAATGCTGACAATAAAATCAGATGATGTGCAGGGAAGAGCGGCAACTTATGAGGCAATTTTGAAAGGCGAACCAATTAGGCACCCAAATATTCCCGCATCCTTTAATTTATTGGTGGCCGAATTAAAATCTTTGGGAATGGCAATTGAAGTAAAAGAAAAGCCACGCGAATTGCGCGAAGACAAAACAGAAGATAAAAAATAACAATTAGTTATTTTATCACAAGAATTTTTAAATATTTAAACAAATAATTAAAAGAAAAAGGTTATCCTTCGCCTTGTGGGGCTCAGGATGATTTGTTCATAAACTCACAAATCATGCGAGTATTAGACTTAGAATCAATAAGAATCAAGCTTGCGTCGCCCGAGGATATTATGTCCTGGTCTCACGGCGAAATTACCAAGCCAGAAACAATCAATTACAGAACCCAGAAGCCTGAAAAGGATGGACTTTTTGATGAAAGAATTTTTGGTCCTGAAAAAGACTATGAGTGCGCTTGTGGAAAATACAAAAGAATAAGATATAAAGGGGTTGTTTGCGACAGATGTGGAGTTGAGGTTACAAAGTCTTCTGTAAGAAGGGAGAGAATGGGGCATATAAAATTGAATGCGCCTGTTTCGCATATTTGGTTTTTAAGGGGGGTGCCCTCAAGAATGGGCTTGGTTTTGGACAAAAGTTTTCAGCAATTGGAGAAAGTTGTTTATTTTTCTTCATATATAATCACAAAAGTTGACGCAGAGGCCCGAGACAGAATCATAGAGGCAATTGAACAGGAATACAAGTCAAAAGTTAAAAAAGAAACAACAGAAGCCGGAAAAACAGAGTTAAAGTCAGCAAGAGAAAAAGCAAAAGAAGAAGTTCTGGAAATTAAAGAGCTAAAAATTTTATCTGAAGTTGTTTATCATACCCTTTCTTTAAAATACGGCGAAATGTTTGAGGCAGGCACAGGAGCTGAAACAGTAAGGGAAATTTTTTCAAAAATTGATTTAAAAGAAAAAGTTGCAGAACTAGAAAAAGAAGCAAAGGAAGCTCCACCCGCAACAAAGAAAAAAGTTTTGAGAAGATTAAAGCTTTTTCAGGGAATGTTAAAAGCTGGAGTAAGGCCGGAGTGGATGTTTATGGAAGTTTTGCCTGTTTTGCCTCCTGACTTAAGGCCAATGGTCCAGTTGGACGGAGGCAGATACGCATCTTCTGATTTAAACGACCTTTATAGAAGGGTTATTAACAGAAACAATAGACTGCAATATTTGTTGGAAATCTCAGCTCCGCCGGTTATTGTAAGAAATGAAAAAAGAATGTTGCAGGAAGCAGTTGACGCTTTGATTGACAACGAAATGAGAAAGGGAGTCACAACAACAGCAACAACCGGAGGAAAGAGATTGCTGAAATCTTTGGCTGCAATGTTGGCCGGAAAGCAAGGAAGGTTCAGGCAAAATCTTTTGGGAAAGCGCGTGGACTATTCGGGAAGGTCTGTTATTGCCGTTGGCCCTGAATTAAGTTTTTCGCAGTGTGGATTGCCAAAAACTCTGGCATTGGAAATTTTCAAGCCGTTTGTTATCAAGAAAATTTTGGAAAAAGAAATGGCTTATAATATCAGAGGAGCTGCCAGACTGATTGAAGAAAAAACTCCTGTATGGGGAATTTTAGAAGAAATTATCAAAGATAAATTGGTTCTTTTAAACAGAGCTCCAACTTTGCACAGGCTTGGAATTCAAGCATTTAAACCCCTTTTAACAGAAGGTGAAACAATAAAATTGCATCCTTTGGTTTGCGAATCGTTTAATGCTGACTTTGATGGAGATCAGATGGCGGTTTACTTACCTTTGTCAGAAGAAGCTCAGACAGAAGCGAGGGAAATAATGCTTTCAACATTGAATCTTATAAGACCGGCAACAGGAATGCCTGTGATGGGTCCTTTTAGAGACATTGCTTTGGGATGTTATTTTTTGACAAGATTAAATGCAAAACAAGATACAAAGGAGATGAAAGTTTATTCTTCGGATGTTGAAGCTAAAATGGCTTATGAATACGGATTTTTAGGGATTAATGATTTAATTAAGGTGCCGCATCCAAAAATGTCGGACCAGGATAACTCTAAAAACAAAAACACTCTGGAACTTATAGAAACAACTGTTGGGAGGCTGATTTTAAACGCTGTTTTTCCAAACGATTACCCATATATTAATAAATTAATTGACAACAAAGGATTGAAAGGCCTGGTCAGAGAAGTTATTGAAAAATATACTAATGAAGAAGCAGTTGCCATTTTAGACAATGTAAAACTTCTTGGTTTTGAATACTGTACATTGTCGGGAATAAGCTGGGGAATGGACGACCTTATAGTTCCAAAAGAAAAGCCGGCGTTAATAGAGCAGGCAGAAAAAGAAATAAAGCAAATAGACACTCATTTTGAAAAAGGACTTTTGTCATTGGAAGAAAAAACATCCCAGAAAATTTTAGTTTGGCAGACAGTAAAGTCAAAAATAGAAGCTTTATTAAAAGAAACCTTGCCTCCTGATGGGCCTGTTATGTCAATTATAGGTTCTGGTTCAAGGGGAACATGGGCTCAGCCTGTTCAGATGGCTGGCATGAAGGGTTTGGTTAACAATCCTGCAGGAGACATTATTGAGTTGCCGGTTAAATCTTCATTTACAGAAGGTTTTAATGTTTTGGAATACTTTATTTCAACTCACGGAGCCAGAAAAGGAACAGCTGACACCGCATTGAGAACTTCTTCTGCCGGATATTTGACAAGAAGACTGGTTGATGTGGCTCATGATATTATTGTCACAGAAGAAGATTGCGGAGACAAAACAGGATTTACTGTTTACAGAAAAGATGCCGATGCTATTGAACAGGATTTTATTTTCAAAATAGTTGGCAGGACTGTTTTGGAAAATGTTGAGCACGGTAAAAAAACTTTTGTTAAAAAGGGACAAATTATTGATTGGCAGACAGCAAAGGCAATTGCAGAAGAGTCCGGGATTGAAAGGGTTATTGTTCGCTCTCCTTTGACTTGTAAGGCGGCTTTGGGGGTTTGTCAAAAATGTTATGGATGGGATTTGGGAAGAAACAATTTGGTAAAACTTGGAGAATCTGTTGGAGTTGTTGCCGCCCAGGCAATAGGAGAGCCGGGAACTCAGCTTACTTTGAGAACTCACCACTTGGGAGGAATTGCGGGAGCGGGCGATATTACTCAGGGTTTGCCAAGAATTGAAGAAATTTTTGAGTCAAGGACTCCAAAAGGAGAGGCAATTATGTCTTTGACAGAAGGAAAAGTAGTTGACATTGATGAAGAAAAAAGGATTGTAAAAATCCAGCCGGTTGCTTCGTTAAAGAAGGGAGAATCAGCAGACAAAAAATCATCAAAGAAAGAAATAATGGAATACAAGATTCCAAACAGAATTGGAATCTTAGTGCAAAAAGGCCAGGAAATAAAAGAGAATCAGCCTTTGTGCGAGGGAAGTTTAGACCTTAAAAAGCTTTATAAGTCTTCAGGAGTGGAGCTTACCCAAAGGTATATTTTGCAAGAAGTTCAAAGAATTTATTCTTCACAGGGAGTTGATATTCACGATAAACACATTGAAATAATAATCCAGAAAATGTTTTCCAGGATAAAAATTAAGGAAGAGGGGGACAGCAATTGGATAAAAGGGGAAATCGTTGAAAAAACCGTTTTTGATGAAGAAGTAGAAAGCCTTAAAAAAGCTAAAAAGGATGTTCCATCCGGCACTCAAATATTGCTTGGAATATCTGAAGTTTCTCTAAACTCAGAGTCATGGCTTTCATCAGCTTCTTTCCAGCAAACATCCAGGATATTGATTAAGGCTTCCCTTGAAGGCAAAGAAGATAAATTAAGAGGATTGAAAGAAAATGTCATTATCGGAAAACTTATTCCGGTAGGAACTGGCTTTGAGCCAAAAGTAAAGGAAAAGAAATAATAACAGATTACATAAATAAAAAACGGCAACGTCCGACGTTGCCCGACTATTTTACAAACTAATTAGCAAATCGCAGTTTAAAAACTCCGCCAGAACCAGCGGAGTTTTTAAGTGTGTAGGGGGATTTTAAATGTACAAAATTAAATTCATGTCTCACAATTTTTAAATCTCTGTTTATTATTTCCGACAAAAAAAGGAAAAAGCAATTTTTATAACATTGTTGTGATGCGTAAAGTCTTATGACGAGTTAAAAACATCATATTATGCTGTGCTTGACATACTTTTGCGGGGGGGTATTATTAAACAAATAGGAATAATCAACTAATATTTTACAAGTTTTTACAGCAAAAAATAAATTTTTGTTTTTAAATTTGCAAAATAAAAATTAAGTATGAAAATTAAGCACTTCATAGCAATAGCTGTTCTTATAACAGCGTTTTTAGGTTTTGGACAAAACGCAAGCGCTGTTACAATAGAAGAACTATTGGCTCAGATAGCCCAATTGCAAGCGCAAATACAAGCATTGCAAGCCCAGTTGAATACAGGAACCTCTGCAACTGCTGCGTGGTGCTACACTTTTAATACTAATATGGGATACGGGGCAACAGGCGCTGATTTTGAAGCTTTGATAACAGCTTTAGATAAGGAAGGTATAATGGAATTTATTTCTGTTAATAAGCCTTCAGAGTATAACGAAGTTATTGGAAGCGGAGTTGTTGAATTTCAGAAAAAATATGCCTCCGAAGTTTTAACTCCATACGGTTTAAAAAACGGTACAGGATATGTTGGAAAATCAACCAGAGCAAAATTAAATAAAATTTATGGGTGTAGCACAACACCAGTTTGCACCCCAAGCTGGATTTGCGGTAGCTGGAGCACTTGCGCAAATGGACAACAAACAAGAACCTGTTCAGATGAAAACAGCTGTGGAGTTACAACAAATAAACCAGCGGTAATTCAAACTTGCAGTTCCACTCAGCCCTCCATCACCGTCACCTCGCCCAACGGAGGGGAAACGTGGAAAGTAGGCTCGTTGCAGAAAGTGACATGGACTTCAGCTAATGTTCCAACTTCTAATATGACAATAGTTTCCTTGATTGACCCGAATAACAATCCAACAATAAATATGACCACAGTGACAAATAAAAACGGACAGGCGTATTTTATAGTTCCTTCCACTGTTATAGCAGGTCAATACAAAGCTCACATAAAAACCGTTGTTAACGGAGTTTCCTACATAGACACAAGCGATGGATATATCACTGTTTCCTCAGCAACCTCAACCTGCACCCCAAGCTGGATTTGCGGTAGCTGGAGCACTTGCGCAAATGGACAACAAACAAGAACCTGTTCAGATGAAAACAGCTGTGGAGTTACAATAGACAAACCGGCGATAACGCAAGTGTGTGAAACACCTTCTATTATAGCTTATCCAACAACAGGTACTTTAATGGATTCTTCCCCTACTTTATGGGTTGATTTTGTTGTGAGTAATTATACTCCAAATGGAACAGAGAAGGTAGACTTTGGTGATGGGACAGTAAGTATTCTTGGATATACCACTGCGTACAATAGTAGACACGACTATCATTCTGCTGGGATATATACAGTAAAATTACTTGCTGGCGCAACTATACTTGCAACTACGCAAGTAACAGTAACCTCCTCCACCCAGTCTTCCATCACCGTCACTTCTGCTGGAGGGTCGGATATTCCTGGGCATAATCTTACTTTTTCCTGGACAGCAAGCGGTGTGAGTACTGTTGACCTTAGTTTAAAAAATTCATCAAATATTTACGTTCTAGCAACAGGCGTGTCTGCAAGCGCCGGCTCTTATAGCGTCAGGATTCCTGCTGACGCTGTTCTGGGAACATATTCTATGGTTGTGAGCTCAGGCTCCACAGTTACTTATGGAGGACAATTTAGCATAGTGGCTCCAACAGCTGCAACAATTACCGTAACCTCGCCAAACGGAGAAGAGCTTTGGATAGTTGAGAATTTGCAGACAGTCAGATTTATGAATACAGGGGTTACAGGAACCGCTTGGATTTATTTGGATAAATACTCCGGAAGCACCATTACGAAAAGTGTTTTAGTGGGCGCTTTTCCACTTAGCACAAGCAAACAGTCGGAAGTACATAGTTTTAGTCTTTCCAGAAGCCTTGTAAATTCTATGGGCGGGCCAGGAAACCGTTTTAAAATCCGCGTTTTAAGCAATGCCTCAGGAACTCCGCAAGACACAAGTGATAACTATTTTACTATTGCCGACCCATTAGCAAGTTCTGATATGCATCAGAACAACCTTGCATCAATCTCTGATGCAGTTTCAAAATTGGCAGAACAGATAAAATCTTTGCTTTCAAAATAAAATAGGTTTTAAAAACTCCGCCAAAAATCAGCGGAGTTTTTAATTGTTTAATAAAATTTATTGTATTCTTATTATCTCAAAATCTCAAAAATGTCGGAAAATTTCACGGCCGTGAAATTTTCCGACATTTTTAAATCAAATAGCCAAATAGTCGAATAGCCGAACAATCAGATGGCTGGATATATTTAAAATAACATTTTTAGTTCTTCGATGTTTTTTAGCGCTTTTTGGCGTATATAAGTCATTATTTGGTTGAATTTGAATAAATATATGCAAATGTTATAATAGATTAATTTAGTGTAGAAATATGGCAAAAAAGAACAATCTTAAAAACGGGAAAAATGCGAACGTAAAAATAAAGGAAAAGCCAAAGGACTCAATTTTAAGCTCCTGGGCAAGAAGGTGGATAAAAGCCACATTGATGTTTTTGTTGGCGATAATTGTTGTTTTGTCGTTCCCTTATTTTAATAAAGCCGGAAAAACAGGAGAATATTTTATTGTGGTTGTTAATTTTTTGGTTGGCAAAGCTTTTTATACAATACCGTTTTTCCTGTTCGTGGCAGGAATGATTTTTTTAAAAACCCGCAAAAAAGGCAAGAATCTGGCAATGTTTCTGGCTGTCATTGTTTCAATTATAGGAATAGCGGGCATATTAGCAGCAAAAGATTTGAACGTAAATCCGGCGCCAGGCGGAGGCGGATGGATAGGATTTTTGTTGGCAAGGCTGTTTGCTGGCCTTTTTGGACTTTTGGTCGCCAATATTATATTTGCAACCATTTTATTAATAGGAGCATTTATTTTTTTACAGTTTGTCTGGTCAGAAGTCCAACTTGAAAAAGAAAAGAAAAAAGAAGAAAAGCAGTCTTATGTATTAAATAAACAGGAAGAAGAAAATATAAAAATAAAAGGTGTTTTACCGGAAAAACAGGAGAAAAAACAGCCGGTAAACTCCAAAATGTCTTTATTTAAAAAAGGGAAGGAAGAAGAGCCGGAAAAAATAAAATTAAAAAAATCGGAAGACGAAAAAGCAAAAAGCGATTATATTTTGCCGCCCTTGGATTTGCTGTCAAAGAATGAATCAGCCCCAACATCAGGAAATATAAAAGAGAATTCAATGATAATTAAGAATACTTTGGAAAACTTTGGAATTTCTGTTGAAATGGCAGAGGTAAACGTGGGTCCAACAGTAACGCAGTATGCTTTTAAGCCGGCAGAAGGGGTAAAACTTTCAAAAATTACAACCTTATCAAATAATTTAGCATTGGCATTGGCAGCCCATCCTATTAGAATTGAAGCCCCTATTCCCGGAAAATCATTGGTTGGAATTGAAGTGCCAAACAAAGTAAGGTCTATTGTCACATTAAGGAATTTGATTGCCCATGGAAATTATCAAAATTCCGCCAGCCCTTTGCTTATTGCTTTAGGGCGAAATGTTTCCGGTTCTCCTGTTTATGCTGATATTGCAGAAGGCCCCCATATGTTGGTTGCGGGAGCTACTGGAACAGGAAAAACAATCTTTTTGAACAGTCTAATTTTAAGCTTGTTGTATAAATATACTCCGGAGAATTTAAGGATGATTATGGTTGACCCTAAAAGGGTTGAATTTCAGCACTACAATGATATTCCACATCTTTTGTGCCCCGTAATTTACGACGCAACAAAAACAATAAACGCTTTGCAGTGGCTGATACGGGAAATGGAAAGAAGGTTTGAAATATTTTCAGAGGTGCCTGCAAGAAATATCGGGAGTTATAATGCAAATAAAACAGTGATTTCAAACGGAGCACAGTTGCCGTATATTGTTTTTGTGGTTGATGAATTAGCAGACTTAATGGCTGCAAAAGGTAGGGAGCTTGAAGCTGGAATTGTAAGGCTGGCGCAAATGGCAAGAGCAACCGGAATACATTTGGTATTGGCAACACAGAGGCCGTCTGTTGAAGTTATTACAGGACTTATTAAAGCAAATGTTCCTACGCGTATTACTTTCCAGGTTTCTTCGCAGGTTGATTCAAGAACAGTTATAGATACATCCGGAGCAGAAAAATTATTGGGAGCAGGAGATATGCTGTTTTTATCAGCGAAATCCGCAAAATTGGGCAGAATTCAAGGTCCGTATGTTTCTGAAAAAGAAGTTAAAAAAGTTGCTGATTTTGTTTCAGACCAGAAAGGGGGACTTGAAGATTTACAGACCGTTTTGTCCCAAAATCTAAAAGATGCATTAGAGGCTCCTGACCCAAAAGAAGCTAAAGAAAACGGAGATTTTTTTGGAGATGATGACCCGCTATTTGAAGAAGTAAAAAAAATTGTTTTGGAAACTCAAAAAGCTTCCGCATCATTTTTACAAAGGCGTTTAAGAATTGGATATTCAAGGGCAGCCAGATTAATTGATATGTTGGAGGATAAAGGCATTGTGGGGCCTGCTGATGGCGCAAAACCGCGCGAAGTATATGCAGACAGGGGAGAATCGGCCACAGCCCAATTAATTCCCGGGGGAGGGCCGGATGAATCAGAAGAAGATACAGAATGGAAAAAGGTTTAAGCAAAAAATAATGCCAGGTAGTGAAAATTCGACAGTTCGTCATAATTTTCAAAGTTTGAAAATTATGACGAATAAAAGAAATCGCCATCTTGGCACAAGAAAATCAAGATAAAATATAATTATCCAGCAGAAAATCGATTTTTAAAGTCGAATTTCTACTACCTGGCATGGTAAAACCAAAAAAAGAAAAATCGTTATCTTCAGGAACAGAAAATAAGGCTTTAATGCATGCCTTAGATGAAATTAAAGAGAGGTTTGGAGAAGGGGCAATAATGAAAATGAGAGAAATCCAGGCCGTTAATGTTGATTCTGTCCCAACAGGCTCTATTGCAATGGATTTGGCTTTGGGAGTTGGCGGAATGCCGCGGGGCAGGATTATTGAAATTTATGGAGGAGAGTCTTCCGGAAAAACAACCCTGTCTTTGCATGTTGTGGCCGAAGCTCAAAAAAAAGGTGGAACATGCGCTTTTGTGGATGCAGAACACGCAATGGACCCTGACTATGCCAGAAGAATAGGGGTAAATACTGACGACCTTTTAATTTCTCAGCCTGATTCTGGAGAGCAAGCGTTGCAGATTGTGGAAACTCTTGTAAAAACAGGGGATATTGATGTAATTGTTGTTGATTCTGTTGCCGCTTTAACACCCCAGCGGGAAATTGAAGGAGAGATTGGTGACCAGCATATTGGTTTGCAGGCGCGCATGATGTCACAAGCAATGAGAAAACTTGCTGGAATAATGGCAAAAACAAAAACAATTGTTATTTTTATAAACCAAACAAGACAGAAAGTGGGAATGGTTTTTGGAAACCCGGAAACAACCCCAGGTGGATTAGCATTGAAATTTTATGCTTCAGTAAGAGTCAACTTGACAAGGACAGCCCAGATAAAATCCGGAGATGAAATAATTGGAAACCGTGTAAAGGCTAAAATAGTCAAAAATAAAGTAGCGGCCCCTTTTAGGACAGCTGAATTTGATATTTATTATAACGAGGGAATTTCAAAATCAGGTGATGCTTTAAGGACAGGGCTGAACAGCGGGTTGATAAAACAATCTGGAGCGTTTTTCTCTTTTGACGGCCAAAAAATCGGACAGGGAACGGAAGCGTCAAAGTCATGGCTAAAAGAACATCCAGAAGCAATAGAAAAAATCAAAACAGAGGCAATGAAAACAGCCGGCGCGCCGTCAGAAGAATAACATTATAAAAGATAAAAAGCCCCATTTGGGGCTTTTTTGGTGATTACTGTAGGGCGTTAACTAACTTTTTATTTTGGGGTATATGGAAGCAGTCCCATTTGTCGGGCTCTTTTTATTGCTGTTGCAATTTTTTTTTGATGATGAGAACACAGATTAGTTTTTTTTCTTGGTTTTATTTTATAAAAACCGGAAACATACTGAGAAAGCAATTCTGTATTTTTAAAATCAACATCATTTATATTTTTTTGGCAAAAATAACACATGAATTTTTCGAATAAAATGAGAAAAATTCATCCCGAGCCCTTTGAGGGCGAGGGATATTCCCTCATTGATAATTGATAATTGGTAAATTGATTATTTAGAATGGTATATCTTTTACATCTATTTCTTCTGCTGAGTTATCTTCAAAAGAAACTCCTTTTGAGCTGTTTTCATCCTCTGGCGCTGGCGGGTAATCTTCTTGTATTATTGGAATTTCCTGATTGGAAGCAAAGTGTGCTGTATCTGGTTCTGGGGAGGAAAATGGCTTGCTATAATTTGAACTTCCTGAGCCAGAATTTTTTGGGCCAAGTTGGAGGTTTTCTGCAATAACTTCTGTTCTGTATTGCTTTATTCCTTGATTGTTAACCCAATTTCTTGTTTTTATCCTTCCTTCTATTAAAACCAAAGACCCTTTATTTAAATATCTTGAGCTTATGTCAGCCAGCTTTCCAAAACAGACAATATTGTGGAATTCGGTTTCCTGCTTTTTTTCACCTGTTCCGGATGTGTAGAACCTATTTGTTGCCAATCCAAAACTTGTTACTTGTTGTCCTGACGGCAAAGACCTTACTTCGGGGTCGCGGGTTACATTTCCTAAAACAAAGATTTTATTAAAATTCATAGCTCTTTAAATTTTAGTTAATTATTTAAGATTATTCTCCTAAAATTTCGTCTAATTTTTGTTCTATGTCTTTTAATTCAACTTTCTTTGAAGGAATAGGGGCTTCTTCAGCTACATTTTTTTCTTGCATATTGTTCTCCGCCGGAATTTCTTTACCGGGTTCAATAACCCTATTTTTTTTGCCCCTGATTTTCCCTATTTTAACAGGATTTTTTATTATAATCATATGGCGATTTATCTTTCCGTCTTTATTCAGGGTTTCTTTTAGCTCTAAAAGATGTTCTGTTTCCAGTTGAAATTCTAAAGTCCCGATAAAGCCTGACATATGCTTTTTTATCGGGTAGGATAGAGTTTTTGCAATAGGAATTGACCTATTCAAAACAGAGCCCTCTTTTTTGGAAATAAAATCTTCCATTTCTCTTGAAAAAGCCTCCGCTTCTTCTGAGGTTATCTCGGGAGAAATTATATAAGTTAATTCGTATGTCTTCATTTTTTTTTGAATATGAAGTCCTGGCATATTTTAACACCAAGGCGTCTGAATGCTTTTTGTGGGCAGCCAGTCGCATGGAAAATCATACTCTATTAAGTTTGGTATTATTATATCAGTTTATGGTAAAAAATCAAGTATTTATTTATTTTTAGGTTTCTGTATAATAAAAGCATATGAAGATAAACTCGGCAATTTTTAAGTCTTACGATATTAGGGGGATTTACCCTTCTGAAATAAACGAGCAGGCGGCTTTTGGTATAGGCAAGGCTTTTGGGAAACATACTAAGGCAAAAAATATGGTTATATGTCATGATGCCCGTATTTCATGCCCTGAGCTCAAAAAAGGCTTTTTGGAAGGGTTTTCCTTGGAGTCCGCAAAAATATACGATATAGGCCAGCTCCCCACAGAATGCCTTTATTTCGCTGTAGGATTTTACGATTTTTCAGCAGGGATTATGACAACCGCCAGCCATAATCCAAAAGAATACAATGGTTTTAAAATGATTAAAAAGTCAGAAAATGGCAGCATAGAGATTATAAGGGGAAAAGATTTATTGCCCGTTGTTGAGAATGAAAATTTAGAGAAAGCAGAAACCGCACAGGATAAAAATATTGATGTCATTAAAAAAGATATTTTAAAAGATTATATTAATCATATTTTATCTTTTATTGACCTTAGCGAAATCTCTCCCCTAAAAGTTGTTATTGACGCTTCAAATGGGGTTGCAGGAAAAATAATTTCAGAAATTAAAGACAAACTCCCCATTGAGATAATTGAGCTTAATTTTGAGCCTGACGGAAACTTTCCAAATCATTCTCCTAACCCTTTGGCTCAGGGTTCTTCAGAGCAAATAAGCAAGGCAATAAAAGAGCAAAAAGCCGACTTTGGCTTGATTTTTGACGGAGACGCAGACAGGGTTTTTCTTGCAGATGAAAACGGAGATATGGTAAAGGCAGATGTTACTCTATTGATGCTGGCAAGATATTTTTTGCATAATAATTCGGGGTCTGCCGTGGCTTATAACGCCATATGTTCAAAGGCTGTTCCGGAGTTTATTGAAAAATGGTCAGGAAAGCCGATAAGAACGCAGGTGGGGTTTGTGAATGTAAGAAACGGAATGTTGGAAAATAACGGCATAATGGGGGGAGAGCTTTCCGGGCATTATTGTTTTCGCGATAATTTTTATCTTGATTCAGGCATGATTGCAATGCTTGTTTTGTTGCAGGTAATATCTAATGACACAAGAAAAGTTTCAGAGATTGTTAAAGAGTTATCTCCTTACGCAAAATCAGCTGAAATTAATTTTGAGGTTGAAAATAAAGACAATATTTTGGAGAAAATAAGGCAAAAATATGCAGATGCCAAGCAGGATTTTTTGGACGGGATAACAGCAGAGTACAAAGACTGGTGGTTTAATGTAAGACCTTCAAACACAGAACCGTTTTTAAGGCTTACAGTTGAGGCAGACACAGAAGAGCTTTTGCAGGAAAAACAAAAAGAATTAGCATTATTTATTGAAAATATATAATAAATATAATAAATCTACAACACAGCTTTGTATGAGGCTGTTTTTTGTTCTATGAGTGATATAAAACTCTGGTTCAGTAAGAAAACAAAAAACCCGATTAGCGTTTGGCTATTCGGGTTCTTTTTTTAAGTTAAAAACGTGAAATTTTAATTGAGGCCCATTTTTTCTTTGGCTTCCTGCATTGTTTCCTTTGCTATTATTTCAGCCCGTGATTTTCCGCTTTTTAAAATTTCGTCAACATAAACTTCTCTTGTCTGGAGCTCTTTTTGTTTTCTGCGGAAAGGCTCCAAATAATTTATAACAAGTTCAGCCAAAGATTTTTTAAATTCTCCGTATCCTTTTCCCTTAAATTCTTTTTCAATTTCCTTTGTGGATTTTTTGGTTATCAAGCTGTAAATTGTAAGCAAGTTTGAGATGCCCGGCTTTTTAGTTATATTGTAAATTATGTCTTTGCCAGAGTCTGTTTCAGCTGACATAATTTTTTTCTGTATTGCCTCTGGCTCGTCAAAAAGAGAGACGTAGCTTTTTGGGTCGTCTGACTTTGACATTTTCTTTTTTGGGTTTGTCAAAGACATTATTCTTGCCCCGGATTCTGGTAAAATAACTTTTGGTTCAGGAAATAGTTCCCCGAATTTTTGGTTAAATTTTCTTGCAATTGTCCTTGCCAATTCAACATGCTGAGTTTGGTCTTCTCCAACCGGCACGCCCTGGGCCTTATACAAAAGTATGTCTGAAGCCATTAAAACAGGATAATTGAACAGTCCGGCGTTTATGTAGTCTTTGTGCTGTTTTGACTTTTCCTTGAACTGCGTCATTCTGTTTAATTCTCCCATTGGGGTAATAGAGCCCAAAAGCCAGGCAAGCTCTGCATGCTCTTTTACCTGCGACTGCACAAAAATGATTGATTTGTCCGGGTTCACGCCGGCGGCCAGATAAATTGAAGCTGCCTCCAGTATGTTTTTTTTCATTTCTAAAGGCTCATAGGGTGTTGTTATTGCATGCAAGTCAACAATGCAAAAAATACATTCATTTTTTTCCTGAAGCTCTATCCACTGCTTTAATGCTCCCAAATAATTTCCCAAATGTATGTTGCCCGTTGGCCTTATGCCTGAAAAAATTCTTGCCATAGTCTTTTTATATTATTTTATCATTTTTATAAAAAAATTACAGATAAAAATAATGGAGTTATTTTATACTTCAATTATTACGGGCAAAACCATTGGCCTTCTGGATGTTTTTGACCCCAAAAAGTCTCCGACTTTGTTCCTGACCTCGTCTTTTATATATGTCCAGTTTACAGCCCCGTCTTTTACGGCTGTTTTATTTATAATTTCAATCACTTTTTTGCGCGTTTGTGAAAGCAAATCTTTTGATTCCCTTAAATAAACAAATCCGCGCGATATTATGTCCGGGGAGCCCTTGACTTGGCCTGTTCTTTTATCAACTATTGCAACAATTACAAACATTCCGTCTGCGGCCAACATTTGCCTGTCTCTTAAAACAATTTCTCCAACATCTCCAACCCCAAGACCGTCAACAAAAATATGATTTGAGGGGACTTTTTCTTTTAGAATTTCTCCGCCCATGTTGGTAAATTTTATAATAGAGCCGTTATCTGGCACAAAAATTCTATTTTTGGGAAAACCCATTTGCCAAGCGATTTTAGCGGCTTCTTTAAGAAAATAATGATTGGCATAAACAGGAATAAAATATGTTGGCTTTACGCTTTTTAGCATGTGTTTTATTCCCTCTATATTGCTATGCCCTGAAGCGTGCACATCAATTATTTCTGAATGGTAAACATTATCAGAAAGCCTGTATAAATTATCCTTAAGCCTTTGGACAGTCCTTTCGTTTCCGGGAATTACAGAAGATGAAAAGATAACAGTATCTTCTTTTTTGATTTTTATATGCTTGTGGTTTCCCGCAACAATTCTGGAAAGGGCCGCCATTTCTTCTCCTTGCGCTCCTGTGCAGATTATAACCACTTTGTTATCGGGATATGTTTGAGTTTTGTCCGTTGGAACTATCACCCCTTTTGGGATTTTTATATACCCTAACTTTTGGGCAATTTCAATATTCAGTTTCATTGAAAACCCGTCCAGAGCAACTTTTCTATTTGTTTTTGAAGCAAACTCCAGTATTTGTTTTATTCTTTCAATTTGTGAAGAAAATGTTGCGATAATTGTTCTTCCCGGGGCATTTGCAATAAGATTGTAAAGATTGTTTAACATTTCTTCTTCTGTGACAGGGATTTTGGCGTTTGTTGAGCCCAGTGATTCTAACATTAAAATTGTTGGCCTTTTTATTTTTGAAAGATGGGTGTAATCTATTACTTTTCTGCCAATGGGGCTTTTTTCAATTGTCCAGTCTCCCGGGTGGATTATTGTTGCAACAGGAGTTTCTAAGATTACGCCAACAGCGTCCATTATGGCATGGTCAACCTGGAAAAATTTCAATGTAAACCCGCCAAGCGAAATCTTTTGGTTTAAATCCTTTATGTAATTGGTTTTCAGCTTTTTGGTCTCTCCTCTGTATAAATCTTCAACTCTGTGTTTTACCATTTCTATTGTCAAAGGCCTGCCGATTATTTGCGGATAGTTAAGTTTTTTTAACAATATGGGGGCTGCTCCAATATGGTCCAAATGCCCGTGGGAAAATATTACTCCGCGGATATTTTTTTCTTTGCCTTTTAAATATTCAACGTTTGGAATAACATAGTCAATTCCGGGCATGTCTTCTTCCGGAAACTGCAACCCCATATCCAAAATCACAATATCATTTCCATATTCAAAACAGGTCATATTCCTTCCAACCTCTTCACATCCGCCAAGCGGGATTATTTTCAGGTTCTTTTTTTGGGGAACCCTTATCCGGTTGAACGTTTTTTCTTGCGGCAAAACTTCAGTTTCTCCGGATTTAACCGGATTTATTTTATTTTCCATAAATTTGTTTGATTATTTACGTAATTTTTTACGTAATTTAATTATATTATTGTCCGCATAGCATATTTAGGCATGCGGCTTGAGAATTTATTTGTGCCGCGGGAGGGAGTTGAACCCTCAAGCCTTGCGGCATACGCTCCTGAAGCGTACGTGTTTGCCAATTTCACCACCGCGGCATTTTTTATCTTAAAAAACTTAAATCTTCTGGCAGGGATTTTAACGGCTCTTCAAAGCGGAGCTCCGGAGCATCTTTATAATTTTCATTTTTAATCCAGCCCTGTTCTGTATAATAATAGCAGGCTCCCTGCATTTTCTCAAAAAAAGAATAATCGCTTTTACACTCTCCGGAAATCCAGTTTGCCATTTTTAACTCTTCTGATTTTGATGGATTTATTGTCACGTGGCCGTAGCCCGACGGAATTATAACAGAATCTCCTTTTTTAGCCATAACCGCATAAACATCTTCAACTGCCTCTTCTTTTAATTTCTGCATCAAGTAAATTGCTTCTCCCTCCAAAACAGTGTAAGTCTCCTGTGTACTCCCAATGTGAAAATGACCTTTTGTTTTGTTAAATTCTTTTCCTATCATTATTGCCGGAACAACCGTGATGTCATATCTTAATCCGTCTTTTTTCTCCAGACCCCTGTACATATAATAAATATCAAAATCACCTGCGTTTTCCAGCCATTTCTGGTCATATACAACGCTTTTTATGTCGCTTAATTTGCGAATATCGGGAGTTAACTTTGAAAGGTCAAAATTCATGTTATAAAATTTAAATTTATTTAAGGATTCTTTTTGCGTTTATATACCAATTTTTTATATTTGAAAATCTTTTTGCGGGGTCAATTATTTTTGTTGTTTCAATTCCCTTTATCTTTTCTGAAACCCAATACATATAATTGGGATTGTACAAAAATAGGGCAGGTGCTGAAATCAATATTTTGTCTTGCAGAGTTTCGTATTTTTGCGCTTTTGCATCTTTATCCATTGATTCTCTGGCTTCTTTTAAAAGTTGGTCCGCATCTTTGTTCTGGAATTCAGAAAGATTTAATCCGGGATCTTTTATCTGCGAAGAATGCCAGAAGGGATATAAATCCGGTTCTGCTCCAAGCGCCTGGCCGTAAAGCAGGGCGTCATAATCCCTGTTTTTAATAATGTCTTTTAGTTCAGAAAGTTCCACTGCTTTTATTTGCGCAAAAACCCCAATTTCCGCCCAATAGCTTAATAAATTTTCACAAGCCTTTATTAGTTGAGGCTGGTTTATTGTTGTTATTGTAAAACTAAGCGGCACAGAATCATTTTGAGAAGAAAAACATAGTTCATTTAGTTTTTTTCTTGTTGAGGTTCCCACTTCTCCTGTTGGTTCCAGATCAGAAAGGTATTTTTCTTGGAAAGCTGTTACGGCTTTTTCTGTGCCAGAGCCGTATCTTCCGCTGACTTCATCTGCCAGCAAATTTTTAAAATTTTCATCCAGTTTTGCAAGACATCTTTGCAATTCAGCCACTTCGGTGCCAGACGACTTGCCTGACAAATAATTTTTAAATTGAAAGGCGGCCGTTTTGCTTACAGGTTTTACCCTTTGCCCATTATTGTCAATTTTAAATCCTGATTTATCTAACAAAGCTTCTGCTGTTTGCTTGTCATACGCATACGAAACAGAAGGTTCTGAATATCCGTAGTATCCGGGCAGAATAGGTGAATTTACAATAAAAATATCCTCTTTTGTGCCGGTCTTTATATTGTCTACAAGCTCTTTTTTGTTAACAGCATAGTTTAGTGCTTGGGTTATATTAGTGTCAGAAAAAATGCTTTCGTCTTTGGCGTTGAAAAAAACGGCAAAATATCTTGGCAAAGAAAAAGAGTAGACATCAAATTTTTCAGAAGAAAGCCAGCTTTGTTTTTCTTTTTCCTCAAGGTATTGTATGTTGTCCAAAGAATCAATAGAGAATCCGTCAATTGTTTTTTGATTGGCGGCTTTTACTAAATCGTCTTCTCTTTCAAAAAAATAAAAAGATATTTTTGGTATGTATGGCTTTTTATCGTGATATTTTGGATTTGATTTTAAATCTATGCTCTTTATAAATCCCGTGCTTGTCTGACGTAAGTCAGACACCAAATAGGGGCCAGATCCAACCGGCTGAAGATTGTATGAAGAAAGCGCAAAATTTTCGGGCAGTATGTTTTTCCAGATATGTTTTGGGATTATTTTTACAGTGCAGTTTTCCAAAAAAGAGCTGTAGGGGGACATTAAAGACAAAATAAAAGAAAGGTCGGATTTCTTTTTTATTTCAACATCAAGCCAGTTTGCCCTTAAAGGGCTTTTGTAGTCTGAATTTTGAATTGTTTGTATTGTATAAACAACATCGTCTGCTGTAATTGGAACTCCGTCCTGCCAGTAAAGGTTATCTTTTAACTGAAATGTATATGTTTTTCCGTCTTCTGAAATCTGCCAGTTTTCTGCCAAGTCGGTTGCAAGGTTTCCGTCTTTGTCATAGGTCATCAAGCCAGAATAAATCAAATCAATCAATGTCCTGTCAACATCGTTTGTGTCTCCGTAAATGGGGTTTATAAACCTTGGCTGTCCAACAATGCCTTCAACATAACTGCCCCCAAAAGCAGGCGACAGCTTTGTTATATTTGCGTAAAAGTAAATTAAAAAATACAAAAAGGATATTAAAAACAGGGAAAGTAAAACCAAAAACCATTTTTTTTCAGTTTTTGATAATACTTTAAAAATTTGTTTCCACTGAGAAAACTTAGGAAATTTCATTTATATTTTTAGGCTTAGAGCCGGCAGTTTTAGCTTATTGCAATGTTTAATACTCCCAAAACAAGAAAGGCGGCCGCAAAAGCAATTGTAAGATAATGAAGCTTTTTTTGGATTCCGCGCTTTGCAGAATAAACTTCACTGCTTCCGCCAAAACCAGCCCCAAGGGCTGTGCCTCTTTGCTGCAAAACTATAAGCGTGATTAAAACCACTGACACTAAAATTTGAGAATAAAATAATATGGTATTCATTTTAAAATTATGCTAATCTTCTTCTTTTTTTACTAATATTTTATTGAGTATAATATTAAATATCCCTATAATCAATGTTGTGTACAGCAATGGTAATATTAAGGGTATTGACACTTCGTCAAATATCAAATCCAAAAACCATAGCAGGCCCATATTTATCAGTATGTTGAACAATCCAAGGGTCACAATTCTTAATGGAAGCGTAATTGTTTTTAATATCGGGCCTATAAAATAATTAAGAAGCCCCAGCGTAATTGCCAAAACCAACAGCATTTGCCATTGGGCATTTATTGGAATCCCAAAAAAGCTTGAGTCGGCGTAAAAAGTCACAACAACTTTGTCAATAAAAGAAGACGCCAGCCAAAGCCCCAAATATGCAGCTGCAATTTGAGAGAGGATTTTTCTCATCGTTTTAAGTATAGCAAATTATTTAGGCAAAAACAATAGTATTATGTTAAGTCGGCAATTATTTTAATAGATTCTCTTTTCTTATTTTTTTATGAAAAGCAATTGCAAATCTGTGGGCCTCGTCATCAAGATACAAAATAAGGTTATAAACTTCTCTTGGCAAAGTTTTCAATAAAATTGGCTTTTTTTTGCCTTCCACAAATAACTCTTTGTTTCTTTTTGCAATTGAAATTGCTTTAATATCTTTGGTTTTTGGTTTTTGGTCTTTGGTTTTTATTGCTATATTCAATTGGGCTTTTCCGCCGTCAATTAAAATAACCTGCGGATATTCCCATTCTTTGTGCGCAAATCTTCTTTGTAAAACTTCTCTTAGCATTGCAATGTCGTTTGGCTTTCCTGAAATTTTTATTTTGAATTTTCTGTATTTTGACTTGTCCGGTTTTCCTGCAGTAAAAACAGCCATTGAACCTGTTGCAAAATTTCCCTGGATATTTGAAACGTCATAGCATTCAATTCTGTTGATGTTTTTAATTCCCAAAATCCCAGCCAAAATTTCCCTTCCGCCTGGGGAAGGAAAGAATATTGCGGGGGATTGTTTTAATTTTTTGTCGGAAAATTTCACGGCCGTGAAATTTTCCGACAAATTTGACAAATTTGAATCTTTTTTTATTGTGATGTCCGACTCTTCTCTTGCTATGTCCGACTTTTCTCTTGCGAGGTCCGACCTCGCAAGAAATTCTTGGTTTATAACAGAGCTGTGGGACATTATGTTTTGCAAAGCGTAAATTTTATCCCTAACTTTTCCGGCTTCTTCAAATCTGCTGGCTTTTGACAGGGTTTGCATTTCTTTTCTCAAAGACTTTAAAACAGACTTGCTTTTTCCTCTTAAAACCAAAACCAGTTTTTTTATGTTGTTTTTATATTCGTAAAGCTTGCTTTGTGTCCTGAGAGTAGTCGAAGGGCTTAACAATTCCCCGTAAGGCCCTGGGCATAAATCCAGGTGGCACCATGTGCATTTTAATTTTGAGTGGGTTTTGTTGGTGTAATATGGAAATACCTTGCGTAAAAATCTTATTGTTTTTTTAAGGGATGCCCCCTCAACAAACGGGCCTATATATTGCGCGTTTTTTGTTTCCGTTGGCTGATGAGTGATAAAAACATAAGGAATTTTATTTTTATTTTCAATGATTGCGATATAAAAATAATTTTTGTCGTCCCTCCAGACAATATTGAATTTTGGCTGGTATTTTTTTATTAAGTTTGCCTCTAAAATTAACGCTTCAATTTCTGACTTTGTTTCAATAAACCCAATTTTGTTTACTTTGCTTACAAAAAATTTGTCTTTGTAAGATGGCTGGAAAAAATGATTTTTGACGCGGTTTTTAATGTTTATTGCCTTGCCAATGTATAAAAGCTCTTTTTTGTTGTAGAAAAAATAAACTCCGCTGGTTTTTGGGAGGCTTTCAAAAGTTTTTTCTTTGATAAATCTTATTTTTTCCATTATTAAATTAAACCACAAAACAGGTTATTTTTCAAGATTTATAAATTGACAGAATGCCTAAAACAAGGTAATATTAGTTTACGTATTTTTGTTCTTTAACATCCTTAGGAAAGGAGCCTATTATGGTTGCCAACGCCTTGCCAAGAGAAAAGACAGTTGAAGAAAAAGTGATTGAGATTGTTGCTGAACAGTTGGGCTTAAATCCAATGATAATCAAAAAGGATTTTTGGATCGGCCGCGATTTGGGCGCAGACTCTCTTGAGCTTATGGAGTTGGCCATTGAGTTGGAGGAGGAATTTGATATTGATTGTTTATCCGATGACTCAATTTTTGACAACGACCTTACTGTCCAGACAATAATTGACCGAATAATAGGGCAAAGAGTCAACTAAACAGTCGCTCCTCATAATCCCCGCTAAAATGGGGATTTTTGTTTTAGTAAAAAGCCTTGCACAAGGAAAAATAAAATAGTATAATAACATACCTTGAATTGCAAAATAAACTAAAAATGAATAAAAATTTTATATCGCTGCGCTAAAATTATATATGCAACAAAATGAATATATAAAAATAAAAGGGGCCAGGGTGCACAATCTTAAAAATATAGATGTGGAAATCCCCAAAAACAAACTGGTGGTTATAACTGGGCTTTCGGGCTCCGGAAAGTCATCATTGGCTTTTGATACTTTGTATGCAGAAGGCCAAAGAAGATATGTTGAGTCTTTGTCAGCTTATGCCAGGCAGTTTTTGGGTGTAATGGATAAGCCGGATGTTGATAAAATAGACGGAATTTCTCCGGCAATTTCAATTGACCAAAGAAAATCAACCCACAACCCAAGGTCAACAGTTGGGACAACCACGGAAATATACGATTACCTTAGGCTTTTGTTTGCAAGAATAGGAAAGCCGCATTGTCCTATCTGCGGAAAATTAATTTGGCGCCAGACAATTGACCAGATTGTTGAGCAAGCAATGAGAATCAAAAAAGATTCTGAATTTATGGTTTTGGGGCCTGTGATACGCTCTAAAAAGGGAGAGCATAGGGCGGTCTTGGAGGAAATTCAGAGAAACGGTTTTGTCAGGGCAAGGATTGACGGCTCAATCCATATGATTGATGAATTTTTGGAAAATTTTGCAGACAGTTTAGACAAGCAAAAAAAGCATAATATTGAGGTTGTTGTTGACAGATTGGTTTTAAACAAAGATTTGGACCGTTCCAGATTAGTTGATTCTTTGGAAACAGCATTGAAGCTTGGCAAAGGTATTGTAATAATAAGCGTTAAAAAAAACAAAGACGAATTAGAAGATTTGGTTTTCAGCGAGCATTTTGCGTGCGAAGAATGTTCTGTTTCTTTGCCAGAACTTGAGCCAAGGCTTTTTTCTTTTAACAATCCTTACGGGGCATGCCCCGAGTGCACCGGGCTTGGGGAAAAATTGGAGGTTGACCCAGAGCTTGTAATTCCAAATAAAAATTTGACGCTTGCAGAAGGCGCAATTTGGCCGTGGTCTAGAGCTTCTCACAAAGTTGGCAGACAGGGATATTATTATTCAAAGCTTTTGGAATTATCGGAAAAATATAATTTTTCGCTGGATGAAGAGGTAAAAAATCTTCCGCAAAAAATTATTGACATTATTTTATACGGAGATAAAACAGGAGGCTTTGAGGGAGTTGTTTCAAATTTGGAAAGAAGATACCACGAAACAGACTCTGATTGGACACGCCAGGAAATTGAGCAGTACATGGTTATAAAAATTTGTCCCAAGTGCCATGGCAAGAGGTTAAGGCAGGAAATTTTGGCTGTCACAATAGGAGATGATGCGCGTAAAAATTCAAGCGCCAAAGGAACTTCAATAGATGAAATTTCTGAAATGCCCGTTGATAAAGTAAAAGATTTTTTTAAAAATTTATCAGAAAGGTTGAGTCCTGCTGATTTAAAAGTCAGCCATTTGATAATAAAAGAAATTGTTGACAGGATTCAGTTTTTAAATGATGTTGGGTTAGGATACTTAACTTTGGCAAGGAAAGCAGGAACATTGTCCGGGGGAGAAGAACAAAGAATAAGGCTTGCAACCCAGATAGGCTCAAAACTTTCCGGAGTTTTATATATTTTAGACGAGCCCTCGGTTGGCTTGCATGCAAGAGACCAACACAAACTTATTGATACATTAATAAGGCTTAAAGAACTGGGCAACAGCGTGGTTGTTGTGGAACACGACCCCCAGACAATGCAGGCAGCCGACTGGATTATTGATATTGGCCCAGGGGCCGGAAAACATGGCGGAAAAGTTATTTTTCAGGGAACATATAAACAGCTTTTAAAATCTGACAGTTTAACCGGAAAATATTTATCAGGAAGGTTATCTATAAAATCCCAAAACCAATCCGCTAGCCGGCGGACCAAAAACCAAACCCCAAAAAATAAAGAGCAAAAGTTTTTGCAGGTAAAAGGAGCAAGAGAGCACAATTTAAAAGATATTGATGTTAAAATTCCTTTGGAAAGATTTGTGTGCGTAAGCGGAGTTTCCGGTTCTGGAAAATCTTCTTTGATAAATGACATTTTGGCAAAAGCTTTGCTTAAAAAGTTTTATAGGGCAAAGGAAGAGCCGGGATTGCACAAAGAAATTTTGGGAATTGAAAATATAAACAAGGTGGTTTTAGTTGACCAGTCGCCAATTGGCAGAACTCCAAGGTCAAATCCGGCAACTTATACGGGAGCATTTTCCCATATAAGGGAAATTTTTTCAAAAACAAAAGAAGCCCGCATCAGGGGATATTCTGCGGGCAGATTTAGTTTTAATGTAAAAGGCGGAAGGTGCGAGGCTTGCGAAGGCCAGGGCCAGAAAAAAGTTGAAATGTACTTTTTGCCCGATATTTATGTTGAATGTGAAGAATGCCACAGAAAAAGATATAACAAAGAAGTTTTGGAGATAGATTACAAGGGCAAAAACATTGCAGACATATTGTCTATGACAATTGAAGAGGCTTTGGAATTTTTTAAAAATATTCCGGGCCTTTATGAAAAATTAAAGACGCTTAAAGATGTTGGGTTGTCCTATCTTGAGTTGGGACAATCAGCCACTTCGTTGTCGGGAGGCGAGGCGCAAAGAATAAAATTAGCATCAGAACTTTCAAGAAAAGGTACTGGCAGGACATTATATATTTTAGACGAGCCTACAACTGGTCTTCATTTTGATGACATTAAAAAATTGGTTTCTGTTTTAAGAAGCCTTGTTGATAAACAAAATACCGTTTTAGTTATTGAGCATAACACGGATTTTATAGGGTCTGCTGATTATATAATTGACTTGGGTCCTGAAGGCGGAGACAAGGGCGGACAAATTATTGCAGAAGGTTCTCCAAAAGAGATTTCACAAAACAAAAACAGTTATACCGGAAAATATCTGAAAAAATAATTATTCTGCAGGTGTTGACAATGCGTATTTTTTGAATAGAATAAAATATCAACGGAATCCCCAAATCCCGAAATCCAAATCCCAATTAAGTTCTAATCAAATTTTGTTGGGCATTGGGCTTTGGTCATTGGGATTTTATAAAAATTATGCAAATAAAACCAATTAGGGATCATATTTTAATAGAACCTATTAAAGAAGAAGAAAAAACAAAGGCGGGAATTTTTTTGCCCGACACTGTTTCAAAAGAAAAGTCCGAGCAGGGAAAAGTAATTGCAATAGGACAGGGAAAAAAGACTGACGACGGAAAGATAATTCCACTTTCAATAAAGCCAGGAGACACTGTTTTGTTTTCAAAATACGGACCTACTGAAATAAAAGTTGACGGAAAAGAATATTTGATAGCAACAGAATCAGATATACTCGCTATTATTGAAAATTAAACCAAAAAACAAAAACCAAAAAGCAAAACCACAAACCAAAAAACAAAAAGATGTTTAGTCTAGTCTTTTCTATAATAATATTTTTGGTTTTTGGTATTTAGTTTTTGGTCTAATATTTTATGTCCAAACAAATAAAATATCAAGAAGACGCAAGAAAAATATTAAAAAAAGGCTTGGATAAAGTGGCTGATGCCGTTAAGGTGACATTGGGACCAAAAGGCAGGAATGTTGTTTTGGGAAACGGTTTTGGTTCGCCAACTATTACAAATGATGGAGTGACAATTGCCAAAGCAATTGAATTAGAAGACACTATTGAAAATATTGGGGCTGAAATTATAAAAGAAGTTGCCTCAAAAACAAATGATACCGCAGGAGACGGCACAACAACAGCCGTTCTGCTTACTCAGGCAATTGCAACGGAAGGCTTAAAAAATGTGGCGGCGGGAGCCGACCCTTTGGCTTTGAGAAAAGGAATTGTAAAAGCAAAAGATGCTGTTGTTGAATCCTTAAAATCAATGTCAAAATCAATAAGTACAGAAGCGGAAAAAGCCCAGGTTGCAACTATTTCAGCGGCTGATTCTGAAATGGGAAATTTGATAGCCCAAGTTATGGAAGAAGTTGGAAAAGACGGGGCAATTACAGTTGAAGAATCAAAAACATTTGGCCTGTCAAAAGAAATTGTAAAAGGCTTGCAGTTTGACAGAGGATATGTTTCAGGATACATGGTTTCCAATACGGAAAAAATGGAAGCTGTGATGGATGACCCGTATATTTTAATTACTGATAAAAAAATATCTTCTTTGCAGGAAATATTGCCTTTGCTGGAAAAAATAATCAAGGCCGGCAAAAAAGATTTGGCAATTATTGCAGATGATGTTGACGGGGATGCTTTGACAACTTTGATTGTGAATAAAATCAGGGGAGTTTTTAATGCTTTGGCAATAAAATCCCCGGGGTTTGGAGATAGGAAAAAAGAAATGTTAGAAGACATTGCAATTTTAACCGGAGCAGAAGTTGTTTCAGAAGAAAAAGGAATGAAACTGGAAAATGTTGAATTGGAATCTTTAGGACAGGCAAGAAGGATAATTTCAACAAAAGAGAATACAACAATTGTTGAAGGAAAGGGCAACAGGGAAAAAATTGAAACAAGAGTTGCCTTGATAAAAAAACAGATTTCAGAAGCAACATCTGACTTTGACAAAGAAAAATTGCAGGAGAGATTGGCAAAAATGTCAGGCGGAGTTGGTGTTATAAAGGTGGGAGCCGCCACTGAAGTTGAACAAAAGTTAAAGCAGTTGAAGCTTGAAGATGCTTTAAACGCCACAAAAGCGGCAGTTGAAGAGGGAATTGTTTCTGGGGGAGGCACGGCTTTATTAAGAACCTTGAAGGCTTTGGAGAATGTTTCAGCTGATGTTGATGAAAAAACAGGAGTAAATATTTTAAAGAGGGCAATTGAAGAGCCTATAAGGCAGATTGCTCAAAACGCCGGAATTGACGGAGCAGTTGTTGTTCAGAAAATAAAAGACAATACTGAAAACGAAAACTTTGGATTTAACGCCGCCAAAATGGCATACGAAGATTTGATAGCATCGGGAGTTGTTGACCCTACAAAAGTTGTAAGAACTGCTTTGGAAAATGCGGTTTCAGCAGCCAGCGTGTTGCTGACAACAGAGGCATTAGTTGCGGATTTGCCCGAGAAAAAGGATGCGCACGGCCACAGTATGCAAAACCCAATGATGGGCGCAGACTACTAAAACTAACAAAATAACAAATTTTGAATGGGCAACGTCGGACGTTGCCCGTTTATTTTTTTGAAGTGTGGATAAATTAGTTTGAATGTACCTTTTATATTGTTTATAATTAAAAAATATTTTAATAAACATATTTTGCTCTATGTTCATAGAAAATTTGCAAAACAAAATTAAAAATTTTTTACAAAAAGAAATTGTGTTTTTCAAAAAAGGGGATTTTATCTTTTCTGTCAAACCTCTTCCGGCTTTGCAGGGAATTTTACTGGTTTCGGTTTTTTTGTTTCTTTTTATTTTTACCCACATTCCTCCTGGTCCAGAGAAAATAAACCAGTCTCTGGTTATTTCTGAATTTGCAACAAAAACCCGCGCTGTTGCCGGAAAAACTTCAGAACACATTGTTTTAATCAAAAAAAGCGAAATTACAAAAAATAATTATTATTTAAAACTTCCAAAAACAGCTGAAAATATTAAAATATCAAGCGTTTCATCCCAGACAGCAAAAATAGCTTTGCAGGATTACAGTACAACCCCTTTGGTTTTGCCCGAAGAAAGAAAAGTTTTTGCAAAAAAAGAGAAAAGTTCCATATTTGCAGGGATTTCCAGTTTATTTTCTCAAAGCATGGCTGACTTAAGCGAAGCCGTTTTGGATATTATGGAAAATTCAGATAACAGCCAAATAAATGTTCCAATAACAGAACAGGAAGATTCTATTTATGTTGACTTGTCCTCTGAATCAGAGGAAACTGTCCAACCAGAAGAGTTGACACAAGAAACATCCGTTGCCGAAACGCCAGCACAAGAGCCTGTTGATGAAGCAACAGCTGAAATACCTGCTGATGAGGTTTTAACAGACAAAGAACAACATAAAGCCAGCAAAACCGAGCAGGAATTAAATAAGGCAGACAAAGAAAAACAAACTAAAGAAAAAACATCCAAACAGGACCAGGAATCTGACTTGCCATCTGAATCACAGGAAACTGTCCAGCCAGAAGAGCCAGCAGAAGAACCGCCCGCCATTGAACCGCCCGCAGAAGAACTGCCCGTTGATGAACCGCCCGCAGAAACACCAACAGAGGAAACTCCATCAGATAGCCCGGAAACAGAATTAACAGAAGCCGTGCCAGAAGAGCAAAAAACAGTTGACAGCGGAGTTTCTGAACAAGAATATGTTCAGATAACCTATGAAACTCCTGCTCCGGAAATAACAGAGCAAGAAACAGACACAGGAAAACTCATAACCGTTTTGGCAGACGATGAAGGTTTGCCAGAGCCCATATCAAATGTTGTTGCATATACTGCAATCCCTGAAATCTACAAAGTTGGCCAGGAATCCAAAATAAAGCTTAAATGGAAAAACCAGGGCGACCAGGAAGTTGAATTTCACGCCTATGACACAGACAACAACGGAAAGCTTGATTATGTTGAGTGGACAATCCCGCATTTGTCAGAACAGATTTTTGAAATCATCTTCATTTCCAAAGCCTTCAGGTTAGATGAAAACAAGGAAATCACAGAAGATATTTACGAATATGTTCAGGCAAAAGACAGCAACTGGGTCACATTAAACAGCAAAGAATATATCAGAGTAACTTTTGAGCAAATCTTAGACAATACAAAAGACATAACCGTTTACGCAAAGCCAACAGGAGAATCAGCAGGGACAATACAGGTTTATGAGCAGGGAACAGACACGCTAATAGTTGAGTTTCCTGCAATAAACGCAGAAAACACATACAAAGTTTTGCTGACAAACCTGCAAAACCCGTCAGATGTTTTTGACCTTAAAATCACAGGCAATATTGATTTTGATTATATTGTTGACCCTACGGTAAGCGACAGTTTTAGTGATGAAACAAAAATCGGGGCAGGCACAACTTATGTCCAGCTTAGTAGCGGAGTATTAATTCAACCTTGTTATGTTCCAAATCCATCATGGACAAAAATTGCAGACACTTTGGTAAGGGATATTGCCGGAGCATACAACTCCACAATAGCAAAAGATATTTACTGCGATGACAGCAACTGCATTTTGTGGACAGACGGGGCAGAAGCCCCAGGCACAGTCTGCATTGCAACAGACGCAAATGTTTACGCAAATATTTTGTGGTCAAAAACAGATGTGTCAGGAACACAAACATGGTCAGACACAAATTTTGACTTGTACGGGGGTGACATAGGCGGGACACATTCCACAATAGGGGTTGGAAATGGAAATACTGCTGTTGGAACAAAAAATTGGCTTGAAAGATATTACAGCAATTCTGCTTCCGGAACTTTCAACGCAATGGATGCCTGTAAGGCAAAAGGAATTGGCTGGAGACTGCCAACAATTGTGGAATTAGACAGCATAAGGGACCAGGCAAAAGGAAGCTCGCCATATTCCAGGTTGCCTAATATTGTTGCGATCGGCTATTGGTCGTCTTCCGAGTATTCCACGACTAACGCCTACAGCTTGTACTTCGGCAGTGGCAATGTGCTCAACCTCGCTAAGTCTAGCAGCTACTACGTGCGCTGCGTCCGAGGGTATTAATTCAATTAAATTTTCAATATGTAAAGATAATTTAAAATTTGGAATTTCACGCGCCGCCCGATTCTTACAAAGCTCGCCACGTATTGGCATAAAGCTTGTAAAGAGAGTGCGCAAGAATATTAAATACGACTCCTGTCGCGCATAGGAACAAGTCATGCGCATCGATTGTCAGAAAGTTTCTTTTAAATTTAAACTTTCGGAGAAATGATTCGTGCGGGAGAAAAATTGTTGCGAACAACTATTGGTCGTCTTCCGAGAATTCCACGACTAACGCCTACAACTTGAACTTCAACAATGGCAATGTGAACAACAACGCTAAGTCTAACAGCAACTACGTGCGCTGCGTCCGAGGGCACTTAATATTCAGCCAAAATTTTTTGCGGCGTAAAAATTTAAAAAATGTATAACTTAGAACATCTTCCAATTTATTTAAAAATTTACCGGTTTATAAAATTTTTATATGAAGTAGTCAAAAATTTTCCAAAGCAATATAAATACACATTAGGAGAAGATATTTTAAAAATTGCATGGGAATGTCTGGATGAAGCCATAGAAGCCAACTCTTTGCCGAACGATAAGAAGTTTCTAAAAATTCAGGCTTTAAGTGTAAGTTTTGATAAACTAAAAATAAGAATGAGAATGGCCCATGAAATAGAAGCGATATCTTTGGGTCAGTTCTCACACATGAATGTTTTTTATACAAAAGAAATCGGAGAAATGGTCGGAGGATGGCTTGCGTGGGCAAAATCTTATAAATTATGAGTTCTAAAATTTTTACTTTTGAAAAAATTTATAAAGCCTATCTTGATTGCCGCAAAACAAAAAGAAAGACAATCAATGCCCTTAAATTTGAATTTTGTTTTGAAAAAAATATATTCTTGCTAATGGAAGAATTAAAAAATAAAACATACAAGCCCGGTCGTTCAGTCTGTTTTGTTGTAAAAAATCCTTCACCAAGGGAAATATTTGCGGCAAATTTTAAAGACAGAGTTGTTCATCATATTTTAATAAGAGAAATTGAAAAAATAGGAGAACGAAAACTTATTTATGACACGTTTTCCTGCAGAAAAAGAAAAGGAACACATCTTGCTGTTAAGAGATTAAAAAGCTTTATAAAAAAAGCTACAGAAAACCACACAAAAGAAGCGTTTTATATACAAATGGATATCTCGGGTTTTTTTATGGCAATAGACCACAATATTTTGTATTCAATTTTTGAAAAAATAATTTTAAAGCAAAAAAAGACCCGAATATGGAAAGATGATATTTTATGGCTGGCAAAAACAATTATTTTTTCAAAACCAACTGAAAATTATCTAATTAAGGGTCAGCGTTCTTTGTTTAATATTTTGCCAAAAAGAAAATCTCTTTTTTATTCTGACAGCAATAAAGGCCTGCCTATTGGAAATTATTCTTCACAATTTTTTGCCAATCTTTATTTGAATAAATTAGACCAATTTATAAAAAGAGAGTTAAAATGCAAATATTATGCAAGATATGTTGATGATTTTATATTGATTGACAGAGATAAAAACAAACTTATTGAAGCAGAAAATAAGGTGAATAATTTTTTGAAAACAGAACTTGACATGAGCCTTAATCCGAATAAAACAAAATTGAAATCGTTAGATAGCGGAATTGAATTTTTGGGATATTTTATAAAACCCCTTTGCATTTTAACCAAACAAGGGGTGGTAAAAAGGGCAAAAGAAAAAATATACAGATTCAATCAATTGGAAAATTTAAATATTGATAAAGTTATATCCGTATTAAATTCTTATTACGGACACTTTAACCACGCTAATACATTTAATTTAAGAAAGTCAATTTTTGAAAACTGCGTGGGGGGGGGGGGCTTAAAGGGAAAGATTTTAGTTTCAGCAGATTATAAAAAAATAATTTTGAAAAAAATCAATGCATAAAAAATCAGTTAAAATTTCCTTATTTAACAATTAATTGCAGTCTTTTGTGGTAGAATATGGGCATAAAACAAAATAAAGTTAAAATATATATTGACGGAGCAAATATATTTTATACTCAAAAAAGGTTGGGTTGGTTTATTGATTGGCTAAAGATAAAAAATATTATTGAAAAGGAAAAAGAAGTTGCAGAATGGAAATATTATGTTGGCGTAAAAGACGGAGATGAAAAAATGATGGATTATATAAAATATCTTAATAATATTGGTTTTTATACAGTAACAAAATCATTGAAAAAGATTAAAGTTATCAAAGATAAAATTTCCCCCAAAACGCAAGAAAGGGAATTTATTTATAAGGCGAATTTTGATGTGGAAATGACAGCAGATATTTTGTTGGATAAATCCAAACTGGATGAGATTATAATTTTTAGCGGCGATAGCGATTTTAGATATTTGGTTAAAAAATTAAAGGATGCAGGGATTAAAACAATGGTTTATTCATCTAGAAAAACAATATCGTGGGAATTGAAGTTAGAAATTTCAAAAATTGTTTATTTTGAAGATATTAAAGATGAAATATTAAGGCAATAAAAACCCACTCTAGCTTTCGCCAGAGTGGTTCTGTTAAACTAATTTAATTATAGCAAATTAAAAAACCTTGTCAACAGCAAAAACAAAAATTAAAAGTTGGTTTTCAAAGGCAATCATTGTTGTTGCGGTTTTGCTTTATGTTTTTGGAATTGCCTTAATTTATGCTGAAACTTATTATTCTTCGGCAATTTTGGTTTCAACAAATTTATTGTCGGGATTAACAATAAACAGCGTTGATTATTTTGGATATAATTGCAGTATTCTGGCAAACACTACATTGAAGGTTCAGTTTAGCCAGGACGGGGATTCCTGGTATTCTGCAAGCCATGTTGCAGATACATGGACGGATTTGTCAGACGGAAGCCATCTTGATTCAGGCTCCGGGGCTATAGCTTTGTCCGGGTTTGATATTGATACGCCTAATCCTGAATTTTATTACAAAATACAGCTTAGCACATCTGATACAGCAACAACTCCCAATTTCATTTCTGTAAATTTAATTTACAATACAGGTTCTTACGCAACCGCAACAACACAAGCCGCATCCGGAGTCTTGGCGCTCACTGCCACAGGCAACGGAAATATCACAGGCGCAGGAAGCTCAACAATAACAAAAAGAGGGTTTCAGTATGGCATAAGCCAGACAGCAAATTTAAGGGAAGTTTCTGAAACAGGAACATTTGGAACAGGGGCATTCTCATTGGAGCTTACATATTTATACGCCGGAAAAACACATTATGTGAGGTCATTTGCGCAAAACTCAGAAGGAAGGGCTTACGGAGACTGGCAGGAGTTTACAGCGCTTGATAATTATTATTATTCTTCGGCTGTTGGGGTTTCCTCAAATTTATTATCAGGACAGACAGTAAACAGCATAAACGGGTTTTTTGCCACAACAAGCATTCCTTCGGGAACAGGAATTACAGCGCAATTTAGCCAGGATAATTCTTCTTGGTATTCGGCAGGAGGAACATTGGACGGAACAACATCTTTGTCTAACGGGGAAAACCAAATTGATTTGACAGGTCTTGGATGGTCGGGAGCCAATTTTTACTACAAGGTTGCTTTAAGCGCTGACAGCGGAAGATTGGAAACTCCTGTGTTGCAGTCTGTTTATTTAAATTACAATGTTCCGATTGAGTCTTCGGGACCTTCAGACAGTGGCTCTTCTGCGTCAAATCCAACACTTTCGGGAAGCGATATTGATTTTTCAATAACTGCCACTGATTCAGAGTCTGATAATTATTATCTTGCAGTCTGCAAAACAAATTCAATCACAGCCAACAATGAAGCCGTCCCAACTTGCGGGGGCGGAAATTGGTGCATTTCTGACTCAACTGTTTCTGCAAGCCAGGCTTCCTGCAGTTATACAACATCTGGCACAGATGAGGGGGATAATAGTTGGTATGCTTTTGTTTGTGACCATAATGCAGAATCTGCTTGCTCTGTTGCTATGCAGGGAACAGGGGATAATGGCTCTCCTTTTTCAGTTTACATTGACTCAACAGCTCCAACCACAACAGCAGACGCAGGAAGCTATGTTTTTGGAAATTGGTCAAAGGAAAATGTTGAAGTCTCTTTGTCCTGCGATGACGGGTCGGGTTCCGGATGCGCAACTACAAAATACTGCACAGACACAGACAACACCTGCACTCCAACCACAGATTACACAACTGCCGTCACAATTTCCACAGAAGGCACAAGCTACATCAGGTATCTTTCAACTGACAATGCAACCAACGAGGAAACAGCCAAAAGTTCAACCGTCAAGGTTGATAAGACAGCTCCAACCACAACAGCAGACGCAGGAAGCTATGTTTTTGGAGAAACATCAACATCAGCAATCACAGTCACCTTGGTCTGTTCAGATGGTTCGGGTTCCGGATGCCTGTCCACACTTTATTGTACAGACACAGACAACACCTGCACGCCTGCAACAAGCTATACAACTGCCGTCACAATTTCCACAGAAGGCACAAGCTACATCAGGTATCTTTCAACTGACAATGCAACCAACGAGGAAACAGCCAATTCAGAAACAATTGTAATACAAACATCAACTTCCACTCCGTCTACAGGAGGGGGGTCTATGTGGCTTCCTATTGGTCAGCAGGAAGCAGAAGACAACAATAAACAAGAGGATGATAAAAAGCCTGCTTTAGAGATTGATAAAAACATTATTTTACAGATAGGCCAACAATTAAAAGACATGGCAGATGGAGCAATGGAATTTTTCTTTGGTAAACAGCAAACTGCGGTTTCAGAAATAACTATTCCAGAAGAAACTCCCGAGGCTTTTGAGAATATAGAGATTATGGGGGAACTGCCCGCAGAAAGTTTAGAAATTTCATTTATAGGGGACAATATCAGTTTTTTCTCCGGAAAATTGCCGGATTTCTCACAGACAATGCAGGATTTAGGAATAAATGATTTAAATAATTTAAGGGAATTGGGCGGAGCAGAATTTATTTTGCCCGGAATTGCTTCTTTTGTTGGCGTAGAAGTTGGGGATGTTGAAGTTGGCTTGAATATACCTGTAGTTTCTATTGCTAATATGAACCGGGAAGAAAAGGACAAAATTCCAACAGACATTATTTTTGCAAGAACAGCAGCAGAATCAATAGAGCATAATATGGCAATTTCAGTCAGCGATTCCGGGGATGTTGAACAGAGAATTTCATTGATAGCAAGCCAAAAAGTTGAACTGATAATAAAGCCGCAAAACACAGCCAAAAGAATAACTGGAATAGTTATTTTAAAGAATAAGCCCGAAGCAAAACTAAATCCATTTTCTGACCTGTGGAGATATTTTTCGGCTGCCTTAAGCGGGTATAACACAGACGAAGAAAATTTGGAAACATACGGTTTGCTTTTGGATAAGTTTGAATATTTTTACGAAGGTGACGGAATTTATAAAGCAGAATTTAAGGCTCCTGTAAATGAGGGAGAATATGAAATAATAACAATTATTGAATACGAAGAAAGCAGTTTGCGTTCAAAGGGAATAAAATTAATTGCCGCAGTTGACCCTGAGGGATATATTTTTAGGAAACTTCCACAGGGAGAGCTTAGGGTGAGGGATGCATTGGTGTCAATTTATTGGCTTAATTCTGAAACCGGAGAATACGAACTTTGGCCGGCTAAAAAATATTTTCAGGAAAATCCGCAGACAACCGATGATACGGGAAGATATGTTTTTTTGGTGCCAGAGGGAATATATTACCTTAAAGTTGAAGCTAAAGGATACCACACTTATGAGGGCAGTCCGTTTTCAGTGGTCAAAGATATCGGTGTGCACAAAAATATTGAATTAAAAAAGAAGGCGGAGTGGAAAGAGTGGCTTGATTGGAAAATTTGGATAATAATAATTCTGGGCATTGTTATTGCTTTAATTGTTTATAAATACATTAAAAATTTAATTTCAAAAAATGGAACAGAAAAAAATATTTAAAATAGTGCTTATTTCAATATTGTGCGTTTCTTTGGCGGCAAATGCAGCCTTGCTGTTTTTGGGCGTTAAAATGTATAAAGAGCTATCGTCTGCCAGAGATTCAAAACAGCAGAATTCAAAGATGCTGTCGTTTGCAAATATTTTTATTGAAAAGATTCTGCTGGCGGAATCTGACATTGATTTTGATACAAGGCTTGAATTGGAAACGCGCGTAAGGTCTCTAAATGACAGCGAGATACTGAGCCAATGGCAAAAGTTTACAAAATCAGACAGCCTTAATGCAAGCAGAGAAGCAAAATATCTTTTGAATTTGCTTGTAAAAAAATCAATAAACTGATAGATTTAATATAGTGGAAATTAGACAGCGTTCTATCAGAAAATTATCACTTTTGGCACAAGAAAATCAAAATAAAATATAATTATCCAGCAGAAAATCGATTTTTAAAGTCGAATTTCTACTACCTGGTATGAATTGCCCAAACGATAACGAAGAATTAGAAAAAATTTTATTCCACAACGTGGAGGTTGATTTTTGCCCTTTGTGTCTGGGAATGTGGTTTGATGACGATGAATTGAGATTGGCGAAAGACAACAAAGATAAAAATTTGAATTGGGTGGATGTTGACTTATGGAGAGACAGGGGAAGGTTTGAGGTTTTAAAAATAAGCAAGCATTGCCCTGTTTGCAGGGTGGGATTGCAGGAAATAAAATATGACGGGTCAAAAACAAAAGTTGATTTTTGCAAAAAATGCAGAGGCGTTTGGCTGGATAGGGGAGAATTCAAGCAAATAATAAATTATTTGAAAAATAAGTCAGATTACGGAATTCTGCATAATTATACAGAAAATTTATTATCAGAATTATGGGAAGTTTTTTCGGGACCAGAAACTTTTAGGAGTGAATTGGCGGATTTTCTAACTCTTTTGAAACTATTAAATTACAAGTTTGTTGTTCAGCATCCGCACATAAACGAGCTGATTGATAAACTGCCAAAATAATTATAAAATCCCAAATCCCAAAATCCAAATCCCAACCAAATCCTAATTCCGCCATCCAGCGGACTAAATCCCAAAACGTTTTGGGATTTGATACTTAGAGTTTTGTTGGTCATTGGGGATTGGTCATTGGGGATTTCAAAAGAATCATGACTACACTTTTTTATATCATATTGGCAATAATAGCAGCCGTTGCCTTTTGGCTAGTTCTTGTTTTTAATGGCTTTGTTGTTTTAAAAAACAGGGCAAAGGAGGCTTTATCTGATATTGATGTGCAGTTAAAAAGAAGGTACGACTTAATTCCAAACCTTGTTGAAACAGTAAAAGGATATGCAACGCACGAAAAAGAGATTTTTGAAAAAGTTACATTGGCAAGGGCTTCTGCAATGTCGGCCCAAGGAATGAAAAACAGGGCAGTTGCCGAAAACCAATTGTCTGAAACCTTAAAAAGTCTGTTTGCTGTTGCAGAAAATTATCCTGATTTAAAAGCTTCGCATAATTTTTTGGAGTTGCAAAGAGAAATTACTGATACGGAAGACAAAATTCAGGCCGCCCGCAGGTTTTATAACACAAATGCAAGGGATTTGAACATAAAAGTTGAAAGTTTTCCGGATAATATTATTGCGAAGTCTTTTGGATTTTCTCAAATGGAATTGTTTGAGGCAGATGCAAATGAAAAACAGCCTGTCAATGTAAAGTTCTAATCGTTCAAGTTGTTCTAATCGTTCAAGTCGTTCAAGTTGTTCAAAGCGTTATGCGAAAATGCAATTTAATTTTGAAAAATTAGAAGTTTGGCAATTAGGGATGCAGGTTGTTAATAGTGTTTATTCTATTGTCAAAAAATTTCCAGCAAGCGAAAGATTTGAATTAACGTCTCAAATCAAAAGAGCAGCGGTTTCAATAGTATTAAATATTGCTGAAGGAAGCGGAAGAAAAACAAAAAAAGATTTTTGTCATTTTATCAGAATTGCAATAGGGTCTAGTCTAGAGGTGGTCACTTGTATAAAGATAGCGTTGCGGGAAAATTTTATTTCAAAACAAGAATCCGAAGAGATAATTGGTTCTATAGAAAAGATATATTTTAAATTAGTGGCCCTTGAAAAATCAATAAACTAACTTTTAGGGAATCGTTTTGAACAAATTAAACATTTAGAACGGTTTGAACATATATTATGCCAAGCATATATACGCAAGCAGATTCAAACACAAGAAAAACCTGGTTTTTATTAACTGGGTTTTTGGTCTTCATCATAGTAATAGGCTGGCTTTTCAGCTATATTTTAGACGATACTGCCATTTTATACATTGCAATAATTTTCAGCATTTTTTCTTCTTTTGGAAGTTATTGGTGGTCAGATAAAATTGTTTTATCAATGTATAGGGCAAAGCCAGTAGAGCATAATGATAATCCGGAACTTTATCATATTGTTGAAAATCTTTGCATTACAGCAGGTCTTCCTGTTCCAAAGATTTATATTCTGCCCGAGCTTCAGCCAAATGCTTTCGCAACAGGCAGAGACGCAAAGCACGCTGTTATTGCTGTTACCCAGGGGCTTTTAAACAAACTTAACAAAACAGAGCTTCAGGGGGTTATTGCCCATGAATTATCGCATATAGGAAATAGAGATATGCTTTTGGCAACAGTTGTGGCCATTTTGGCAGGCGTTATTGCAATGCTGGCAAACTTTTTTATGAGAATCAGTTTTTGGGGAGGCAGAAGAAATTCAGATGACAACAAAGGAGCAAATGCTTTGATTTTGGTTTTAGGGGTTGTTGCAGCACTTTTGGCTCCAATAGCAGCTAGTTTAATACAGCTTGCAATTTCAAGAAAAAGAGAATTTTTAGCAGATGCGGATGGAGCGCTTTTAACAAGATACCCGGAAGGACTGGCGTCTGCTTTAGAAAAAATTTCATCTGACCCAACCTCAATGAGAGTTAAAAATGATGCAGCAAGCTCTTTGTTTATTGATTCCCCATACAAGGGTAAGCAAAAAACGAGTTGGTTTGTAAAACTTTTTTTAACTCATCCTCCTGTTGAAGAGCGTATTTCCGCTCTTCGCGATATGAGTATGTAAATTTATGGCAAGAATAAATAAGGAAAAATTAAATGAGCTATTAAAAGCCATTCCCGATATTTCACCAGAGGAAAGGCAGTATTTGATGAAAGAATTTGAAAAGCCGTTGGTTGACGGCTTGTCTGAATATAAATTTGAGGAAAAAGCAAAGCAATTGTTAAATAATAGAAAAGACATTATTGACGACTTTGAATTAAGAAAAGTTAAAGAAAAAATATCAGAAGAATTCAAAAAAGACAAAAAATGAAAATTGTAAAAGACCAAAAAGTTGATATAGCGGAGTTAAAAGAAATGGCCCAGAAAATGTTTGGGAGTTTGGTAAAAGGGATGGTTGATGTTGAAAAAGAAATTATGGCTGTTGACGCGCCAATGCATTCTGATTTACTTGAATTTTTAATGAAAGAGGAAAATTGTAATCCAAAAGATGTTTGGGGTATAAATATTTATCCTGAAAAATCAGGTGAAGATTTTATAGAGTTCGATTCGGTTATGAACTTAAAGCCCGCGTTTAACAATAAGTCCCGAGGTATAGAAGATGCAGAAATAAGGGAAAAAATAATAAAAATAGTTCAAAAATTAACTTAAAATAATGTATTTTCATAAAGACCTAACGCAAGAGCAATGGGAAGACATGGATTTTTTTAGACAGATGGCAAATATGGGAGCTGAATTTGGCAGGGCAGAAAATTGGATATTAAAAGATAAAAAGATTAGCGAAGCAGCTTTTTTCAGAGGGGTTGAATTATTAGACGCAACTATTTTGGATTCTAAAAATAGAAAACATTTAAAAGAGCTTTGCAGATTACGCGAAGCGATTGGTTCTGATCTAAAAGATTGGGATAAATACTTTTTGCCGTTTAATTATGCATCAATTGAAAAATAATTTGGAGGAGTCGCATAGTGGCCATTGCAACGGCTTGGAAAGCCGTGACCTTCACGGGTCTCGTGGGTTCGAGTCCCACCTCCTCCGCTTGTAAACTAAAAGCACCCTAAGAGGTGTTTTTAGTTTGGCTATTGACAGTGATGTTAGAATAATATAACATTAAGATGTCGCAGTAAAAAATAAAATAATAAGTATGTTTCTAAAATATGCAGTTAACATTAAAACAATACAAAATAATAAGAATAATAGCGGCATTTGTAATAGCTTTTGCCATAAGCCAATCAATAGTTTTCAAAAATTTTTTTGCTCCGGTTATATTGGTTGCAACAGGCTCTTTTTTGTTGATGTATTTTAAAAGAAAGGTAAAAGACGTAATAGCAGATGAAAGAGATTGGGCAACGGGAGGAAAGGCCGCTCTCTTCGCAATTCAAATATATTCTTGGATATCGGTTATATTCATGTTTTTCTTTTATGCTATTGCTGACAAAAACATATTCTACCAGCCGATTGCAATGACTTTGGCTTTTTCTGTTTGCGGTTTGATGATTATGTACAGTATAATTTTTCGTTATCTAAACAAAAAATGAACTTATGAAAAATAGAATTAAAGAGCTGAGGTTAAAGATAAATATTACGCAAGAAGAATTGGCGCAAAGGGCCGGCGTAAGAAGGGAAACTATTGTTTTTTTAGAACAAGGGAAATATAATCCTTCATTAAATTTAGCATACGAGGTTGCAAAAGCTTTAAAGTCTTCAATTGATAAGGTTTTCATATTTGAATAAAAAATGTATGGGACAGCTGGTATTTTTAAATTGAAAGAAGTATAATGGCAGTATAAAAAATTAAATAAGGCAGGCGCTGGATTGCCCCAAACATGGGATGGGTCGGTTTGGCAGCTTGTTTTTTAAACAATGGAAATGGAAACAGAACAAAAAAGATTTGATTTATCAAACAGGTTTTTTGCTATCATAGCTTTGCTAGTTGTTGCAATTTGTCTGTATTTGGCGTCTGAACTGGTTTTGGGTTTTAAAACGCTTAATTTACAAAATCAAAACCAGATTACCGTGGCAGGGGAAGGAAAAGTTTATGCTGTTCCGGATATTGCAACAGTAACTTTGGGGATTGAAACAAACGGCAATTCGGTTAGCGAGATAACCCAAAAAAATGTTTCTGCAATGAATAAGATAATACAGGAGCTTAAAAATTTAGGTATTGAAGACAAAGATTTACAGACAACCCAGTATTCTGTTAGTCCTCAGTATAATTGGACCCAAAAGGAGGGCAGAATACCAGACGGATACACAATAAGCCAAAATATTGAAGTAAAAATAAGAGATTTTAATAAAATCAGCAATATTTTAACAGTGGGGACTGAAAATGGAGCTAATATTGTAAATAGTCTGCAGTTTGAAATTGACGATGCAGAGCAATTTAAGGCAAATGCAAGAGCAAAGGCAATAGCGCAGGCAAAGGAAAAAGCAAGAGTTTTGGCTGAGCAGTCGGGCATAAAACTGGGAGATATAATCAATGTTTATGAAAACAGCTATTACAGTCCGGTTTCTTCATATTCCACAAAAGCAGTAGGAATGGGGGGAGCCGTAGAAGATTCTGTCTCCCCGCAAATTCAGACAGGAGAGCAGGAAATTAGGGCAACCGTTAATTTGGTTTATAAAATAAAATAATTTATTAACAATATTATGGATAATTGCGTTTTTTGCAAAATTATAAAGGGAGAAATTGATTCTGCCAAAATATGGGAAGATGAAAACTTTGTTGCCATATTGGACATGAATCCAAATACAAGGGGAATGAGCCTTGTTCTGCCAAAGTCTCATTTTGAATCTTATGTTTTTTCAATGCCAGACGAAATTTACCAAAAATTGATGATGGCTTCAAAAACAGTGGGAAATATTTTAGAAAAATCTTTAGGGGCCAAAAGAGTAGCTATGGTAATGGAGGGAATGGGGGTTAATCATGCCCATATAAAACTTTATCCAATGTATGGATTAGATGATGAGTTCAAGCAAATAGTTGCAAAAGATAGATTGTTTTTTGAAAAGTATCCGGGCTACGTAACCACACTTATGGGCCCCCAGGCAGACCTTAAATCCTTAAAAGAGCTGGCAGAAGAAATAAGGGTGAAGTCATAGATTGCTTTGTTGTTGTAAAGTCGCATTAACTCATCTTTGAATGCCGGTGTTTTTTTTGGCTATGAATTTTTTACGCAAATTTTTTAAATATCAAATATTTTAAAAATGGACTCGCAAATAGAAGAAATAAAAAACAAACTGGATATAGTTGATGTTGTGGGTTCTTATGTAAAACTAACCAGGACGGGTATCAACTACAGGGGGATTTGTCCATTTCATTCTGAAAAGGGGCCGTCTTTTTTTGTCTCTCCTGCAAGGCAAATGTGGCATTGTTTTGGATGCGGGCTTGGAGGGTCTATTTTTGACTTTATGATGAAAATTGACGGCGTTGAGTTTGGAGATGCTTTGAGAACCTTGGCAAAAAAAGCAGGCGTTGAATTAAAAAAAGAAAATCCGCAGTTAAGGACAGAGCGTCAGAGGCTGTATGAAATCTGCGAATTGTCAGCTTCTTTTTTTGAAAAACAACTATCAGCCAGCGATTGGGGTAAAAAGGCAAAAGATTATCTTTTAAAAAGGGGAATTTTGGAAGAAACAATTAAAAAGTGGAGGCTGGGATACTCTCCTGATACATGGCAGGGACTGTCTGATTTTCTTGTTGGAAGGGGATATAACAGGGATGAAATAATAAAAGCAGGCCTGGCTGTTATGTCAGAAAAAGGAGGTTCAAATTTGGGCAGAACCTATGACAGGTTTAGGGGCAGGATTATTTTTCCAATTTTTGATATAAGTTCGCAGGTAATCGGTTTTGGCGCAAGGATTTTTAAGGAAAACGATAAAAATAATCCAATAGCGGGCGGAGCAAAATATATAAATACTCCAGCCACAATGCTTTATGACAAAAGCAATGTGCTTTACGGAATAAATAATGCAAAAGTTGCCATAAGAAAAAGCAATCAGTGTGTTTTAACAGAAGGATACACGGACGCCATAATGTGTCATCAGGCTGGATTTGAAAACACCGTGGCTGTATCGGGCACTGCTTTAACGGGCAACCATTTGAACTTTTTGAAAAGGTATACAGACAATCTGCTTTTGGCTTTTGACATGGATTTGGCGGGGGACTCTGCAACAAAAAGGGGCATAAACCTTGCCGAAAATCAGGGTTTTAATATTAAGATAATTGACACGTATTCAAACGCAAAAGACCCGGCTGAAATAATTTTGGAAAATCCGAAAAATTGGGAGGAGTCCGTAAAAAACGCCAGAGCAATAATGGATTATTATTTTGACACGGCATTTTCCCATTTTGATAAAAAGTCGGCTCAAGGAAAAAAAGAAATTTCAAAGATAATATTGCCCGCCCTTAGAAGAATTCCTAACAAAATTGAGCAGTCTCACTGGACGCAAAAACTATCTCAAATGCTGGAAGTTAGCCCTGAGTCGGTTGCAGAGGAACTAAAAAACATAAAAATAGAAAATATTCCGGATGCGGTGGGCGATGCAAAAGGCTTGCCTTATTCTCAAAAAAGTAATAATATAAATAACTTTACGCAAGAAGGTAGGAAAAAGCTTTTAGAGGAGAAAATTATCTCGTTGATTTTAAAAAATCCGTACAATCTTAACCTTATAAAACAGCCGGAGTTCTGCCTTTTTACTGAAAAAAACAGAAATCTTTTAGATGAATTGAATAATATATCTGCGCCTGTGTTTGCGTCAGAAGAGCCAAACACCGAAGAGAAATTGAAGGCAATGTTTGCGGATATTTCAAAGTCGCAAGAATACAAGGATTATCTGGACAGGCTTTTTTTCAAAGCAGAAGTGGAGCTTGAAGACGATGGAGATAATGAGTTTGAGCTTTGCCTTTTGCAGTTAAAAAAGTTAGAATTAAAAAATGAATTATGCAGGCTTTCAGGAGAATTAAAAAAAGATTTAGACTGTTCAAACGAAGAATGCTTGAAAGAGTTTGATAAAAAAGCAAAAGAATTACATTTTAACCAAAAAAAATGAAGAAACCAAAAAAAGTTTTGCCTGCGAAGAAGAAAGAGATTAAAAAAACAACCCTGAGCGTAAGTCGAAGGGCTGTTTCCAAACCTCCTAAAAAAAGGGTTAAAAAACAGCTTGCAGACCCAAAACTTTTGGAAAGCCTTATAAAAAAGGGAAATGAAAGAGGTTTTGTCACAACCTCGGAAATTTTATATGCATTTCCAAATGTTGAAAAAAATGTGGAAGAATTTGAAAGTCTTTATGATAACTTTGGGGAAAGGGGAATTGAAATCAAAGAAGTGCAGGAATTTTTGGAAACAAAAACAAAAAAAGAAAAGAAGGCAAAAAAGGCTTTGATTGGCAAGATTGACCCTATCCAGATGTATTTGAAGGAAATTGGCAAATCGGGATTTTTGTCGGCAAGAGAGGAAAAAGAGATGGCAAAAAGAATAGAAGCGGGAGATGAAGATGCAAAAAACAGGCTGGCCTTGGCAAATCTTAGGCTTGTTGTTTCAATCGCAAAAAAATATGTTGGCAGGTCTCCGAATTTGACATTGCTTGATTTGATTCAGGAGGGAAATCTGGGATTGTTTAAGGCGGTTAAAAAGTTTGACTGGAGAAAAGGATACAAATTTTCAACTTATGCCACTTGGTGGATAAGGCAATCAATTACAAGGGCTTTGGCTGACCAGGCAAGAACCATCAGGATTCCAGTGCATATGATTGAGACAATTTCAAAATATACAAAAGTAAGAAAAAGCCTTTTGCAGGAATTGGGCAGGGAGCCCTTGGCAGAAGAAATAGCAGCTGAAATGGGTTTGGAAGTTGATAAGGTGCACCACATAAGAAAAATTGCCCAAAAGGCGGTTTCTTTGGAAACTCCTGTTGGAGAAGACAAAAATAAACAGGACAGCGTTTTAGCGGAATTTATAAAAGACGACAAAACAATGGCTCCAAACGTTGAAGCTTCAAGAAAACTTTTAAAAAACAGGTTAAAAGAAATTTCCAGCGAACTTACTCCGCGCGAACTGAAAATTCTGGGAATGAGGTTTGGTTTGGAAGACGGAATAATGCATACATTAGAAGAAACAGGGGAGGAGTTTGGAGTCACAAGAGAAAGAATAAGGCAGATACAGGCAAAAGCTTTGGAAAAATTAAGAAGGCACGATGAAATAAGAAAAGTAAAAGATTATTATTGATAAAAACAAAAAAAACAGCCCTGAGCGTAGTCGAAGGGCTGTTTTTTTGTTTCCCCTATTGACAACATCATTTGCTTGGAATACAATTGTAGTATAGTACCTATACCATAGGTATAGGTCAATATAATTAATTAAAAATAATATGAAAAAAAACAATAAGGAAAAAGCGCTTATAAATTTTAAAAAAGCGCAAAGCTTAATTACAAAAATTATTGATATGACAAATCAGGATACATACTGCATTGATATTATGCAGCAAAATCTGGCTGTCATAGGCCTTTTGAGGTCAGCCCATGAAATGCTTATGGAAAATCATTTGAATACCTGTTTTAGAAAGGCAGTGTCTTCTGGTAATGAAAAAAAGAAAAAAGAAATGACAAATGAGATTTTAAAAGTTACAAATTTGTTTAACAAATAAAAATATGAAAAATCAAAATTCTTGTTGCGGACCAGTCAATGGCAGTAATGCCGATAAAAAAGGATTTTTAAAAGGCATTGCCTACGGAATTTTACCCCATAGTTTCTGCATAGCATTTGTTATTTTTTCAGCCATGGGAGCGGTTGGAGCCACAGCCTTGGCAAAAGATATTTTGTTAATTCCTTATTTCTTTGAGTTTTTAATAATATTATCTTTTGTCTTTGCCACGTTTTCAGCTGTAATTTATTTAAAAAGCAAAAAATGTCTCTGTGTTTCCGGGATAAAAAGCAGATGGAAATATTTGACGATATTATATTCTGCCACCATATTGGTTAACTTGCTTATGTTTTTTGTGGTCTTTCCTGCAATGGCTAATGTGAGTTATGGCAAAATGCCAACAGGAGAGAGTGATGTTAGTTTATCTTTGGCAGTTCAAATACCTTGTTCCGGACATTCCTTTTTGGTAATAAACGAATTGAAAAAAATAGAAGGAGTGAGCAGTGTAAAATTTAAATTGCCAAATATTTTTGAAGTGACTTATGATCCGCAGAAAGTTTCTTATCAGCAAATAATTTCTCCGGAAATATTTAAGACTTATGAAGCTATTGTACAGTAGAAAAAAGTCGAAATTATTAAAATAAAATTATAAAGTTATATGCAAAAAGAAAAACAAAAAAAATGCGATTGCGGGAGTGATTGCAAATGCAAGTGCGGATGCGCTAACACTGAAAAATGCAGCTGCGGACCGGATTGTGATTGTGGCTGTGGATGCGGCGAATAACTTTGCGACAAAATGCGGGGCAGCTACCCCGCATTTTGTTTGAAAACTTTATTTTACAAACAGTTTGCAGAAGCAATGCCCGTCTTTAGAAACTTCGTCTTTGTGCCAGTAGCAGGGGCAGATTTTTTTTTCGTCTTCTGCCGGGTCTCCTGTTACTCTTCTGCACGGGCAATATTTCTTGCCGTGTTTTTTTTCATTTTCAAATAGTCCGTTGATTACCCTTTCAACGGTTTTTTCATCAGGATTAAGGTTAAAACCGCTGTCTTCTGCATATTCCTGGCTTTTCTTTTTAAAGTCATCTTTTGCCTGCTGGACGTCTTCGGGAGAACTGTTGCCTTGCATTTTTTTAAGGGCGTTTTCAACCCATTCTTTTATGGCAGGCTCTGGCATCAATCCTATAAAACTGTCCACCGGTTCTCCTTTATTGAATAAAATTACAGTTGGAATCCTGTCTATGCTAAACCTATTTGCTGTCATGGGAATTTCGTCAACATTGCACTTTGACAAAACAATTTTGCCTTCAAGGTATTTTGCCGCACTTTCTATTATCGGACCCAAAACCGAGCACGGTTCGCACCATGTTGCAAAAAAATCAACCAAAACTGGTTTGTCTGATTTTCTTAATTCCTGTTCAAAATTTTCGTCTGTTAAAATTAAATGCATTTTTTTTAATTATTAATAATTTTTTTATTTTCTAATATTTTGTTAAGTATTTTTTTAATATCATTCACGCTTTCTGCGTCTATTATGGAAACAGGCATGGCGTCTTTTTTCAATGATTTCTTAAACTTTTCTTGAATTTTTTTAATGCTTTCCTGGCTTGCAATATCTGATTTGCTCAAAAAAATGTATTCTGGTTTTTCTAAAAGAATTTTATTATGGTTTTCCAGCTCTTTTCTTACTGTTTTGTAATCCTGCATGGGGTTAGGGGAGTCTGAAGATATAAAATGGAACAAAACGGTTGTGCGCTCAACGTGCCTTAAAAATTTAATGCCAAGACCTTTTCCTTCTGATGCCCCCTCTATTAAACCCGGAATATCGGCTAAAATCAAGTCATAATATGCCCCAAGGTTTGGCTCCAAGGTTGTAAAGGCATAATTTGCAACTTTGCTTTTTGCATTTGTAAGTTCGTTTAACAAAGACGACTTTCCAACATTTGGCAGTCCTATAAACCCAACATCTGCAATAAGTTTTAACTCAAGGCGGATATCAAAAGATTCGCCTGGCTTTCCTGGCTGGGATTGTTTTGGAGTTGTATTTATTGAAGACCTGAAAAGAAAATTTCCCTTTCCGCCTCTGCCTCCTTTTGCCGCAAGCTCTTTTTGTCCAATTTTTGTTATTTCAAAAACAATTCCATTGCTTAAATTAGTTGCAACGGTTCCCACGGGCACATGCAAAACAATATCTTTGCCGTCTTTGCCGTCGTTTAATCTTGAATTTCCATCTCCTCCGTTTTCGGCATCAATTTCTTTTTTGTAGCGGAACTGTCTTAATGCAGTCAAATCAGAAACGCCTTCAAAATAAATATCGCCTCCTTTGCCTCCATTTCCGCCGGTTGGCCCCAAAACCATTTTTGTTTTGCTAAAAGCAACAACTCCGCCTCCTCCGTTTCCGGCAGAAATCTTAATTTTTACATCATCTATAATCATAGTTATAATATCTGTATTTTACATTCTAACAGAATTAATAGATAATATAAAGGACTTGAAAAAATAAAAAATATAAATTATCATAAAGCCATATTCCGGTGTAGCTCAATGGTAGAGCGTCTCCCTGTTAAGGAGCGGGTTGTAGGTTCGAATCCTACCACCGGAGC
>CAYZNK010000004.1:0-1524 GCA_964479955.1 uncultured Candidatus Saccharibacteria bacterium
TTTCCCCTAACTCCTAAAACTATACTACACAAAGTCCTCTTGCGTCAAACAGAGGCAAAAATGATTTTAAATAGCACGAAGTAGTCCGGGACATTAGAACTATTTTTATGAATGAAAAAGGAATATATTTATATTCCTGATTTAGATTTGAAAGAAATAAAAAAAGAGAGCTATCAAAGTTATTAAAACCGATAAAACCTCTGCATCTATTATCCAATCTAAATCGACACTCTGACGCTATGTCTGCTTTGCCATAAATTCTTTGAACTTTAACAAGGCGATTTTTCGCATTGATATCTCATTTTTTTCTGCGGATGTCATTTTGGCATAAGTTTTGTCATGGCCATCCGGGATAAAAATAGGATCGTAGCCAAATCCATTTTCCCCTCGTAATGAATCAGCTATGCTTCCATGAATTGTTCCCGTGAAAACAGTAGCGCCATTTTCATCGGCATAAGCAATGCATGTGGAAACTGACGCTTTGCGATTTTTTTCACACTTGAGCATCTTGAGAATTCCTTCCGGCCCGAGAGCGTCCAAAAACCAAGCCACTAAAGCTCCCGGCAAACCATTGAGGGCTTCGATGCTCATCCCAGTATCATCAACAATGACCGGCTGCCCCGTCAATTGAAAAGCGGACAAAGCTTTAGCTTCGGCAACTTCTGCAACATCCAACGCTTGTATTTCAGGGATATCCAGGCTTTTTGCCATAATATCCAATCCGGTGATAGCTTTTACATCTTCCGCCTTTTTCTTATTGCTCGTGATAAATAATATCTCTTTTTTCATACTTTCTCCTTTTGTTATTTTTTTAATTATATAAATTTTATATCAGCATCCTATCATAAAAAATTCGAACTAAAAAGAGGCCTTAAAAAGCCTCCGTCTAATTCAAAGTTTTAAAGCATAGAATCGCAAGCACTATTTCAAGACTTGCTATTTATTTTAAAAATATCCAGTAGCGTTCTTGCTTCCTTGCCTCTTCTGTAAATTTTATAGGATCCAAATTATATCTCAATGCAATCTCTCTTAATTTATCATGGTTTTTAGGATTTCTAACTTCAGTTATTTTTATGTTTTGATCAAATTTTTTTCCTAATATTCTAAAAAATTTCCACCTTAATGTATATTTAGGAAACATATACAAAGCGCCTAAATAAAAGTACCTTTTCCTAAAAGGAAAAAGAATATTGTCATGCCCGGACCAAAGTGCTCTTGTATATGTATAGACAACGTCTGACAACTCACTCCATTTATTAAACAAGTCTTCAGCTTCTTTAAATTCTTTTAACTCATCATCCATGTCTTGCTTGTGCCAATTTAAATTATGTTTTGGCATATTTAATTTTGAATGCCAATATCTAATTATTTTTTTCATACAAATCAACAACTTTTAACATATTTTACCATAAAACAAAACTCAATCTAAATATATAGCTGATTTTGATACTTAGTCGAGAATCCAGTCGGAATCCAGTCGAGGACGGTCCTCGACTAAACCTTTTTTTATAAAAAAGGAAAAGT